>JAFXSE010000080.1 GCA_017525855.1 Bacilli bacterium
AGATATAAATTTATAAATTAACAATTAAATATTTATATATATTTATAATTATTATATATGCATCTTATGAAAATTTTTGAAAAAAGATAAAATAATTATTAAATGATAATTTTGTTGTATTTGATAAATATTTTTTTGTAATCAAAAATATTAAAATAACTTTCATATTTTAATCATTTAAATTTACCCTTAAAATAAATATATTAGTTATCTTTAATTTTATTTATTTCGAAAATTGATAACTATTTAATAAGACATCATCCGAGGCAACAAAGAAAAGATTTTTGATGCCGTTAACTCCAGAGATTTCAGCAGTAACATCAGTAAAAGTCCAATTATCTCCAGTAGAAGGAATAGTCACATATCCAATAACAGGTCCAGTTGGACTATCTACTGAAATTCTTATAGTAGAACCACTCTTACTACCTGCATTGATAGAAATAGATTTAGGCCCTTGGCCAAAATCAACATTGGAAATTCCAGTCCAATCCCCTCTATTATAAGCTACAGAGGTATCTCCAAGTCCATATACATTAACTCCTCCTTGCCATGCCATAGTATTAAATCCGTTTTTTTGATAAGGGTTGAAATTTTCCAATTGAGCTACACCTTGTAAATTCCCTTTAGAATTAACAAATTGACCATTAGAAAAATTCATTAAATTAACATGAGTTGTACGATATCCTAGCATTGAACCATAAACTTCTTTATTTAACCATTCGGCATGATAAAAGATATAGAAATTATTTTTAAACTTAATTATAGTATGATGATTATTTCCAACAGTTCCGAAAAAATCTCCTGGATTATTAAATATTGTTGATTGGAAAGTATATGGCCCTAAAGGATTAGTACTAGTCATATAGGCAATTCTTGCATTACCATATGGACCTCCCGACCAATTGGTGCAATAAGAATAATAATAAGTATCACCAACTTTATTTATGCCAGAATCTTCAAATACCCATGGAGCATTTATAGCGACTGGTTCTCCAGCAAGACTAATCATATCACCTCCAAGTTTAACAGCACGAATTGTATTAGGGCTGGCCTGTTGTCCAGATGGTACCCCCCCTCCGTAGTATAGATAACCAGTTCCGTCATCATCAATAAGGACAGCCGGGTCAAAAAGCCATTCTACATTACTATTTGGAGTTTGACGAGTAATTAAAGCTTTTCCTAATGGATCCGTCCACGGACCTGTAGGAGAATCAGAAGTTAAAACTCCAATTCCATTTGCGTTATTTGCAAAGTATAAAAAGAATCTTTCTTTTCCATCTATTGTTTTATGACAGGCGGTAGGGGCCCATGAATTTCCGGCCCATTTTGCAACACCATCTGTTCCTGCTACATTAATAGTACCATGGTCACTCCAATTTACTAAGTCAGCTGAAGACATAACGTTAATAGTATTAATTTTTCCATATACATTTTGTGCAGGGGCATTTGTTGAAGATAGCCATCATTTGTTCCGTAGACATAAACACGACCATTATATTCTAATAACCCAGGATCTGCAGTGAATTTTTGGGTTAAGCAAGGATTGTGAATATCTGTACCTTTAAAACCTTTGGCTATTGTAATTCCATTAAAATCACTTTCTCCACCTTGGAGATTTAAGGAAAAATTGAATAGATTTAATAAGAGAGTTGTGAGAATAAAAAATGATTTGTATTTTTTCATCTTTATTTTTATATAAATATAAAAAATAAATAATTATTTTTTTTAATTTTCTATTAATTTTATGAAAAAATAAATAATATTAATATATTTGGGGATTGGGGA
>JAFXSE010000081.1 GCA_017525855.1 Bacilli bacterium
AATAAATATTTTCTTGGTAATAATAGAGAAGAGGGTACACCTGTTCCCATCCCGAACACAGAAGTTAAGCTCTTCATCGCCGACGATAGTGTATGCGAAAATAGGACATTGCCAAGAATTTTTTTTTGTTTAAAAATTTTACACTAATTTTTTAAAAGTTTGTAAATAATTACTATTAGAGTTGTTAAACTCTTTTTTTTTGGCTATAATAATTATGGTGATAGAAATGAATTATAAAGTAACATCTTATTCAGAACAAGATACAATTGAGCTTGCCCAAAATCTTGAATCCGAAAAATTTAAAAATATGGTTATTTGTCTAGACGGTGATCTTGGAAGTGGTAAAACTGTTTTTACTAAAGGTTTTGCTGAAGCTTTGGAAGTAAAAGAGAGTATTACTTCTCCAACCTTTAATATCATAAAGGAATATACTTCTGGTGAACTACCTTTATATCATATGGATGTTTATAGATTAGATGGTAAAGTTGATGACTTAGGAATTGAAGAATACTACAAAAAAGGTGGAATCTGTATTATAGAGTGGTCTGAGACTATTGAAGATTATCTACCAAGTCAAAGACTTGATATTAAAATTAAAATAATTGGTGAAGAAAAAAGAATAATTAGTATATATCCGCATGGTAAAAAATATGAAGATTTATGTGAGGCATCTTTATGAGATATCTTTACTTAGACACATCTTCAAGTTTTTTATATGCAGGAATAGTTAAAGACAATGATTTAGTAGCTGAAATTATGGAAGAGATGGGTGGAGATTTATCAAAAATATCATTACTAAAAATATCTGAAATGTTTAATAGTGTATCCTTAAAACCAAATGATATAGATAAAATTATTGTAGTAAATGGTCCAGGATCATTTACCGGGATTAGAGTTGGAATTACGATAGCTAAAACTTATGCCTGGGGATTAAAAAAAGATATAACAACCATCAGTAGCCTAGAAGCAATGGCCATATCAAGTGACTTTGATGGATATAAAGTTCCAATGATTGATGCAAGACGCGGCTATGTCTATGCATCAATTTATGATAAAGATTGTAATATTATATTAAAGAGTTCACATATTAAATTAGATATTTTAAAAGATGAAATCAGCAAACTTAATGGAAATGTAGTAGCAATAACAAATGATGAAATTAATATGGAATATGAAAAAGCAAATTATCAACCAAATATTTTAAAAATTGTACAAACATATAAAGATAAAAAACCAATTAATCCACACATGGTAAATCCTGAATACTTAAAATTAACAGAAGCTGAGGAAAAAAATAATAAACAATGATAGAAGAAGTAACAACAATTAAAACTAATAAACTTTTATCCCCAGAATATGTGGAAAAAGAATTAAAAATTAATCCTTATGCACATTTTATTGTGTACAAAAAAGATAGTAAAATTATTGGATATTTATATTACAGTTTAATATATGATCGAATTGAGATTAATCAAATTGAAGTATTACAAGAAGAAAGACACAAAGGAATTGCTTCCAAATTAATGGATTATTTAATAAATAAAGAAAATTTAGATATTACATTAGAAGTAAAAATAGATAATAGTAATGCACTTAAATTATATGAAAAGTACAATTTTAAAAAAGTAGCTATAAGAAAAGGATATTATAATGGTATAGATGCAATATTAATGGAAAGAAAAAGTAGGTGACAATATGAAAGACACATATATTTTAGGAATAGAAAGCAGTTGCGATGAGACAAGTTGTTCCATAGTAAAAAATGGATGCATAGAAATAGCAACTATTATCTCTTCTCAAATAGATATTCATAAAGACTATGGTGGAGTAGTACCTGAAATTGCTAGTCGTAATCATGTCAAAAACATTACGTTCGTAATAGAAGAGTGCCTAAATAAGGCAAATATGACAATGGACGATATTGATGCTATTGCTATTACATATGGTCCCGGATTAATTGGATCACTACTAGTTGGAGTAGAAGCTGCAAAAACTCTTTCCTTTATTTATAATAAACCATTAATACCAGTGCACCATATAGCTGGACATATTTATGCAAATAGTTTAGTAAAAGAAATGAAGTTTCCACTTCTAGCTTTAGTCGTAAGTGGAGGCCATACTGAATTAATCAAAATGGAAAAACACTACAGTTTTAAAAAACTTGGTGGTACTTTAGATGATGCTGTCGGTGAATGTTATGATAAGGTAGCAAGAGTAATAAATCTTGAATATCCTGGTGGGCCAAAGATCGATGAACTAGCTCATCAAGGTAATTGTAGTTACAAATTACCTGTACCTTTAAAGGATGACAGTTATAATTTTTCATTCAGTGGATTAAAAAGTGCTGTTATAAATTTAGTACATAATGAAGAACAACGAAAAGCAGAAATAAGAAAAGCAGATTTAGCTACCTCATTTCAAAATGTTGCAGTAGCTGAAATAGTAAATAAAACTAAGAAAGCCTTAGAGCAAGAAAATATCAAAAACCTAATAGTAGCTGGAGGAGTTGCTGCTAATAAAGGTTTAAGAGAAGAAATAACTAAATTATGTGAAGAACTAAGTGTTAGTCTTTCTTTTCCACCTATGAAGTATTGCACTGATAATGCTGCTATGATAGCTGCAGCTGGATATTTTGCGATGTTAGATGGAAGAAAAGCGGACTTATCACTTAACAGTAAGTCAACAGATGAACTAAAATAAAAAATATTACTACAAGCTAGTAATATTTTTTTATAAAAATTACATAGTTTATTTTATTAAATATATATGTTATAATGCATTATAGAATAATAGGAGGGAATTATGGCTAATAGAATAATTTTAAATCCAACATCTTATTTTGGTCGTGGTGCTAGAGAAGAAATCATTAAAGAATTAAAAAATAGATATTTTCATAAAGCTTTTTTAGTAACAGATAATCCACTAATAAATGCTAATGTAACTAATTTAGTTACTAATATATTAGAAGAAAAAGGCTTTCCCTATGAAATATATAGTGATGTAAAAGCAAATCCCACAACAATTAATGTTCAAGAAGGAGTAAATGCTTGCAAAAAGAGTAATGCAGACGTTATTATAGCAGTAGGTGGAGGAAGTGTAATAGATACTGCCAAAGCTATTAGCATTATCATGACCAATAAAGAACATTTTGATGTAGTTTCTTTAGAGGGTGCTGTAGAAACAAAGAACCCTGGAATGCCAATAATTGCTTTACCAACAACAGCTGGAACCGCTGCTGAAGTAACTATTAATTATGTGATAACGGATCCAGTTAAAGTCAAGAAAATGGTTTGTATTGATCCACATGATATACCAATTGTCGCTATAATTGATCAAGAATTAATGGAAAAAATGCCAAAAAGTTTAGCAGCTGCAACAGGAATGGATGCTTTAACTCACGCTATGGAGGGATACATAACAAAAGCTGCTTGGTTAATACCAGATATGTTTCATTTAAATGCAATGGCTCTTATTTATAAAAACTTAGAAAAAGCGGTTAACGAAAAAGATAAAACAGCAATTGATAATGTTGGATATGGACAATATATTGCAGGAATGGGATTTTCAAATGTTGGACTTGGAATAGTTCATTCAATGGCCCATGCACTTGGAGCAACGTATGACACTCCTCATGGTCTTGCTAACGCTTTACTATTACCTCATGTTTTAAAATTTAATGGGAAAATATGCCCAGAGTTATTTAGAAATATGGGAAGAGCAATGGGATTAGATATGAATAATTTAAATGATGATGCAGCAGTAGAAAAAATTGCAGACTCTGTAAAGACTTTAGCAATCAAAATAGGAATACCTGAGACTCTACAGGAAATAGGTGTTAAAGAAGAAGACTTACCATCCCTTGCCAAACAAGCTTTAAATGATGTATGTACAGGAGGTAACCCAAGAAAAGTTACAGAGAAAGACCTAATAGACATATATCAAGAAGCATATAGGTAAAAAGAATAAATGGAGGAAATATGAGAAACATAACAGGAGGAGAAAAACAGGAACCATCTATTGCCATAGCGATAGATGTTATAAATCCAGCTACTAATAAGATAATAGATACAGTGCCTTCATCTACTAAAGAAGATATTAATAAAGCTATAAAAACTGCTAGAGAAAAACAAAAAGAGTGGTCACAAGTTTCAATATATGAAAGAGGAGAAATACTCCTTAAGTTTCTCAAACTAATAGAGAAAAACAGGTCAGATTTATCAACTTTATTATGTAATGAAACTGGAAAACCCATAAAAGAAGCAGAAAATGAAATTCATAATTTAGAATTATATATACAAAGCTTTGTAGAACAATCAAGACACGATTATGAAAAGACAATTCCATCAAATACAAATCCCAAAAATGATAAATCAATTAAATTTACAACAAGAGAACCATTAGGAGTAGTTGTATCAATTATACCTTTTAATTTCCCAGTTTTCATCTTTGGACAAAAAGTAATTAGCGCTTTGATAATGGGAAATTCTGTAATAGTAAAACCTTCCACTTCTAGCCCTTTAACTATTTGTAAATGCTGCAATTTACTAGAAGAATCAGGAATTCCTAAAGGTGTTATTAACTGCATTTTAGGGGAAGGAAAAGTAGTTGGAGATATTTTATCCAAAAGTAAAGATATAGATTTAATTACTATAAACGGTTCAATCAAAGCAGGCAAAAAAATTATGGAAAATGCATCGCAAAATCTTACAAATATTTCTCTTGAATTAGGAGGTAATGACCCTTTTATTGTCGATTGGGATGCTAATATTAATGATGTTAGTGAAGAATTAGTCCAAGGACGTCTTTACAATGCAGGACAAGTCTGTTGTGCTAGTAAAAGATTTATTATTCATAAGAAGATAAAAAGTGAATTTTTAGAAGCCGTTATTTCTAAAGTATCGAAATTAAAAGTTGGAATGCCTATAAATAAAGATACAGATATTGGATGTCTAATTAATGAAGAAGCTGCCAACCTAGTTAGAAAACAAGTTGATGAAACTGTTTCACAAGGAGCTAAAGTGATAATTGGGGGAAGAAAAAAAGGTGCATTCTATGAACCAACCATCATAGATAATGTTACAAAAGATATGGATATAATGAAAAACATGGAAATACTTGGACCAGTTATTCCTATCTGTACATTTGAAACAATAGATGAAGCAATTGAAATTGCTAATCAATCTGAGTATGGACTTACAGGATCAATTTTTACAAATAATATGAAAACTGCCTTTGAAGTAGCAAATAGATTAGAAGTAAGTAGAGTAGTAATTAATGGCTCTAGTGTTGATAATTCTGTAGATATTCCACTAAATGGTTGGAAAAAATCAGGTATAATAAAAGAGGGACTATCTACCTATTTAGAAGAAATGTCTAGAACAAAGATTGTAATACTTAAAGATATATTAAAATAGAAGCTTTGACCTTCTATTTTTTTTGTTATATAATTGACGTAGGTGAGTAATATGAAGAAGGTAACAATATTATCATTACACTTAGGTTTTGGTGGAATAGAAAAGTCAGTTGCATCTCTTGCTAATATGTTAATTGATAATTATGAAGTTGAAATAATGTCAGTATATAAACTTTATGATAAACCAAGTTTTTATATAAATGATAAAGTTAAAATAAAGTATCTTCTTAATGATTTGCCAAACAAAAAAGAAGTAAAAGAGGCTTTGAAAAAACATAATATAATAACACTTACCAAAGAACTTACAAAGTCGCTTAAAGTTTTGTATTTAAGAAAGAATAAAACAATTAAGTATATTCTAAATAATAATAGTGATATTATAATCTCTACACGAGATATTTTTAACAAATGGTTAGGACAATATGGAAGAAAAAATGTATACAAAATAGGTTGGGAACATAATCATCATCATAACGATATGAATTATGCTAAAAAAATAATTAAATCGTGTAAAAACCTTGATAGATTAGTACTAGTATCTAATTCTCTTCAAAAATTCTATGATGATAAAATGCGAAACTATAAATGTAGATGCATATACATTCCAAATGTCATAGAAGATATTCCAAAAAACAGTTCATCACTTAAGAATAAGAATCTTATATCAGTAGGAAGATTATCTAAAGAAAAAGGATATAGTGATTTATTAGAAATATATAATGAGATACATAAAAAATATCCAGATTGGAACCTTGATATTATCGGGTCAGGAAATGAAGAAGAAAAACTATCTAATTATATAAAGAAAAACAATTTAGAAGGTTCTGTCACTTTACATGGTTTTCAACAAAAAGAATATATTTATGATCATTTAACTAAATCATCAATTTATTTAATGACTTCATATACAGAATCATTTGGAATAGTCTTAATAGAAGCTATGAGCGTAGGTCTACCTTGTATTGCTTTTACATCTGCAGAAGGTGCTAATGAAATAATTACTAGTGGTTATAATGGATATCTTATAAAAAATAGAAATAAAGAATCTTATATTAAAAAAATAGAAGATCTAATTGAAGACTATGATACCAGAAAAAAACTTGGTAAAAATGCTAAAGAAAGTATCTTAAAATATAAATCAGATATCGTCAAAGAAGACTGGATTGATTTAATAGAAAAAAGGAGATAGTACATGAAAAAAAGAGTCTTGTTTGTCTCTTCTACTGGAGGACATCTAAATGAACTTATGCAATTAAAGAACATGTTTAATGATTATGATTTCTATATTGTTACTGAGAGAATGAAAACAAATAATTACCTAAAAGAAAAATATAAATCTAAAGTTAGTTATTTATTATATGGTACTAAAGATCACATGTTAACATATCCTTTTGTATTACTTGCAAATTGTTTTATATGTTTATTTATCTATTTAAAATTCCATCCTGATTACATTGTTACAACAGGAGCCCATGTTGGAGGAGTTATGGCCCTAATTGGGAAAATATTTGGGAGTAGAGTAGTTTATATTGAAACATTTGCCAATATAACGACAAAAACAATTACAGGAAAATTAGTTTATAAATTTGCTGATATATTTATAGTTCAATGGGAGAGTATGTTAGAACTTTATCCTAATGCAACTTATGGAGGTTGGATTTTTTAATGATTTTAGTAACACTTGGAACACAAGACAAAAGCTTTACACGACTTTTGAAAACTATTGATAAAGAAATAGAAAATAAAAATATAAAAGAAAAAGTAATAGTTCAACGTGGCTATACAAAATATAAATCAGATAATATGGAAATGTTTGATTATTGTAGTCCTAAAAAACTAGATGAGCTTATGAAAGAAGCCACAATTATTATCACACATGGTGGTGTCGGAAGTATTTTAGGTGCCTTAAAGTATGATAAACCAGTAATAGCGGCAGCAAGACTTTCACGTTATAAAGAACACAATAATGATCATCAAAAACAAATAATAAAAGAATTCGTAAAGCAAGGATATATAATAGAATTAGATGATTTTAATAACTTAAGTAGCAAAATAAAACAAGCAAAAAAATTTGTACCAAAAAAGTACAAATCTAATACTAAAAATATGCAAAATATAGTTAAAAACTATATAAATAAAGACAATCATACAAGTTGGTATAATAAATTAAGATATTTATGGAATATAGTGTTTATAGGATTACTAATTATAATAATATATCTAATAATAAAATAATAAAGGAAGGCATAGCCTTCTTTTAATATAAATCTAAAACTTTTTTTCTATACTTTTTTAAATTAGAAAAATTATCAAATGTAATATAATCTTTATTAATATAGCTAGCTAATTTAAAGTCTGGAACTCTACCAATTTGATTGATAAATTTTTCATACCTAGATATAACATTTTTTTTGTTTCTATTAATCTTATATTGATTAAATAATTCAAGAACTAATAAAGTAGAATAGATATAAGTAAAAGAGTTTTCCTCATTATAAGTATTAATCCAATTTAATAAATCTCTTGATGAAGAAAAACCAGTTCTATTATATAAATCATATTTATTTGCCATAATTTTAAAATCTTTAACAGAATTAAGTTTATATATTGGATAAGAATATTCCGCATATAGTATAGCCGCTTTTTGACATACAGCATCTTCTAATAATTCATAAAGTAAATTGTAAGCGTCATGCTTCTCAATATTCTCTTCTATTAAAAA
>JAFXSE010000082.1 GCA_017525855.1 Bacilli bacterium
ATAATCATGATAATATGGATAAATACCACATTTATGTTTCTTCCTATAACAATTTCCATACTTATTAACTTTAAATAATTCATAATAATTACTATCTCTACAAGATGAACAATTCATTAACATAGCATTTCCCCAATAGTCACAAGATTTACATCTGAAATAACAATATGATAATTTATTATATTCATCAATATCAATATAAGTTCTATTAATTTTATTTCCACAATAAAAGTTATTTTCTGGCAATCTAAAAGAATCATTTCTAAATTTGCAATTCAAGCATACATTTATTCCATTTTCTAAAATTGCCACTCCCCCTATTCTAAGTGATTCATTATGTTTATATGGGGTAATTCCTTGACAAGTAGTTTTATTGTAACAATGGAATGTCTTAGGTTCTGTTCTTCCGTAGAAATCTTGTTTATAATAGCTTGAATCACATTGGGTACAATTATCTGTATACCAAGGATCACATATATGGCATCCCTCTTTACAACCATGAAGTAAATTACAAGTATCATCAATAATATGATGATATCTTTTTAGTTTTTCAATAAAAGGTATTTCATCCACACATGTTTTATTAAGTTTATATTTTGGGGTTCTATATCTTGTTTTACAATTAACACATTCGCCTAGATTTCTATCTTCTGCTAAACAATAACCACAAGTTTCATTACATCGGTCATGTTCTGGTGTTAATAAAAATGGTTTATAACATTTATCACATTTAGTTTCATTTTTACACTCTTTACACTTGTCTAAACAAGGACAACATTTTGCTCTATCTTCCCTTATTACTTCATAAAAACCATTATTAACACAGTCTCTATGACATGAACCAGGAATTCCATTTCCAAGAGTTTGGTTACACCAGAAATACAAATCTTTTTTACATCTAAAGCATTTGTTATCAAAATTATCTCCTCTTTCATAACATTCATCACAATTTTCATGACAGTGTCTCCATCTCCATAAATATTTTTTATCTTCACCAGCGGATTTATCTAAATATATAGCACTTCCAACAACTGACTCCCAATATTTTTTAGTTTCATTACTTATGCACGTTCTTTCATCATATTCATAATGGAAATAATTAGAGTCATATTTGCATTTTTTACAATTTGTTGTGGGGAAAGGTTTTAATAAGAATTCACCATAGCATGTTGAACAAGATTCATTACAGTCTCTACAATAATGTGGTCTTCCATAACCTTCATTGGCTAAAGTAGGATCTTCTTCTTCATAATAGGCTCCACCTTCTCTACATCCTAAGCAATAGTGGTGTTTGTCATCACCTAATTGAGTACATGATTCACATCTATCTAAACATTTTGGAGTATTAAAACTAACACTACAAGTTTTTCCTATTATTAATCCATCATATTGGTCATTTCTAGTGGCTGTGTATTCAATGTTATATATTCCAGTTTTTTCTTTTGTGGTAAATCTTAATATAATAGATGGAAGATAATCAATGTTTGATTTTAATGTAGTTCTATTAGTAAATCTTGTTACTTCAATATTTGAATAATTTTTGAATCTTATATAGACGTCTTCTTTTGCTCTATCAGCAGGATATGGATTATTTAAAAATACTTTTCCATCGAAATCGAGCTCTGTAGCAAAGCCTCTAGGCAATAAAACTGGAATTGTTCTATAATTGTGGCAGTCTGGATAATTCATTATATGGAAGGCAGTAGTTCTTTTAAGATTAGAATCTATTAAAGTATAAAATATACCTAAAGATTGTCCAAATTTAGCAAACATGGGGCTTTTGACATCTTCTGCTTCGAAATTATTGAAATAAAATTCATCAATTTCAACTTTTTCTGGTTTATCTGGATAAATGATGAATCCTCTAAATCTATTATAACTAGTTTCACAGGCCGCATAAATTCTATGAGGAGAAAGTACAGCAATATCAGCATTTTTATGTTCTGGATCATGTTTACCTTTTTCATATAAGCAGTAGGGGTAAAGATATTCATATCTTTTAACAGTAACAAGGAATGGAGCTGTAGTAACTTTTAAATGATAGAAAAATAAATTTCCTCCATGATGTCCTGGCTTGGAACCCCCATTTCCAGTTTGGAATAAAATTAAAGATT
Source organism: Bacilli bacterium (assembly GCA_017525855.1). The sequence goes on from JAFXSE010000082.1 coordinate 2,115, forward strand.
CATCTTCATTAAATGGAATAGCTTTTAGGAAATTGAATTCAACATAAAAAGCTTTGATTACTTGGTCACCTTTTTCATTTAAAGTATTACCATTTACTTCAATGTGTTTAATTTTTAATTTGGATACAAAGACATCTTCATAAGAGACATAAACACAATAAACATTATTTTCTTTTTGTTCAAAGCAACTAATATAGTCACTACTTCCTTTGAAAGATAATCCTTCACCACTAGCTAATGTACTTGGATTATATATATTTATATCAGTCACACTTTCACCCCCAAATGTAGTCTTAGGTCCAATGCCTGCAATGAAAACATTTCCATTTTTTAAAGCGACAACTGAAGTTTTTTGGTAAATTCCTTCTTTTCTAACAACAGTTTTAATAGGAGCAGATTTGTCTTTAATGGTAAAAATATTTTCTTTACTTCCCATACTTCCAGCAGTTAACTTATCATGAGATGCAATTAAATAGTAATCGGCATTCACTGGTTGGACTATATGGGCATCTTCTGAATAACTTTTAGAAATGGTATAATTTCCATATATTGATATACCATCTTTTGTGAATTTACTCATGTTTGTTTGTTGGAGATTTCCATATGCAGAAGAAATACAGACTACATTCCCATCTTTTAAGGTGTAGGGTTTTGGAAATTCAGAGTTTTTATCAACTATAGTTTGGAATGTATTTGAATCTGTATTTACTTTTAAAATCGAACTGAGAAATAGAAATAATGATAAAATTAAAAATACACTATTTTGTCCTTTCATTTATTAATTTATTATTTTTAAAATATGAGTCTCTTAATATTTAAAAATATTATTATTTAATATTTCTATTTGCTATTTAATTTTTAATATTTTTTATATATTTTTATTTATTTTATTTTAAAATTAAATATAATTAAATTTTATTGAATTAATTTTTTAGTGGGGAT
>JAFXSE010000083.1 GCA_017525855.1 Bacilli bacterium
TAGAACTTGATGATGATGATGATTCTTCATTGTTATCTGGATTTTTTAAGTTTGCTTCTGATGTTGCCATTTTTATAAAATTTTTTTATTATTGAATTTATATTAAATTTTTTTTTTTCTATTGTAATTTATACATCATTAGCTTAAAAAAAAAATTTTAATTTAAAAATTATCATTTATATTATATATTTTTATTAAGTAATTACAATATATTATAAAAATATAATTATTATTTAATTTTTTTATAACTTTTAAATATATTTATATTATTTTTCTTAAAAATAAGTAAAAAATAAAACTTATAATATACTGTTATTAAAAAATTATAAAATTTTTAATAAATGATATCATCAGAAGCAAACTTAAAAGACAATCAGACAACAGAGCAGAATCATCATCAACAACATCATGTCTTAAAAAACCGAAAATTTTAATCCCAATAATAATAGGTGCAGTAGTAGTAATAGTAGTAGTTGTAGTTCTTGCAGTAGTTTTAACAAAAGATGACGACTCAAGTAGTGATGATGATATAGGTGATATTGGTGATGAAAGATGGATAGAAGCATATAAGAAAGCAAAAAATTTTTTAAAACCATTTTCATATGAAGAAAAATATCGTTTATTATATGGAGACTATAACGTTTCTAAAAAATGTGTAGGAGGAATTAGTCCTATTGCCGAAAGAGGTTTCCCTGGTATTTGTCTTCAAGATGGTCCAGCAGGTGTTAGACCTTCTGATTATGCAACAACATGGCAAGCGGCAATAAATTCCGCTGCTACTTTTAATAGAGAATTAGTTAAAGAAGTAGGGAAAGCACAAGGAGGAGAATTTAAAACAAAAGGTGTTAATATTATGTTAACTCCTTGTATTAATATTATGAAACATCCTAAAGGAGGAAGAATTTGGGAATCATATGGTGAAGACCCTTTTCTTGTTGGAGAATTAAGTGCTAAAGTTATTGAAGGAATGCAAAGCTCTGGTGTTATGGCTTGTGCGAAACATTTTGTTGGTAATGAACATGAAACTTATAGAAGAAATTCATCTTCTAATATACCTGAAGAAGCTTTATTTGAAATTTATATTGAACCTTTTTATAAAGCAATTAAAAAAGGAGATGTTATTACCATTATGGAATCTTATAATGCAGTTAATGGTACATTTATGACTAGACATAAAAGATTATTACAAGAAGTTTTAAAAGATAAAATGAATTTTAAAGGTTTTGTTATGTCTGATTGGTGGGCAATTAATACAGATTCATATGAAAATTTTGCTAACGGATTAGATATGAATATGCCTGGAGGAACAAAATTTCCTGAAACTATGGTTGAGTTAAGTACACCTTCTAATAGTTGGTGGGAAGCTCTTCCGGATTGGGTTGCATCTGGTTCTGTAACTAAAGAAAGAGTAGATGATGCTGCTCTTAGAATTATAGCTTCAATGTATAAAGTAGGTCTAATTCCTGATACTTATGATGAAAGTAAAGCTTATCCAAATGGAGTTGATCTTCAAAGAAATACTATTACAAATGATACTTTATCAATAAATAGAAAAGCAGCTAGAGAAAGTTTTGTTTTATTAAAGAATCAAGATAATATATTACCACTTGAAAATAATAAAATAAATACTGCAACTTATTCAAAATATGCAGTTGTTGGTAATGCTGCAAAAAAAACATCTTGTACAACAATATCAAATAATGTATGTTATGATTCAAATAATAATAGATATTATGAAGGACATTTATTCATAGGATGGGGTTCAGGTGCAACTGATATTAATTATAACTATATCTCAGAACCTTTAGAAGCAATAACAAAAAAAGTTACAGAATTAGGAGGAACAATAACAAGTTCAACAGCTTTAATAAATAAAACTAACAATGTTTATGAAGAAGATTTAGATTCAGTTACTACTACAATAGATGGAGTAGATGTAATAATTGTTTTTATTATGGCAAATTCTGGAGAAGATAGTGGTTATGTTGAACAAACACCAGGTGACAGACTAGACTTTAATGTGTGGCATAAAGGAAATGACTTAGTTCAAAAGGTTATAGCATCAAAAACCAGTAGTCAAAAAGTAGTAGTAATAATTAATTCTCCAGCAGTAGTTAATTTAGAATGGAAAGATAGTGTTGATGCAATATTATTTATTGGAATGCCAGGAGCTCAAAGTGGAAATGCTATAGTAGATATTTTATTTGGAGACTATTCGCCTTCTGGTCATTTACCTTATGTATGGGGTGGTTATGATGATTATTCAGATTCAATTGCAGGAAGTTATGTAGAATTTACAAGCAAAGATTATATTACTGCAAATTATACTTATTTAGATAATTTATTTGTTGGTCAAAGATGGTTTGATAAAAATAGTTTAAGTTATACATTTCCTTTTGGTTATGGATTAAGTTATAGTGAATTTACTTTTAGTGATTTATCATTATCAATGTCAGAAAGTGGTTTAAGTGTTAAATTTACTGTTAAAAATACAGGAGTTTATAAAGCAAGTGTTGTTGCTATGGTATTTTTAACTTTCCCTGAAGAAGTTAAAAATTACCCTATTAGAGTTTTTAAAGGTTTTGAAAAAAAAGAATTAAATATTAATGAAAGTTCTAATATTGAAATTATTGTTGATTCACATGATTTATCTTATTATAGTGTTGATAATAATGATTTTGTTAGACCTAAAACTGGTAAATATAAAGTTTATGTTGGAATTGATGCTAAAGATTATAATAAATTGGAAAAAGAAATTGATGCTAGTTATTAAATAATTATAAATAATTTTTAATATTAATTATTATTATTTTATTCTTTGGGTTATAATATGGGTATTATTTTAAAATTTTTTATTATAATTAAAATGTTTAATTAAAAATTTGGGGTTATTACCAAATTAATTATTTTTCAATA
>JAFXSE010000084.1 GCA_017525855.1 Bacilli bacterium
AGATTGTGGCTCTGTTATGCAAGGGTTCGACTCCCTTATTTCGCCCCATTTTGAAATCTCGTCGAACTAAGCTATTTTGGTTCGACTGTAGATACATGTATAAAGTTTTTCGAAAGAAAAACTTTTTTTGTGTTTAAGAAAAGGAGATGGTTAAAATGATAAACATAATTGAAAAAAAGTTAGAGATTGATGAAGGAGCTAAAAAAAGGTTTGAATTCATTGGTGATTTCACTGGATATAAGCCCAAGTATATTAATGGAAGTATAAGGGATATTGATAGGACTAATATAAGTTATATTGAGCCTCATAGGATTATATTTAAAGATATTACGTTCTTATACTTTAATTATACTAATGAAGTTTATGTAGAAAATTTAGAGAAAAAGATAAGGATTAATGAAATAGAATCCTATCTAAATGCCTAAACTATTGACTTTTAAAATAAAAGTGATATTATAAATAACCAATGAAAGAGGTAACTCTAGAAATGGAGGTACATCTATGATTAAAAACAAACAAAAAATATTTATTTATAATATCGATTATTTAGAGGAGTCAGTAGTACATAGACTTTTAGGTACTGCTGTCTCCTCTTTTTTTGTAAATCGAAAGGAAATATTAAATGAATAAGATTAGATTAGATGAAACAATAAATGAGGTTTTATATCTAAAACATATAAAAAATATTATAGACAGATTATATAAAGAAAAAAGTTTATTAACAGAAGAAGAACACAAGATAATTATTAACGAATGTGATAAAAGAATCCTTAAATGTGAAAGTGATTATGTAAATAAAAAGGAGGAATACAATGAAGTTAAGTCTAAACAAGAAGAAAAGAAATCATCTAGAAAAAATAATAAAACAGAAAAATATAACAATGAGTCAATTAATTAACTTAATGCTAGAACAAGGTTTAAAGGGGATGATTGAAAATGAATGAAAATAGAAAAGTTGCTGGAATCTATATGAGAGTATCAACTGAAGATCAAGCACGTGAAGGATTTAGTCTTCCTGAGCAAAGAGAAAGACTTGAAGCATTATGTAAGTTTAAAGGATATGAAATATATGATTACTATGAAGATCGTGGTATAAGTGCTAAAACTGGAAATCATAGACCTGATTTTGAAAGATTACTTGATGATATTAAAATGAAAAAAGTTAATGTCTTAGTAGCTCTTAAACTTGATAGAGTTTCTCGTAGTGTTTATGACTGGGAAGAAATAATGAAATTTCTAGAGGAAAATGAAGCATATATAGATTGTGCTAATGATGATATTAATACTACTAATGCTAATGGAAAATTTTTATCTAGACTACTTATGAACATGAGTCAAAATGAAATAGAAAGAACAAGTGAGAGAACTAAGTTCGGATTAGTTGGTGCTTATAAAGAAGGACACTTACCAGGAAAAGCTCCATTTGGATATAAACGAGAAAATAAAAAGTTTGTACCAGATGAATTAACAATGTATCACGCTAAACGAGTATTTGAGTTATATTTAGAAGGTTGTTCATATACAAAAATAGCTAATATCTTTAATGAAGAACAAGTTGCTGGAAAAGTTAATTGGAATGATACAAGAATATTAAATATAATTACTAACCCTATTTATAAAGGAGATTTTATATCAAAAGCAAAAAGTAAAAATCCAGAATTTTATTTTGATGTTGTTGAACCATTAGTAAGTAAAGATGTGTGGGAAAACTGCCAAGTACAAAAAAAGAAAAATCAAAAGAATTATTTGAGAAATAATTTTTATATATTTTTACAAAAGATTAAATGCCCTAAATGTGGAAGAATACTAGCCGGTGGAGCTTCACATAAAATAAAAGCTGATAAATGGTATTACTATTATAGATGTGATAAATGTAGAGATAACATCAGAGAAATAGATATAGAAAAATCCGTAATTGATTTATTAAATGGAATATTTGAATATGATTCTTTAGTTAATGATTATTTCTTACCTATCTTAAAAAATAAAGTAGATAATCCAAAAGAAAAATTATTTAAAGATATAAAGGATATGGAAAAGAAAAAAGAAAGAATCAAACAAGCATATATAAACGAATCTTTTACTCTTGAAGAATATGATAAAGAATCTAAAATTATTGAAGCTGGTATAAATGAACTTAAAAGACAACTTCTTGAAAATGAACAATCAAATGATTTAGGTTTTAACATGGAAAGTATTTTATATAAACGAGATCTAAAATTCTTAAATACAATTAAGTTTCCAAATTTATATGTTGGAGTTGCTAAAGAATGGAATGACTTATCTAGAGAAACAAAATTTAAATTAATAATGACTTATGTTGATGATATAGAATTAAGATACACCATTGGAAAAGGATATGAAGTTGATAAGATTAATTTCAGAAGTACATTCTATAATGACTTTAATAAAATATTCTCTCAGGGATATATTGACTGGTTTAAAAATTTCAAAACAGTTGATGGAATTAAGAAGATAAGATTTTCAAATACTCTTTCTAAAGATGAAATGGAAAACTATATATTAAAACTTAAAAAGAAATATCACATCACTTTCAATGTCGGAAAACTAATTAATCCTCCTGGTGCTTTCTATGTAGAAGATAAACCTAAGGAAAATGAAATAGTTAGGATATTCCCGCTTGAAGGAGATATACAAGATAAGGAAGTTAATATTGGAGTTATATCGATTGATAAATGTCCATGCGAAGATGACTTTTATAAGTATATTGCACACCTACCAAGTATGGAAGAAATGTTTGAATCATATGTTAAGGTTGTTGAAGGAGATCTAACTTCCAAGATAGTAACTGTTAGTAATGATGAACTATACGAAGTATAGCCCGCAGATGATTGTATGCTCGCGTACAATCTTCTTAGAGGGTTAAATAGTTTGGCATCCCAATCTGGGAGCTCATACTATTCTTTTAAAAGGAGGTAATATATGGAAACTTTAGCCTATTCATTTCATCTTGGTAATGACGGAAATAAGTCTAGAAAAGCAAAAGCAAAAAGTAAAAATAATTTAAGTGGCACTACCTCTTTTGCAAATAATGCTATTCAAAATTCTCAACAATTATCAAAAGTAAGTAATCATGATTTTAGAAAATATGATGGAGATACAGAATATATTTATGGACTTAGAGGAACTAATGATGTTGTATCGGATGTTAAAGAATTATATCTAGATATGTTTGAAGAAGCTAGAATAGAATATAACTCAAAACAATCAAGACCTAGTAGAATGATTAATGATTATTTTAAACATGTATCAGATGATGAACAAAAAGATTTAGCTTGTGAAATTATAATTGAACTTGGAAATAAAGATTTTTGGGATACAAAGAATCTAGATTATAAACAAAAAATGGTCAATGTATTTAATCAACAATTAAAGGATTTAGAACATAAAGCTCCAGATTTTAAAATATGCTCTGCAGTTGTTCACTTAGATGAAGGATCACCTCATATGCATGTTGTAGGAGTTCCAATTAAATATAACAATACTAGAGGAATGAATATTCAAGTGGGTAAGTCTGCAGTCTTTACAAAAGAAAAACTTGAAAAATTACAAGACTATATGAGAGAAAAATGTATTAATGCTTATAATGAGGTTTATGGATTAAATGATGAACACAAAGCTGAATTAAAAGAAAAACAAAAAGGTCGAGCATTTAATATACACGTTAAAGATATGGCAAACTATAATGAAATAATGAATCAATTAGAAGTAAATAAAAAAAGTATTAAAGAATCAGATGAGTTAGTTGATAAAATTGATAAAACATCTAAAGAATTAGATGAGATATTCTATGAAATTGAACCAGATGAATTTAATAATTATAAATTAACAGAAAAGCAAATAGTTAGATTTATTGAATTAAATGATGAAGTTCAAAGAATGTAAGAAGTATTTTTAAGACTAAAAGAAATATATCAAAATATTAATAAAGTAAAAGGTAATGTAGAATATTTAAATAAACGAAATAATGAGTTAATTAAGAAAAATGATGAACTAGCTGATATGAATCAAAGATACGAAAGAAAAATAAAAAATTATGAAGGCTCAGAAGAATTATTAAAAACATATATCCATACAAAAGATAAAGAACATTTAGAATTAGTTACTTATCTTTGTAAACATGCTAATAGTCAAGACTACACTACTTCTAGATTCTATAAACAATTATCTGACGATTTATATCAAAAAGGATTTATCAAAGATAAAGAACATAGTGTTATATTTAATCCTCCTAAAATTATTAATAGATCTGAAATAAATAAAGCTATTAATTCTATTAATAAAGAAATGGAAGAAGCTGCAGAAGAATTCTATAAGACAAAATCTGACAATTATAGTATATAATATATTATATAAAGCAATTGTATCTTGTGTTTGTTTTGGATTGGAGGAATACTGTGTTACAAGTAAGTAGGAATAATAATTTAAAAATCCCAAAAGAGATAGAAATAACTACTAAGAGCGCAAATAATGTAGAAGATATTATTGAAACAAAAAAAGTAATTGCAATAGCTGAAGGTAGAAAATTTAATTCCAAAAGGGAAAAAGAAAAAGCTGAGGTGGAAGATAATGAAATAAAAATAATAGATAAACTCCCATTTAATGCAAATGATCTAGTTGTAATTACCGTAGTGAAGAAATTATGTGCTTATGTAATTACTATAACCGAAAAATCTCCTAAGAAATTTCGAGGAGTTTTTGTTAATAGAATGCAGAATTATTGCTTAGATACGATAGAATATTTATTAAAGGCAAATTTTATTAGAATTGATTCTGCTTTAAATAAAGAAAAAAGAGAGAGTTATCAAAGAGAAGCTATTGTTAAACTGAAATTATTGGGTTATGTTTCTATGGTTGCAGAATCATCAGGTTGTATTTTAACAAGGCAATATAAACAAATTTCAATGCAACTTGCTGAAGCCATTAATCTAATCACGAGTTGGAAGAAAAGTGATGATGAGAGATGGAAAAATAAAAATTAGGATTTTAGGTTGAAAGGCCTTTAATTAAGGAGAAAATTTGTTTTTGTGTCGTTGCGTTTTTTAGAGCCACTCTCTTGACTCGCGCGCGCGTTGTTAATAACAATGGTAATGATAACAACAACAATGTCAACAATCGTAATAATGGGGCTCGTCCAGATTCACTTTTGAAGGAATTAGTTATAATTCAAAAAACAGATCAGAGAAATATATTTTAAGTAAAATATATCAGTATTGTAAGGTGAAGGAATTTTCTTCTTTTCCAATCGCTAACAGATTAAATCTTAGTGCGATAGAAAAATAAAAGAACACTCACACAACCAACGGGTTTTAACTCTTTGCGCGTTATAAGGGGTGTTCATTTTATTTGGAGGTAAATATTATGAATTTGAGTGAAATATTTTCATTTGAAAATCTATATAGTGCATATAAACATTGTAGAAATTCAAAGCAACATAAAGGGGAGGTTATAAGATTTGAATCAAATCTTTCCGTTAATATAAGCAATTTAAGCAAGGAATTAATAAATAAAACTTATAAACTTGGTAAGTATAAAAAGTTCTATATCTACGAACCAAAAGAGAGATTGATTGAAGCCCTACCCTTTAAAGATAGGGTAATGGTTAGATGCTTTTGTGACATTGTTTTAAGAGACAAGATTGAAGTGAAGTTAATATATGATAATTGTGCATGTAGAAAAAATAAAGGGACTACTTTTGCAATTAATCGATTACATATATTTTTAAGAAATGAGTATATGAAGAGTAAAGATAATAATATATATTTCTTAAAGTGTGATATTTGTAAATATTTTCCAAGTATAAACCATGATATTTTGATAAGTATGCTAGAAAAGATTGACTTTTCCGATGATGAAATGTGGATTATGAAAAAACTTATTAAAGAACAACCTGATAATGCAACTAAAGGGCTTCCTTTAGGTAACCAAACAAGTCAATGGTTTGCACTTTTATACCTAAATGGAGTTGATCATTTTATTAAGGAACAATTAAAAATAAAACATTATGTGAGATATATGGATGATATGATTTTAATACATAAAGATAAAGAATATTTGTCATTGTGTAAGAAAAAAATAGAAGAATATTGTAACAATATATTAGACCTAGAATTAAACGATAAAACTCAGATAGGGATGACTAAAAATGGTATTGATTTTTTGGGATACAGGCATATTATAAATAGTAATGGTAAAATAATAGTAAAATTAAGGCATTCTTCAAAACAACGAATGAAGAAACATCTTAAGACTTTATATAAAATATATAATAATGGACTTGTAGATGATGAATATGTCTATCAAAGAAAAAATGCCTTCTATAATCATATAGAGTGGACTGCTGAAAGTAAAAGATTAAAAGATGAGGTTTTCCCCTTTGAA
>JAFXSE010000085.1 GCA_017525855.1 Bacilli bacterium
AATCCCCAAAAACAATAATAAATTATTTTAAAAGAAAATTATTAATAAAAATAGTAATTTATTATATGAATAAAATCAATAACAAAAAAAATTAATAAAATTTTGGCTTAAATATTGTCCTCTTTAAAAAAATTTAAATAAATATAATGAGGTTGACCTGCTTTATTCTTTTCATTTTGCTCTCAGCGATTGCATGCAAATCCAAAGAAGAATGGAAAACCAGAGCTATTTATCAAATATTGACTGATCGTTTCGCTCGTACTTCTGATACTGGCTATTGCAATTACGGTCAATATTGCGGAGGAAATTATAGAGGGATTATCAACAAATTAGATTATATCAAAGGAATGGGATTTGATGCAATCTGGATTTCTCCTATTGTAGAAAATATTGAAGGTGCTTATCATGGATACCACTTAACAAATTTATATAATTTAAATTACCACTTTGGTACAGAAGATGATCTTAGGGCTTTAATTAATGCTTGCCATTCTAAAGATATTTGGGTTATGGTTGATGTAGTTGCTAATCATGTAGCTCCTGTTGGAACAGATTTTGGAAGAATCACTCCTTTCAATAGAGCTGAGCACTATCATGATTGGTGTGAAATCAAAAACTTTCAAAACCAACCAGAAGTTGAATATTGTCGTTTATGTGGATTACCTGATTTAAAACAAGAAAATGATTGGGTCACACAAAAATTATTAGAATGGATCCATGATATAGTTCAAAAATATAATTTAGATGGTATAAGAATTGATACTATTATGGAAGTTCCTAAATGGTTCTGGGATAAATTTAGAGGCTCAGCAGGAGTATTCCAAATCGGAGAAGCTTTCGATGGTAGACCGTGGTTTGTTGCTGATTATCAAAATCATTTAGATTCAGTTTTCAATTATCCCTTATACTATGCAATCAAAAACTCATTTTGTGGTTCTTTCAAAACATTAGAAAATTATTGGTGGAATGACAGAAAGGCTTTCCCAGCTCCACAATATGCTGCAACCTTCGTAGAAAATCATGATAATCCAAGATTTTTGCATGAATGCAATGATAGAAGTAAATTCACCAATGCCGTCATATTCTCACTTTTATGGGAAGGAGTTCCAGTTTTCTACTATGCAGGTGAACAATACTATGCAGGTGGTGCTGATCCAGGCAACAGAGAACCTTTATGGGACAATTATAATACCAAATCCACTTTATACCAACTCATTGGAAAGGCGAATAATTTGAGAAAGAGTTATAATATTTGGAATTATGCTATTGTCCAAAGATATGCTGATGATAACTTCTACGCTTTCACTAGAGGAAAAGTTTTAGCTTGCTTCGTTAATGTTAAATCCCTTCAAAGGACTCTTGACTATCACGGATTTAATAATGGTGATAAATTATGTAATATACTTTATAATGGTGATTGTGTGACTGTTTCTAATGGAAAAATAACAGTAAATATGGGTGATTATCCAAAAGTTTATGTAAAGCAATAAAACTTTTGGTTTTAAGTAGTTAAATAATTCTATTTGTTATTCTTTCTTATCATAATTGCAATAAATTTTATATATTCGGTTTATATAATTATGATATAATAAATGAAAAAACTAAAATTAAATTCAACATTTTTATTCCTTTTCAAATTATTAATTTATAAATTTAAATAATAATTTATTATTTTTTTCTTTTGCTATTATGTTTTATTTTTTAAACATATTAATTAAATAATAAACATGGGGATTGGGGAT
>JAFXSE010000086.1 GCA_017525855.1 Bacilli bacterium
ATTTTTTTAATTAAATTATTCTTAAAAAATAATTAGAAATTAATTTTTAAACATTTTTATAAAACAAATAATTAATAATAATCAATAATGAAATTAGTACCTTATAAGTAAATAATTAATTCATTTCATTTTATTCATAATCATCGTCACCAATATCATTATTAAACTCCTTTTTACCTCTAAGTGCTCTAGCATAGTGACTTCTCATAGTAATAATCAACTTATTAAGTCCAGCTGCCATAATAATAAATCCAAGACCAGCAACCATATTAGCAATAACGCTAAAAAGCATATTTTTATGATTTTTGTGGCAATATTTCTCTTCGATATAAAGTATACTATTATTTGCCGTATAACATTTGGTCATCGAAAGAAGTCCAGCTAAAACATGATTAATATATTGAAAAGCTTTTAAATTTCTTAAAATTTCATTTTGTTTACGGGTATTTTCTTCCTTAGTTTTGTTTTTTATTTCAGGATCTTCATCAGTACCCTCAGATGGTGTCAGGTTAGCCGAGATGTTCAGATATAACTTCTCAAAGTCAATATTATCTCTTTTATCACCTTGTACTGGATGGTAGGTTAGGAGAAAATCATGTATCCAATCTTCGTTTTCAAAATAAGTCTGTGTTTGATTATAAAGGTAATCAAAGTCTACAATATACCTATAAATAGCAGTCGATATGGTTGTCATACCATTTTTTGATGGGCAGGAAATATAAGTACCGAGCCCTTTATTTTCAGTCGGGATAAGTTTTGAAATCATAGAATGTCCGATTGTAGCACAAAAATCGATAGATAAAAATGTATATGTGGTATCTAATCCTGCAACGACAAAAACTGGAACAGCGAATATTAACAATATTATACTGGCTATCCAAGGAATGTATTCTCTTCTAATCCAATACCCTGCTATTCCTAGAATGGATACTATTACAAAAATAACTAAGGAAGCAATTTGTAAATAAAACTTAGGCTTTTGAATAGAATCTATATCATTTCTAAAATTTTCTAATTTTGTTTTAAGATTATTATACTCCTCATCTATTGTTATATGACCATATATCTCTGTATTAACATTTGGATCTGGCATTGCGTTCATAATTTCTGCAAATTTTTTCTGACTTTCGGTCATGTTATCATATATTTTAGTCATGTTAAAAATTTCTCTAGCTACATAATTTGTCATATTATTAATTCTTTCACTATATATTTATAAAGTATTATTTTTGATTTATATGCTTACTTGGAAATAGCACTATAATTCATTGTGAAACTAAGAGAAATAACTCCAACTAGAAATCCAGTAATTAGAAGGAAATAAGTAGTATGATGGTATGATTTTACTATTACTTTTGGACCTCTACAGCCTTTTAATATGAATCTTTTTACCAAGTATACTATGAATATGACTACTACTGCGGCTGCTGCAAGAAATCCAGGTATACAAAATCTAAATAATTGACTGTAATAATTACTCTCTTCTGGCGAAAAATATTTTTCCAATTTTTCTAATTGAACATCATCACTGTCAGGATAATAAAATGTATTTCTTAAACCTATATAATAATAGTATTCTGCTCTTTCTGAGTCATTAAGGCCATAATCAGATTCATTTAAATGAATTTCTCCATTTATGTCTTTCCAAAATGTGAAGTTTTCTTTTTCTTCTGATTTACTCGAGAAGATTGTAGCTAAAATTATAATTGTAAAAAGTAATTTTTTTTCCATTACTTTTATTATTTAA
>JAFXSE010000087.1 GCA_017525855.1 Bacilli bacterium
AAATATCTAAAGAAATTATTCGGAGATATTGATGATGTTAATAGATTACTCTTACTCAAACAATATCTCAACAAATGGAATAAAATAGCCAAAAAATTAAAACAAAGAGAAGATTTATTAAAAGATGCATTTGATACTCTTAATTTGAAAAATCTTATAGACGCAACTAATACAGTGAAAAATGCCTCTATAGCCAAAAAAGTTGACTCTGCAGTTCCAGTAGCCAGAGCCTATGATTTCTTTGATAAACTTAGAAAAAGAAATGAATATATCACAAAATACACAAAACTCGGGGAAGATCTTGTCAAAGCAAAAGATGATTTAGATGGATTTAATAGATATAAACTTCTTCGTAAACTTTACAAAGTCTACTATTATAAGGTCCTTGATAACATGTTCAACAGATTAAATAATTTGAATAATAGATACAAAGATTACTTCGGTAACTACTTCTTAAATAAATTAAAAGATATTTTATTATCAAAAAGAAGTGATAGGTATAACAAAAGAGCTGAAGGTGAAAAAGAACCAAAAACAAAGAGATTATTATTTAAAGGTAGAACAGATAAAAGAATAAAAGTTCCTCAAGATAGAAGTGTTTTATCAATGTTATTACCTTCTTTAATCAAATACTTAAATGATAAATTCTTAAATCACAAAAAATGGGCATGGGATAAACTTGCTGATAATGATAGAGCATTAAAATTCTGTAAATTATATAGAATCTTCTCTGATAAGACTATCCTTCAACCTAAACGCGATTTAGTGGACTTGTTGAAAGCCGAGTACGCATATATGAATGGTCTTGGTGTTGCAAATTGCGATCTTTTCAAGTTACTTAGAAGATATTGGATCAAGTTAGTATGCGATAGTATGCTAGCTCCAAGCAGAATTTATAAAATCCTATACTTGATAAAGATGGTAATGATGCACAAGACTATTGCATATCAAAGATTTATAAGAGAACTTGTCCGTAAGTGGCGTTTCAGCGCCTTTATTCAAAGTATCAGTAGAAGAAAGCTTGAACTCATGTATAAGAATTTACATGTTTCATATCTCCAAATGGCTAATGAATTATTCGGAGAAAAAGGTACTAAAAATGCCTCTGTTGTAAAAGAATTTGAAAGATTGGCTTCTAGAATGGGAATATTTACTAATGAAGATTATAATAATGTAAATGAAGAAAACTTCTGTGAAAAAATAACTAAAAAATATGTATTCCAACCTATGTCTTTATTACTTGAAAAAGAAGGACCTACTCAATTCTTTGCTAGTGGAATAGAAATTGAAGACTCTGGAGAAAATAATGAAGATTATTATGTTGATCAAGAATTAGGAGGGGAAACTATTGGAAAATATAAACAAGAAACGAATAAAAGTAGTAGTAAAGCTGATAAAAATTCTTCTAGACTCTCTAAATACTAAATAAATAGATATTAATTATTTCTATTATAATAAATTATATAAATTGATCGGAACTCAGTAACCATCTAAAATTATTTTTGTTTTTTATTTTTTCATTCTTTTAAAATTATTAATTAAATTTAATATTTTTTTTTAATTAAAAATTAATTATTTTTAATTAATCAATAAAAATAATAATTAAATTTTATATATAATATAT
>JAFXSE010000088.1 GCA_017525855.1 Bacilli bacterium
AATAATTTATTAATTAAAATAATAAACAATTATTTAATTAATTATATTATTGTAAAATATAAATAATAAATTAATATTTAAAACAAACATAGTGATTTTAATTCGAATAGGTATTTAATTAAATAAGTATAAGAATAAATTTATATTTATTTATCAAAATAATTAATTAAACTTCTTTTAATTCAGTATCTTTATTATCATCTTTAGTTTTAAGTTTGAAATCATCAACAAATTCTTGCATTGGTTCTTTATATTCAACTTCATCTTTTTTATCTCCCATAAGAGGTTCTCCTTTATCTTTGAATCTATAATATCTAATACCAATGGCAATAGCAATTAAAGGTACAGTTAAATACAAATAATTTTTATATGCTTTCATAGCACAATGTTTATCATATTCACCCCATCTATCTAAAATAAGTCCATAAAGTGGTGGGGCTGGTACACTTCCAATAATAACGTTAAAAACAGCAAGAACTCCAGCTGATCTTTTTTTTTGTTCTTTATTTAATGAAGTGGTAATAACGTTACCAATAGGTCCTACATTAGCCATACCAAGTACTTGGTAAAAAGAAGCAAAAATGCAGAATTTCCACCATTCTTCGAAATAGGGGGCGGGGGTGAAGGCCAGACAAGCCAATATTTGGAAACCTAATACATAATAGAGTGATTTTTTTTCTTTATAACCTCCAAATATAGGAGATAATTTAGCTCCTATAAGATTACCTATTAAAGGATTGCAAGTAATCATATATGCGAAAACGAATGTTGTTAATGGTTTATTAGTATATCCTAAAGATATTATGTATTTAACAAGCCAAAATTGAAGAGCACTTCTTAAAAAGACATTAATACATCTGGCCCATACTAAAGCCATGAAAAATGGATCTGTTAATAAACTTTTATCTCTTTCGAATACATTTACGTCTCTATCATGAGGATCGGATGGTCTAATATTAAATATTGATCCTACTTCAGTTTGAGATGGTCTTATTTCTTCTTTACCATCTTTTCCACTAACTGCAACTAATTTAGATGAAAAATATATGTTAGGGATAAATAAGAATATCATTCCACATACGAATAGAACAACTCCATTATAGAAAAATCCCCATCTCCACTATAAAATAAAATGAATAATTTAAAAAATATATTACTTACATTTTCAGCTCCAGCAAATAAATCAATGAAGAAACCGGAAGCTCTACCAAACGGAGAACAAATTGAACTACAATTTTTCCAAAACTTGGCATATTTTCTTATAGATAATTGACCGATCCATAAACCGGTATAAATTGGTGGCCAAATATGTCCAATACCTGCAAAAGCTCTTAAAGCTAAAATAAGATATCCATTACTAGTAAACATGTAAAACATATTAATAGCACCATGAGTAATTCCTGCAAAAACCATTATATATTTTCTATTAATTGAATTAAAAACAAAAGTGAATAAAACAGCTCCAACCCATCTACCTATAGAATATACGGGACTAATGCAACCATATTCTACTTGATTCATTTGTAAGTCTTCACTAATTTTTGCTCCTGAAGGTGATAATATACCTGATGATTGAGATACATGAACACAATGAATCCACATTGTAATAAAAATAATCCATCTAACATATTTTTTTAAAACTGGTCTTTGAAATTCACTCACAGAACTTTCCATTTTGTATGTATTTATAATAGATATAATTTTTTTAAAAAATAATAATTTTTAATTATTTTTGTGATTATGTATAATTTGGATTAATTAATATTTTTAATATTTTAAATTTTTAATGGGGATTGGGGATTGGGGATTG
>JAFXSE010000013.1 GCA_017525855.1 Bacilli bacterium
AAAAAAAGATAATTTTTTTTTTTTAAATTTAAAATTTATTTAAATACGAGTATTTAAATTTAATTATTAGAGTCAAACAAATATATAAAAAATAAAAATAATTTAAAATAATAATTTATATTAAATTATATAAATTTATAATTTAAAAATTTTGATATGATAGTAGTTAAATTAAACACAACAACTTATTTAATATTAAATTTATAAATAGATATTCAAAAATAATCATCATATATTTACAGCATTAAAATCATAATTATATTAAATTTAGTCTAATAAAATTAATAGAAATATTTATATATTTTAGAAAAACACAAAGAAATCTTTTAATGATTTTTGTATTTTAAGTAATTTTTCATTATTATTATGGAAACCATAATATCTTAAAGCAGCGATAATAGATACAATAATTATTGTTAAAATTAAGAAAATCAAAAGACTAATTAAGAAATCATAATATAATTTTGGTTGAGTACCATACCAAATAGAACAGAAACAAACTAAATAAAATACATTTAATAAAGTAACAAGCCACATAATAATAAAGAAAATAATCATTCTTTGTTTAACTTTTTTAACTAATTTATTAATACTTGCATGAATTTCTCCTGGTTTCTTTTCTTTTTTATATACTGAATAAAACATTGGATAACTGAAGATGCATATTTTAGGGAAATAAAGAATAACTTGAATACTAATACAAGCTAAAATAGGAGATAAAATATATTGGAAAGTTGTTAATTTTTCAAGGAAAATAAGATGCATTATATTATAATAAATAAACAAACCATTTAACATTAAAAGTAATGTTAAATACATAATATAAAATGAGAAATTAAAAGCATATGTCTCAAAAATAGATTTTCTCCAAATGCATCTACATAAACTATATTCTTCTTTGAAAATTTCCCAAAACATTGCCAAATATGTTTTTTCTGTATTTGAAACGATATATGCAAATTTAAATACACTAATTGGACTTTCAGTTGAAATAATATCATTGGTTTTATGTGTAACAAATGAATAATTCATTTTAGATATTCGAGTATTATTCATTGCAGCCATACTATTATTAAAATGACTCTGTTCAACACTCATATTATTTAAACTCAAAACATCACTATTTTTAGGATTATGATTATTATCTCCTATACTATTATCATTTTTATCTTCAATTTTAAATGTAATTTTCTTTTTATCTGATCTTTCTTCTCCTGGTTTAACTGGTGGATTAGCAACATTTTTAATTCTATTTAATAATTGTGGATAACCCCATAAAAAGAATGATGCTAATAAAGCTCCTTGTCCACAAACAGCTCCCATAACTAAAAAGAATGAAGCGTTTTTCTTAACATGTTTTCCTTTAAATGATTCAACAGTACATTTGATAATTTCAATGTTAATTGGGAATGTGCTAGTGAAGTTAACCTTTTCATCAAAAACTTTTCCTTTAACTGAACATTTACAAGACATTTTATTTGTATCATAATTCATTCCTGAATATTGACAAGTTCCACAATAATTTGTATAATAATATTTAACTCTATCTTCCACTATAACATCATGTCCTTTTTCATTTTGGAAACTAGTGCATAAATCTTGATAAAATTTATTATTAGGGTCAAAAACATCATAACTATTATCATAGTCATGAATATATTTTGCAGTTTCTGGAGATAATGTATCAGTTCCATTGAAAGTAAGTTCAATAGTAATGTAATCATCATCTATATTTACAATATCTAATTCAGTACCATCATCTGTAAAAACTCTTGAAACAGTTGTTGTAGAATCTCCGTTTTCATCTGTTGTTGTAACTAAACCAACTAATAAACCTGTTTCATCGTTAATATTATATATATCTTTAATAGTATTTGATATATTATCAATAGAAGATGTATCATTAGTAATCATATAACTATAACCATATTCTTCATTTGTTATATTAACATTGATATTATCTAAAACATAACTAGTATTTTTTAGGGTATCTAGATAATCATCATAACTAACTAATAAATGACATGTATCATTACCAAAAGTATAACCAGGTGGACAAGGTCCATAAGTATTATCAGTAATATTCAAAACAGTTCCATTTGGTTTTTCTTCTTCAGTTATACATTGTCCTGTATGATTATAAACAAAATGATATTCATAATTTCCTTCATCATCTTTTGAACATGTATCACAATTATGATTATTTTCATCTCCTTCTTTACTGCAACTTCCACATCTCTCATAACATGGCCAATAAGTATTAGTATTATTATCTAAATAAAAATCTTCATCAATGTCAGTTTTATTAACACATTGTCCACTTTGATTATAGATAAAGTGATAAATATATTTACCATAAACATTCACTAAACAATCTGTACAATTATGAGTAAATTGATTACCAGTAGTATTACACTTTGAACATCTTTCATAACAAGTAACATATTCTTCTGCATCACTATCAAAATAAGTATTGTTGGGGGCATCATCTATATTTACACATTGCCAGGGTTTTTCTCTTATAGGATAATAAATAATATTTCCATTTTCATCTCTAATACAACCATTGCAATTCATTTCTTCTTTTGTTCCATGTTTATAACAAGATTCACAACGTTCATAACATTCTTTGTAGGTATTATCATCTTCATCTAAATAAGTTCTATTTGGTTGTTTTTCATCAGGAACACAATTAGATGTATTATATATAAAATGAGTT
Organism: Bacilli bacterium; assembly: GCA_017525855.1. The sequence continues at coordinate 2,720 of JAFXSE010000013.1, forward strand.
ATATATTTTCCTAATGTTTCATCATATAAACAATCTAAACATTTATTATCTTTTTCTGTTCCTCTTTCTTTACATCTTCCACAAGTTTCATAACAGTAATGAATAGTATCATTTTCTATATAAGAATTATTTGGTTTTTCTCCATTAGTAATACATTGTCCTGGTTTATCTTCAATCCAATATAAATAAATATTACCTTCATCGTCTCTTATACAAGCAGTACAATTATGTTGATTTTCATTTCCTCCATATTCACAACTTTCACAACGTAAATAACATCTTGTATATGTGTTATTTTCTTCATTTAGATATGTATTATTTGGTTTTTCATTATCATAATAGCAATTTCCTTTATCAATATCATACCAATAAAAATGAGTAGAATAATTATATTTTCCATTATTATAAGTATATTTACATAATGAACACATATTTTCACTATCAGTTCCATAACCATAACAAGAACCACATCTATCATGACATTTTTCATATGTATTAGTTTCATTATTTAAATCAGTATCATGTGGTTTATCATCTTCAGTTATACATTGACCTGTTTCATTATATAAAAAGTGATATTTATATGTTCCATTTGGATATTTTGCACATTCTGAACAATGATGATGTAATTCATTACCTGCACTATAACATTTTTCGCATCGTTCATAACATTCATAATAAGTATTATTTTCTTCATCTAAATATGTATGATTTGGTTGTTTGTCGTCAGAATAACAATTTAATTTATCTTTATCTTTATACCAATAGTGATAAATATATGTTCCATTTTCATATTTTTTACAATATGAACATTTTTGATTTGAAGCTGTTCCTTTTTCTACACATTCTCCACAAGTTTCATAACATTCTTCATATGTATTATCAGTTTCATTTAAATAGCAACCTGGGCATTTCTCATCTACACATTGTCCTGTTTTAGTATAAATGAAATGATACATAAATGTTCCATTATCATATTTCTTACAAATAGTACACTTATTATCAGTACTGTTTCCTAATTCAGTGCAAGCTCCGCAAGTTTCATAACATTCTTCATAAGTATTTGTTTCATTATTTAAATAAGTGTTGTTTGGTTTTTCACCTTCAGTAATACATTGACCTTCATTGTTATAAACAAAATGATAAACATACTGTCCATTTTTTTTGAGACATTCTGTACAATAATGTCTCTGATTATTTCCAACTCTGTTACACTTTTCACATCTTTCATAACATTTTTCATATGTGTTATCTTCTTCATTTAAAGTACATTCTGGACATTTATGTTCTTTTTCTTCTTCTGTTATGCATTGTCCATCTTCATTATATATGAAATGATATATATAACTACCGTTTGAATATTGTGCACACATTTTACAATTATGTTTTGTAGAATTTCCACCAGTTGTACATTTTTCACATCTTTCATAACATTCATAATATGTATTATTATCTTCATCTAAATATGTATTATCTGGTTGACCTCCTTCAGGAACACAAACTCCTGGTTGATTATGAATAAAATGATATCCGTCTGGACAATAAGAACAATTTTGATTAGTTGAGTTTCCTCCATAATTACATTTACTACAAGTTTCATAACATTTTTCATATGTGTTATCTTCTTCATTATAATAACAATTTGAACATTTTTCTTCTGCAGGAACACATTGACCTGTTTTTGTATAAATGAAATGATATTGATATGTTCCATTATTAAATTTAGCACAATCATCACAATTATTATTAATTGAATTTCCACCTTTTGAACATTTACTACATGTATCATAACATTTTTCATAAGTATCTGTATCATTATCTAAATAAGTATCATTTGGTTTTTCACTGTCAGGAATGCAAAGTCCAGGGACGTTATAAACAAAGTGATATCCAGGCTTACAACTTGTACAATTATTACTACTACTATTTCCAGATTTATCACAAGTTTTACATTTATCATAACATTTTTTATAAGTATCCTCATCTTCATCATAATAAGTATCTTCTGGTTTATTTTCTTCTTTTATACATTGTCCTGTTTGATTATAAATAAAATGATAATAAGTATTGCATTGAACACAATTATTATTTGTATCACTTCCTCCTTGAGTACATTTATAACAATTTTTATGACATTCTCTATAAGTATTTGTGTCATTATCTACATAATAATCATGTTCAGTTTCATTTTCATTTATACATTGTTTTTCTTTATCAATTGTAAAATGATAAATATATTGTCCATTTGAATCTTTGGCACATTCATCACAATTATGATTTAAAACATCTCCACCTTTAGAGCACTTACTACAACGTTCATAACATTTTTTAAAAGTATCATCATCTTCATCATAGTAAGTATCATTGGGTTTATCTTTATCTGGAATACAAAATGTTGGTTGATTATAAATCCAATGATATCCTGGTGCACATTTTACACAATTATGATAACTACTATTACCAGCTCCTGAACATTTACTGCAAGTATCATAACATTTATTATAAGTATCATTTTCTTCTTCATAATAAGTATCATCTGGTTTTTCAAATTCTGAAATGCATTGTCCTGTTTTATTATAAATAAAATGATAATTATCAATACATTTTGTACAATTATGATTTGTGCTATTTCCACCTTTTGTACATTTTGCACAAGTTGAATAACATTTTTCATAATAATCATTTTCATCTAAATAACAACTATCACATGAATTAACACACATTCCTTGTTGAGTATAAATAAAATGATATCCTGAAATACATGAATCGCAATTATGGGCATCATCATTTCCTGCTTGGGAACATGATTGACATTTTGAATAACAGTCTTTATATGTATTATCTGAATTATCTAAATATGTTTTATCTGGTTGAGTATTTATACAATTTTTTGTTGTTCTATTGAAATGATATCCATCTTGGCATTCATCACAATTATGAGAAGAAGCTGTACCACCTGCACTACATTTTTTACATGTTTGATAACAATCTTTTAATTCTCCGCCTTCTTCATATTTTCCTTCTTTTTCATTTTCATTCATACAATTCATACTAGTAGAATAATAAGTATAACCAGATACACAACTCTTACAATTTTGAGCAGTAAAAGTTCCACTTGTATTACAAGTTGCACATCTTTCATAACATGGATAATAAGTATCATCAGTTGTATTTAAATACGTATTTTTTTCAACTTCATCAGAGGTTACACATTGTAAAGGATTATTATAAATTCTATGATATTGAGATAAACAAATAGTACATTTATGTTCATTTGAATCACTTGATTTTGTTGAACATCTATCACATCTTTCATGACAAGGATAAAATGTTCCATTAGTATAATCTATATAACAATGTCTACAATATTTATCTCTATCACCAACATATATACAATGTCCGGTATGATTATAAAGAAAATAATAATTATATGCACATTTTGTACATTTATTATCATCATCAGTTCCTAAATAATCACAAAAGAAGCAATTTGCATGACATTTTTCATATGTGTCTGTTTTTTCATTTAAATAAGTTCCATTTGGTTTTACATTATAACAATTTCCTTCTTCTTTATAATACCAATGATAACCACTTTTACATGTTTTGCAATTATGTTGAACCTTTGTTCCTGCAGTTGTACAAGTTGCACAAGATTCATAACAATTATGGAAAGTATTATCTGTAGTATTTATGTAATATCCATCTCCAGGATTAACAACACATTGACCAGGTTTATCACTCACAAAATGATATATATAATTATCACTACTATCTTTTA
>JAFXSE010000089.1 GCA_017525855.1 Bacilli bacterium
ATAATAATAATAATAAAAAATTAATTATAATTATTAATTATTTTTATTAAATTTATTATTTTTAACTCCATTAATTTAAGTTTATAATTAATTGTTAACCTTATAAATAATATAATTAAACTTTAAATAATTTATTAATTTTCAACTAAATCACCATCTTTGAAAGTAGCTTTATATGAACCTTGTCCATCAAAAATCATTCCTTCTCCATTCATATCATCATTTTTAAATGGTCCTTCCCATCTAATTCCATCTTTCCAAGTAAATACACCTTGTCCTTCTCTTAGTCCGTTCACGAAAGTACCTTCGAATTTTTCTCCTCCTTCATAATTATAAACTCCTTTTCCATCTCTCACACCATTTTTATATTCTCCTTCGAAAACTAATTTACCCTTTTTATCAAATACTTTTCCTCTAACGAATTGGAATCCTTTATCCCAATATCCAATATAAGTAATACCTTCTCTAGCGAAAACATATGCCCCTCTACCAAATCTGATACCGTAGTCAGCTTCACCCATATACATATTTCTATTTCTTTCAATAATACTTAAATCAAATTGTTCATCAGTTAATGGTTGTAATTTTCTTAATTCTTCAACAATTAAAGGATATTTATTCTTATATTTATCCAAAAATAGATTCCAATGATCTAAAACAGGGAATTTCTGATTTTGTGAGATTTCAGCTAATGAAAATGATGGATTAGAGGTTACGGGTTTTAATATTGAAGGATCAGCTGTGTAAAATTTGTCCAAATTTGGTTTAGCCTCAATTTTTGGTGGTTCAGTGGATCCTTTGAGTACAGTTACTTCAACTCCTAAATTAAGACAATGTTTTCCGTATTTGTATCTTTTTATACCAAGAATAATCTCGTAATCATTGAAACCTATGGTTAATTCTACATCGGGTTTTTCATGGGGAGGTAAAATTAGGAATCCATGGGTAGCAGATGAATCGACTTTCCATACTTGATATATATTATTTAATGGATTGATTACCATTTGATATCCGATACCACTATTATCAAATGAATTATCTACAGCATAAAAGAAGTCATCTGGTTTAATTTTGTCTTTATTTTTTTCTTTTAAACATTTATAAATAACATTTCTAATTAAATCGAAATTATTATCATCTCCGACAGTATCTACCTTAATTTTTGCAGATGAGCTGAATTTAACAGTCATATGATCAGCGGCAATTTTTTCATTAGGATCAGTCGTTTTATAAGCCCATACTAAATATAATCCTGGTTTTAAAGTTGTTGTAATTTCTAAATCTTCGTTATTTTCGTATTTAGATACAACACTTTTTATGTCTTTATTAGCTGGGTCATATTCGGCGATTACTAAACTTGTAGGATGTGAAATAGTTCTCAATTCACGGTGGAAATGCCAATTATTTTCTAGAACTGAAACCGTAACGGATCCTTCGTTTTCCACGCATAGGTTAAATACTTTAGGTAAGGCTAATTGAGCTGCTTCATATCTGAACTCAGTGCTTAATGCATCAGTTAACATATGGCATACGTCTGTCCTCAAAAATAATTGATAAAAATCATCTAAAGACATCCAAAATTCTCCATCACTTAATTCTAATTTATTTTTATCAATTTTAGATTTTAAAGCTTCTGTCCATAATGGACTTTTTGGACTGTAATTTCCTGACCAATTTGATTCATCTTCAGCATCTCTTATTTTTATTAAATATTCACATTTATTGTCAACTTCGACTTTTTCGGTAGTTTCTACGATATATGTCTGAAAAGTATATAATCCTTTGTCTTCAATCTCTTTACCATCTTTTGATAAAGTAAAAGCCAATCCTTTATTTTTAGATAATTCATCAAATAGTTGTTCTTTAGTGACATTAGGATGTACTAATTCATCACAACTAAATCCAGTTAAAGCTTTGAATAAGTCACCTGGCCATAGATTTACTATATTTAAATAACCTCCATTCACTTTTGCCCAAGCCTTTTCTATTAATACAGGCCAAATTTGGAAGTTTGAAGGTCTTGTGAAATAATAGACGTTAGTTCCTCTGATGCATGGGAAATAATCATCAATTGTAATTGTTTGAAAAGCTCCATCTACATATAACTGAACTTGATACATACCCTGTGGATTATAATCTTTAGATACAATAACTTTAGTTAAAAGAGATGGATAATATTTTGCTATAGCTGATAAAACACAATAAAAATATGGAAGGGATACTCGGCCAAATTTTACACATTCCATATTTATTGTATCTTCGAATATAGCTGGTTGAGCCACAATATCTACAATTCTTTTCCATTCTACTTCAGAATCTTTGATTATTTTGTTCCTTGATTCCATGGGATCTAAATATAACCCGTTCTTATTTCTCCCCATAAGAGAATTTTCATTAGGAGGAAAATCTTTATCTACATAGGAAGCATTTGACATTGTGATTTTTTATA
>JAFXSE010000090.1 GCA_017525855.1 Bacilli bacterium
AGTGATTAATATAAAAAATAAATAAAAAAAATAATAATAATTAAATTTTATTTAATTTTTACCCTTAAATTTTTATTTAATATAATTTTCAATAAAAATAATCGAAAATTATTTAATATTATTTACTTTATTATCATATTATATAAAAATTGAATAGACATTATTAATAAGCTTTATTCCATTCAATTGTTCTTTGGTAATTGAATGAATCAATATCAACATATCCTCCTGTATTTTTAGTTGGATAGCTATATATTGCGAATTTATATCCAGTAAACATTTTCAAATCGTAAGTCATTCCAATTTCTTGGCCGATTTTATTCCAATTATTTCCATCATATGAATAATAGAAATTAACTTTATCAATATTATAAGAAGAACTGAAATTATTATCAATATCATTAAACTTATAATCAGTTTTAACATATATAATATCTCCATTCAAATCTATTTCTTGAACAATAACATCTCTACTATCAACAATATTTCCTCCATATCCTCCATTTTTTGCCATATATATTTTTTTCTTTCCATCATCGGTAACTCTAACTCCAACTTTTCCATAATTAAATTGAAAAGCGGCCAATCCGGCATAGTCTCCCACTTTCATCATACTTACATCCATTTTAATATATCCAGAGCATGCAGGGCCTTCTGTTCTCATAGTTAAAGTATTTCTAGCATTTAATAAATGTGTAGCAATATTATTATTTATTAATCTCAAAAATCCTTTTCTTGCAGTAACAGACCAACTATTATTATCTGGATTATGATTCCATTGCCATTCTAAAGCTAATTTATTTTCTTGATAATCAAAATCATCACTTTTAGCCATAGAATTTCCTGTATAAGTTCCTTCTAATTCCAAAGTTACTGGAACTTTTCCGTCAACACCCATAATAGGCCAATCATCTACCCATGTCATGGGGGTTATAACTGGGACTCGACCCACCCCCCCATGATCTTGGAAAATGTACCCATACCATTTACCGTTGGGGGTGTCGATAATTGCACCTTGGGCAGCTCCTGAATTGTATCCTCCTACTCCAGAATTTAAAATTGTTTTCCCTTCATATTGTCCCATTATACTTCTGCTTCTATATACTAATTCTATTCTTCCAGAACCACTTGGCCAAGCAATTATGAAAATATAGTAATAATTATTTATTTTTAAAATATGGGATCCTTCGCCGGCAAGTCCGGATAATCCTGTTTTAAATAATGTTTTCTCTTGAGCATATGGAACAAAATCAGTTAAATCAGAATTTAATTCTTTTATTTTTATTTCGCCTGATCCGTATACTAAATAATTTTTACCGTCATCATCTAATAATAAAGAGGCATCATGATACATTCCATTTATTTCCTTTTTTGTCCAGGTTCCTCTTTCTATATCATTTGTTCTGAAAATATAGGATTTCCCAGTTCCATAACTAGCAAAAAAAACATAAAATATACCTGCTTTGAATCTAAGAGAAGCCGCCCATTGTCCATGGCTATAATCATGTTCATTATTTTGAAGTTTATGCTTTGGGGAATCACCAAGAATATCATAGACATAATTGCATATTTCCCATGAAGCTAAATCTTTTGATTTCATAATTGGAGCTCCAGGATTGTAGAACATTGTTGTACTAATCATGTAATATGTGTCTTCTACTCTTATCATATCTATATCTGGGACATCAGACCAAATTATAGGGTTATGTACTGTGAAAGAAGATATAATTGAGAAAAGTAAAAAAAGCAAAGATATTCTTTTATCAATCATTTTTTATATAATTTTTTATTAAGATATAAAATGAGAACGAAAATTATATTTCTATTACTCTTATTCATTTCAATATCTTCCTTTTCAATACATAACCCTGTAATATGGGCTGATGTCCCAGATATCGATATGATTAGAGTTGAGGACACTTATTACATGATTAGTACCACAATGTTTTACAATCCTGGTGCTCCAATTATGAGGTCAAAAGATTTGGCTTCATGGGAAATAGTCTGTTATGTATATGATATTCTAGGGGATTTACCAAAACATAAACTTCAAAATAATGAACATGATTATAGCCATGGACAATGGGCTGCATCTATTAGATACAAAGCAGGAACTTTTTATGTATTTTTTGCTAGTTATGGAACAGGTAAATCTTATATCTTTAAAACAAATGATATAGAACATGGAACTTGGACAAGAAGTGAAATCAATGGTATGTATCATGATGCTTCTATGCTATTTGATGATGATGGAAAAAATTATTTAGTTTATGGAAATGGAGAAATCAAAATTAAAGAATTAAATTCAGAGCTTACTAATTTTGCCACAAATGCTCAAGAACGTACTTTATTTAAATCAAATTATGCTGGTCTTAGTGAAGGATCTCATATTCTAAAAATCAACAACTATTATTATGTTTTCATTATTGCATGGCCTTCTGGTTATCCTCGTATTGTAGTATGCCATAGAAGCAAAAGTTTATTTGGGCAATATGAAAATAAAATTGTATTAAATTCTGGTGTGGGTACCTATGGTTCTGGAGCAGCCCAAGGTGGTATAATTGACACCCCAAGTGGAAAATGGTATGGATTTGTTTTCCAAGATCATGGTGCAGTAGGACGTATACCTATAATTACTCCAATGACTTGGCAAGATGATTGGCCAATGTTAGGCATTAATGGTAAAGTTCCTGTTACTTTTGAATTAGAAGGAACTTATACTGGAAACTCTTTAGCTAAAAGTGACGATTTTAATTATGAGGAAAACAAATTGGCTTTAGAATGGCAATGGAACCATAATCCTGATAATAATAGTTGGTCTGTAACTGTAAACAAAGGATTTTTAAGACTTATAAATAATAATATTGCTACCCATTTATTAAATGCTAGAAATACTTTGACTATGAGAACTGAAGGACCTGAATGTAGTGGATTCATTAAAATGGATGTAACTAATATGAAAGTAGGAGATTATGCTGGGTTATCTGCTTTTCAATTTAATTATGGAAAAGTTGGAGTTAGAGTTGCTGATGATGGAAACAAAAAAATATATATGGCTAAAAATGGAGGATATAGTGGAAATTCGAATATTGTTGATAGCAGAGATGCTATTGTTCAAGAAGTTGATTTAAATTCTAATATTGTTTATGTTAAAGTTGATTTTAAATTTAATACTATTGATGCTAATTTTATATCATCAAATAATATTGATAAAGTCAACTTCTATTATTCTCTTGACGGTAATAGTTGGACTAAAATTGGGCAGGAAATTGGAATGACTTATGATCTAAAAATGTTTACTGGCTATAAATTCGGAATTTATAGTTATCCAACTAAAAATGTCGGAGGATATGTTGATATAGATTCATTTAATTATCAAAGAACTGTTGAATGGAATAAAGCTAATTAAATATATATTATTATCATTAAATTCCTTAATAAATAAAATATTATTAGGTATAAATCTTTATTATTGAAAATACATATTTAACTAAATTTTTATTAAAGAAGATTAAACAGAATTAAAAGAGTAAAAATATAATTAATTTTTTTTATTGTATTTTTAAAATAAAAAATTAATATATTTAAGAAATTGGGGGATTGGGGATTGGGGATTGGG
>JAFXSE010000091.1 GCA_017525855.1 Bacilli bacterium
CAATCCCCAATCCCCATTAAAAATTATTTTTTATAAAAATTATAAATCATTATTATATATTATATATCATAAATAATCTACATTTAAAATCTTAAATAATAAAATAATATATAAAATCAAAAAAATGAGTTCATTCAATAAATTGTTTTTATCCTTGATTTTAATAAGTTTCATTGTTTGCCGTAATGAAGACCCTGATGCACCACCAATGGCAGATTATGAAATAGAACATATAGATATTCTAAGAAAAAATGCAGCAGAATGTACTTTATTTTTAAATAAAAATGATGCTTTTCCAATTAAAGAACCCGGAAAAGTTCTTTTAATAGGTTCTGGAGCCCGTGATACTTTAGAAGGAGGAGGGGGCTCAGGTGCTATGGAATCTAGATACTATACAACCTGTGAAGAAGGTTTAGAAGCAGCCGGATTTACTATTGTATCAAAAGATTGGTTTGATAAATTCCAAGAATTTAAAAATGCCAAACATCCAGAATTTGTTAAATATATATTCCAATTAGCAGAAAAATATGATTGTACTGCTGATCATATGTCATTTGGATATAATGAACCTCATCCTGAATATGATATTCCATTAGATAATTATGAAGCTGATATAGCCATATATGTAATAGCAAGAATATCTTCTGAAGGTAATGATAGAACAATTACAAAAGGTGATTTATATTTAACAGATTCAGAAGTCAGAGATATATTATATCTAAATAAAAAATTTGAAAAGTTCATGTTAGTATTAAATACTGTTGGACCTGTTGATTTATCCCCAGTAAAAGATGTTTCAAATATTTTATTATTAACTCCTTTAGGAGTAGTAACTGGAGATATTTTAGCAGATATAATATTAGGAAAAGCAAATCCAAGTGGAAAATTATCTACAACATGGGCAGCAGTAAAAGATTATAAATTTATAGAAGAATTTGGAGGTATTGATAATGTGAGATATGTAGAGGGGGTATATGTTGGGTATAGATATTTCGATAGTGCTAATGTTAGACCATTATATCCTTTCGGATATGGTAAATCATATACCGAATTTTCAATAACTAAAGATTCAGTAAGTAATAAAAAAGATATAATAACTATAAAAGCAAAAGTAAAAAATGAAGGCAAATATAATGGAAAAGAAGTAGTTGAAGTATATGTATCCCCATCTCAGCAAAATAAGGATAAACCTTATCAGTCATTAGTTGATTTCAAAAAAACAAAAGAATTAGAACCTAATGAAGAACAAACTTTAACTTTAACATTTAGATTAAGTGATGTAGCAAGATATGACGTTGAAACAGCTAGTTATATTTTGGATAAAGGTACTTATATAGTACGTGTGGGTAATAGCTCAGATAAAACTAGTGTTTTCTGCATTATAACATTAGATGAAAATATTACTACAGAAAAATTGAAAAATGTTGGGGGAGAAAGTGATTTCGGTGATTTAGAATTAAGTGTACAATATAGAGATGATTTAACCAATGTAGAAAAAATTAAATTAACAAAAGATGATTTCACTACAAAAGAAGTAAAATATGACTATTCTCCAAAATATAACGAATTAATTACAGGTTTAAGCATG
>JAFXSE010000092.1 GCA_017525855.1 Bacilli bacterium
ATATTTCTTATTTATTTATTTTTATTTCTTATTTTTATTAAAATTTTAATAACTAAATTTTTTAAGTTATATTATTATTATGATTTTCCTTATTTATTAAATAAGTTGGAACAAGATAATACTATTATTTAAATAAAATATGGTACAAAATGATATTATAGTATTAATGAAATCAATTTTATTATATACTTATTATTATTAATACAATTTGAATATAAATATTATAAATATAAAAATAAAATAAAAGATAATATAAAAATTTATATAATTATAATATATATATAAATAATTACTTTATATTATTTTTTAATATAAAAAAAGAATTATCTTTCATTACTCATAAACTTTTGTAATTCAGGAAATGCTTTGGCTTGACCTTTATTAAGTTCTTCATCCAACAAGAAACAATGCATCAAAGCATCAGAACTCATACCATAAACACTCATAGTAACTGAACCAATAATAAACCCTATCAAGGCCATAGCAGCAACAGGCAAAACAGGAGAATTTAATTCTTCACTAAACATATCAACTTTAGTAATAACAAAATAACCAATAACTGCACTTCCAGCAGCGATAAATAACATTCCAAATAAAGTAAAGAAAGAACCTAATAAAATTAAAGTACTAAATCTTCCTAAATTTCTTATTATCAAACCAAATCCTTCCCAAGCAGCAGTACAAAAGTTATCTCCTTTCAAAGCAATTTGAATATAAGCATGTTTATTAATAAATTCAATAGTTCTTGCAATGCATTCCATAAAACATTGTAAACATCTAATAATACATTTGTAAATACAACTTTCTTTTGCTTTATTTCCGTAAGTTTTATCTATTTTTTTTTTCAATCCTTCTAATAAATACATTATGAATTTTATTATAGCAACTATTAATGAACCAAATGCTAATGAACCACAATGATATCTACAAGCACGTTTGAAACTCTTTGCGATTGGATGATCTTCTGTTCCTTTTTCATGAGTGAAGTACCATATACATGCTGAAGAAGCGTATATAAATTGAGCTAAAGCTTTTAAAAATTCGTTCATATATAATAAGGAAAAAAAGTGGAACCAGAATAAATATCGAGTTTTACTATCCCATTTAATCGAAGGAAATATTTTCGTTGATTTTAGATCACCTATACTACATATGTATATTGCTGCTACTATCCAATATGCATACCAAATTGCTGTTAGGAAAAAGAATAAAAATGGGACGAAATTTATACAACAATTATTGTGAATGTATTTTGCAGTTGCTTCTAATAATGCTACTGATAATCTTATTTTATTACACATGCATAAAATAAATATAAGCCATACAGCAGCTATTCCAAAGCATACATATTCTAATACTTCCATTGTTGTTTTGTATGTGTCCTCTCCTGTTCCATCATAATAATCTGCTCTATTATGTAATACTACTCCTAATATTATAAATGCTGCCAGAATTAATATTATTATTGCATAGATTAAAACTGCCGCACAACATCGAATGAAAAGTAAAAACACTAAGCATATAACAAAACTCCATACTATAGATGCTGCAATAGCTTTCCAACATATAAATAGATCTGACATCCAACTACTAAA
>JAFXSE010000093.1 GCA_017525855.1 Bacilli bacterium
ATAAAATAATTTAATATTTAAAAAGAAAAAATATTTGTTCATTTATAAATGTCTGATAAAAAAATAAAACAAGAGAAAAATGATATAGGATTTAAAGAAGATTCAATGAATATAGATGAAGAAGATGATGATAATATTTTTGATAGAGATGGAAATTTAGAATCAGATAATGATAATAATCAAGATAATATGAATATAGATATAGATGAAGAAGAAATAAATGATAAAGATAGTTGGAAAGTTATACGTGCATATTTTAATCAACATGGATTAGTTTCTCAACAAATTGGTTCATTTAATCAATTTATAGGGAAAAATATCCAAGAAATTATAGAAGAAAATAAAGCAATAATAATAGAACCAGACAAAAATTATTTTAAAAAAGACCAAGATTCGGAAATTTCCTATGAATTAAATTTTAATCAATCACATATAGCGGCCAGTCCCCAATTTTCTGAAATTAATTCAGATAAAGAAGGAAGGATTTTTCCAAATGATGCAAGAGTTAGAAATTTAGATTATTTAAGTGATTTAAGTATAGATGTTGTCTGGAAAGAAAAAAAGAAAAATTCTATAATTAATGAAATTAAAACAAATAATGTAAATATAGGTAAAATACCTATAATGGTAAGATCTAAATATTGTTCATTAAATGAGAAAACTGATTTAGAAAGAATAGCTGTAAAAGAATGTGAATTTGACCAAGGGGGATATTTTATTATAGGAGGAGGAGAAAAAATAATTGTTGCACAAGAAAGAATGGCCACAAATTTTGTATATGTTTTTAATAAAAAAGAACAAAGTGGTTTTTCTTGGCAAGCAGAAGTAAGATCTAATTTAGATGGATCTAATCGTCCTCCAGTTCTTTTTGCTGTAAAAATTTCTAAAAAAAATACTCATTTAAAAAATAATTTAGGTGGATTAATTGCAGCTAGAATACCCTATGTTAAAGCTGATATTCCAATTGTTATACTATTTAGAGCATTAGGGTTAGAAAATGATAAAGATATTATGGATTATATAATATTTGACGAAAATGATAATTCATTTAAAGAATTATTAAGACCATCTCTTGAATATGCTAATGAATATCGTGGAAAAAATGAATGTTTGGAATATATAGGAAATAAGGCAACAAGAGGGGAAGAAAGCAAATATGAAGAAAGAATAAAAAGAGCCGAAGATATTTTAAGAAATAACATGTTATCACATGTATCTATTGAAAGAGGAAATGAAACTAAAAAAGCATATTTTATTGGATATATGATATATCGTTTAGGAAATTGCTATTTAGGAAGAGCTTTAGGTGATGATAGAGATCATTATGGTAAAAAAAGATTAGATATGGCGGGGGTATTATTATCAGGTATTTTTAGGCAATTATTCAGAAAATTTACAAAAAAAGCCGAAACTAATTTAAGAGATCAAATAAAACATAATAAAACAGGAAAAATAAATCTAGAACAAGCCTTTGATAAAAATATAATATCAGGAGGAATGAAATATGCTTTAGCTACAGGGAATTGGGGATCAAATAAAGTTGGACAAGTTCAAAAAACTGGTGTTGCTCAAGTTATTCAAAGATTGACTTTTATGTCTTATTTATCCCATTTAAGAAGATTAAATACACCTCTTGAAAAAACTGGAAAAATCACAAAACCAAGACAATTACATAATACCCATTGGGGTATGCTATGTCCAGCAGAAACCCCCGAAGGTCAAGCATGTGGTCTTGTTAAAAATTTATCTTTAATGACTTATGTTTCTGTGGGTAGTCCAGCTAAAATAATTCAAGAGGCTTTGGATAATTATCCAGATTTCCAGAAACTAACCGAAGTTCATCCTTCTGATATTAGAGGAAAAAGTAAAATATTTATTAATGGATCTTGGATTGGGATTACTAACGAACCAGATGAAATTATGACTAGTTTATTAAATCAAAGAAGAAGAGGGCATATTTCGAAAGAAATTTCAATTGTGAATAATTTTGTAAATAAAGAAATTAGAATATATACAGATAGTGGTAGAACTCTAAGACCTTTATTCATTGTAGAAAAATATACAAATAAAAACAACGAAGATGCATTAAGATTAATAATAACAAAAAAAATAATAAGAGATTTAGATGATAATAAAATAAATTTCGATTATTTAGTGGATAATGGTATTATAGAATTTTTAGATGTAGAAGAAGAAGAATCTTCTATGATAGCAATGAAAATAGGTGATTTAATTTCACATAAAGATTATTGCTTTACTTATACTCATTGTGAAATTCATCCAGCAATGATTCTAGGGGTAAGTGCCTCAATTATTCCTTTCCCAGATCATAATCAATCTCCTCGTAATGTATATCAAAGTGCTATGGGTAAACAAGCTATAGGTATATATTGTACAAATTATAATATGCGTATGGATACATTAGCTCATTTACTTTTTTATCCTCAAAGACCATTGGTTGTCACCCAATCAATGGAATTTTTAAAATTTAAAGATTTACCCGCAGGTATAAATGCAATTGTTGCTATTATGTGTTATACTGGATATAATCAAGAAGATAGTGTTATTATGAATCAAAGTTCAATTGATAGAGGTTTATTTAGATCTGTCTTTTTCAGGACATATCATAGTGAAGAAAAAAGAGAGGCAAAATTAAAAAGAGAAACTTTTGAAATCCCAAATAAAGAAACTTGTGGGGGATTAAGACATGGTAATTATAAAAAATTAGACCCTGAAGGTATAATAGCCCCTGGTACAAGAGTAAGTGGTGATGATATTATTATTGGTAAAACTGGATTATGTATATTGGATGATGAAGATGATGGCAATCCAACTCCTTTTACAAAAAGAAAGCAAGATGTTTCAGAAGCAATAAGATCTAGTGAAAGTGGAATTATTGAATCTGTTATGTTAACAACAGATAGACAAGGATACAAAATAGCCAAAGTTAAATGTAGAAGTGTCAGAGTACCACAAATAGGTGATAAATTCGCCTCTAGACATGGTCAAAAAGGTACTATTGGCATGACATATAGACAAGAAGATTTACCTTTTACCATAGAAGGAATTTCCCCAGATATTATAGTCAATCCACATGCTATTCCATCCCGTATGACAATAGGTCATTTAATAGAATGTCTTAGTTCAAAAGTTGCGGCATTAAGAGGGTTAGAAGGTGATGCAACTCCATTTACTGATGTTACTGTTGATTCTATTTCAGAAGATTTACATAAATTAGGATATCAAAAATATGGTAATGAAAATGTTTTTAATGGATTTACTGGAAGAAAAATTGATATGCTTATTTTCTTTGGTCCTACTTATTATCAAAGATTAAAGCATATGGTAGATGATAAAATATTCTCTAGAGCTAGAGGTCCTACTCAAATATTAACAAGACAACCAACTGAAGGTAGGGCTCGTAGCGGTGGTTTAAGATTTGGAGAGATGGAAAGGGATTGTATGATATCACATGGAGCTGCACTATTTCTTAAAGAAAGATTAGTTGATGTTAGTGATAAATATAGAGTTCATATTTGTGAAGAGTGCGGACTTATTGCACAAGCTAATTTACAAGCACAGAAATATGAATGTAAATTATGTAATCAAACTAATTATAAAATTTCCCAAGTATACATTCCTTATGCATGTAAATTATTATTCCAAGAATTAATGGCTATGCATATAACTCCTAGAATGAATTTAGGAAATTTAAAATAAGATATTTATATTCTTGATTTTAATTAAAATAAAATAATAAATTAAGAATAAAAACTAATATAATTAGAAATTATTTTTTTTATTATTTTATTTTAATGTAAATATTATAATTTTCTAAATTCATATG
>JAFXSE010000094.1 GCA_017525855.1 Bacilli bacterium
AGTAGTACTATACTTTCTAGTTATTGTTTTATATGTTTTTGTTATACCATCGCTAAAATAGAAATAAATATCTGCACTTTGTTGTGTTTGAGAATAAGGATAATCATATAATTTATGTTTTGATCCTTTTTCAATAGTCTCACTATATCCTTCGGGTAAAAGTTTAGTTGGACCGTCTCCACGTATAGCAGCACCATTAGGATAAGTAATAGTTACTGTGTCATCACCATCCCAATGTGCATATAATGTTAAATCTCTATCTCCAGAATATTCTGTGTATTGATTTCCACCCTCAATAGCATCAAACCATCCTAGGAATTCATAATCATCTCTTTCTGGATTACTTGGGAATTTTGCAGGTTTAATAGTTTCATTGTAATCACCTAGAAGTGTCATATTTTCATTAACAACTATTCCTTGACCTACATAATAATGTTGTCCTGTTTCTTTGCATGTAATTCCATTCTTAGAATAAGACTTTAAAACATAAGAATAATCAATTTTTTCAGTGTCATCATTATATATAAAAGCTACTGTAGATATTTTATCATCATCTTTATGAGGAATATCTGGCATTGTATAATAAGAGCCCTTTTCTAATTCAACAGCAATGCCATCAGGTCTTATTACAACAACATAATCCTTGTCAACCCATTGTGCATATAGAGTTTTATATTTTTCTTCTTCTATTTTATCTATTCTGTGTCCACCATATTTAACATCAAACCAACCTTTGAAAGTATATTTATCTCTTGTTGGAGTTGGTAAATCAGGTCCAATAATATCAATATCATAATCTGTTTCAATATATAAATTACTAGTTACAATAATTTTTTCACCAAAATCATAGTGAACTCCATCTATAATAAAGCCTGTTGGAGTATATACTTTTGTATATGATAAAGTATTGTTAGGTGTACTACCATCTTGATAATCTAAAGTAACATTAAATGCTTCTGCAGGTTTTCCCTCTGCTTCGTCAGGAAGAGTATATATAGTATTTCTTTTTACTTGTGAAACTTCAGTGTCATTTAGAACAATCATGTAATTTGGTAATAAAGAATCATCCACATGAACTTCTACTCTTGTATATACATCATATGGTAAGCAAGAACTCATATATTGTCTAATATAGCCTTCTCTTGTTTCAATACCTTTAGCCATATATCTATCATCAAAATCAGATAATAATTTTATACCTGTTTTATAAACAAGTTTATCATAGCCTCCTGGATCATCATAATTATTATTATAGTAGTATGTAGATATACCAGCATAAGGAGGGTAAGTAATGTTTACATTTGTACATGTCATTTGTGAATCTACTAAGGTAGTTAAATGTTTGCCCTCATCTGATTCTTTTACCTCAAATACAGTAGGATATTCATTGCCATTTTGGTCTATAAATCCAAGATATTCATAATATTGAGGAACTTCGTTTATAAGTGATATTGGTTCCAATTCAATAGAATATTTTGGTTTTACATGTTCTCCAGTTAAGACATCTATAACCGGAGCATACATACCTACTGAATTACCACTATCACTGTAACTCTTTCTCTCTTTTAATTTTGTATAATCAGTAAGTGGGATAGTATCAGGGTTTTCAACATATACTTTTGTTCCTTCTCTTAATTTTATTCCACTAATATTTTGATATTGTGTTTCATTTCTAAAGAAATGTAATCCAGATCTAGTTTTATCGAAAAACTTTTCTTTAGAATTATATACTATTCTTTGTTCTCCTTTTTCATTCACAAATGTAGTAAATCCAAAAAACGAAGGTTCAGAATAATCACCATGTAGTACCGAATATTCATCATCTAAATAATCTGGGCTATATTCTTTTCCGACTACAACTTTTTTCTCAATACCATTAACATAGATTGAAATAATCTTACCCAATTTTCCATAATAATATACATCTTCATTAGTATGATCAATACTAGTATCTAATTTTACATACGCAGTAATAGGGTCTCCCTCAAATTCAGGGTTATCATACCAGTTAACAATGCCATAACCATTTAAATCCCAAATTGGAGTTTTTACTCCATAATGATAAACACCATTTACATCACGGCCTGTAACTGTATTTGAATCAGGAAGGTAATAAGTTTGACATAAGTTATCAGTACTAAAAGCTTGCCCGCTAACAACATCAACATGTGTTAATTTACCATTCGAATCATAAATAACGTCTTGTTTTTCTATTTCTTCTCCATTTACGATCAAATGAATCCTAGGGCCATTATCACAATATTCACTTGAGGAATTAACATTTTTTATATTCCAATAAGCATCTGCCTTTCCAGTAAAAGCAAAAAATGATACTATCATCATTAGAATAGCAATTACTAATATTTTTCCTTTTCTAGCTTTACCCATAAAAAGCACCTCACATTTTTTATTTTTTAAAAAATTCTTTCCCTTTTATTTTTAATTTTAGTAGTAGAATGTAATTATCCCACCACGAAAAATACATAGTTAATAAAGTGTTTTCCTTGTAAAAACAAGGAATAGATATATACTCTCACTATACTATCCTATTATTCTATTATCATTATACCTTTTTTTAGTCAATTTTGTCAATAAAAACATACTCTTTTTTACTGCATTTTCCCTTTATTTTTCAACCCTTTGACGGGTAACTGATTCGGGTGTTTCTTACCCTGTGGAAAAGCACAATTTTTGAGTGTTTTCCACAGATGTTTAGAACACATAAATTTTAATTTTACGTGTTTTTTTACATTTTTATTGTGGATTATGTATATAGTGGAACATTTATTAAAAAAAGAAAATAAATATAATAGATGATTAAAAAGGAGAAAACTATGAAAAACGAAATAATCTTGTTAAGTGAAACTGAATTAAAAGGCAAGATATATACAATCAGAGGTAAAAAAGTAATGCTCGATAGTGATCTAGCAAGGATTTATGGATATGCTACCAAGGATTTTAATAGACAAGTAAAGAATAATGTTGAGAGATTTGATGAGGAATATAGGTTTCAATTAACAAGGGATGAATATATAAATATTCTAAGGCGCAAAAATTGCACCTTAGAATTGAAACAAGGAAAATATTCGAAATATTTACCATATGTTTTTACTGAAGAAGGTATATATATGCTTATTTCTGTATTAAAGGGAGAAAAAGCTGTTAATCAGCATAAGATATTAATAAAAACATTTAAAAGTATGAAAGACTACTTAATAAACAATGAATTAATAGATAGTGAGTATATTACTAATATACAAAATATATTATTAGAACATAATAGTAGACTTATAAAACTTGAAGATAAAATAAGTGAATATGATCATATTAGTAAAATATTCTTAAACGGAGAAATATATGATGCATA
>JAFXSE010000095.1 GCA_017525855.1 Bacilli bacterium
AAATAGTAATTTCTAAGGGAGGTAATTATTGTGAACTACAAGGTAATAGATAAAGAAAAATATTATAGAAAAGGAGTATTTCGACATTTTTCAGAGGATTGTCATTGTTCAACTTCAATGACTGCAAGAATCGATGTTAGTGAACTTGTTCACTATTCTAAAGAGAAAGGAACAAAATTCTATATTAACTTTCTTTACATACTATCAAAAGCTCTTAATTCTCGTGAAGATTATAGGATGGGATATCTTTGGAAAACAGATGAATTAATATGTTATGATGTGATTAATCCAACTCAGTATGTATTCCATGAGGAAACTGAAACTTGTACTCCTGTATACACAAAATATGATGAGAACTATGAAAGGTTTTATGCTAATGCGTTGAAAGATGTAGAAGATGCGAAAAAAACAAACGAATATATGTTAGATATGGAAAATCATCCAAATTGGTTTGATGCATCATTTATATCATGGTTATCTTATGATTCTTTGAATATTGAGTTGCCTGATGCTAATATGTTTTTAGCACCAATTATTAATTGGGGAAAATATAGAGAAGAAAATGGTAGACTTGTTATGCCTGTATCTGTTCGTTTGAATCATGCAATTGCGGATGGATATTTGGTCGCAAATGTATTTCGTTTGTTAGAGCAAGAAATCAAGTCGTTTATTAAATGATGAACAAAATAATAAATTACAATTTTGTAGTTTGAAAGATTTATAGTAATTTGTCATTTAGCAAGATGTTCGTAACATAAGTACTTTTCTGAACGAGGTAATAAATAAAAAGTGATAGAAATTTTAAGAATTCTATTGCTTTTTTTATTCCAACAAAGTATAATAAGTATGAAAAGTATAACAAGTATAAATTAAGGAGGATAAAAATGGATAGAGATAAGTTTGTAGGAATAAGCAAAGTAGGAGAAAAAGGACAAATAGTAATTCCAAAAGAAGCAAGAGATATGTTTGATATAAAATCTGGAGATTCTATTATTGTACTTTGTGATAAAAAGCAAGGAATTGCACTTATTAAATCTGATATAATAGAAGATTTATCAGATAAAGTATTTCAAAAAGGGGATAAGTAAAAATGGAGAAAAGAAAGCATTATTTAGACAATATAAGATGGATTACATTATGTTTTGTAATTATATATCATATATTTTATATATTTAATTCAAGTGGTGTAGTTTCAAATATAGGTGTAACAGGCATTAAAGAATTAGATAGTATATGTGTTTTTATCTACCCCTGGATTATGTGTTTATTATTTGTTGTATCAGGAGTATCTACTAATTATTCGTTAAAAAGCAAAACAAATAAAGAATTTATAAAAGATAGAGCAAAAAGAATATTAGTTCCAAGTTTAATAGGAATATTTGTTTATGGGTGGATAAGTGGATGGACAACAAATTACTATGGCGATATATTTGCAGGAAATGGAAGTATGATTCCAGTTCCAATTAAATACATAATATTCTCTTTAATTGGTATTGGTCCACTTTGGTATGCACATGTATTGTTTATAGCATCTTTGCTTATTGTTTTAGTTAGAAAAATTGATAAAAATAAAAAACTAGATATTTTGTTTAGTAAAATTAATTTACCTTTATTGTTTTCATTGGTATTATTAGTATGGGGATCATCATTTATACTAAATACTCCAGTCGTAACTGTATATAGATTTGGAATATATTTACTTATGTTTTTATTAGGATATTACATATTTTCAGATGATGAGATTATAGAAAAATTAGAAAAAATTTCAATACAAATGGGAATTATTACATTTATTATTGGAATTACATTTACAATTGTAAATTATGGTGCTAATTTTGGCTCAAATGAGTTTCTAACTAACATATTTACTAATATTTATATATGGTTTGTAATTCTTTCAGCATTTGGACTTGCAAAGAAATTTTTGGATTTTGAAAATAAATTTACAAAGTATATGAATAAAAACAACTTTAGTTTTTATGTGTTACATTATACTATACAAATTATTATAGCATTTGTTTTAGTAGAATATTTTAAATTTAGTCATTTCTTGTTTAATTATATAATTTTATTTATAGGTACAATAATTATATTACCAATAGTTACAGAAATCTTAAAAAGAATACCAATAGCAAATAAATTATTACTTGGAGTTAGTAAAAGGAAATAGACAAATTACAATAAGTAAAGCTGGATAATAAGTTGATATTATTCGGCTTTTATTGTATAATTGTAACAACAGATAGTAATTTATAAGGGGGTAAAAGTTTTGGTCAAATGGATTAAATTATTTAATAATCAATATTTAGGATTTTGGGTATTAGGAATAGTATTATTTGCAATACAAGAAATTCCGTATATGATTATGCCTTTCTTAAAACTAAAAAGTAATCCAATTATGAATATGACAGAAACATCAGCAGTATTAGATACTTTGGAAAAAAT
>JAFXSE010000014.1 GCA_017525855.1 Bacilli bacterium
CCAATCCCCAATCCCCAATCCCCCATCCCCAATGCCCAAGTCCCAATCCCCATTTTTTGTATTAAATATTAAATAAATATAAATAAAATAATAAAAAATAAAAATTAATTTAATTAATAATTATTTTTAAAATTAATTTTATAATAACCTCTTAATAATAATATTTATTAAATAATAAACAATAACTTTAAATTTTTAATCCCAAATATGACCCTAATACAAAATACTTAAGAAGTATTATTTTATGATTTTGTTTCTTGTGGTTTGGATAAGAGCAAATCAGGATCTGAGGAAGCACTATTTTGTTGGAAGGAAACATGTTTGACTTGGTTCATTAAGCTCTTATTCTTTTGTTGGAAGTAAAATACTACAACAGCCAATCCAATAATAAGAACAGCAAGACTTACCGAAATACCAATAAGTAATCCAGTATTACTACCTTCTTCTTCTTCTTTTGCTTCCTCATCTTTATTTCCAGATCCTCTTTCTTGATATATAGCATTATAAGCAACATATTCTAAAACTTTATTTTGTTGAATTTGAGCAATAACTTGAATATAGCACCAATTAGCAAAATCACCAGTGGCAGTTAAAGTTATCTCATTTCCTTTAGTTTCAGGATTTCTCTTATAAACAGCATAATAAGGAGTTTCAGTGGCTGCTATAGTATTGAAAGATTCTCCTTTAATATAATTTTTAGCATCAGCGATTTTAAGGAAATAAGTAATATTAGCTTTTGTAGTATCTACATCTATTTTATTAAATTTGCATGTTATTTTAACTTTACCATCATTTTGTTTTTCTTCTGTAGTTGTTAATTTATTATTATTATCATAAACTTTGAATTCTATATAATCACTTTCTTTTTCTACATTAATATATTTAAATACATAATTTTGTGCTTCAAGTATTGCATCAGCTGTATAATCAGTCTTAAAGAAATTCAAATAAATAAAGTCCTTTTCTTTTGGTTCTAATGTTATAAGATATTTTCCGTTTAAATATTCAGTATGCACATTCAAATCAGTTTCATTTTGGTGAGCATTTATAGGACCAACAGCCCATGATAAAGCATCACCGTTAAATGATAAAGATATTTTCATGTATTTTTTACTTTTTTCATTTTTAAGTTTATAATATGAGGTTAAAATTCCATTGTATTTAGCATAATTATAAACTTTTTCAACGGGGATTACTAAATTATTAGCTCTACTAAATTGGGCTTCTACACTAAAAGTATTATATACTTTTTCTTTTTTATATTCTGGATTTTTTCCTACATAAAATAGAATAGTAGGATATTTTTCAGGATCTATAACGAAATGTGTATTCATAATAATATCAGAAAGGAATACCCATGCTGTTTTAATCGCGACATCATATATACCATCCATTTTATTTTCATCTGGAGGCTCAAATTCTGGATTTGATTTGGCAGCATATATTACATCTCTTTTATCCAAATAAGCTCTGACTATTATAGGTGGTACATCATATTCTCCTTCTGTTTCAAATTGCGAATCTCTAAATGTCACTGCTAAATTTATATCATTGGCATAATCAACTTCTTTACTATATAAATAAATAGGAAGATCAGTATCTTTATAACTAATTTCTAAGGAATTACCATATGTAACTTCATCGAAGTTTTTAGAAGTATCTCTTGAATAAAAATCAAGTACGAAAACAAATCCAGGAGATTCTTTATTTGGATCATATTCTAAATTAGTGAAAATTAACTTTCCTAAATCCTTTGAAGTAGTTAAAGTTAAACGATCACCTTTTCCTCTTAAATGATATACATAATTTGTATCTTTTTCCCATCTTATATCAGCTTCACCATCTAAGTTTTCTATATTAACTATTATACTTGTTTTTCCTGAAAATCCCAAGGCTAATTTATCTTTTTTTACTTGAATTAAATTTTCTGTTCTTGCATTTGGATAAAATTCTATAGGATTTGCCTCTGTATTATAACAAAGCATAGAAGCTACAATTAAAATATCATCATAAAACTGAGATCTGCAATTTATATATAAATATTTACCTGAATGAGTTGTATTTAATTTAATATGGAAATAAACTTTATCATCTTTTACTGAATTATAATCAGAAGATTCATATGAGGGAATTTTCTTTTTTAAATTTTCAAAATCATATTCATCATAGATTTCACTATCAATAAAAGAAGCATAAATTTCAGTTGTATCACCTCTGAATGTAGATCTTGCATATACTAATAAATCCATTTTTTGTTTAATATCTTCTTCATCATATATAACCATAAAAAGACATCTAAATGTTTCTCCTGTTCTGGTAGGTTTACATAATACTTTTTGATCAGTATTAAGTTCAATAATATCAAAATCTACACCTTCTTCTATATCATAATTAGCAATATTAGCTTCATGCACACGTAAAGAATATAATTCTGTATCAGCTGTATCGGTCTTATCTGTCCATATACCTATAGTAAATTTCACATCTTCAAATGAATCTTCTCCAGCTGGGTGTGGTATTTTTTTTCTTTTCATAACTTCCATTATTTGAGGTCTATTTATATATAATACACTATCTATACCATTTGGAATAAGAGTAAAATCTGCATTGGTTGCTGTAGGTTTATCGTCACCAACATTCACGTATAATCCGGCTAAATCAGATTGCCAATCGAATTGAAGTTGGAATGTATCACGTGGTAGCCATACTTGATAATATTGTGTAATTTTTACATTTTTTGAAACATCTACATTACCAATAATGAATTCATCAACTTGAATTGTTATTACTGGTATATCAGCCGCTTCTCCGAAAGTACTAGGACTTAAATTAGTAATAATACTAAATGGATAAAATTTATTATCGCTGACATATTCACCTATTTGTGAAATTCTTATACCGAGAATTAAATAACATCCACTAATACAATCTTCTGTGTCTTCGACACTTACATGATATTTTTTTAAATATTTATTATAATTTGCATCATCTCCTTCCCATTCTCCACTGGGAAGTCTATATCTGTCCATCCATTCGATTTCATTTTTTGGATCCGCTTCTTCTTTTCTTACAATTCTTCCATAAACTTCACAATAATCTCTAAAGAAGTTAACAGTTACATCACCTTGATCATTTTTACCTAAATCTGTATATAAATAATAATATCCGTCTCCTGTAGTAAAATCTTTTTTAGCTATTCCTTTTTGTAAATAAGAGGGAACTCTTAATTTCATGTCAATTTTAGTTGCTTCTCTAACAGTTATTTCTACCATAGGATTAGTTGCAGGTAAATCTTGGAATGGGAAAGCATAAAATATGATAACTAATATACTACAATAAGTATCTTCTTTACAATATGATTTATAATCCTCTCCTTTTAAATAAACAGGAGTACTATGAGTTATAACTTCACTATAAATACGTTGTTCATCTGTATTTACTGCAATTTCCGCATAGAATGAAGCTTTATTAATTATATTGAAATAAACTACTAAATCAATACTAGTATCAGGAACTGGATACAAAAATTTCATATTTCTGAAATTCTCATCCAAAATCATTTGTTGATTTACATTATTTCCTATTAAAATTCTTGGTGTAGTAAGTAGATCAATAGTAGTGAATCCTGAAACATACATCATACATTTTTTACTATTATAATTACTTGGATCTGGTTTATCGACTTGAATTGTATAAGTATATAAAGGAGAAGAATAAGTTGCGCCATCTTTTGAAGTAAGAATATCTTGACCATAACCATCAGTTATAGGAACTTCAATTGTTCCAGTTATTCTTTTTGTAAATATTCTGAAATCACAATTAAGAGCGAAGAAATTAGTTAAGAAAATTTCTTTCTGTTTATATCGATCATTTTCTATATAAATTGTAAGATTCTTTTCTGGTTCAGGATCAATTTGAATTAAATAACTTTCTTCAGGTTGAATAACCTCATCTTCATAATCTGTAGAAAGTTCTGCTAAATGATATTTATATTTAATAGTGAAAAATGAATCCTTTATTGCTTTATAAGTTACATATAATTTTTCTGCGGCAAATCTATTTAATTTGAAATTAAGAAATACTTTGTTTGCAAGAATAAATTTTTCTGGTTTGGCCATTTCATCCCATCCAGTTGGATTTTCTCCATCGAAAACTACTTCACCAGAATGAACCATAATTTGAACACCTACGCTTAAAAGTTTTGTTGCTCTATTGAAATCTATTAAGAATTTACCTGTTTCGTCTTTTTTAACATATTTTACAAAATTTGTAGTACCTAATTTTATTTCATCCGTTTGAGTATATATAGTGACATCAAATTCACAATAACCACTTTCATTACTACCATCATCCATACATTTTACTATCATTACTTTTTTTTCAGGGCCTAAGACTTCCATATCTTTAGGAACTTTTCTATCATATAAAATATTTCTACCAATATTTCTAATAGCTTCAATATTATTATCTTTTGCAGGATCTTCTCCTGACATATCAAATTTACAATTAGCGATATCCGTACAATCTCCGACCCACATAAACGCAACACCTTGACGATTATATATATTGTAATTTACTCTAGTATCTTTTGCAATTCTAGCTCCATGATATATTACTGATTTTCCTTTTGATAACATTTGACGATATGTTTCTCCAATTTGTAATGGTGGATTCATGAAATAAAAATCAGGAGTTTTTTTTCCAGCAGCAGGGATTATTTGAGCGGAAAAGAGAACTGGAATTTTATCATAATCTTCTCTAAAAGTAAATTCGAAACAAGCATATCTTAATTTTCCTTGAGATTCTATCATGAAACTGACTAAGCCATTATAAGATTCAATTTCAATACCATCTATATAATTTTTATTTTCATCTCCTGGCCAAAATAAAGCATATTGAGAATATACTTTAGCTGTTAAATAAAAATAGCTATTATCTTTAAATTCATTAGCCATTGAACTCATAGGAAGACATACTTCTGGATAAGTCAAATCATTTTTAAATACAGCACCCATAACAGCAGGACCTCCTGGATAAAGTAAATTATCAGGACCAACAGCATCATTAGTGATATATGCGGTAATTCTGATATATTCACCTACTTGTGCATCTTTTACAGTAATAGTTTGTAAGGTTTTACTTTCAGTATTATTTTGTCCAATTAGATAATAGATAAATCTTGCAGATTCAAAATCTTGTCTTTGTACATTTGAAGGTTGATTTTCTAGGGTTATATTTGCTTTTTTACTACCCTCTAAACCTATGTTCATAAATGATTCTAGTCCGCTTAGTCCTACAAGATCGAATTTCATGTTAGCGTTGTTTGCTGTAGCTACATAAGAAAAAACTACACCATCATTTATATCTAATTTGCAAGCTGAGTCACCTTCGAATTTAATAGTAAATCCACATTCATCTTTTTGACAGGTAACTGAGGTAAAAAGAACTTTTGAAGCTGCTTGGCTTTTTGTTGCACAAGCAATTACTGGTTTTTTATCTGCTCTTTTAGCGTTTATGATTCTATAATTATCACAATCCGGGGATTTTTCCGAAAAACACAAAGAAGGAGTATCATAGCCAGATTTTGGGGTTACTGTGATCTTGATAAATTCAGGAACACTTCCACTAAATTTTAAGGAAAATTTACTAACTGCGGTTGTTTTGGCTATGTCAGCTTGTCCAGCTTTTTTCTCATAATCGTAATTAATATCTTCAGATAAGACTAATGCTAGTGCATTTAGAAGAAAGAAAAATGCAAAGAATTTTGATTTTCTCGACATATCAAGTTTTATATATCTTACAAATTAATAATTTAATAAATAATTAATTATTCTCAATTATCAATGATTTTTAAATATTTAATATTTTTATTATTATTTTTATTTATTAATATTTAATTTTTAATACAAATATAATTAAAAA
>JAFXSE010000096.1 GCA_017525855.1 Bacilli bacterium
AATAATAATTATTATTATTTTATTTTTTATTTTGATAAATAATAAGTTCAAAAAGCTTATAACTCAATAAATAAAATAAAATATATCATATTTATTATTATAATTATAATAATGATTTAAAAAAAGTATTTTTTATATATTATTATTATATTATATGATATTAAATATAAATAAATTATAATAATTATAAATAAAAAAATATTCGAGTTTTATTTTATTAATTTAAAAAAATTAATAATATTTTTTATATAACAAAATTAAAATTAATTAATAAAAAAACAAATGCAAACCTTTCAAAATCGACCTCAAACTTCAATGCCATTCAACAAGCGTCTTCAATATTCCCAAAACATTCGTTTGACGAGTCCCATTTCCACCTCGAACAACAAATACTCCAAAACCAATCGTATAACTTCGTCTACGTTTCACAAACGACCTCAGACCAGTTTGAAGACCATTTCAAACATGACGTTGTTCAAAAAGGAAAGTCGAAACACAAATTTAGATGTCTTGAATCTGATCCTCGAAACGAATCCCTCAAAATATGATCTAAATAAAATCGCAGAAAAAATAAACACTATCAACCCTTTTTTCACAAAAGGCAACTTCTACAATCGACAAAGACCTAATTATTCAAGAAACACAGAAGAGGTTTACTATAAATATAATATTTTATATGGCTCCAACACTACCAATTTAATTACTACCTATTCACCCAAAATGCGCCCAATGAGCGCATCTATTAACCTTTTCCAACAAAAAATGATGAACATTGAAGATATCCAAAACAATGTTTTCAACTATGATGAAGTCGCAAAAATTTGTAAAGCAAAATGCAACGACATTGGAATTGAGCTCAGAGATAATATGATTTATAAGTTCAACGAATATTGTAATTCGAGATGTAAAAATCGACAAGTTGATTTTACAGAAATGTATTTAGGTTATTATAGTATAAAAATATTAGCCAAAATTATTAAAACATCTGATAGAATCTCATATTTAAATCTAACTAGAAATAACATAGGTGATAAAGGTATAGAACTATTAGCCAATGCTTTAAGCAACTCAAAAACATTAGTGGCTTTGAACCTCACATCTAATTCAATATCTCATAAAGGAGCAGATAAACTATTTCGAGTATTAGATACGCAAGAAAGTTTGATATATCTTAACGTATCTTCGGTAGAGGGTACCAACAGAAATCGTATAGGATATATGGGGTTGAAGGCTATACCAAAAATGTTATCTCATAACTTTTATCTGGAAACCCTTAATATAAGTGGAAACAGTATAAAAAACGAAGGTATAAGTCTCATAATGAAGGGCTTAAACCATAATCAAACCTTGAAAGTATTAGACTGTTCGAATAACGATATAGATAGTGAGGGTATACAATTAGGGTTCGAGGAGACGTTGAAGCAGTCGAAAATATATGAGATATATCTTAACAATAACAAGATATATGATGAAGGTATAATTAAACTAACTGAGTCATTTCCAAAGTTTCAAAACATACATAAATTATGTATATCAAATTGTGGTATAGAGTTTAAAGGGTTTCTTTTTTTACTTACCCATTTAGAGGATGTCAAACGTATAGAAGAATTAGATATATCTTGTAATGATATACATAGTGACAAATTTGAGTTAATTAAACCTATTTTTCAAGTTTTCGGGCTGAAGAAGATAAACCTGTCGAAATGTAATTTGGGGGATAAAAGTACGAGTATATTGGGAGAAAGCATAGGTCTCAACGAGAGTTTAAAAAGTATTAACATATCTGAAAACAAGATAAATGATAAGGGGTTTAGATCATTTGTTAACGTATTTAAAACTAACAACATAATTGAGAAATTAGATGTGAGTCATAATTACATATCTGATGCAACTGTGAAACCTATGTTAGAGAATTTAAAGTATAATCATAGTCTTCGGCATTTGAATTTGTTTGACAACCAATTAAAAAACGACATCGGAACTGTAATTTTGGACTTATTAACTGCGAATAAAACTATAATGTACATTAATGTTTTGTATAACCGAGTTCAAATGAAAAACATCGAAGAAATAAAGCGAAGATTGAAATTAAACGCAGATAAAATTAAAAAAAAATTCGTTCCTAATTTACAAAAGCAAATAAAAGATATTAATGTTCATCCTGACCGTCAAAAGTTTCTTGAGAAAAAAATATGCGAAGAGCAAAATTTAGAAAAGTTTCTGAAAATTAAAGTCGCTGAAGATGATAAAAATTATAAAGAGATGAAAATTGAGGACCAAAAAAAAGTCGATAAAACAATCAAAGAAAATGAAGATATCGAAAATGAAATCA
>JAFXSE010000097.1 GCA_017525855.1 Bacilli bacterium
AATCCCCAATACCCAATCCCCAATCCCCAATCCCCATTCTGTTTTATATAAATTAATTTTTGTAATTAATATATTAAAATAATTCAAATATACTATTATTTTAATTAATAACTTTAAATCTTTAAATTTAATAATTCATATATCATAAATAAGATGAAATAAAATAATAGTTTGATATCAAACAAACAATAACCATAAAATTTATTTAATATCAAAAATTGGCTCTCTGGGAGGCATTTTTTGATGTTGATAATACTCAATAACTTGTCTTGGAATTTCTTCCAAAACATTTTGAGCCAATAATTCACCATTATAACTATATTTTTTAAAAGGTACAAATTGCACTAAATCTCTATCAGATACTCTGCCATTACTATCTTTTAATGGTTCATCATCAGCATCCAAGAAATTCATATTTGTGAAATCAGCGTCGCCTATTCCAATAATTATTACACTTATAGGTAAAAATGATGCTTCTACTAAAGCATTAACAGTCTCTTCCATATCATCAATCATACCATCAGTTAATATCATTAAAATAGTATAATTCATTTTATTTTCAGCCATTACATCCTCTTTAACAACTGATATAACTTTCTGTATTACTTCATGGAATAAAGTAGGACCAAATAATTGAGTCGAGTTCAAAAGAGTTCTATAACATTGAAGTATTCCTTCAACACCAGCTATTTCTGGATTATTAAAATTCATATTTAAAGGATAGCAATGACTTGCCTTTTGACTTCCACAAAATCTTCCACCAAATCCAAAAGCTGGGAATAATTGATCATAATCATAATAGGCAACGATATTTCCACAACTTCTTATAGCTACTTCATAAGCATTTGCCTCTTGTCCTAAATAATGTAAAGAATTAGGACTTTGAGGATTTCCATTAGAGCCCGTGAAATCAATAGCAACAACTAAATTCATTTGCATTCCACCACGAATATAATCTAAAAATTGATAATTTTTCATTACCTCAATAGAAACATGTGCACTTTTCCCTCCCATTATATTTATAGTTTGTCCATTATTTAACAATTTTTCCAAAGGGCCATTATAATTTGCTAGAGCCTTATTATGAAAAGGGTCATTTATAGAAACTTCGATATTGTTTGAACTATAATCAAGATCAGGGGCTAAATATATATCAGGTATACTAGATTTTGCATAAATTATATTTCCTGTTGTGACCATTTTTGGATTTTTTATTTCACTTTTATATAATAAAGTATTTTGGGGTTTAGTAGCATTACCTAAACACTTTATAGTATAATTTATTCCTCTTTCGCTAAATTTTCCATTCAACGTCACATTAAAATTAATAGTAGCAGTCTGTTTTACTTTATAGGTAAAACCTTTCATTTCCAAAGTAGCGCCATTTCCACCTTCTATTTCTCTTACCTGGGTCATTTTTCTAGAGCCTATTATAGATGGGAGAGTTGTACATACTCTGCCATTGATTGAACCACTTATTAAAAAATCTATTGGTTGGTCTCTTTCAAAGAAATAATTTAAAATGAAAAATTTTTCAAATGTTATTGAATTTGTTGAAGAGTCACATTTTGAGTTTTCTGTCTCTCCACCACCTTGAAGAGTTACTGTTCTTGAAGAATCTCCATATAAAATTAATTTAACTTTACAACTTCCAGATGATATATTATTTATTTTTACTTCTAATTTTACTGTTTCTTTCATATCATTTTCTGATATATCTAATGCATTTTGATTATAAAAATATTTTGCATCAGTTGGAATATTTGGAACAGAACCACAATTTTGTAATCCCATATTTTTAATATATTTCTAAAATTGTTTAAAGATAATTATTATAGATATAAATATTA
>JAFXSE010000098.1 GCA_017525855.1 Bacilli bacterium
CAATCCCCAATCCCCAATCCCCATAATTATAGAAATAAATATATTGTAAAAAAATAAATTTAAATAATTATAATTTTTTATAATTAATAAATAATCCGTTTTTGATTTTATTACAAAAAATCTGTATTTATTTGCTTTTATAAAAATAATATTAATTTAAACAAAAATGATGACTAATACTGGTGGTTTTCAATCAAATTATACTCCTAACCAAGGAGGATATAATGGAGGAGGAGGAGGATATAATTCTGGTCCATTAAATCGTTCACAAACATATTGTCCTCCAAGTCCATATAATCCTAATTATCCCCCTCAACAACCATATGCACCTCCAAATGGACCTTTACAACATACTAATACTTATATGCCTCCTCAACCTCAATTTCCCCCTCAACAGCCTCCACAACCAAATCCTTATCCACCTCAACAACCTCCAGCTTATGGAAGATCAAATACCTACATGCCTCCATATCAACCTCCTGCACCCTATCCACCTCAACAACCATATCCTCCAGGACCACCACAAAGAGCTAACACAATTATGCCTCCTCCGATGGGAAGACTTCCAACTGTTTATGATCAAATAGGACCTGCTGCTAATCCTCCTCCAATTGCTTTAAATACTGCTGTTCCAGGTCCTATGCCTATGGGAATGGCTTCTGGTCCTTTCAATCCAGAGCAAGATTGCCAAATTATTCATAATGCTGTTCATGGGGCAGGAACTGATGAAAGAACTATTATAAATATTATTGTAAACAGAAATTATATGCAAAGAGCTGCTATTAGACAAGCTTATAAATCATGTTATGGAAAAGATTTAGTAAAAAGATTAAAAGATGATACAAGTGGTAATTTCAAAGATGTTATCACAGGAATGTTTATGACTCCTGCTGAATATGATGCAATGTGGCTATATAAAGCAATGAAAGGCTTAGGAACAAATGATAGTGTTTTAATTGAAATAATTGGTACTAGAAACAACCAAGAATTAATGGAGATTAAACAAGTATTCCAAAGAGAATATCATGAACCTTTGGAGAAATGGGTCAAAGGTGATACATCAGGTAATTACAGAAATTTATTAATAGCTTTATTACAATGCAATAGAAGTACAAATCTAACTGCAGATCCAATGATGTGCCAAAATGATGCTCAAGCATTATATCAAGCTGGAGAAGGAAGATGGGGAACTGATGAATCAACATTCATTAGATTATTTGCAAATAGATCTGCAGCAGAAATAGCCATGATAGATAATTGCTATTCTCGATTAAGAGGAAAAGGATTATTAAAAGCAATTGAGAAAGAATTTTCTGGAGATGTTAGAAAATTATTGGAGACTATTGTTGAAGGATTACTTGATCCTCCAGCGTATTTCGCTAAAAAGATCAGAGATGCTGTAAAAGGTTTGGGAACTAAAGATGGCAGATTAGTTAGAATTATAGTATCCAGAAGTGAAAAAGATTTAGGTTTTATTAAACAAGCTTATCAAAGATTATATGGAAGAGATATGTTACAAGATGTTAGAGATGATACTTCTGGATATTATAAAGAGATATTAACTGGACTTATTTCCAGATGCTAAACACTATATATAGTCTTATTCTTTATTGTTAAAAACAATAGAAATAGAATAATTATTAATTTTAATTTTAAAATTATTATATTATATAATCAGATAATAAATTTAATTAAATATAATGTAAAAAATAAATTATTTTTTTTTTATAATTAAATTAATATAATTTATTTATTTTATTTAAAAATGATAATGGGGATTGGGG
>JAFXSE010000099.1 GCA_017525855.1 Bacilli bacterium
ATCTTTAACAGAATTAAGTTTATATATTGGATAAGAATATTCCGCATATAGTATAGCCGCTTTTTGACATACAGCATCTTCTAATAATTCATAAAGTAAATTGTAAGCGTCATGCTTCTCAATATTCTCTTCTATTAAAAAATCAATAAATAGGATCTCATAAAAAATAGATTCAACTTCATCTAAAGAAGTTTCAATATTAGAATAATTAGTCATTGAAACTGAAGCAAAATAATGACCAGCTTCATGTGCTAAATCACTTGCTTTAGATATATCATTTTTATCTTTGATTATTACATATGAATTAAGTGGAGTATCACTACTATAAATACAAGAATCATATAAATCAGAAAATTCAATATGTTTAGGATTATTTATAAACATACTTTTATAAACATTATAATGATTCATACCTAATTTTTTTCTAATCATATCACCAACTAGTTCTACACATTCATTATTTGAAAGATTGATAACATTATAAATATTTAAATCTTTTTTTCTAGGAAGATTTAATCTGTATATTTTTTCACAAATAATATTTCTTACTAACTTATGTTCACTACTATATTTATCATTTGTAATATAATCCTTCATTTCATTAATCAATTCAATATTACTATAGGCCTCTTCATCTTGATATAAGTAAGATTGTTTATCTTTTCTAAAATTATAGAGTATTGTATCACATACATCTATATACTTTTTAATACTTTCAACTTCACTAGAACTAATATTAGAGTATTCACTAGCTAAATAGTGCTCTAATTTCTTTTTCTTAGATTTTATTGCTTCTAAATCAAAACCATATTTAATCATAATGAATCCCCCTACATATTAGTATATCATATTATATTATTGATAACTAACTAATTTAGTTATATAATATAGTAGGTGGAAGTATGAAAAAAAAGATATTAAAAATTATTATTATTGTTTTTATAGTTTTATTTAGTTCGTTTTTATTCTTATTGTATGGACCATATAAAGGATTTAGAGAGTTCTTAATAACATCAGCTATGACTACAAAGTCGCATCAATATATTGCGAAAATATTTTATAGTGATGAAACTATAGCAAAGGTAATGGCTAAACATAAAGTAATTGAACCAAAAGAAAATACAAATACAGATTTGATTACAGTAGAAGAAAACGTGGAATTTGAAGACGAATATGATGAACAAATTTTAATAAAAGACAAAGAACATGAATTATACAAAGTAATTGAAGTATCTGGAAAAACATATCAAGGATATTTGGTTGCTATATATGATCCATCACGTGTGAAAATAGCAACAACCCGTTATTTAGGAAAAAGAGGAGAGGCTATCACAACTGTTGCTAAAAACAATAATGCCATAATTGCTATGAATGCAGGAGGTTTTTATGATCCTGATTGGAATAGCAATGGAGCTCTTCCTCATGGAATGGTTATAAAAGACGGTGTTGTAGTAAGCCGTTATGACAGAGCCAATGTTGGAGGTGGCCTTGTAGGATTTGATAGAAATAACAAACTTATTCTTGGACGATATTCAGAACAAGAAGCTCTAAACATGGGAATTAGAGATGCTGTTGAATTTGGACCATTCTTAATTGTTAATGGTGTAAGTTCTTTTGTTAAAGGTAATGGTGGCTGGGGTATTGCCCCTCGTACTGCAATAGGTCAAAGAAAAGACGGAATAGTTTTATTTTTAGTTATTAATGGAAGAATACCATCAAGTTTAGGAGCAGATATGATTGACTTAGTTGAAATTATGGAAAACTATAAAGCCATAAATGCTGCTAATATGGATGGAGGAAGTTCAACCGAATTAGTAATTAATAATCAAATAATCAATAAACCAGTTGCTGGTGGAGATCATGGATTAAGAGATATGCCAACATTTTGGATAGTACAATAAGTATATTTTAAGCATCAGTTTTGACTGTTGCTTTTTTTGTTAAATAGTGATATTATATAAGACATTTAAATTGGACCAAATAAAAAGAAAAGAGATGAAGCAAATGACTAATATAGATGATATTATTAAAAGAATAGAAAAAGCTGAAACCAGTGATGACTCTATAATATTTTACACTTCCAATAATGATAATTGTAGAATTATTAAAATATTAATGGATCCTTTTGATACTCTTTTAGGTATGAGTACAAAGCCAAGTGATTATAATCCATATAACAAAAATATGATGAAAGTTTTTGAAAATATTGGAACTTCTACTATTGATTTTAAGGAAACAGTAGAATATCACCAAAATATGAAAAGAAATTTCATTTCTACGAGTGAAGAGTTAGACTTATATATTCATCATTTAGAAAATATACTTGAAGTAGCTTATAAAAACTATTATAGTGATAAGACCCTTCCAAACAAACTTTATAGATCAGTTACAAAGAGTGAACTTGATTATTTAAATAAGAACAGAACAATAGAAAGCCTTTGGTCTACAACCAAAACATTAGATACTTCTATAGATTTTACTATTGAACAAGCAGAAGCTGAGTGGAATCCCAAAGAACATTTTATTATTGAATTATCTTTAAAAGGAAGAGTTCCATTTGTTGATGTAGATAATGATGCATTTAAAGTATTTGAACCTAATGAAATAATACTCATTCCACCATTTAATGTCTCTAAACCACAACTTATTAAAAAAGGAGGTATGGACTTTCTAGGCTTTTACAGTCGAAACACTATTCCATTATATAAAGCAAATTTTAAATCAAATGAATTGAGTATCCACAATACTCCTTTTGAAGAAATTGGTAATTTATATCAAAATATAAGAAGTGATATTGAAATATATGGACCACTTATTGAAGATTTACTTAATTATAAAATTGACAAAAAGCTCTTAAATCAAGAGGGATATCGTCTATGGGCTAAGAACTTAGTTTTACTTTTAAATAAATTAAAAGACTATTTAAATTATTGTTCTTACAAAGGTTTAAAACCAGAAAAACTTATTAATGAAGAAGAAGCAAAAAAGTTTTACAAAAAAAAATAGATAGATAAGTTACCTATCTTTTGCTTTTAATAAAAGAACTAAAAGTATTAATAACTATAAATTTTTGTTGTGAAAAAAACAGTTTTACTGTATAATAAGTCTTGTTGGAGGGAAAGTATGGCAAATACAAAAGAAAATAAGAAAAAAGAAACAAAAGATAACATACATGAAATAAGTATAAAAATAGAAGGAAAAGAGTGGACTGATGCTCTTGATGAAGCATTCAAAAAAGAACAAAAAAAAGTTAATGTAGATGGTTTTAGAAAAGGTAAAGTACCTAGAAATATTTATGAAAAGAAATTTGGTAAAGAATCATTATTTATACCAGCAGCAGAAGAAGTATTACAAACTGCATATGAAAAAATGATGACAGAAAGTAATTTAGTTCCAGTTGTTCAACCATCTGTAGACATTAAAGATATAACTGATAAATATGTAGAATTTACTTTTAAAGTTATTACAAAACCAGTTGTTAATGTAAAAAAATATAAAGGGTTAAATATTAAACCAGAAAAAATCAAAGTAACAAAAGAAGAAATAGATCATCAAATAGGGCATTTATTAGAAGATTATACAGAATTAGTAATAAAAGATGGAAAAGTAGAAAATGGAAATGTTGCAGTTATTGACTTCGAAGGATTTAAAGATGGAGTCGCTTTTGATGGTGGAAAAGGAGAAAACTATTCATTAGAAATAGGAAGTAATACTTTTATTCCAGGATTTGAAGAACAATTAATTGGAATGAAATCTGGAGAAGAAAAAGATATTCACGTAGTTTTCCCAGAAGATTATGGTGTTGAAGATTTAAAAGCAAAACCAGTAGTTTTCAAAGTAAAAGTTAATGAAATAAAAGAAAAAGTATCTCGTGAATTAGATAAAGAATTCTTTGAAGATTTAGCAATTGAAGGTGTAGATTCAAAAGAAAAATTAGAAAAACATATTGAAGAAGAAATAAAAGCAAGTAAAGAAGCAGAAAATGAAAATAAGTACGTTGATACTATATTAGAAGAAGTTGCTAAAAATGTAGAAGTAGATATTCCACAAGAAATGGTTGATGAAGAAACTGACAGATTAATGAAACGTTTTGAACAACAAATGGCTATGCAAGGATTAAGCCTAGATGTTTACTATCAGTTTACTAAATC
The DNA here is from genome assembly GCA_017525855.1 of Bacilli bacterium. The sequence continues at coordinate 4,152 of JAFXSE010000099.1, forward strand.
TAGTGAAAAAGAACTAAGAGAACAAATGGATAAAGAAGCATATAAGAACGTTCTTTATAGACTTATGTTAGAAGAGATTATGAATATCGAAAAAGTAGAAGTATCAGAAGAAGAAGCAAATAAGGAAGCAGAAAAGATTGCTAAAGAATACAAAATGGAAAAAGATGAATTCTTAAAACAATTTGGTGGTATTGAAATGATTCAATATGACTTAGAAATGCGTAAAGTAATTGAAAAATTAAAAGAATTAAATAAATAATAACGGAGTAAAAACACTTCGTTTTTTCTTTTAAAAATTTATACAATATGATATATTTATAATACATAGGAAGTGGAAGTATGAAGAAAAGAATAATAATTGGAATCATTATCTTAATAGTAGGAGTAGTAGGAATAATTAGTGGTATTAAAATAGCAAATAAAGAAAAAGAATGTAACCAAAGCGCTTTAAAGTTTAAAAAAGAATATGAGAGTTACAATAATGAAGAAATAAAATATCAAAATAAAAAGTATAAATTAAGTAAATTAACTATTTCAGATAATAATCCAATGAAAAGCCTTAACGAAAAAGAAATAATTAATAAATTGACAAATACAACAGGAGTAATAATGTTTACATCTCCGATAGATTATATATCAAGAGAGATGATAAAAGTTTTATTAGAGATAGCTCCAAGTTTTGATTGTGATACAATTTATTACTATGATATAGATGAATTAAATAATGAAGAATTAGTAAATGAAATAAAGAAAAAGTTAGATGTAGAAAATCTAGTAAATGGTACAATTATTTTTGTAAAAGAAGGAAAAGTATCACAATTACAAGTAGGTATAACAAAAGAATATAAATATGGTAAAAAAATATCAGAAACACAAAAAAAAGAATTGTCAAGAACACTAAAAAATGGTTTTAACTCAATTAGTGGCGGTATGTGTGAAAGAGAAAAGCAATGCTAAAAACAACAAGTAGTAAATTAAAATTACTACTTTTTTCTTTCATGTTTATATGATATACTACTAAAGAATATTTATCTAGGAGTGATATTATGTTAGATATTTTATTGGATACACTAGTTGATGGTTTAAAGCTAATTCCTTTTTTATTTTTAGCTTTTTTAATTATTGAACTGATTGAACATAAACTAAGTAATAAAAGTAAAGATATAGTTACCAAGACAGGCAAATTTGGACCGCTTTTTGGAGGAATTTTAGGAGCAATACCACAGTGTGGCTTTTCAGTAATGGCCACTAATTTATACGCAACTAGAATTATTACTCTTGGAACTCTAATATCTATTTATTTATCTACAAGTGATGAGATGTTACCAATACTTTTAAGTCACAAAACAGAAGCAAGTCTAATCCTTAAAATAATTCTAATAAAAGTAATAATAGGTATATTATATGGATTTATAATAGATTTAATACTTAGAAAGAAAACTAATCATCAAAATCAAAAAATTAGTTATAACATTTGTGACGAAGAGCATTGTGATTGTGGACATGGTATCATCAAATCAACAATAAAACATACACTCACAACATTAGTATTTATTATGGCAACAACACTTATTCTAAATACACTAATGGATATATTTGGAGAAGAGTTTTTATCAAAGATATTCTTAAAAAATAGTATTTTTGCATCTTTAGTTACATGTCTTATTGGTTTAATACCTAATTGTGGCAGTAGTGTTATTATCACAGAATTGTATTTAAATAATGCTATTTCTTTTGCATCACTAATCGGAGGATTATTAACAGGAAGTGGAATTGGATTATTAGTTTTATTTAGAGTTAATAAACCAGTAAAAGAAAATATTAAAATATTAGGTTTAGTATATTTGTTAGGTGTAATAACTGCTATATTAATAGAACTATTTTATTTGATATAATTTGTAGAAATTTGTCTTACGAAGAAAGTAAATATTACTTTCTTTTTTTGCTATAATTTCTATATGAAAAGGAAAATAATTAGTTTAATAGTATTAGTTTTTATACTAAGCTTATTAGTAGTTAAAAATTATATCAACCTATACAAAGAAGATGTAGTAGAAGCATTTGAAGATGATATCACATCTATAGGAATTCACAAAGAAGAGGTGAATAAACAAGAATTAAGTATAATAAATGAAATGCCTTTAGATGATATCCAAGGATCACAAAAAGACCCATACACATTCAAAATTAAAAATAATTTTGATTATGAAGTAAGATATAACATTTACCTTATAGAAGATAAAGAAATAGAACAACTAGACAATTGTATAAATAATTTAATAGACTATAATTATATAAAATATTCCGTAAATGAGAAAATAGATAATGTTTTAAATGCATCATTAAATAATAATATAATATACACAAAAATACTAAAACCATATGAAGAAGAAGAACTTAATATAAGAATCTGGATAGATAAAACAAAATCTATAAATATGGATACAACAAACAAACATATTCATTTCAAAATAATAAGTAATATTATAGAAAATAATATAAAACTAATAGATCATTTAAAGAATAAATCAAGTAAAAAAACAAAATATTATATAGATACTGATGAAGCAAAAGAAATGTATAAAATTAGTAATGACTATAGATATATTGGAAACATACCAAATAATTACATATATTTTAATTGTAAAAATGATACTTTAAGTAGTTGTGAAATATGGAGAATAGTTAGTATAGAGAAAACTTTGTTAAATACATTAAACAAAGAATACAGAATTAAATTAGTAAGTGAAAATTTACAAGATAAAACAAGTTATGAAAATATAAAATATGAAATAAATAATACTCATATAGAAGAAGTGATTTTAAAAAGAGACACACTATTTAAACAAACGAATTTTGGGCTATTAACAATAGATGATTATAGAAAAAGTTATGCAAACGGGGTAAACGAAAGATGCTATACTAATATCTTAAAATGTAATAAGAATAGCTACTTAACACTAGGAGAAAAAGAATGGTTAAATATTGATGAAGATTACTATACATATATTTCTACTAATGGAAATGTAGTAAAGACTAATAATACTACAAATAATCAGTTTAGACCAATTGTATATTTAAAGAAAAATATTATCTTATTAGGAGGGAATGGGTCTAAAGAAATGCCATATTTTATTTATTGATTATTGACTTACGTACATCTGTATGATATATTCAAAAAAGAAAAGAGTGAGCCAATGAAGATAGAAAAATTCAAAAAATTAAAAAATGGAATGTACGAGTTACAGATAGACAATTATGATAAAATACTAACTTATGAAGAAGTAATACTAGAATATGAACTACTACTAAACAAAGATTTAACTACTAAGAAATTAAAAGAAATAGAAGAATCAAATAGATATTATGATTGTTACTATCAAGCTCTAAGATTAATTAACAAAAAAGCATTAACAAAAAAAGAAGTGTATTTAAAGTTAAAAGATAATGATCATGATATTGAAATTATCAATAAAGTATTAAATGAATTAGAAAAACAAGGATATATTAATGATAAAGTATATTCTAATTCATATTTAAATAACAAGATTATAACTACAACACATGGACCTAATAGAATAAGAAAAGAATTAAAAGATAAAGGCGTAAATGCTGAAATAATTGACGATTCATTAAGTAACTATACAGAAGAAATAGAAGAAGAAAAAATAGAAAAAATAATAAGAAGACAAGTTAATTCTAATCATAATAAAAGCAATAACTACATGATAAAAAAAATAAGGAATGAATTATTATCAGAAGGATTTAGAAGTGATTTAGTAGAAGAGATTCTTTCAAAAACTAAATTAAAAGATGACAGTAATATAAGAGTGAAAGAATATAATAAGATTAAAACTAAATTATCTAAAAAATATACAGGAAAAGAATTAGAATATAAGATAAAGGAAAAACTAGCCCAAAAAGGATTCTATTCTTGATTAAATATATTAAACATAACTTTGAACAAGAAGAAAAATATAACTAAAAATAAATAATTAAAAGGCCCTCAAAATATTGAGTGGCCTTTATTAATTTTCAGTATCTTCATTTATTAGAGAATCAATATATTTTTTATATAATTTTTCAAGTTTAGAATCACTAAACTTTAATCCTTTACTTTCTCTAAAATCTCTAAGTCTTTTGTAGTAAGCAGTAGTACTAGTATCACTAGATATCTTCTCTTGAGCAAGAGTTGCTCTTATTTCCTTTTCTAAATCCTCCTGGCTTTTTTTATCTTTTTCGTCTACCTTCAAAATAATTTCGTAACCATATTTAGTTTTTACAGGTTCAACAGTATATTTACCTTTTTCTAATCCAGCAGCAGCAGTTACAAAATTTTCTTCATAATTATCATCTTTATTAAAATAACCTAAATCTCCGCCTTTACTAGCAGTAGCTTTATCATCACTATACTTTTTAGCAAGAACACTAAATTTTTCTCCATTATCTAACTTTTTAATTATTTCTTTTGCTTTATTTAAAGCTTCGTTTTCTGCCTTCTCTTTTTCTTCTTCACTTGCTGAATCACTAGTTTTAGGTTTAATTAAAATATGACTTGCCTTAACATCACCAATTACTTTATTCTCATAGTATTCCTTTACTTCATCTTCTGTTACAACATCTTCGGCAACATAATCTTGAATTGCTAAATCTCTTTTATAATCAAGTCCTAATAACACTCTAAATTCATCTAAATCATTTACCTTATATAGTTGTTTAACAATAGCTAAAAAATCTTCATCACTACTAACACCATATGACTCTTTCATTCTAGAAATTTGGCTCTCGATTTGTGCTTTCTCATTATCATCAGTTTTATACTTTGCATCTAATAATTCATGATCAATCATATTAATTAGTGTTTCAACACCATACTTATCTGCTAGCTCTTTATACAAATCTTCAGCACTAACTTTATATCCATCTACTTTTGCTACTAACTCTTCACCATTTTTTAGTTTTGCTCTACCACATCCCGTCAGTAAACTGATAGTTGCTACAATAGTGATTCCATAAATAAATTTTTTCTTCATCCTTAAATCCTCCCATACATATTAACTATATCATAAAAAGAAGAATAATTTCAAGAATTTGGGTTAGTTTAATCACATATTTCGACTTAATGCCATACAATAATGTGAATACCAATAAAAAAGGAGGAAAGAATATGGGAAATAGTGTTTCATCATCTGCAATTATATTAGTACTATTTATCTTACTAATTATTATACTAGGTGCATACATTTAAAGGAGGTGTTTTAATGTCTTGTCCAGATACTAATAATCACTCTTGCAATCAATCAAGAGGATCAAATGGATTTGTATTTATAGTAGTATTATATATTTTACTTGCTATAATACTAGGATGTTCATTTAATAACAATAACAATACATATTATTATTAAGAGTGTTTGTATAAATACTCTTTTTTCATATCATAATATCATTAGGTGATATTATGTACTATTACATTAATTCTTTCTACATCTACGGTTTTATAGGTTATATTTATGAAGTGATTGTGGGCTTCCTTTTACATCATAAATTTTTTCCTAACCTTTTAACTGAACCAATTAAACCAATATATGGTTTTGGAGTGATAATAATATTACTTATTCAAAAAATAATTTTTAATAAATTAAAATTATCTAAAAAAGCAAAAATAATAACTTACTTTTTTACTACAATAATAGTACTAACAACACTTGAATATCTTTCTGGAATAGTATTAAAAATGATATTTCATAAATCATTTTGGAATTATAGTAACTACTTTCTACATATTGGAAAATATATCTGTGTATGGGTAAGTATACTTTGGGGAATAATGGCTTTACTTCAATATTTTTTATTAAAACCAAAAATAGATAAAATAATAAAAAAAATACCAAAATGGTTTACTAACATAGTGTTAATAATTACCATTATTGATATTCTAATATCATTAATCAACTAGTAGAGTATATATTTTATCAATATCTATCTTTTTATATAATTTATTATCTTTACTATATTTAGGTATTAGATGAATATGATAATGCTTTACATCTTGACCTAAAAAATTATTTTGTGTAATAGTTAGTCCATCAATATTTAGTTTATCTTTTAAAAGTGGATAAAGCTTAGTTTGTATTATTTCTAAAGCATATTTAATAAAATCACTATCAATATCAAGAACAGTTACAAAATGTTTTTTAGGTATTAACAACATATGACCATTACTGTTTGGATTAATATCTAAAAAAACAAACACCTTATCATCTTCATAAATTTTCTTTGAAGGAATTTCCCCATTTATAATTTTACAAAATAAACAATCACTCATAATTTCTCCTTAATTTAAATATTTAACTTCAATATAATACTTATCAAGAATAGATTTATTATTATTGATAATTTCTTGACCAATATTTATTTCATTCAATCCAATTATATCACATCTAAGTTTAATTTTTATAGAATTAGTAACATTACTAAAATCATTATATACTAGCTCATAATATTTTGGATTAAATCCTAATTTTTGTACATAGTTATCTAGTTTTATAATCTCATTATTGATACTGTTACTATCCAACATAATAGTCTTTTCATCACTTATTGTATAAATAGAAGTTGTATATTTTTCATTTATTAATCTATTCTTAATGATTTCATTAGTATTATTTAGTTTTAAATCTAAAGTTATGATTAAATTTTTATAATTAGAATCAGTATTTTTTTTCTTTAAATCACTATTTAATTTGTTTTCAATATATTTTATTAATGTAGTACCTTCTAAATAATCATTTTTATATGTAGAAGTTATTTTTTTATTCTTATAAGTTATAATAAAATACAAATTATTGTTATTTTTATTCCATATTTTTTTATAAAAATGATTATCTTTAGATACTAATTTACCTATTTTTATCTCATTTCTAATGTCTTGATAGTGACTATTTATATATTTACCAATAATTTTATCAGCTTTTCTCATTTTTAAACTATTTCCTTTTTCATTTATAATTATTAATCCAAAAGCTAAGATAATAAAAAAGAAAAAGATAACCATTTTAAAAAATAAAGCATCTTGTTTTTTTTTCATAACATTCACCAATTATATTTTAACTATAAATTTCATAAAAAGTAAATGTTTTTATTGTATACATTAAAAAAATATGCTATTATTAAAATAATAGGTGGTGGCTAAAATGCAAGAAAACAAAATAGAATTTTCAAAAGGTATAGTAAAACAAGCAGGATATCCAGAGGTTTCATGTAAAATTATAAAAGCAGAAATAAATAGAAAAGATGAAATGAAAGATAAGCCTCTTTATGTAGTTGAAAGTATTCCTCTTAAAGCTGGTTTATATGTTGTAACTCCAAGTATCTCAGAAGCTCTTAGCAGAGTAGAAAGAAAAACTATTGGTATTATGAATGAACAAGGAGAATTACTTGTTCCAATGAATAATTCCAGTATCATTTCACTAAATGATAAATATGTTGCTTGTAATGCCTATGACAGCACTAGAAGTCTAAAAGTTGATCCTCTTAATTTTCAACAAAATATAAATACTTCACAAGAAATTAAGGAAAAAATGAAAGCTTCAGCTAATACTGAAATAACTTTTAAATGTGATAATTTCAATGCAAAATATGATTTATATGAAATATCAGCAGATAATAAATTTAATAAAATATTTGAAGGAGCTAGTTATGTAGCAATTAGTAATGATACTGTTTATGCACATACTAATGAAGTAATGGATGAAGTGTTTGTATATGGAAAACAGGAAATAAAAGATACAGCACCATCACTACCAGAAAATAAATTTGAAAAGTCTCCAATTGGAGGAGCTAGAATAATTGATGATGAAAATAAATTTGAAATGCCAGTAGCTGCTTTTGCAACAGTACAAGATAAACCACTTGATACTTTAGAAACAACTCCTAATTTTACTGAAGTAAAACCTGGAGCACCTACTTTAATTGAGGATGAAGAAACAAAATTAGAAACAGAACCTGTACCAGCTAAACCTGAAATACCTCAAACAAAAAATGTAGGATCATTTATTGCTGTAGAAGATAATTCACTTGCGATAGAAAAAGATAATTCATTTACTGCAGTAGAAGAAAAGGTACCTGAGGTAGTAAAAGAATCTACATTTACTGCAGTAGAAGAAAAGGTACCTGAGGTAGTAAAAGAATCTACATTTACTGCTGTAGAAGATAAGACAGTATTTAGCCCAGCTAATGAATCAAAAGAAAAAGTATCTGATATGGCCGATATTGCAGGTTTAGTCAGCGCTGTTAAAGGTAAAATAGAAAATTCTACACAGAAAATCAAAGAACAAGAACAAGCTATTAATCGTAAAGATGAAGAAATAAAAGGCTTAAAAGAAAAACTAAACAAATTAGAAGAAGAAAACAACCAGCAAACAAAGAGAGTAGAAGTACTAATAAAAGAAAATCAAAATTTATCATCTAGAACAGAAGAACTAGAAAAAACTGTAGAAGGTGTATATTCTGCTTTTTCTGGATTGATTGATACTCCAGACGAAACAACTAATTATTTAAGAAAAGTAGCATAAATATGCTCTTTTTTTTTATTCAAAAAAGTGTTAAAATATTATTGCTTTTATATTTCTACAAATTTAATCATACTATTTAAGAAAAACGAAGAAAGAGGTGATACAATGTTAGAAATTAAACATCTTGATGTAAAAGTAAAAGATGAAGAACAAGTAATTTTAAAAGATTTATCTCTTAACATAAATAGTGGTGAAATACATGCCATTATGGGACCTAATGGTACAGGAAAAAGTACATTGTCCAAAGTTATAATGGGGCACTATAAATATGAGGTAACAAATGGAGATATCATTTTTAATAATATAAATATAAAAGACTTAACTACTGATGAAAGAGCACGTTTAGGGATGTTTATTGCTATGCAAGACCCAATCTCTATTGATGGGCTTAATAATAGTGAGTTTTTAAAAACAGCTATTTCTGAAACAACGAAAGAAAAAGTAAGTTTATTTAACTTTATTAAAACACTAGAAAAAGAGATGCATAATTTAAAACTAGATGAGAATATGTTAAAAAGATCTTTAAACCAAGGCTTCTCAGGTGGTGAAAAAAAGAAAAACGAGATTCTTCAACTTAAGTTACTAAAACCTAAATTTATAATATTAGATGAAATAGATAGTGGACTAGATGTTGATAGCTTAAAAATCGTATGTAAAAATATAAATAATTATTTACAAAAAAATAAAGATACCTCTATATTAATAATTACTCATTATCCTCGAATACTAGAATTCATTAAACCTAATTATGTTCATATTATGAAAGATGGAAACATAGTAAAAACAGGAGATTACTCATTAGCACAAAAAATTGAAAAAGATGGTTATGATAGTATAAATGAAGTAAAAGAAGAAGATAATAATGCATAAAATAGTAATAGAAAATGAAGTTATCCTTTTAGAAAAAGAAAACTACCTAGATATCAAAAACAATAATACTTTAGTTATCTATTTAAAAGGATCAGGAAATATAGAAATTAATATTGAAGAGAATTGTAATATAACTATCAACCATTTAGGGGTAGATTTAAGTAATGAGATAACAATTAATTTAAATGGGGCATCATCACAAGTAGTATATAACTACAGTACAATAAATTATCAAGATAACATATTAAAAATGACTATTAATCATAATAGCGACAATACACAAAGTAATGTATATAATCATGGCGTAAATATTAAAGGCAATCGTCTTTTGTTTGATATCACAGGAGTAGTACCAAAAAATATAAAGAAATGCGTTTGTAATCAAGAAAATAGAATTGCTAATATAGTAGATAGTAACTCAATTATATGTCCTAATTTACTTATAGATTCATACGATACAATAAGTTCACACTCTGCATATATTGGTAAATTTAGTGATGAATTACTATTTTACTTAATGAGTAGAGGTTTAACTAAAGATAAAGCTTATGAATTACTTATAAAAGGTTTATTATTACCAAGTTGTATTGAAAAGGATAAAATTGCCGAATTTATTAAAGAATTAGAGAATATTTAGGAGGTGAAAAAATGAATCGTGAAGATTTTCCCATGCTAGAACAAGATATAGTTTATTTTGACAATGGCGCAACATCTTTAACACCAAAGTGTGTAATTGATAAAATGAATGAGTATTATACCATACATAAATCTAATATTCATAGAGGAGATTATGACGCTGCACAAAAAACTAATTATGAATACGATTCAACAAGAGAAGTTGTTAGAAATTTTATTAATGCAGAAGATAAAAATGAAATAGTATTCACTAAAGGAAGTACGGAATCTCTCAATTTAGTAGCATTTGGATTTTTGAAAAAAATACTAAAACAAGGTGATGAAATATTAGTAAACAAAGCAGAACACGCTAGCAATCTTTTACCATATTTAGTTCTTCAAGAACAAATTGGAGTTAAAGTAAAATATATTCCCTTAGATGAAAATTATGAAATTACTATGGATAATGTAAATAAGATGATAAATGAAAATACTAAAGTTATAGCTATGGCTAGTATAAGTAACGTAATAGGTGACGCAAGACCTATTCATGAAGTAGGAAAAGTATGTAAAGAAAAAGGAATATATTTTATAGTTGATGCTTCACAAGCAGTGAGCCATACAAAAGTTGATGTAATAAATGATAATATATCATTTCTAGCTTTCTCAGGTCACAAAATGTTAGGACCAACTGGAATTGGTGTATTATATGGTAAAAAAGAATTGCTTGATGTTACAGATCCACTTTTATATGGTGGAGGAATGAATCAATTTTTTGAAGAAGATGGTAGCTATGAATTAAAAAGTGCTCCTGCAAAATTTGAAGGTGGAACTCCACCAATTGCTGAAGTAATTGGTTTAAAAGAAGCCATTAACTATATAGAAAAAATAGGTATAGATAAAATTCATGAACATGAGTTAGAACTAAAAAAATATTTAATAGAAAAACTAGAACAGATAGATAATATAATTCTATATAATAAAAACAGCAATAGTGGCATAGTTGTGTTTAATATAGAAAAAGTATTTAGCCAAGATACATCAATTTATCTAAACCACTATAAAATAGCTATTCGTGCAGGAAATCACTGCGCTAAGATGTTAAAAGACGAAATGAACATAAAAAATACATGTCGCATAAGTATGCATATGTATAACACAAAAAATGAAATCGATAAACTAATTGAAGTTTTAAGAAATAGTAAAGATATATTTAAAATTGTACTATAGAAGGTGATATATATGAATATTCTAGAAGATAAAGAATTAAGAAGACAAATAATACTAGATAACTATCAGAATCCTACTAATAGAGGACTTACAAATGACATCCATTATATAAGAGAAAACACAAATAATGAATCATGTATAGATAATATTGATATTGAAATAAAAGTGACAAACGGAGTTTTAGAGGATATTAGATTTGATGGTGAGGCTTGTGCCATTTCTACTAGTGCTACTTCAATAATGATAAAAGAGCTTCTTGGAAAAAATGTAAATGAAGCAAGAAGAATACTTCAAAACTATAATAATATGATTGATGAAAAAGAATATGATAAAGATTTATTAGGTGAATTAATCGTATATGATGAAATATATAAGCAACCTAATAGAAAAAAATGTGCTTTATTACCAAGAGATGCAATCATCAAAATGCTAAATAGATTGGATGAATCATAATGGAAATAATAGGATTAAATGATGAAAACATAGTAAAAATCTCAGAAAAGAAACAAGAAGCAGATTGGATTACAAAATATAGGTTAGATAGTTATCATAACTTTCAAAATATTTCTCTTCCTACATTTGGACCCAAGATAGAACTAGATTTTGATAAAATAATTTATTATAAATCTAATGATGATAGTGGTATTAAACATGATTGGAATGATGTAAAAGAAAATGTAAAATGTGAACTTAGTAATCTAGGAGTAATAGAAAGCGAAAAACACTTAGATGGCATTGGAGTACAATACGAAAGTGAAGTAATCTATCATAATATGTTAGAAGAATTAGAAAAGAAAAATGTTATCTTTACTTCTATTGAAGAAGGATTTAAAAAATATCCTGATATCGTAAAGAAATATTTTGGTAAAATTGTTTCTAATGATGAAAATAAGTTTGCTGCTTTAAATGGAGCAGTATTTAGTGGAGGAAGTTTTATTTATATTCCAAAAAATACAACACTTGATAGACCACTCCAGAGTTATTTTAGAATTAACAGTCGTAATATGGGACAATTTGAAAGGACTTTAATTGTAGTAGATGACAACAGTAATCTTCATTATGTAGAGGGATGTACAGCACCAACCTATAGTGACTCCTCATTGCACGCTGCTGTTGTTGAAATATATGTAGGAAAAAACAGTACTTGTAGATATTCAACTATTCAAAACTGGGCACCTAATGTCTATAATCTAGTAACAAAAAGGGCCTTAGTTGAAGAAAATGGAAGCATGGAATGGATTGATGGCAATATTGGCTCACGATTAACAATGAAATATCCTTGTTGCGTATTAAAAGGAGATAATTCAAAGGGAACATGCATTACTATAAGTGTGGCTTCCAAAACACAAGAACAAGATAGTGGAGCAAGGATGATTCATTTAGGAAAAAACACTAAGAGTAAAATCGTTTCTAAAAGTATTGCTCAAAGTGGTGGTAACAGTACTTACAGAGGAAAGGTTAGAATAACAAAAGATGCTATAAATTCTGAGGCGATTGTCCAATGTGACACATTAATATTAGATGACATATCAAAAAGTGATACAGTTCCAACAAACATTTGTGAAAATGAATCAAGTATCATTGAACATGAAGCTACTGTATCAAAAATAAGTGAAGACAATTTATTTTATATGATGTCAAGAGGAATAAAAGAAGAAACAGCAACAGAACTAATTGTTTTAGGATTCCTTGATAAATTTAGACAAGAACTTCCAATGGAGTATGCAGTTGAATTAAATCAACTAATAAAAAGAAATCTTTAAATTTGAAAATTTAGTACATAATGTAAAAAAAATATACAAATTTCCTTAAGGGAAATTTGTTTTTTTGTTTTTAAAATTATACGTAATTTGTATTTTTCCTGTTTTGACAATAAGATATACAAAAGTAAAATATATCGCGAAAGGAGGAAAAATATGCTAAATCAAGTAGTTCTAGTTGGTAGGCTAGTGAGAGATTTGGAAGTTCGAACAAGTGATGGTGATAAAAAGTATTCATTTATTACTTTAGCAATTCCCAGAAGCTATAAGAATCATGATGGAATATATGAAACTGATTTTATAGAGTGTATTTTATGGAATAATATTGCTAGTAATACTGCAGAGTATTGCAAAAAAGGAGATATTATTGGCATAAAAGGAAGAGTTGAGTCTAGAAGCATAGAAGAAAATAATGTTAATAAGAATATATTACAAATAATTGCTGAAAAGGTAACTTTTCTATCAAGCAAAAAACAAGACAATGAAGAAACATAAAATTTACAAATAGCTAATTTTAAACAATTAAATATTAGTAATCTTTATAATTAGTTTGGAAAAACTAATTATGAGGTGGTAATATGTTGTTAGGAAAAAGAATTAAAGAACAACGTAAAAAATTAAAGTTAACCCAAGAAGAATTAGGAAAATTAGTAAATGTCACAAAAGTTAGTATTTGTTGTTATGAAAACGGAACCAGAACACCTACTCTAGAAACCCTAAAAGTTCTGGCAGAAGCTTTTAATGTTGATATTAACTATTTATTAGGAAATGATAGTTTTGAAATAGCTGAAAAAAATAGCGACTATGGAATTCATATGTCAAAAGAAGAAATAAGCTTCATTAAAGAAATAAGAAAATATGAAAATTTATACTGCTTAATGATTGATGATCCTAAAAGATTTGTAGAACTTATAAATAGAAAGATAAAATAAGAAAACTAGGTTAGTCTAGTTTTTTTCTTTTACAATTATATAATATTATGTTAACCTTATAATAGGTGATAATATGGAAGTTATAATAAAAAAAATAGAAAAAAAATACTTAGAGCAAGTAAGTAACCTATTAAATGAAAATTTTAACCATAAACTAGATTATATTGTTAACAATGAACAAAAATATAGCTTAATAGCACTATATAACGATGAAGTAGTAGGACATTTATTTGTCACAAAAATATATAATGATATAAAAAAAATATACTGGGCTAAAGTAGACTATGTCTGTGTAAAAAATCAATATAGAGGTCAAAAAATAGCAACCCGATTATTAAACAAATTAGAAGAAATAGAAGAAGATATATCTTATTATGAACTTACATGCTCACAAGAAAAACTAGCAACTAACTTATATATGAAAGCAGGTTATGAATCTGTAGATACAATTTTATTAAGAAAAACAATAAAAAATAAAAAAAATCTTTAAAAAAAAATAATATGTGATATACTATAATTAAGATAAAAGGATAGGAGAAGAGAGAATGGAAAATAAAAAGAATAATTTAGATACTAAAACAAGTGCTACTATTATTATAGGAGTATTAGTTTGCTTTTTCATGATTGCAGTATATGCAATTACCAATTATGTAAAACCAAGTTATGCTCTACCAACTGATGTTGTTGATGCATCAAAAATAGATGAAGTAACATCATCAACAGCAAATTTAAATGGTATGACAGGATATACTCCAGCAAATACACAAAATTGGTATAATCTATATACTAAGTTTTCTGGTAAAGCAAAACTTAATGATATTGACTATACAATCGATATGTTTTGCCTAGAAATCTTAAAAGAAATGCCTAATGAAAGTAAATATACAAAATTGGCTAACTCTAGTGCATACATTGATGAAGGTATTTCATATATTGTAAATACTGCATATAAGAATGCCAAATTAAATGATACTACTAAAGAAATAACTCTTGATACAGAAGCATATTACAATGCTCAATTAGCTATTTGGATTTATCAAGAACTAAAAAATCCTAATAAAGAAGCAACAGGTGATGATGCAACTACTATAAAAACTATCAATGATATGTGGGCTGATATTAACCAAAATCATACAACAGGAGCAGCTAAGGCAATTTATGAATATGTAACTGGTGCTCAAGCAGCTCAATCAAGTACAGCTAAAAATGCAATTACAGTATCTTCTGGAAAACAGGAACTATCATTAAGCGCAGATAAAAAGTATTATGAGACAGATCTATTATCAATTGCAATTACAACAGCTCCTAATACTACATTCAGTGGCTTCAACTTTACAGTTAAGAGTCAAGATTATGAAACTACAGTTGTAGATGAAAATGGTAATCAAATTACAGATCTTTCATCTTTAACAGATAAAAAATTCAGAATAAGAATTGATGCATCAAAATTACCAGCAGGAAGTAGTACTAGTATTACAGGTGACTTTGCCGGAATATTTACTCATAGTTCATTCTTAGCATATAAATATAATGACGAATCACAAACTGCCTTACTTGCTACTAATGCAAGCACAGAAAAGAATGTATCTTTAAAATTTAATGTTACAGTTCCAGATACTGGAGTTGACTATTCACAATACATTTACATGATTGGTGCAATGATATTAGTTATAGGAATAGCAGTAATTTATGTTAATGCAAAACAAGAACAAAATTAAAAAAAGAAAAAAAAGACAAATTAAAAGGAGTCAACTTTTATTAATTGGCTCCTTGCTTGTATTTGTTGGGGTTATCACATTATCATATGGACGATTAAGAGTTTTAAAAGAGTTAATATATGAAAGTGTTAGGTTATCAATTTTTGTAGAAGAAGATACTAGTAAAACTAAAATAGAAAAAAAAGAAGAAGTAAAAGTTGAACAAGATGTCATCGAACCACAAAATCTTATACAAGAAGAAGTAAAACAAACTAAGCCAGCTATTAAGTATGATTATATAGGTTATTTGGAAATACCTGCTATAAGACTAAAGCGAGGGTTTGTTGATAAGAATTCAAAATATAATAATATAAAGTATAATGTTACTATATCTGATTCAGCCAATATGCCAGATGTAGATAATGGTAATTTTATATTATATGCCCATTCTGGAGATGCTTATATTTCTTTCTTTGCTTATTTATATAAGTTAAAACTTGGTGATCATGCATATATTACATATAACAGTGTAAAATATGATTATGAATTAGTAAAAATAGAAAACTTACCTAAAACTGGAGTTTTAGAACTAACAAGACCAAATAAAGATTTAAAAGAATTAACTCTTATTACTTGTACAAAAGATAGTGATACAGAACAAACAGTATATTATTTTGATATAAGATAGAAATAAGAGGTGAGAATGATGGATATAGATTTATCTTTTATAGACAAATTAAAACTTGTCCTTAAATACTTTTTTTCATCATTCATGTCTATAGAATTAATGATAATTATTATATGCTTATTTGTATTCTTATTTCTAAATTTAAAAAGAAATAAAAACATTATAAATATTTTTGTACCAATTACAATTCTATTGTTTATTGCATTTATGGCAATGGGATTTCATGAATATACGGTAGTAGCAATAGAAGAATTTGTAAAACTAATTATGCACTATTATTATTTTCCATCTATGTCATTCTATTTTGTTATTATAATAATTACAACAATATATTTAATATATAATGTATATAATGAAAAAATAAGCAAAAAAAAGAGAGTTTTTAATTATATATTTTGCTTTATTCTTTTCATGTTTTTTGTAGGGCTGTTTAGTTATATAATATCAAATGGTATTGAATTATCAGTTGACTATAGTATATATAAAGATAAATATATACTGTCATTCATTCAAATAAGTAATTTAATATTCTTTATTTGGATCTTTTTACTTGCTGTTATTAAACTTTATAATTATTTCAAAAAAAAATATGATTAACATACAATGTATGTTAATTTTTTTCTATGAATCTAACATAATATTCATCAAAAGTAATACCATAATCATGAATATATTTAGCTATTTTTTTCCCAACATATCTATAATGCCATGCCTCATAAATATAGCCCGTAATATCTTCTTTATCTCTTGGATATCTTTCTATAAAACCATATTTGTATGAATTATCCAACATCCACTTATAACTATTACTTTTCTCAAATGAATCATATGGTAGAACGCCATTATCAATATCTACGCATAAACCAGTTTGATGTTCAGAAAAACCGGGCCTTGCAGAATACTTATCGGCATTTTCCTCTCCGTCCTCCTGTTTATATTTATTATATAACTTTATTTGATATAAATAATCCCTATAACTCGACATAACTCTTATTTTAATACCATCTTTTTTTGCTGCTTCATACATTTTTTCAAAGTTAACTTTGGCAACTTTCACTAAACTCATTCCTTCTCTAGAATAGGTACTATCCAAAAACTCTAAATTATTAGGAATATAATTATCAGGTAGAAAAGTATATTTATTAACCAAAATATATATTTTATTTAAATGTTGAGAAATTTTTGTATGAGTATAATATTTATTATCAAGACCAATATTTACTCTGGTAATGACATCCTCCATTGGAAGATTAGGGTTTTTCTTAGCAAATTGACTATATCTACTCTTATATTCATTTTTATAATAGCTAACTTTTTCGGGTATTATCTTAAATGTTTTATCTGCTTTAACATTACTTTTATCCACAATAATTGTGAATAAAATAAAAGTAAAAGATATGACTGTTAATAAAATAATCTTTTTCATAAACACCTCTAATTAAATAAATTAATTAAAGCTATCAATTATACATAAAAAGAGAATAAATTATTTTTTATTCTCAATAAATCTAACATAATACTCTTCAAAAGATATTTTTTTCTCATATATATATTTAGCTATTTCAACACCAACATATCTATAATGCCATGATTCATACATATATCCAGTTTCATTTGTTTTATTTTTAGGGAATCTTAATATAAAACCATATTTATAGGCATTATCCTGCATCCAATTAAACTCTTTTGTTTTTTCAAAATTAGTATAGTTTTCTTTTCCATTATAAACATCAACTGCAAGACCAGTTTGATGTTCAGAGTGCCCAGGACGACCAGAATAAGTATCAGCAGCTTCTTTACCATCTGCTTTTACATATTTATTATAAAGATTTACTTGATAACTATAACTTCTATAACTAGACATAGCAATAATACTCATTTTATTATTTAAAGCATCCTTTGCCATATTCTCAAATGCCTCTTTAGCAACTTTTACTAATTTCATACCATTTAAAGCATATTTAGTACTAATGCTTTCTAAATTATCTGGAATATAATCATCTGTTAAATAATTATATTTATTAACAAGTATATATTCTTTATTTAAATAAGGGGTTTTTATAGTATTAGTATAATAGTTATTATCTAACCCCATATTAACATAAATAATTATTTTTTCTAAATCCATATCAGGGTTATTTTCTTTATACTTAAGATATCTATCTATATATTTTTTATTAAAATAATCTATTTTCTTATCTATATTATTCAACTCTTTAAGTTTTTTTTCTTCATCTGTTAAAGTTTTCTTTTTCTCTTCGGTATTTTTTTCTTTTTCTGCTTTAACAACCTCATTATTACTACTTTGGTGATTCTTGGTAAGTTTATCAGTTACAAAATTAAAAGAGGTTACTATTAGATATACAATAATACATATCAATAATACAAAAATAGTAAAGTTTTTCTTCTTAATTTTTAATTTCTTCTTTACCGCCATATTATTCACCTATCTATATCATATCATTAAAAAAGAGATTTAACAAAACATTATTGAAATGACCTTTGTTTTATGATATATTAGCCTTGATGTAAAGGCGATTAGTTGGAAGTGTGATTTTATTTTTATGAAAGAAAAAAATAAGCATATATTAAAAACTATTTTTAAAATAACAGGTATTATGATGATACTTCTTTGTTGTGGCCTAGTTTTTTTTACAACATATATTAACTTAAGTTTGAAAAAATATGATGAAAGAATATATCCTAACACCTATATAGATTCATCGGATATATCAAAACTAACTTATCCCAAAGCAAAAGAAGTTCTTGAATTATTAAGTGAAGAAGTGTTAAACAGAAAAGTAGAACTATATTATAATGATACAAAAATTGAAACTTCCTACAAAGAGTTGGGAATAAAAATAGATATTGATAAAACCATAGATAATATAAAGAAAAAGTCTATGAATTTAACAATAAAAGAAAAACTTGTGAAGTTTTTACTTTATAAGAAGAATAATTATGATTACATAATATCATTAGATAATGAAATTTTAAATCAATATTTAACAAACATAAAAAATGAATATGATTATAATGGAAGTACTGAAAGATTTGAAATTGATGATAACAGGAACATTAAATATATAAAAGGTGAAGATGCCCATTATTTAAATGTAGAGAAGACTATAAAAAAAATTAGTGAAGAACTAAAAGATGACATTTCAAAGAATAAGAAAATATTAATGTCTATAGATATTAAAAAAGCAGTAAATCATGAAATGTACAGTACCATCGATACTAAAGTATCATCATTTTCTACTAGTTTTAATCAATATATTTCAAGAGCAACAAATCTAAGAACAGGTCTTGGATATATAGATGGAGTTATAGTAGAGCCCGGTGAAACATTCTCATTTTATAAATATGCTGGGCCATATAACAAAAAGGGCTATGTATTCTATTACGAATTTGTAGGAAATGGTGTGTGTCAGATAGCAACAACTACTTATAATGCTGCACTACTTGGAGGGTTAGAAATCGTTGAAAGATATCAACATGCTAATCCAGTCCCATATGTGGATGGAGGACTAGATGCAACAGTTGCAAGCTATAGTGGTGGATGGTATGTTGACTTCAAATTTAAAAATACTTATAAATACCCAATCTATATTTCAGCATATGCAACCGGTGGCATTGCTCATGTTGACTTTTGGTCAAATAGTAATGCCAAAGAAGGAAAAACATATCAAACAGAATCAGTTAAAATTGGTTATTTAGGATATAACACTTATTTACATGTCTATAAGGATGAAGTGGAAATAGAAAAACGTTTTTTAGCAACAACATGGTATAAGGAAAAAACTGATTAAAAGTATATAAAAGCAATAATATCTTGCTTTTATTTGTTTCAAATAATTATACGTGATATAATTATTATTAGAAAATGGAGGTAATTCCGTGAAGAAAAAATTATTATTTACAGCTTACAACTTAGATATTGGTGGAATAGAGAAGTCACTTATAAATTTACTTGACCATATTAATTATGATAAATATGAAGTAACACTAATATTAGAAAAAAAAGAAGGAATATTTTTAGATAAATTGAACAAAAATGTCATTCTAAAAGAATTAAAAGTATCATCTTCAAAAAATATTATCTTAAGAAAAATGATTAATTTTTATAGAAAACTAATATTCAAATTAAAAAATAACAATAAATATGATTTTAGTTGCTGTTATGCAACATATTCTTATAGTTGCAGCAAACTAGCTTTAATTGGATCAAAAAATTCAGCTCTTTATGTACATAGTGATTATACAAACTTATATAATAAAGAACAATATTTAGAATTTTTTAATACTAGAAATATAGATAAATTTAAACATATAATTTTTGTTTCAAATGAATCTAAGAAAAGTTTTTTAAAATACTATCCTAATTTAGATAAAAAAACACTAGTATTTAATAACTTTGTAGATACCAATGATATAATAAGAAAATCCAAAGAAAAAACTGAATTAACAAAACAAAAAAATAAAAAATTACTAGTTTTCATCGGAAGATTAGATGACTCTTCTAAAAAACTGTTTAGAGCCATTAATTTAGTAAAAAACATTAACGATTTATACTTATGGATAATTGGAGATGGACCAGATAAAGAAAAATATGTTGATAAAGTAAAAACAGAAAATTTAAATAACAGAATAGTTTTTTTAGGTCAAAAAAACAATCCCTATAACTATTTAAATCAGGCTGATTACTTAATTTTAACTTCAGATTATGAAGGGTTCCCCGTAACTTTCTTAGAAGCTATTGTACTGAATAAAAAAATAATCACTACTATAGATGTTAGCGATGAGATAATACAAATTGGAAAAAATTATGGATATATTATTTCAAAAGATGAAAATAAAATGATAGAAGAAGTAAAGAATATTTTAAAAGAAGATAAAAAAACTAAAACTGTAGATTTTGATAAAATACAAGAAGAGAGAATGAAAAATTTAGAAAAAATTTTTGATGAGGTGATTTAAATGCCTAAATTTAGTGTTATTATTCCAGTGTATAATGTAGAAAAATACATCAAAAAATGCCTGGATAGTGTATTTAATCAGTCTTTTAAAGATTATGAGGTTATAGTTGTCAATGATGGTACTGAAGATAGAAGTATGGACATTGTAGAAAAATATGATGTAAATATCATTAATCAAAAAAATAGTGGCCTTAGTTCAGCAAGAAATGCTGGAGTAAAAAAGTCAAAAGGAGAATATATAATATTCTTAGATAGTGATGACTACTGGGAAGAAGACTTATTAAAAGAAATTGCTCTATCTACAAAAAATAACCCAGATATAGTACGATTTCAAATTCAAGAGGTACAAGATAATAAAACTATAAATAAATTTAATGAAGAGAGTTTTGAAAACATAAATGGTGAGGAAGCTTTTAATAGAATTACTAAATATCACTTTGTAGAAAATGCTTGGTGCTATGCTATAAAAAGAAAGTATTATAAAGAAAAGAGTTTTAGTTTCAAAGAAGGAACAATACATGAAGATTTTGGACTTATACCATTAGTAATAATTAAAGCAAACGCAGTAAACTCAATTCCTTATATTGGATATAATTATGTACAAAGATCATCAAGTATTATGAATACGGAAGATTACAAAAAAACAAAAAAGAAAGTAAGTGACTTTTATAATCATTATAAGTATTTAATTGCTGAAATTGATAAAACAAGTATTAATAGTAAAGTATTTAAAAGTTTTATAGCAAATAGTTTAATATTAAAAATTTGTGAACTAAAAGGAAAAGATTATAAAGAATATAAAAGTAAGTTAAAAGAAGATAAAGTCATTGATAACATATTGTCAGATACAATATCAAGGAAGATAAAAAAAATACTAATTATTATTTCTCCTAGACTATATTCTAATATTAAACTAAAATAAAAAAAGAGGTGCATTATGAAAAAAGAAAAAAAATTAATATCAGTTATAGTACCTTGCTATAATGAAGAAGAATCAATCCCAATATTTTATAAAGAAATAGAAAAAATAAGACAAAACCTAAAAGAAGCTGAATTTGAATATATATTTATAAATGATGGTAGTAATGATAATAGTTTAGAAGAAATGAGAAAATTAGCTCTAGAAAATTCATGTGTAAAATACATATCATTTTCAAGAAATTTTGGAAAAGAAGCAGGGTTGTATGCAGGATTAGAAAAGGCATCAGGAGATTATGTAGCAATCATGGATGTAGATTTACAAGATCCACCTGAAATGATTATAGAAATGTATAACATTCTTAATAATGAGGATTATGATTGTGTAGCACTATATTCACCAGAACATAAAGATTATTCTAGAATACGTAGATTTTTTACTAATAGATGGTATAAATTAATAGGAAGAATATCTACAACAAAACAAGTACCAGGAGCAAGAGACTTCAGATTGATGAAAAGAAATATGGTTAATGCCATAATAAATATGAAAGAATATAATAGATATTCAAAAGGAATATTTAGCTTTGTTGGATTTAAAACAAAGTGGATAAAATACGAAACCCCAAAAAGAGTAGCAGGTAAAACAAAATGGAGCTTTTGGAAATTATTCAAATATGCACTAGAAGGAATTTTAGCTTTTTCAACAACTCCTCTAGTAATAGCCGCAATAGTAGGATTAATATTTTGTTTTATAGCTTTTGTGGCTATAATAGTTATAATAGTAAAAACACTAGTATGGGGAGATCCTGTAGGAGGATGGCCATCCCTTGCTTGTATTATAATTTTTACAAGTGGAGTACAGTTATTATTTTTAGGTATCATTGGAATGTATTTGTCAAAAACCTATTTAGAAGTAAAAGGAAGACCTATATATTTGATTAGAGAAACTGAAGAAGACTTAAAGGATAAGAAAAATGAAAAATAATTATATAAGCATTATAGTACCAATTTATAATGCAGAAAAATACCTAAACAAATGCATAGATTCACTATTGAATCAAACAAAAAAAGAACTAGAAATTATTTTAATAAATGATGGGTCAACAGACAATAGTGAAAAGATTATAAAAAGTTATAATGACAAAAGAATTATATATTATAAAAACAAGAATCAAGGAATAGGAAAAACTAGAAACTTTGGAATAGAAAAAGCAACGGGAAAGTACATAATGTTTGTAGATAGTGATGATTATTTAAAAGAAGATGCATGTGAAAAGTTATATAAAAAGGCAGAAAAAGAAAATCTTGACCTAGTAATATGCAATTTCTATAGGGTTGTAAATAATGAAAATATTGAAGAGAATTTGCCATATTTTCAAAATGCATCATTAAAAGAAAATAGCAACATTCTACTTGATGTTAATTTAGCTCCATGGAATAAATTGTATAAAACCACATTAATAAAAAATAATAATATTAGATTTATTGAAAATTTAAAATATGAAGATGCCCCTTTTGTTGTTGAAACTATAGATAAAGCAGAAAAAATAGGTAAGATACAAGATTATTTAAACTACTATGTCATTCATGATAATAGTGAAACAACTATTCGTGATGAAAAAGTATTTGATATACTAGAAATAATAGATAAAATCTATAACTATTTTAAAGATAATAAAAATATACAAAAAACGCTAGAAACTTTAATTGTTTCTATGATAGCTAATTATAATATTCAACAAAGGGTGCAAATTGATAAAGATACAGCTAATAAATTTATAGATGAAAGTTTTGATTATTTAAGAAAACACTACCCAAATTATAAGAAAAATTCGTATTTTAAAAAACAAAATCTGTTTAGAAGGTTAATTGAAAAAAATAAAAGATTAACAAAATTATATTGTAGTATTTATAGATTAAAAAGCAAAAAAATCTAAATTTTAGAGAGAATATTAGGAAAATAAAAAAGATATTTTATCAGATAAATATTGAATTATTGAAAAATGTTTAATATATGATATAATCATATAAGTAAAAGTTGAGGTGTATTTATGACAAAAACAAAAAACATTATTGCCAATTTTAAACACTATTGGTTCTTAATGAAACAACTTATTTCAAGAGATTTTAAAGTAAAATATAAAAGGTCAGTATTAGGTGTTTTATGGAGTTTATTATATCCAATATTAATGTTAACAGTTATGACAATAGTATTTTCTAATATGTTCAAGTTTCAAGTTGAAGGAGTTAACTACATTGTTTATTTGATGACAGGACTTATTATGTGGAATTATTTTAGTGAAGCATCAAATACAGCTATGACTTCTGTAGTATCAAATTTTGCACTAATTAATAAAGTTTATATTCCAAAGTACATATTTCCGATAGCTAAATGTTTATTTGTAGGAATAAATTTTTTATTAACACTTATTCCTTGGCTTGGAATTGTATTACTTTCATACTTTGGATTAGGACACTATACCTGCCATATAAATATATACTATTTATTATTACCATATATTTTTCTTTGCTTTTTCATTTTTACGGTTGGTATAAGTTTATTTTTATCATGTGTTTCTGTATTTTTAAGAGATGTTTTCTATATATATGGAATTATACTTACAATATGGAATTATATGACTCCTGTATTTTATAGTATAGAAATACTACCTGCAAAACTTCAGTCATTATTTAAATTAAATCCACTATATCAATATTTATCATCTGCAAGACAAATTGTTGTTTCGGGCACTTGCCCTTCTTTAAAAACGTTAACGTTAATAGGTTTGGTATCAATAATTACTTTATTAATTGGTTCAGTTGTGTTTAAAAAGAACCAAGATAAGTTTATTTATTATGTATAAGGAGGTAATTATAAATGATTGATTTAAAGAATGTATCAATGAAATTTAACTTAGGAATAGAGAAAGAATTTTCTATAAAACAAGCTTTTGTCAATTTCTTTAGCTTTAAAAAGAAGAAAAGAAAGAAAGAATCATTTTGGGCACTACAAAATATATCATTTCATGTAAAAAAAGGTGAAGTAGTAGGATTAGTTGGTAGTAATGGAGCAGGTAAGTCTACAATGTTAAAAGTTGTTAGTGGTGTAATGAAACCAACAAAAGGTAAAGTGATAGTAAATGGAGTAATATCACCAATGATTGAACTCGGCGCCGGGTTTGACTCAGAATTAACAGCAAGAGAAAATATTTACTTAAATGGAGCCATTCTTGGATACTCTAAAAAGTTTATTGATGAAAAATTTGAAGAAATAGTAGATTTTTCAGAATTAAGAGATTTTTTAGATGTTCCGGTTAAAAACTTTTCATCAGGTATGACGGCAAAACTTGCCTTTTCAATCGCAACAATTGTTAATCCTGAAATATTAATAGTAGATGAAATACTATCTGTAGGAGATATAAAATTCCAAGAAAAAAGTAAAAATAAAATGTTAGAAATGATTAAAGGTGGAACAACAGTATTATACGTTTCACATTCATTAGATTCAATTCGTGAATTGTGTGATAGAGTAATTTGGCTTGAACATGGACAAATAGTAAAAATTGGAGACACTGAGGAAATCGTTAAAGAATACTATAAAAAACAAATGGGTAAAGAATTAAAAGATGCAAATTAGTTATATTTTTTTGTTTGCTCATATACAGTTTTTAAATATTTAGTTTGATTATATGATAGGAATAAAACATTAGGAGGTACATATGACAAAGTATATTCATTACTGCTGGTTTGGAGATAAACCATTACCAAAGCTTGCAAAAAAGTGTATAGAAAGTTGGAAAAAATATTTACCAGATTATGAAATTATTAAATGGAGTGAAGAAAATGTTGATTTGGAAGAATGCCCTTTCATCAAAGAAGCTTATGACAATAAAAAATGGGCATTTGTTGCCGACTATGCCAGAACAAAAGCTTTAAAGGAAATGGGTGGAATATATTTTGATACAGATATGGAAATCACTAAAAAAATAGATCACTTATTTAATTGTAATACATTTTTAGGGATAGAAGATACCGGGTTTGTTGCCGTGGGTGTATGGTATGAAAAAAACAAAGAAGCAATATTACCAACAAAACTTTTAGATAAATATAGATCAATGAGTGGTTTTAGCACTGAGGATATGACAGAAATCTCAATACCTAAATTAATAAGTGGTATTTTGGATGAATATGGCTTAAAATATGGTGTTAAGTATGTTCAAAAATTAGAAAATGATATATATATATATCCAAGAGATTATTTTTACCCATATTCTTACAACAGAGATAATAATGTTTTTACAGAAAATACTTGCATGATACATTATTATGACGCTAGTTGGATACCATTAAAAGACAGAATAGAGAATAATATGGTAAGAAGATTTGGTAGAAAAAAGACATTTATAGTTTTAAATACATATAGAAAATTAAAAGATATAGCTAGAAAGGCAGCCAAAATATTTTTGTTCCCTGTTGTGATTTATAGAGAAAAGAAAAGAAAAAATGCCATGATTACAAATGAATATTTAAAAAGAATTGATAGAACGATTGAGAGTATTAAAAGAAATAATAATAGCAAATACATAGTATTACACAATTCTGATTGGCTTGGGGTAACTAGTGCTACTAAAGAATTATTTGATAATACTGTAGATTGTGGCGAAATATATAGAAAAAAAGATATCAAAAATATATGCAATACTATTATAGACTGCAATATAAAACAAGTGATTTTTAGTTCGTTTGCAATAGGTGACTATCAACTTGTAAAACAATTAAAAAGAAAAAATAGAAAAATAAAAATAAAGACTTATTGGCATGGAAGTCATTCACAAATATTAGATGCTTATGGCTGGGACAGAAATTTGGAAATTATTAAATTACATAAAGCTAAATTGATAGATGTTATGGCTAGCTGTAAATATAGTTTACAAGATTTCTATAAAAAAGAAGGATACACTTCAAAGTTTATTACAAATAAAGTAACTGTTGATATTAAACCTGAAAAGAGAAAAAAAGATAAAATCATAAGAATAGGATTATATGCTGCAAAATGTGATGACTGGAGAAAAAATATGTATTCACAAATGGCTGCTATTTCATTAATTGAAAATGCAGTAATAGATATGGTACCATTAAATGAAAATGCAAAAGAATTTGCTGAAATGATGAATATACAAATAGAAGGTTTAGAAAAATCGTTACCAAGAGAAGAGCTGTTAAAAAGAATGTCACAGAACGATATAAACTTATATGTAACATTCTCTGAATGCGCTCCTATGTTACCACTTGAAAGTTTTGAGATGAATGTCCCATGTATCACAGGTAATAATCATCATTATTTTACTAATACAAATTTAGAAGAATATATAGTAGTAAAAAATGAAGAAAATCCAATTGAAATTAAAAATAAAATTTTAGGGTGTATTCAAAATAAGGAAAAAATTATCAAGGAATACAAAAAATTTCGTGATAGAAATTTAAAAGATTCACAAGAACAAGTAAAAGAATTTATCGAAATGTAGGTGATAATAATGCTTGAAAAAAGATTAGATATAATATACAACAAAAGATACATTGTTATAGTTCCTTCAATGAGTATTGATTTATTAGAAGGATTTTCTTACACATTTGGAAATACTATTTTGATGAATAACAACATTGATGATACAGAGTTCATGATAAAATTTATAAATAAAAATAATTTTCAAAAAATAATATTTGTAAATTATCAAGTAGAATATGAAACTTTAATGAGAGGTTTAAATAGAAATTATCATTATGATTTTATTTTTACAGAATCATTAGCATCTCTATCAGATGACTTTATTTACAACGTATATAAAAATATTTTTAAATTATACAAAGAACGAAAAGATGCAACACTTGGTATATTAGATGTAGGACTATATGAGTGTTTAAAAAACAATAAAGAGAATGTAAAAAGAATAGTTATAGATATTCCAATAGAAAAAGGAAACGAAAATATAGATGAAAATACAGTAGGAATTTTAAATAATGAATTAGAGACTAAGCATAGTTTCTATAATGAATTAAGTGCTATAAAACTAATAGATAATGCTACTGTTAATCTTCCAAAATTCAATAAAGTAACAAAGAACTTTTTGAAAACTTTTAATATTAAGCATAACAGGTTTAAAACAAAAGAAGACGTTCTAAAAAATAGTTATATTAATCTATATATAAATTTCACATCAAACAATAATTTATGGTTTTTAAAAAGTATGGATAAAAGTATACCATGCATCCTAGGTAATGATGAGATATTAGATGAATATGAATATTTAAAAGACAATTTAATAATGAATAGTGATGATGATATAAATGAAATAGCAAGTAGGGTACAAAAAGTTAAAAAGAATAAGAAAAGAATAATAGATGAATATCAAGTTTTTAGAAAAGACTATAGTAAAAAAAGTAAAAAAACAACAGAAGATTTTCTAGGAATAAAGGTCGAAGAAAATGATGAAGAGTATAATCAAAGTACTTTAATATCTGTTATAGTTCCTGTTTATAATACTTCTAAATACTTAGAAAAGTCACTAGACTCTATATTAAAGGCCAAAGTAGATAATATGGAAATATTAATTATAAATGATGGATCAACCGATAATAGTGAAGAAATTATACTTAATTATGAACGCAATTATCCAAATTTAATTAGATATATAAAACAAGATAATCATGGCTTAGGAAATGTCAGAAATGTAGGATTAAAGGAAGCAAAAGGTAAATATATTGCATCAATTGATTCAGATGATACTATAAATTCCAACTTTTTTAAATCTGCATTGCCATATTTAGAAAAAAATATAGATATAGTAATTTATGATTGGTTAACAGTAACTAATGATTCAACATATCAAACAGCTGCCATTGACTACATATTTTATAATGATAATTGGAATAACTATGAAGGACTTCTATATACTACAATAATGCCATCAACATGTAATAAAATTATAAAGAAAGAATTATTTTCTAATCTAGATATACAATATATAGAAGATAAGTATGAAGACTTAAGCACTAATCCATTCATATTATTAAAAGCTGAAACTATAAAATATATAAATAAACAGTACTATGAATACTACATAAGAAGTAATTCTATAATGCGTACAAAACCAGGATATAGTATGATCGATATTTTAAAAGTAGTAGATGATAGATTAAAAAAATATCAAGATATAATAAATTTAGATATTAATACATTTAAATATTATACGTATTCATGGAGAATAGAAGAATATATTATAAATCAACTTTATACAATTGATGAAGAAGAAATAGACAGCTTTATAGAATATATTTATAAAAATATAAAAGATATCATATTAGAAGTATTTAATAATGATAAATATAAAGATACTATTAATCAATTAGATAAGAAAGATAAAAAGTATATTGAAGATAGAAATAAAGCAATACAAACAAATACATTAGAACAGTTTATTAAAATAAGTAGAAAGAGTAATAACTACTTCAAATTAACACCCCCAATTATTTATTATGGATACAAAAAAGATAAATAGAAGGAAAAATAAAAAAACTATCAAATGAAAACTTAAAATCCATCAAAAAATAAATTTTGGATGGAATAAGTAAAAAAATTCTTTGATAGTACATTGAAGGAGCTGAACATGAAAGATAATTTAAATAAAATATGTCACAACAAAAAAATAGTTTCATTTATTATGAGTTTTACAGTATATGTATCACTATGTTTTCAAGGAATATTAAAATCATATAATATGTTATCAATTTTATTGTTTATCACTATATTTTATTTTATATACAAAATAGATTACAAGCATAAATATCAAAAAGGAATTAGAATGTTATCAATAGTGTTTTCCTTTATACTGCTTATTGGAAGAATACTCTATAATTTTAGATATAATCCAGTCTATGACTCTTTCTATGAGTTGTTTAGAATAAAAAATATTGTTTATTTTTTAGGAAATTTCTTCCTAATATATAATGTGTTATCACTAGTAGTACCCAAAATAGTAAATTATAAAAATGATAATAAATATAAAATTAATCACATATTTATAATATCATTTCTAATTATATTAACTTGCTATATAGTATACTATATAATATATTATCCAGCAATTATGACTAACGATTCATTAACAGAATTGCAAATGATCTTAAATTTGCAACCTATCACAGATCATCACACAGTTATACATATATTATTCATGATGATTCCTTTTAAATTTGGTCATTTATTTTCCAATAATATAAATTTTTGTATAGGACTAATTTCCATAATACAAATTACTATAATGTCACTAATACTTGCATATTCTATCAGTTTTTTATATAAAAGAAATGTTCCTAAAAAAATATTAGTATTTCTTTTACTATATTATGCTTTATTACCAGTGAATGGTTTTTACAGTATTACAATGTGGAAAGACATCATTTTTAGTTGTAGTATTGTTTTATTAACAATAGAATGTATAAAACTAGTAGAAAGAAAAAATAATATTACCCTTAAAAATTCATATTCCTTTATTATCGTATCACTTCTTACTGTTTTTACAAGAAATAATGCAATATATATGTATATCATACTATCAATTATTTCAATAATTATATTTAGAAAACAAATAAAAGTGATCATCACTATAATATTAATTGTATTTTCATCATACATAATTATTAAAGGACCAGTATATAAAGTTTTTAATATTAACACATCATCTTCATCTGAATATATTGCTATCCCATTGCAGCAAGTAGGCAGAATGGTATATAAAGATGTTAAACTTACTAAGTATGAGAAAGAAACGATAAATAAATTAATACCAGTTAAAACTTTAAAAGAAGTATATAATCCTGAAATAGTAGACCCAATCAAATTTAACAAAGAATATAATATTAAAGAATTTGAACAAAATAAATTTAAATATTTAAAACTTTGGTTTAATTTATGTATTAAACATCCTAAAATTGCTGTGGAATCATATTTAATCAGTACATTAGGTTATTGGTACCCAGGAGTAGAATACTGGGTAACTACTGCAAAAATTGATCCTAATGAATTAGGTATTCACAATTTCTCTTTTGTATCAAGCAGTTTTAGAAATAAGTTTAGTAAAATAATGGATAATAATTTACCAATAATAGGCTTTTTTAATTGTATAGGCTTTTGCTTTTGGATAATAATCATTTTCGCCTATATAACTATAAAAAAGAAAAATAAGTATATGCTATATGCATATATTCCAATCTTTGGTATATGGGTAACAATGTTATTAGCAACTCCCGTATTCGCAGAATTTAGATATATTTATAGTGGATATTTATGTTTACCAATATTTATAGGAATACCATTTTTTAATAAAAATAATAAATAAAATATCATAAGGATATTTTATTTTTTTTGACTATAACAACTAAATTATGATATATTTATTTTATAGGATATCAAGATATAGTCAGGGGGACATATATTATGAAAGAGAAAATTAGAAATTCTAATTTTGAGTTGATGAGAATTGTATCTATGCTTTTTATTGTTATTTATCATGTTAGAATGCATAGTGGTTTTTCAAATAGAGCAACAGGAACAGTAGGAATGCTACTTGACTTTATTACCATAATCATGGTAGTACATGTTAACTCTTTTGTATTAGTTAGTGGATACTATCAATCAAAATCAAATATGAAATTATCAAAAGTAATTTCATTAAATAATGCAGTTTGGTTCTATAAAGTATTATTTTTAATAATTGCTATAATCTTAACGAAATATTTTTCAGTGTCTATTACAAATAATATAGAACCACTTGAAAAAATAAAAACGCTATTGCCGTTTGATTATGGAATATATTGGTATATAGATTGTTACTTAGTGCTATATCTTATTTCTCCCATCTTAAATAAACTGATAAACACATTGTCAAAAAAGAACTATCAGAGAGTTATAGCAGTATTATTTATATTACTATCCATTATCCCTACTATTACTATAGATGAAGTAATATATACAAGAGCAGGGCATTCGGTAGCTAGCTTTATATTTTTATATTTATTGGGGGCATATCTAAGAATCTATCCAATAAAGGAAAACTATTATTTTAAAAGATTGACTGATACAGGAAGAAAAACATTGTTTTTTATTTTGATAATATTAAGTGCAATTGCAGTATTATTTTGCCAGATAGTATCAAAAGAACTTATTGGATATGGAACAGCGACAAGCTATTTAGGACGTATCTTAGAAATGATTTATCTTAATTATGGAAGCCCATTAATCATAATTGAATCAGTTGCTTACTTTCTATTCTTTGAAACATTAAATATCAAAAGTAAAATAATCAATACTATAGCAAAATATACTTTTGGTGTTTATCTAATTCACGAAAATATATATGTCCGAGATAATATATATAGGTGGCTAGGATATGTAAACATTAATAACATTACCATTAAAACCATAGCTATAATGTTCATAACGGGAATAGCTTTATTTATAATAAGTATAATAATAGAATTTTTTAGGCAACTAGTATTTAAGTTTATCTACAACAGAAAAATATCTTCTAAATTTAGAAAATGGTATAGAGGATATTTTGAAAGGCTCGGATTTAGTATAAATTGGTAAACAATAAACTTTTAGAAATATAAAAAATAGTGTATAATATAAGAGAAGTAGGAGAAGTAATATGAAGAAAGAATTCAAAGATAAGAAAATAGCCGTTTTAATACCTTGTTATAATGAATCAAAAACAATAGAAAAAGTTATTACTGATTACAAAGAAGTATTACCAGAAGCAGATATTTATGTTTATGATAATAATTCAAAAGATGGCACTGATAAAATAGCTGAAAAAGCAGGAGCTATTGTTTGTTATGAATATAAACAGGGAAAAGGTAATGTAATTAGATCAATGTTTAAAGATATAGATGCAGATTGCTACTTAATGATAGATGGTGATGATACTTATCCAAAAGAAAATGCAAGAGAAATGTGTGAATTAATACTAAATAAAAAAGCTGATATGGTAATTGGGGATAGATTATCATCAACTTATTTTCAAGAAAATAAAAGACCATTTCATAACTTTGGTAATGTATTAGTCAGAGGATTAATAAATAGTCTATTTAAAAGTAATGTCAGAGATATAATGACAGGTTATCGTGCTTTTAGTTATGAATTTGTAAAAACTTTTCCTGTTCTATCAAAAGGATTTGAAATAGAAACAGAAATGACCATTCATGCTTTAGACAAGAATTTCTTGTTAAAAGAAATACCTGTAGAATATCGCGATAGACCAGCAGGAAGTGTATCAAAATTAAATACTTTTAGTGATGGATTTAAAGTGTTAAAAACTATCGCTAGATTATTTAAAGAGTATAAACCTTCCATATTCTTTGGAATAATAGGATTAATATTTTTAATTATATCTATATGCTTTGGAACCCCTGTGTTTGTTGAATATTTTAAAACTGGACTTGTTCCTAGATTTCCAACATTGATATTCTCAGGATTTATGTTAACCATTAGCATTTTAATGTTTGTATCTGGAATATGTTTAGAAGTAATAGTAAAAAAACATAGACAATTATTTGAATTAATATTAATCAGTACAAAAAACAAAAAGTAATTTTAATAAAAAAGAATCTTTACGATTGCTTTTTTATTTTGATATAATTTTTATAGAATAGAGGAGGAAAAAATGAAGAAAGAATTTTTAAAATTAATTATTATTACAATAATTGTTATACCAACATTAGCTCATGCAGAACCACCAACACCACCAGGAGGAAGTGGCCCAATGGCACAACCAGGAGGAAGTAGTTCAACTGTTGCTTCATATTCTGGAAACACAACAATTTCATCTGCTACAACAGAGGAAAATAAAACTTATACTAGTACAACTGGAGGAGAAAATGCACTATTAGTAACAGGTGGTACTTCATCACTTAGTAATCCTACTATAACAAAAAGTGGAGATTCTGATGGAGATAGTGCAGATTTTTATGGAACCAATGCAGCTATACTTACATATAATGGTGCAACCTTAAATATTACAGGAGGAACAATTACTACAAATGGTTCTCATGCTAATGGTGCCTTTTCTTATGGAACAGGCACAATAAATATCACTAATACAAAAATAAATACAACAGGAAATAATTCAGGCGGAGTAATGGTAACCGGCGGAGGGACATTAAATGCCACAAACTTAACTGTAAAGACTACTGGTAACTCTTCAGCTTCAATTAGAAGTGATAGAGGCGGCGGTAATTTAAGTGTAAATAAAGGGACATATGAAACATCAGGAGTAGGCTCACCTTCCATATATTCAACTGCTAATATTGTAGTTAATAATGCAACTCTAATTTCAACAAAATCAGAAGGAATAGTAGTAGAAGGCGCTAATTCAGTTTCTTTAAATAAAGTAGAATTAACAGATACTAATAATACTTTAAACGGAAATTCTGAAACATATAAAAATATTTTCTTATATCAATCAATGTCAGGTGATGCCGATACTGGTACAGCTAGCTTTACTTCGAAAAACTCAAAAATAATCACTAATAAAGGAGACACTATCTTTGTAACTAACACCACAGCAACCATTAATCTAGAAAACAACACAATTACAAATAATGATGGTGACTTTTTAAGAATTCAAACTGGTAAATGGGGAAACTCAGGTTCAAATGGAGGTAATGTCACCTTAAAAATGACTAATCAGAAAATAGAAGGAGATATTATAGTTGACAGTATTTCTACCTTAGATTTAACCATGTCAGATGGTAGTGTTTTTACAGGTGCGTTTGATAACAAACATCAAGCAAGCAAATTGAATGTAAAACTATCTAGTGATTCTATAATATCATTAACTGCTGATTCTTACATCTCATCACTAACTAATGAAATAACAGATAATTCAAATATTTATCTAAATGGACATAAACTATATGTAAACAACAAAGAAATAAGTGCTAATGAGGCAACTTATGATGGGGCAACAACTAAAACGAATACAACTATAACAACAAATATAACAAACAAAGATCATAATTATATATATTACATTATTGCAGGTGTTTTAGTAGTTAGTATAATTGTAGTAGTAATACTAATTATCAAAAAAAGAAAAAATAAAATAACACAATAAACTGAACTCTTATTATAGAAATCTATAATAAGAGTATTTTGTTGTTATATGAATAATTATGTTATAATTAATATAGGGTGAGTAAAATGAATGAAATATTAGATTTATTCTATAATGAAGTATTAAAAGAAACAGCAACTGGAAGAGTTGATTGTGGTATGATGTACAACGTCTTATTCAAAACTAAAATAAATGATAAAACCATATATAATTTAGATTCTAATATTGTAAAAAATACATCATTATTAATTCCTACATTAATTATTAATAATAAAGAAGAATTTGATATAGCATTAAAAAACTACAACTATTGTAATAATAATCTATTAAGAGAAGTTTATGAAAATATAAATAATAAACAACACGATAGTAACAAAA
Organism: Bacilli bacterium; assembly: GCA_017525855.1. Next base: position 39,967 of record JAFXSE010000099.1, read on the forward strand.
GAACAATATAGTAGTTTTTTACAATCATTGTAAAAATAGTATAAATCAAATAAACTATTATGTACAAAAATATAAATAATCGGAGGAACTATGAAAAAAATTATAGAAAGATTAACAGAATTAAAAAAAACTATTGCTACTATGGAATCATGTACAGGAGGAGGAGTAGCTAATGCAATTACTAACATTGAAGGTGCAAGTGAAGTATTAAAATTTAGCGCAGTAACATATTCTAATGAATTTAAAATAAAAATGGGCATTGATAAAAAAACAATTGATAAATACTCAGTATATAGTAAAGAAGTTGCTCGTGAAATGAGTAAAAGCATTTCAGATTTTTCAGGTTCTAATTATGGTATTGGCATTACAGGTAAATTAAATAGAGTAGATAAAAACAACCCTTATGGCAAAGATAATATAGTCTATATCGCTATATATGATAAAGATAATAATAAATATTATGATTACGATATAGAAGTAAAAGAAAAAAGTAGAGAAGAAAATAAAAAGAAAGTTATATCTTTAATAGAAGAGGAAATATTAAAAATCATACATTAAAAAATATACAAAATTAGATTTCTTTCTATTAGGGGAATCAAGATATGATAAAAAATGTGAAACTTTTTATAAATGACAATCAAAAATCACTAGAGGTAGCAAAAATTGTTAAACAAAATAATTAATATTTGACAAAAAATATAAATAGTGTTAATCTTTAAAAGAATTTAAAGAGAAAGGAGTGGAAAAAATGATTAAATTTAGATTCGAAAGTTTTAATAATGTGGTAGACCAAAATAATGTGGAGAAAAGATTTACTCGTTTTTTCCCTCATGCTTAATTACTTGTAAAAAACATTTTGGACTATCGATTGATAGTCTTTTATTATAGGAGGTTAGAATGAAAAGTATAAAAGAATTTAAACCCCTAATTAAACTGATTGGAAAAGAAAAAAATAGATTAATAATTGCTAGTATTATAATATTTATAAATGGTATTGCAGAAATATTTACTGGATATTTAAATGGTAGCACAGTAGAATCAATAACTAAAATGCAGTTAAAACCTGCACTTATTTATCTATTAATTTATCTTGTACTAGAACTTACAATAGATGGATTTTTATATCATAAAGCGTATTCAATGTTACAAAAAGTAGAAAGTATTTTAACAAAAAGACTTGGATTTAATACATATAAAAAAGCTTTAAATCTTCCTTCTGTTGCTTTTGAAAAACATTCATCTGGTGAAATAATAAATAGAATTACAAATGATGCAGATACACTAAGTTTTGCCTTTGGAAGAATTCTTAGCATGATATCATCCTTAACAGCATCCTTAATTATAATTGTATACGTTTTTATAAACTCATGGATTATAGGACTATACATATTAACATTAGTAATAATACTATTTATCATTATAAAAATATATAATCCGAAATTAAAACAAATTCATAAAGAAAGAAAAGAGGAGCAAGATAAATTTACAGCTTTAACAACAGAATCAATTAGAGGAATAAGAGAAATAAAAACATTAGGAGTAAAAAATAACTTAATATCTGATATGACAGATATTATAAAATTAATTTATAAAAAGTCTGAAAGAGAAATTGATCTTCAAAAAGAGTTTAATATTTTAACAAGGTTCATTAAATCAATATTAGAAGTAGGAACGTTTATTCTTTGTATAATACTTCTATATTATGGAAAAATAAGTCTTACCTTTTTTATTGCTATGACATATTATGTTTATAGATATATGTGGTTAATTGAAAACTTAAATGATTTTATGCAGACATATCAAAAAACAGTTGTATCAATAAGTAGAGTTAATGAAATACTAGAAAATAAACTTTATGCAGATGAAAAATTTGGAAAAGAAAATATAGATAAAGTAAATGGAGTAGTTGAATTTAGAAATGTTTACTTCTCTTATCCTGATGAAGATATTACATTAAACAACTTCAATATTAAACTTGAACCAAATAAAAAAATAGCTATCATAGGAAAATCAGGACAAGGTAAATCTACATTATTTAATCTTATTACTAGAATATTTGATGTAGAAAAAGGAGAAATATTACTAGATGGTATAAATATAAAAGATTTAACAGAAGAACAGTTAAGAAATAGTATTTCAATAATCAGACAAGAACCATTTATCTTTAATAGAACTATTAAAGAAAACTTTGAAGTAGTTAATAAACAAATTACTTTAGAAGAAATAAGAAAATATGCAAAAATGTCATATATAGATGACTATATTATGTCTCTACCTAAACAATATGATACTATTTTAGGAGAAGGTGGAGTAAATCTTTCCGGTGGACAAAAACAAAGACTTTCAATAGCAAGAACGCTATCAAAAAATAGTAAAGTAATACTTTTTGATGAAGCAACTTCTGCACTTGATAATGAGTCTCAAGAATACATAAAAAAAGCAATTGATAATTTAGTAAAAGATCATACAGTAATTATCGTTGCTCATAGATTATCTACCATCATAGATGCTGATATTATATATGTAGTAGATAAAGGACAAGTAGTAGCAACAGGTAACCACAAAGAATTATTAAAAAACAATAAAACTTATAAGAATCTATATAAAAAAGAAGCTTTAAATTCATAAAAAAACAAATAAAGAGTGTTTAAATAACTCTCTTTATTTTTTTGTGGTCTTTTTTTATTTTTATTAGAATACTTTTTAATAGAGGTGTAGAATGAAAAAGATTATATTTATTTTACTTTTAAGTATTTTATTAAATCCTATTTATATTTTTGCAGAAGAAAAGCAGGAAGAACAAAAGGAAGAAATAGCTTTAATAAAAAATGCGACTTCTGGACTTTTAATGGAAGAATCAACTGGACAAATAATATATGAAAAAGATAAAGACAAACAAGTTGCAGTAGCTTCAATGACAAAGATGGTTGCTCAAATAATAATACTTGAAAATATAGAATCTAAAAAGATTAAATGGACAGATGTTGTAACAGTTTCAAAAAATGCAGCTGATATGGGAGGATCCCAAATATATTTAGCTGCAAACGAAAAGATGACTGTAAAAGATTTATTTAAAGGAATATCAATGGCTAGTGCTAATGATGCAACCGTAGCAATGGCAGAACACATTTCAGGAAGTGAAAATAAATTTGTACAATTAATGAATCAAAAAGTAAAAGAATTAGGACTTAAAAATACAGCTTTTAAAAATAGTACAGGTTTGGATGAAGAGGGACACTTTTCAAGCGCATATGACATGGCAATAATTGCAAAAAACTTACTTTCCCATGAAGAAATACTAAATTTTTCTGGAGTATATGAAGATTATTTAAGAGTAAATACTCCAAACAAGTTCTGGCTAGTTAATACAAATAAACTAGTACGTACTTATAGTGGAAGCGATGGCTTAAAAACAGGACATACAGATGCTGCAAAATATTGTATAGCAGCAACAGCAAAAAGAAATAATATGAGACTTATTGCTATTGTCTTAGGAGAGGATACAGCCGCAATTAGAAATAAAGAAGCAATGGAATTATTAGATTATGGATTTAACAATAAACAATTAAAAATTATAAAGAAAAAAAATGAAATAATTAAAACATTAACATTAGATAAATCAACAAGAAACTCTATTAGTATTAAACCAGAGAAAGATATAACTATATTGACAGATAAAGGAGTTAACAATAATAAGTACTCAACTAAATTAAATATTAATAAAATAAAACTACCACTTAAAAAAAATCAAGTAGTAGGTAGTATTACAGTTTATCAAGATAATAAAAAAATAGTTACAAAAAATTTAATAGTAACATCATCAGTAGAAAAACTAAGTTACTTAAAATTATTATTAAATAATTTAAAAAATATATCAACTGGAATCCTATAGTCGATATTTGTCGAACGAATTAATTGTCTTCTTTTGTCGAAAAGGTATAAAAATAATAAAAAGTGTTCTATATTCTTAATGAGGTGGAAAAATGTTATACACTAATGTAAGAAATGGAATACTTTTTATTTCTATTGAAGATGAAATTACAGAAAATACTATATCAAACTTAACAAAAGAGATTGATTTCCTGCTCTATAATCAAGGAATAAGTTTGTATGCATTTAACTTTAATTACTTAAAAAATTTTAGTACTCAATTTTTAAATAACTTTCAAAACAAATTAACAGAAATATTCTTAAAATGTGGAAGTGTAGTAATTTATGGAATTGATAAAGTATATGAAGGGATTTTTGGTAAAAGAAAAGATAATTTATTCTATGCAGAAAAAGTTGAGGATGTATATAATTTACTTAGCTTATAGGAGAAATGATTAATGGATGAAATTTTAGAGTATGAGAATTTAGTTAGAAATATTATTAAAAAATATAACTATTATGGAGATTATGAAGATTTATATCAAGCAGGTATGATGGGACTTATGAAAGCATTGAAAGAATATAAGCCTGGAGGTGCTAAATTTTCAACATATGCATATACGTGGATAATAGGAGAAGTAACTAATTTTATAAGAGAAAATCAACCAATAAAAAAAAGTAGAGACATTATTCGACTGAGTAGGCAAGTAGAAAAATGTAGAGAAATAATGTATCAAAAATTAGGAAGAGAACCAACCGACCTAGAAGTTTCCCTAATAACAGAAATAGATGAAGAAAAAATACGAGAAATAAGGATGTTAAATCAAAAGACAGAAAGTCTTGATTATGCAATAGAAGATAATGAAGAAAGTCTATATAATTCAATAAAGGTATATGATAATAACCTAGATTGTAGTCACTTAGATTTAAAAGAACAATTAAATAAATTAGATGAAGATGAAAAAAAACTAATTTATGCAAGATATTATGATGGATATACACAAAGTGAATTATCAAAAAGTCTAGGAATTAGTCAAGTTCAAGTATCAAGAAAAGAAAATAAAATCTTAGAAAAACTAAGGGTAAAACTTTAGTTTTTTTGTATAAAAAAAATATACTGGCAAATAATAGTAATGGTGAAAAATATGATAAATAAAAAATATGATGAAATAGTAGAAAAACATAAACCAACAGAAGAAAAAAGTAAAAACACTTTAATTGCCTTTTTGATTGGAGGATTAGTTGGTTCAATTGGTGAAGGTTTAATTCAATTATTTTGTTTTCTTTTTCATACTTCAAGAACTATAAGTTCAGTATATATGATTATTACTTTAATCTTTCTTGCTGCTCTTTGTACTGCCTTAGGATTCTTTGATAAATGGGTAAACTTTGCAAGATGCGGCTTATTAATTCCCATTACAGGTTTTGCCCATTCAATAATGAGTGCAGCCCTAGAATATAAAAAAGAAGGACCAATTTATGGTATAGGAAGTAATGCTTTCAAACTTGCAGGATCAGTAATAGTTTATGGAGTAGTATCAGCGTGGACATTCGGAGTAATAAGACTCATAATCGGAGGTATAGTATGACTTTTAAATATAATAATGTATACCTAAATAACACTTATACAATAGTAGGACCATATGAATATAAAGGACCATTAGGTAAATATTTTGATGATCATTATGAAAATTTATATTGTGAGGCATCAACATGGGAACAAGCAGAAGTAAAATTACTTGAAGAAAGTATGAAAAAAGTATTAAGAAAAAATAAAATGACTAAAGACAGTATTGACTTAGTAATTTCAGGTGACTTACTTAATCAAGTATCATCATCTTGTTATGCTGCAAATGAAATTGGTAAACCATTTTTAGGAGTATACAGTGCTTGTGCATCAAATGTAGAAGGACTAATTATAGCCTCTAACATGATTCAAAATAAGCAAATAACTACTTGTCTTTGTGGAACTAGTTCTCATAATATGTCCAGTGAAAAGCAATTTAGAAATCCAACAGAATATGGAGCACCAAAACCAAAAACGGCGACATTTACAGCAACAGGAGGAGCAAGTGCAATTGTTTCAAATAAAAAAAGCGATATAAAAATAGAAAGTGCAACAATTGGGAAAATAATAGATTATGATCAAAAAGATGCTTTAAATATGGGAGCAGTAATGGCTGGAGCTGCAGCCGATACAATAAAAACACATCTAGAAGATTTAAATAGAAAAGAAGATTATTATGATCTTATAGTAACAGGAGATTTAGGATTATACGGAAAAGAAATATTAAAAGAATACCTACAAAAAGAACATAAAATAAATATTTCAAAAAACTATAATGATTGTGGAATAATGTTATATGACTTAAAAAAACAAAAAGAAGTATTAGCAGGAGGAAGTGGACCTGTATGTAGTGCCTTAGTTACATATGGATTTATTCTAGATCAAATGAGGCAAAAAAATTTAAAAAAAGTATTAGTTGTAGCAACAGGAGCTTTATTTAGTCCAACTTTCCTTTATCAAAAACAAAATATATTAAGTATTGCACATGCAATTAGTTTGGAGGCTATATAATGGAAAAAATAGTACTATCATTTATATTTTGTGGTTTAGTATGTTTAATTGCTCAACTTATCCTAGATAATACAAAACTAACTCCAGGACATATAACTAGTATTTTTGTAGTTTTAGGCGCATTCTTAGATGTATCAAATATTTATGATAAAATTGTTGAAATAGTAGGCGGAGGAGCAATGGTTCCAATCACTAGTTTTGGCCATCAGTTAATCCATGGAGGACTTCAACAAGCAGAATCCAATGGAGTATTTGGTCTTGTTATGGGAATGTTTGACCTAACTGCATCAGGTATTTCAGCCGCAATAGTTTTTGCATTTTTTCTAACATTAATCTTTAAACCAAAAAATTGATAAAAACATAGAAAAAGTAAAACTTTTATGATATACTCCTATATATAATAGGAGGAGTAAATATGAATAACGAAGCAGAAGTATTAGAAGAAAAACAAAATCAAAATCAAAATGGGAATAAAAAAGGAAAGGGTTCAGTTGTTACAATAATTTTACTAATTTTAATAATATTAGGACTAGTAGCTTATATTGCATATGATAAAGGATTAATATTAAAAGATAAAACAGAAACAAAAGAAGAAAGTAAGAAAAATAAAAAAGAAACTGAAACAACAGAAGAAAATAAAACAACAACAGAAGAAATAAAATCTGTAGATTTAACAAAATGCTTAAACACTACAAATCTTACCTATACTAATTTAAATGAAAATCAGGAAAATGTAGGATTAGAAATATTAACAAACTCAGATATTACAAAATTAAAAATCAACTGGGATAAATTTGGACCTATATCTGGAGCAACAGCATGGACTTCAACTAACGAAGAATTAAACATTACTAGCTTATCTGCAAAAGTTAAATCAGGATTTGTAGGTGGAGAAGGTCAAGATCCAAAAGGAACAATTCTATTTTACTTAATGGAAGATGGAACAGTTGAATATACTAAAGTATTTAATTTAGTAGAAAATGTAGGATATAATGTAAACTATACTTATGACAAAGATACAAATGGAAGTATTATAGGTCAACATTTTGAAAGTCAAGGTAAAGTAAAAAATGTAGAAGGCACAGTAAAAATATATACTGCTCAAGTTAGTAATGGACAAACTGGATATATGACTACTATAGCTGCTAAAAGAGATGGAAGTTTCTACGATTTAGGTTATGCAATTAGAAATTAAAATAAAATAAAAGCTTTAGAGTTTTTCTAAAGTCTTTTTTTATTTATTGTTAACAGAGAGTTTAATTATTAAATCCATATCATCATCAACAGCCATAATATTTTTGTGATTCTGATGACACTTTTCACATCTATATAAAATTTTATAAGTATCTCTAAATTTTTCTATACCAATAGGTCTTAAAAGTCCATGGCAATTATTTTCTCTATCACCAGGATTAATATCAACATGTAAGGAATATAAACAATATGGACAATGATCTCTCGCACTGTATTCAAGAGGTGAAACCATTTTTCCACAATTTTTACAAATAAACTCTTCATCTCTCATAGTAAACTTTTTCATTAAAATCACCTAGAATCATTATACCATATATGATATAATAATTAATAGAACAGGATTGATAGTATGGAGTTAGATTTTAAATTAGATGAATTTAGTGGTCCACTTGATTTACTACTACATCTTATAAAAGAAAATAAAATGAATATTCTAGATATTGAAATAGAACGTATTACTGAACAATACTTAGAGTATTTAAACAAAATGGAAGAGATGAATTTAGAAGTTACAAGTAATTATTTAGTAATGGCATCAGAACTATTATATATAAAAAGTAAAATGTTACTTCCAAAACCTAAAATAGAAGAAGATGAAGAAGAAGATCCGCGTGAAGAATTAGTTAATAGATTGCTAGAATATCAAACATATAAAGAAATTACGAAAACACTAAAAGAAAAAGAAGAATTAAGAAAAGAAATATATACTAAGGCACCAGTTGATGTAAAAGAGTATATGACAAGTGAAGTAAATATAACTGATGAATTAAATGTAGACGATTTAGTGGATGCTTTCAAAAAGTTTTTACTTCGTCAAAAAGAAAACAGACCAATTCATACACAAGTAACAGAAAAAGAAGTAACAGTTGCTGAAAGAAGGAAAAGAATAAAAGACATAATATTTAAGAAAAAAAGAGTATCATTCTTTGAACTTTTTGAAGATTATACAAAGGAATATGTAGTTGCTACTTTTTTGGCAATCTTAGAAATGGCCAAAGCAAAAGAACTTTTTATAAAACAAGAAAAAGCATTTGATGACATAATATGTGAGGTAGGAAATGGAAAATAAAGCAATACTTGAAGGATTACTATTTGTAGTAGGTGAAGATGGATTAAACATTGAACAAATAAAAGATGTATTACAAATAGAAGAAGATGAAGCAAAAAAATTAATACTGGAATTAAAAGATAATTATAATGACAAAAGTAGAGGCCTTAGAATTGATTTTCTAGGCAATAAGATTAAACTAACAACAAAGAGAGAACACAAGGAATATTATCAAAGATTAATAGAAAATCCAGAAACAAATTCTCTTAGCCAAGCATCATTAGAAACTCTAGCCATAATCGCATATAATCAACCAATAACTAGAGCTCAAGTAGATGAATTAAGAGGGGTTTCAACTAGTCAAATGTTAAGAAAACTAGTTGCTAAAGGGTTTGTAAAAGAAACAGGTAGAAGTAATCTCCCTGGAAGACCTATTTTATACGAAACAACCAGCGAGTTCTTAGATTATTTTGGACTAAATTCAATAGATGATCTTCCAGATATGAGAGATTTTATAACTCCAGAAGAAACAGAAGAAGAGAATGTAGATTTATATCATTCAAAGTATAAAGAAAATATTAATTAGACATGAATAGGAGGCACAATATGAAAAAAATATTATTTATAATATTTATATTATTAACCCCTATTTATGCTAATGCTTTAGAGTATCCTAATTTAAACTCTAGAGTAGTTGAAATATATGATATAACAGATAATAAAGTATTATATGAAATTAATTCAACAAAAGTATCATCAATTGCATCACTAACTAAAATAGCAACCACTATAACAGCTATAGAAAATATTAGTAACTTAGATGAAAAAGTAACTATCACAAGAGATATTCTTAATACAGTAAGTTGGGATGCCAGTAAGGCTGGTCTAAAAGTAAATGATGTAGTAACATACAGAGATTTATTATATGCATCTATATTACCAAGTGGTGCTGATGCTACCAATTCAATTGCAATACTAAACAGTGGCAGTATTAGTGATTACGTAAAAAAAATGAATGAATTAGTAAAAAAAATTGGTCTAAATAACACTCATTTTGTCAATGTAACTGGCTTAGATGAAGAAAACCATTATTCAACAGCTGATGACATTAGAAAACTATTACAGTATTCCTTAAAAAATCCATTATTTAAAGAAATATATACAACAAGAGAATACAAATTAACAAATGGATTAAAGGTCATTTCCAGTATATCTTTATATAATAAAAATAATATCGATACCAGTAAAATACTAGGAAGTAAAACCGGCTTTACTGGAAATGCTGGATACTGTTTTTCATCACTTAGTAATATTAATAACCATGAATTTATTACAATTGTTTTAAATGCTAAACAAAAAGGCGATAATTTAAACGACACTGTAAAAATACTTAACTTTATTAGTGATAATTATAGTGAAGAAATTCTAGTTAAAAAGGGGACAGTTATAAAAAAACTACCTGTTACTCTAAGTAAAATAGATAGTTATAAAATAAAATCAACATCAAACATAGTAAAGTTTTTACCCAAAGATTATAATAAAGAAGAACTAACTATTGAATATAAAGGTTTAGAAAAACTAAATTATAAAAACAACAAGGGACAAAAAATAGGTACTATAAAATACTATTATGATGAGGAATTGTTTCAAACAGAGAATGTAGTACTTAATAGAAATATAGATTTTAGTATCAAAAAATTTATTATTAAGTATTATTATATAATTATAATCTTTGCTTTAATAATTGTAATAGCTATAACTAAACTATTTTTAAATAAAAAAAATAATAAAAACAAGAAAAAATTTATGGGCAAATAAATATTTATTTGCTCATAAATTTTAATTTTTATAATAATTTTATAAATAATTGAAAAAGTGTGCTATAATATTCATGTAATGCCTCCGTGGCGGAATTGGTAGACGCGCTGGACTCAAAATCCAGTGGTAGCGATATCGTGTCGGTTCGAGTCCGACCGGAGGCACCAGATTGATAGGAAACTCGAACTTTTCGAGTGTAAAACAAAACAACTTTTAAGTTGTTTTTTTTGATAATAAAAGATACAAATTAATGTATCTTTTAAAACTTAATAACATCACAGTTAGATTCTTTTAAAGATCCAACACCATTTGAATATATATAATTAATACAAGTATCTTTCTTTTTAGAATCTTTATAAAACTGGAACAATGCACCTTTATTATATGAAACAAAGAAATTCAATGCACCATGATTTGTATTGCCAAAGTTATATAATATATTACCATCAAATTGAATCATTCTAGTCTGTTTATTTACTTCTACTAAAACATAGTTATTATCAACTATACCATATATTTTATCAAACAAACCCGAAAAATATTTAAAGCCATTAAAATCATATACTTCACTAGTTGTATCTTTTGATACGCAATTTAAGTAATTACCACTTTGAACTACTTTACTATACTTAGATTCAATTATATTTTGTCCGCTCTTATAATTAATAACTCCTAATTTCTTATCAAGACTTACAGCAATGTTATTAGTATTTCCTAGAGCAGATATATGTTTTATTGATTGTTCAATTCCAGTAGATAAATCTATTGACATACTATCATAAATAGGAGGAACTACCGCTAAACCACTTTTATAATTATATATTCCCCACTTATTATCAACCTTAAATGCAGCATAATCATAATCATAATCAAATGATGTTTTTATCGGTAAAACACTAGTATATGATAATGTTGGTAAAACTGCACTATCAGTTCTGATTTCTTTCATATGTACGTTACCTTTTTCATCGAAGTAGGAGATATATCCATTTGCTACTATTTCAAAATCAGTACAAGTTTTTGAACAAGTTATTTTAAAAGTCTCATAACTAGTTGTAGCATCATTTTTTTGTAATGAGAAAATACCAGTTTGGCTATCTAAGAAAACATCCAAAACAGATGATGATTTACTATTACCTTGATTTTTTATTACGCCTTGCTTTTCACCATAAGAATAAGAAGTTTTTTTACCATTGATTTTACAGTTGTTTAGATATACTTTTCCATCACTATAAACATCATGTTCTTCACAAACAATCTTTTGATCAAAATCAACTAACTTATCCACTTCGCCATATTTTAATATTACTTTGTTTTTTTGATAATATATTCCAATCATATTTTCTAAAGCGCTTCCATAATCATTTAATATTTTTTTCTGTTCTCTTAAAAATTGACCTCGCGTTTTAAAAAAATTAGGATTATTGGCTATTACATTAATTAATATTATTAACAACACAATTAAATCAACTAAAACAATAGTAATAATTATGATACGAAATTTCATTTTTTTCTTTTTTTGATCAGTATCGTTACTATTATTTTCATCTTCGTTAAGATTATTAACAGTATTACTATCTTCCTCAACACCATAATTGTTATCTTCTAGATTATTAGAATAATCAACATCATTGTATATATAATCATTAGCTTCAATATTACTAATTTTTTCAATTTCTTTTGTATGTACTAAATCTTTTTCTACTTGATTAATTTCTTGTTTTTTATTAACAGAATCATTTTCATCTTTTTCATACGATAGTAGTTCAATATCATCATCACTATTATTATCTTCTACATTACTTAAGTTTTTGAAACTAATAGATTCTTTTCCAATTTCTACGTCATCCTTTTTTATTTCCTTTTTTAACATATCAATGGCTTCATCAATTTTTCTAGTATTCTGACTCACACAACCACCTCTATCATAATAAGTATATCATAATAAGTAAAAAATACTAACAAAAAGTTAGTATTTTATTAATGATAATTACAATTATTATTGTTAGTTCCCCAGAATAGGAAGAATATTATAAAAAGTACCACAATGATAGCCCAAATCCAACTAGAACCAAATCCATCATTATTATTTCCACCATATACTGGATATCCATAAACTGGATACATATAACCGTACATAAGCTATTCTCCTTTCAATATATTATATTAATTTAATTATAAATTCGACATAGTGGATACCTAATTTTTAGTATATTTTTTTTAAATATTACAAATAATAATTTTGAAAGGAGAACAAATATGAATTATGAAAAGGCACCAGCTGTATTCACTGGCAAAGATTTAAACTATTTATGTGATATGTTTAAGTGGCATTATGGAGCATACAAAAAAACAATATTAAGAGAGGATAATGTCAAAGATCAAGAAATTGAACAATTAATGGAGAAATGTACAACTACATTTTATAATAACATGCAAACAATTTTAGATATATTAAAAGGAGGTTCTAATGAATAATACTGAAATTTGTAATCCAAAAACAGAAGTAGAAAAGGGCCTAACACTAAATGACAAAGATTATTTAGAAGGAGTACTAACTGTATGTAAAGATTTAGAAAAAAATTTAGTAATAGCTATGACAGAAGCATCACATGAAGAATACTATGAGAAAATACATGAAATGTTTGAAAGTATTGCAGCGTTACAAAGAGAAATATATGAACTATACTTTAGAAAAGGTTGGTTTATTATAGAAAAAGAAGATGAATCTAAACTAACTAAAAAGTATAATATGTTACAACAGGAATTAACAGATTTACAAGTAAATGAGTAAAGTCCACAAAAACTGTGGATTTTTTTCTTTAATTAACATGTTTTGACATCAAAACAGTGTCTTTTTTTAGAAACTATAAATTTAAAGTGTATAATATAAATATGGGGAGAAAGTGGTATTATGGAGATTTTAACAAAGTCGATACAGGATTTTTTACATGAAAATATGCATAAAAAAATAAGTCAAGTTGGTTATCAAGATTTATTACTTATTGAAGGAATTACCATAGATGGACAAAGTGAAAACAGAAAAAAACAACCAATATTTTTTAATGAGTTAAAACTCTTAAAAAATTTGAAATATTTAGAAATAAGAAATATTGTTATAAGCAATTATATGATTAAAGTTTTAGAAGATATGGATTATCTTGAAAATATTATTTTTAAAAATTGTACTTTTAGAACAACTATCTCCACAATGAATAATTTAAAACCACTTAATCAATTAAGAATAGAAGATTGTAAAAACTTTAATTTAGAATATATAAATAGTTTAACGATAAAGAATTTAACACTAGCTAATATTGAAATAAATAATTTTAAAACCTTCAAGAATAACTTAGTAACAACATTAGATATAAGTAGGGCAGTTATAAAAAAAACTCCAAGTTTAAAAGGTATAAAAGTAGAAAAATTAGTTTTATCCCATAAAGACTATAATAAATATAAAGGCCTATTAGAAAATATAAATTATGAAATTATAGTAATGGCTGATGATGGCTTTTATATTGAAGTAGACATATAAAAAAAAGAATATGAACAAAATATACATATTCTTTTTTTATAATTATTTAATTATAAATCAAATTGGTATTGTTAATTAATACCTTTATACATTTTTATAAATTTATCATAAAGATTCATACATCTTTCTTTATCCATTTCAGGGGTTGTTTCTAAAGGATAATCTATATTCATAGAAATATATTTTTCCCTACCTAATTTATGATATGGAAGAAAGTCTATTCTTTCTACATTGTTAATTCTTTTAATCATTTTTGCTAAACTATCTAAATATTTTTCATTATCCATTATACCAGGAACAATGACTTGTCTAATCCAAACCTTTACATTACTTTTATTTAAAGCTTTGATAAAAGATAATTGTTCATTAAAATCACCACCAGTTAAACTCTTAAAACCATCTTCACTAGTATGTTTTATATCAAGAAGGACTAAATCAATATGTTTTAATATTTCATCATAATTTCCTATACCAACACCACAAGTATCGAGTGCAATATGAATATTTTCTAGTTTTAAAAGTTTACATGTCTTGATTAGAAAATCTGGTTGTAGAAGAGGTTCACCTCCAGAGAAAGTAACTCCTCCATTATTACGTTTATAGTAGGACTTATACCTAATTACTTTCTTTACTATCTCTTCCGGACTAGTATTTTTAGGTAACATTTTCCACATTTCTGGATTGTGACAATACTTACATCTGAGTTTACAACCATTTAAGAAGATAACAGTTCGAATTCCAGGTCCATCAACAAGACCCATACTTTCTATTGAATTAACACTACCTAGCATTATATTTTCTCATGGAAGGTTCTAGATATAACTTCTTCCTGTTGCTTTCTTGTTAATCTATTAAATCTAACTGCATAACCTGAAACTCTAATTGTAAGTAGTGGATACTTATCTGGATTTTTCATAGCATCAATCAATGTTTCACGATTTAAAACATTAACATTTAAATGATGGGCTCCTTGTCCGAAATATCCATCTAAAATACTAACTAAATTATCTATTTGCTCATTTTTATTTGTACCTAATGCACTAGGAACAATAGAGAATGTATTTGAAATACCATCTTTACAGCAATGATAATCAAGTTTTGCTACTGAATTTAAAGAAGCAAGAGCACCACTACAATCACGACCATGCATTGGATTAGCACCCGGAGCAAAAGCAACACCAGCTTTACGTCCATCAGGAGTAGAACCAGTTTTACTTCCATAAACTACATTTGAAGTAATTGTAAGAATCGAAAGAGTAACCTCACTTTGACGATAAGTTTCATATTCTTCTAAATAACTATGGAATTTTTCAACAATATCTTTAGCAATATTATCTACATTATCATCATCATTACCATATTTAGGATAATCACCATCAATTTCAAAATCAATTGCAATTCCATCATCATTTCTAATAGGTTTAACTTTTGCAAATTTTATAGCAGATAAAGAATCAGCAACAACGGAAAGACCTGCCACTCCATAAGCCATATATCTATGTACATCAGTATCATGTAAAGCCATTTGTCCTGCTTCATATGCATACTTATCATGCATGTAGTGGATTATATTCATTGAATCAGAATATATTCTTGCAATCTCTTTTAACATTTTAAGATATAATTTGTATACTTTATCAAAATTAAGTACATCATCATCCATTATTTCAAAACCATTAATAATTTTTCCACCTTTTACTTCATCAATACCACCATTAATTGTATAAAGTAAAGCTTTAGCTAAATTACAACGTGCTCCAAAGAACTGCATATCTTTTCCAACTCTCATAGCAGAAACACAGCAAGCAATTGCATAATCATTACCATAAATTGGTCTCATTATGTCATCATTTTCATATTGGATAGCATCAGTATCAATTGAAACTTTTGCACAATACTTTTTAAAGCTCTCTGGTAGTTTTTCACTCCATAAAACTGTAATATTAGGTTCTGGTGAAGGATCAAGATTATAAAGCGTATTCAAAATACGGTAACTATTTTTAGTGACTAAATGATCACCTGAATCTAAAACTCCAGAAATAGAACATGTAACCCATGTTGGATCACCTGAAAATAATTCATCATATTCAGGTGTACGTAAATGCCTAACAAGGCGAAGTTTTATAACAAATTGATCAATTAACTCTTGAGCTTCACTTTCAGTTAAAACTCCATTTTTTAAATCTCTTTCAATATAAATATCTAAGAAAGCATCAACTCTACCTAATGACATAGCTGCGCCATTATTCTCTTTTACAGCTGCTAAATATCCAAAATAAGTCCATTGAACTGCTTCACGAGCATTAGTTGCAGGTAAAGAAATATCATAGCCATATTTTAATGCCATCTTTTTTATTTCATCAAGCGCTCTAATTTGCATTGAAACTTCTTCGCGTCTTCTAATTAAATCATCAGTCATATGACCAACTAAATTAGTCAAATCTTCTTTTTTCTTTTCTATTAAATAATCTATACCATATAAAGCAATTCTTCTATAATCACCAATAATTCTTCCACGACCATATGCATCTGGTAATCCAGTTAATAGTCCCACATGACGAGCTTTACGTATTTCCTCCGTATAAGCATCAAAAACACCTTGATTATGTGATTTTCTGAATTCATTAAAATACTTATCAACAGTGGGATCTAGCTTATAATTATAAGCTTCTAGCTCTTTATAAACCATCTTTATTCCACCATAAGGATTAATCATTCTTTTTAGTGGAGCATCAGTTTGTAGACCTACAATAACTTCATTATCTTTATCGATATATCCAGCTTCAAACGAATTAATTCCTGACATATTAACAGTATCTATATCTAATACATGTTTTTGTAGTTCTTCTTTTAATAATTTACTACATCTATCCCAAACTGATTTAGTCTTTTTAGTAGTATTTTCTAAAAAAGACTCATCTCCATCATATTTTGTATAATTGAGTTCAATAAAATTTTTTACATTTATACTATTTGTCCAATCTCCATTTTTAAAATTCTTCCAAGCATCAATCATTAATTATCACTCCCTACAATATGATTATAACATCTTATTACTGTTTTGGAATAATAAGTGTAAAAAATTACATAGTTTTC
The DNA here is from genome assembly GCA_017525855.1 of Bacilli bacterium. The sequence continues at coordinate 57,169 of JAFXSE010000099.1, forward strand.
TTTTAATATAAATAAAATATAAAAAAATAATATATCATTAAAAATAAGAGAGTAAAGATAGTAAAAATATATGCATTGCAAAAAAAATAGTTGAGTATAGAACCCAACCAATTTTTAAATAATTTTTTCTTAATGTTTAGTTTTTGTTGTCAACTTTTATTATTATCTATTTTTTTATATTTTTAATATTTTTTGTTGATTTAATATGATTTCCAATTATTTCAGAAACATCTGTTATAGTAATAAAAACGCTTTCATCTACTTCTTCGGCAATTTTTCTAAGTTCTGAGATTTCCATTCTTGTAAGTACACAATATAAAACTTCTTTTTTTCCAGAAATAAGACCGTCTCCTTTAATTAGTGTTGTTGTTCTCCCAAGTCTTGAATATATTTGTTTAGATATTTCATCCGCACTATCAGTAATTATCATAGCTGCTTTACCTTGTTCTAATCCTTCAGAAACAACATCAATAACTTTAAATGTAATAAAATAAGTTAGTAAAGAATATAAAGCTCTATCTACACCAAAAACAAGAGCTGATGTTCCAAATATAGCCAAATTAAAAAATAATATTATTTGTCCGACAGAAATATGAAATTTTTTGTTTAAAACTATTGCAGCTGACTCAGTACCATCAAGACATCCACCCATTTTTATAACAATACCACATCCAAGACCTAACATGAAACCGCCATAAACTGTTGCTAATAATAGTTGATCAGTTAACGGGTCTATCTTATTAAACAAGAATAAAAACAAACTATACAAGAGCATACTGTAAATTGATTTAATAAGAAATCTTTTTCCTAAACTTTTATATCCCATTAATATAAAGGGAATATTTAAAATAAAAATCAGATTACTTATTTCTAGTGGAGTAAGTTTACTAATTATAATACTAATACCAGTAACACCTCCATCTAAAATGTTATTAGGTAGTATAATAGTGTCAATAGCAAAACTGGATATTATAACTCCAATAGTAATAATTACATATGATAAAAACTCTCTAAAATAGAAACTACTTTTTACTTTTTTCATAAATCCTCCTACTTTTAAGTATACACTAATTATAAAAAAAAAGCTTTACAATAAAAAAATAATGAAAAAATTAAATAATTATGTTACACTAAATTTACAGATGGAGGGTTTTGGATGAATACAAATAATGAACAATTTAGACTAAATCAAATAATAAGAAAATCAAGTGAAGGAATTTCTAAAGCAGAAATTTTATCACATTTTTCAGAAACAAAAAAAGAATTTATAGAGTTTTTATTAGAAGAAGGCCAAGATAAAAATCAATTAATTGTTATAGGCGATAAATATTATCATATAGATAATACCTCATATAGAGTAGGAAAATATAAAGATAAAAAATATAATAATCGTTTTGTACAAATAGGTAATGATTCATATCAAATAGATAGTGATACTAATGCTATTGATGAAGACACTGTGCTAGTATCAATTGTAAATAAAAAACAAAAAATAGTGCATATTGAAAAAGTACTTCAGAGAGAATTAAAAAGCGTATATGGAGAAGTACAACAAATCAAAGATTCATATTTTCTAAAACCAGAAAATCCAAAATTCAAAAAACTAGTAATTAAATTAGATAATAATGATGGTTTAATAGTAGGATCAAAAGTAGTAGTTAATTTAGATAAAGAAGAAAGCGAAAATAATTATGAAGGTACTGTGACAGGTTTAATAGGTTATAGTAATGATCCTGGAATAGATATTTTAATGGAAGCTTATAAATATGGAATTGATTCCTACTTTCCACAAGAAGCAAAAGAAGAAGCAGAACAACTTCCATTATCAGTAAGTGATAAAGATAAAATCAATCGATGTGATTTGACCAAAAAAGAGATTTTTACTATAGATGGTGATGATACAAAAGATATAGATGACGCAATTAGTCTAGAAGTATTACCAAATGGTAATTATGAATTAGGTGTTCATATTACTGATGTAACTTATTATATTGAAAAAGGTAGCGCTCTTGATGAGGAAGCTTACCATAGAGGTACTAGCTCATACCTTGCAGGAAAAGTTATTCCTATGTATCCCGCTATCTTTTCCAATGGAATAGGTTCACTAAATCCCAATCAAGATAGATTAACAGTAACTTGTCTAATGGAAATAGATCATAATGGCAACGTCGTTAATTATAATATATTTGAATCAGTAATAAATTCTAATATCCAAATGACATATAACAAGGTAAATGACATATTAGACGGAGTAAAAGTAAAAAATGGTTATGAAGAACATGTTGATACTTTAAAAAGAATGTATAAACTTTCTTTAATTCTTAAGAAAAAAAGATTAAAAAGGGGCGCACTTAATATTGAAAGAAAAGAATTAAAAATAGAACTTGATGATAAAGGTTTCCCTACAGAATTTAAAATTAGAGAACAAAATAATGCAGAAAACATAATAGAAGAGTTTATGATAGCAGCTAATGAAACAGTCGCAACAGCTTTAGAAGAATATAATTATCCTGCAATGTATCGTATCCATGAAGTTCCAAGTCCTACTAAAGTAAGTGATTTTATAGAAGTAATCAATAAAATTGGTATGCCATATTATAGAAGCGAAAGAAGAAATCTTCAAATGGAAGTACAATCTATTGCCCAAGAACTTACAAAATATGGTGTTATTGGCAAGATTATGTATTTACCATTTGTAAAAACGTTAAAGAAAGCAAGATATCAATCAGAAAATATAGGACATTTTGGCTTAGCTTCAAAAAGTTATGTTCATTTTACATCACCAATAAGACGTTATCCTGATAACACTATTCATCGTAGTATTAAAAAATATCTTCTATCACATGAAGAAATAGATGAAGAAGAAATAGAAAGCGACTTTTTGGAATTAACAGATGAAGCTGATTATCTATCATATAGAGAAAGACAAGCCGATAAATGTGAACAAGCAATTATCAGCATGAAATGCGCAGAATATATGGAAAAGCACATTGGAGAGAAGTTTAATGGTAGAATTGTTCAAATAGATAATAAGGGACTTACAATTCAATTAGATAATTTAATTGAAGGTAGAGTAAAAATATCATCTTTACCATGCCATTATGAATATAATGAAGAAACATATTCACTAGTATCTCTTGACGATGATTATGAAGATTATTATTATGGAGATTTACTAGAAGTAGAGGTATATAATGCTAATAAAGAAAATAAAACTATTGAATTTGAAATTACAAAAGTCTTAGAACAAAATGAATATGTAAAACCTTCAATAAATGATAATAAAAGAAATGAAGTTATTAATAGATCACAAAGAAAAATAAAAAGAAAAGACAAAAGAAGAACTAAATGGGATTATTAGTCCCATCTGCTTCATGCCGACTTAGCTTAATAGGTAGAGCAACGCATTCGTAACGCGTAGGTTGTAGGTTCAAGTCCTATAGTCGGCACCATTTTAATATATATTTGTTATAAAAAATTGACTTCTAATAAAAAAATGATATAATAATGACCAAATTAAGTAGGTGAGTATTGTTGTTATGGAATCTGATATTTTAAATAATTTAAAAAAAGATTTTTCATTTTTAAAAGTAGATGATCAATTTTTTACTATGATTATAAATAAATGCACAATTCACAATAATTTAGATATAAAAAAATTATATGATATCATTAATGAAACAATTAAAGATGAAATAAAAAATAATACTAACTATTTAATAAATTTTTTAGAACAAAAAGAAACCTGTCAAAATCAAAAAGAAGCTAAAGAGTCCTTAAACAGTTTTACATCATTTTTAAAAGAATACGATATAAGTATTACTAATGATCTTTATATGCAGTTAATGACTAGTAGTAGTCTTTTTTCACATATTATTGAAATGATAGTCTTAGATAATGAAACATATCAAAATAACATAAGAGATTTAAATGAATATTCAATACAATTTATTGATATATATTATGAGAATAATCTAAAAGAAATATATGATGATAACAAAGATATTCAAGATCAAGAGTCTAGTTATTATATAACAGATGCTATTCAACAATATATAAATGAAATTAATAAAATACCATTATTAACAAAAGAAGACGAATATGAATTAACAACTATTTACAGAAAAACAAAAAGTAAAAAAATAAGAAATAAAATAATTGAAAGTAATTTAAGATTAGTTGTCTCTATAGCTAAAAAAATATATCGTAAGAATAGAAAAATACCTTTTGGAGAATTAATTAGCATCGGAAATGAAGGGCTATTCAAAGCATTAGAAGATTATGATCCTGATATAGCAAAGTTTTCAACTTATGCTACTGGTAAGATAAAACAAAAAATGTATCGCGAAATACAAAATACACAAAGCATCATTAGAATACCTGTAGGTGTGCAAGAAGATATAATAACTTATAATAGAAATAAAAAACTATTAACAAACAAACTAGGAAGAACACCTACTATAAAGGAAATTGCAGACTACTTAAAAATAAGTATGAAAGATATTGCTATATATGAAAGTGACATTAGTGATGTAGTTAGCTTAAATGAACGCGTAAAGGAAGATAAAAATACAGAGCTTATTGAGTTCGTTTGCTCTACAGAAAGCGAATCACCAGAACACATCGTTGTATCAAAAGATTATGTAAAACACTTAAGACAAAGTTTTTTAAAACTTACTAAGTCAGAATTGTATGTATTATTATTAAGAAGTGGTTTATATGATGGTATAAAGTATAATTTATCTGAAACAAGTGAAAAACTATATGACTTAAAAATTAAAAACAAAAAATTAAGCCATGAAAGAATTCGTCAAATAGAATCAATAGCTATTGAAAAAGCAAAAAAAATAATAGATGATGAAATGAAAAACATTGATAGTATAAATGACAACAAAATAGATAATGAGATTTTAAAAATCGAAACATTTCTAAAAAATACAGAAGATAGTATACTAAAAGAGATTTTAGAAAAGCTACCATCATATCATACTGTTGCACTAAAAAATTGCTTTGGCGAAAACCTTTTAAAACCAACCTTACAATTATCAACAATAGAAAATCAAAACATAATAATAAAAATCGTATGGCCTAAAGTAATTAGTATATTTAATAATATAACAACAAAAAAAGATAATAGATTAGTAAATACAGAGTATTTATTTAATAACTTGTATCAAATATGCAAAGAGGAATCATTTGAAAAAATAGATAAAGCTATAGATGGTTTAACTCCAATAGACCGATTAGAATTATATAAATACTATGATATGTATACTGGAAATTTTATATACAAAGAAAACTTAACTCAAGAACAAATTAAAAGCATCATTTCAATCATAAAGAAAATAGAAGATAGTTTGCCTATTGATATGAGAAAACATAAAAAATATACAAAGGAAAAGAATCAAAATTAGATTTATCAAAAGGAAGATGATTATGAAAAGTATAGAAGAATACATTGAAAATAATATAAAAGAATCTACAAATTTACAGGAAAATGTAAATAGTGTAAATTCTATTACAAGTTATTTAGAACAAAATAATATAGAAATAACATTTGAGTTTTATGATAACTTATTAAAAAAATCTTTGTTGCTCACTCAAATTATTGAAAAAATAGTATCAGAAAAAAAATCAAGAGAATGTACACTTGAAAGTTTAGGGTTGAACAATTCATCACAAGAATTAGTGGAAGTTTATTGTATTATAAGAGGAGAAGAATTAGATGAAGAACCTGAAGTACAAGATGAAATAATTGACACAGATATTAGTATTGGAAAAGAGTTTGATTTAGTACAACTAATTTATAAAGAAATGGGTAAAAATAAATTACTTACTAAAGAAGAAGAAAAAGAATTAACCACACTATATTACAATACAAAAGAAAAAAAGTATAAAGATAAATTAGTAGAAACAAATTTAAGATTAGTTGTATCAATTGCCAAAAAATATCAAGGAAGAGGACTTCAACTACCAGATTTAATTCAAGAAGGAAGTTTAGGACTTTTAGAGGGAATAGAAAAATATGATCCTAATAAAGGATTTAGGATTTCTACTTATGTTACTTGGTGGATTAGACAATATATAACTAGAGCCATAGCTAACCAAGGAAGAAATATAAGAATACCAGTACATTATATAGAAAACGCTAATAAGTATAAAAAAGAAAAAGCCGCTCTATCTGCAAAACTTCAAAGAGAATGTACTATAGCAGAAATTGCAAAACACTTAAATATCACAATTGAACAAGCAATTGAATATGAAAATTATTTAACAGATACAGTTAGCCTAAATCTCAAAGTAGGAGATGAAGAAGATTCAGAGTTTGGAGACTTTATTCCTGATAATAAATCTATCGAAGAAGAAGCAATAAAACATGTAGAAAGAGAAAGACTTTTATCAATTCTAAGTTGTTTAGATGAAAAACAAAAAACTGTATTAATTCTAAGATTTGGATTAGATAATGGATATGAAAAAACATTAGATGAAGTAGGTGAAATACTACCTACATTAGGTTTAACTAAAGGTAAGATTACAAGAGAAAGAGTAAGACAAATAGAAGCAAAAGCCTTAAGGAAAGTAAGACAAATTATAAAAAATAAAGCTGCAGGAATAAAAAAGTCAGAAGAAGCTGCTGAAACAAAAAAAGTAAAAAAAGAAAAAAGTACATTATATACTACTAACTTTTATAACTATTACATAAAAAAAGGTTATACAACAGAACAAATTAATTACTTTTTAACTAGATTTTCAAAAGCAGAATTAGATATATTACATGAAGTATATGGCAAAAAACTACTAATAATAAATACTGAAAAGATAACATCAGAAATGATTACTTTAACAAATATATTGAACCGTCCTATTGTAGAAGAATGGGAAAAAGATATGAATAGAGGATATAGTGAAGAAACAGATGCTAAAATCAATTTAGATGAAGTAATAAAAGACTTCTTAAATTATTGTAGTATGGAAAAAATAGTTAAAAAATATGATTTATCTATAGAAGATCAATTAATACTATGGTTAAAACTAAGTGAGTACTATTATAATAAAGGTGAATTAGGTAAAGTTATGTTCCTATTAACTGAAGTTGAAAATTCATCATATCAAACAAACAAAGTATTAACGCTAAAAAGAAAAATCGAATCATCAAGACTTCTTAATAAAACCATGTAACAGATATTAAAAAAATATAAATTAAGATACAATAAATGTGAAAGAGAGGTTATTATGGACAATCAATCTAAAATGAATCTAAAAGAAATAATCAATTATATCCACAAAACAATAAAAAGTATTAATCAAGAAGATAATGATATATTTGAAAAGTATCAAGATATAATAACTAGCAATCAAGAATTACAACGAGTATTAAACATAGCTATTGATATCCAAAATGAAAAGAGTATTTCTTTAGAACAACTTGGCTTTAGTGACAGTGCAATTAGTTTGATTGAGGCTTTTTCCATAATAAACAATAAACCATTAAAGGAAACAGAATTTAACGAGAGTTTATCTAAAACTGATTTTAGAGAAGATTATGATGGAGTTAAAATCTATCTTCAAGAAGTAGGTAAACAAAAACGATTAACAAACGAAGAAGAAAAAGAGTTGACTACACTATATTACAATACAAAAGAAAAACAATATAAAGACAAATTAGTAGAGGCCAACCTAAGATTAGTAGTATCAATTGCTAAAAGATATCAGGGAAGAGGACTCCCTTTTTTAGATTTGATTCAAGAAGGTAGTCTTGGCCTTATAAGTGCCATTGAAAAATATGATCCTAACAAAGGGTTTCACCTTTCTACCTATGCCACTTGGTGGATTAGACAAGCTGTTATTAGAAGTATAGCTGACAAAGTAAGAGAAATAAGACTACCTGTCTATATGCATGAAAATATACAAAAATATAAAAAAATTAAAAGTAAATTGTCAACAGAGTTAGGAAGAGAACCAACAATAAAAGAATTAGCTGATTATTTGAAAGTAAATGAATCTAAAATAATTCTTTTTGAAAATAGTTTAAATGCTATTGTGAGCTTAAATAGTAAGGTAGGGGATGAAGAAGATACAGAATTAGCTCATTTTATTCCAGATGAAAAAACTATAGGACCTGAAGAATTTGCCCTAAATAGTGTATCACGTGAAGAATTAAAAAAAGCGATTGAAAGTGTATTGAATGAAAAAGAAAAAAGAGTGGTGAACTTAAGATTCGGACTTGCTACTGGTGAACAAAAATCACTTGAAGAAATTGGTCAAATATTTAATCTTACAAGGGAGCGTATTCGCCAAATTGAAGAAAAATCCTTAAGAAAACTACGTGCATATTATAAAAATGATAAAAAATATATTTATAAGATGACTCCTATTCCAAAAGTAAAAAAAGAAAAAAATTCTAGATATTTACCACCTAATTTATATGGACATTTTAACAGGAAGGGTTTTACTAATAAACAAATAGATTTTGCTATCTCTAAATTAAGTGAAAAAGATTTAAAAATTCTATATGAATATTATGGCAACGATTTAAAAATACCTAATATAAATAAAGAAATAGTGTTGGATAAAATTATGAAAATAAAAAATATTGTTGATGCTACACAGAATCTTTTAAATTCCATAAAAGAACACCAAGATATTTACACATATTTATCTAAATGTATATATAGTAAAGTATTAATAGAATATTGCCTACTTACTCTAAAAAAAGAAGAACTTGAGCTACTTTACTACTATTTTGGCTACAATTTAAATAGTAACATCGTAATAGATATACCAAAACAAGATAATGAAAAAATCTATCAAAAAATATTTCCAAAAATAAAAGAAAAAACTTTACATAAAGAAACCTATAATAGTATAACTTTTAAGGATAATATATACAGTTTTTTTGAGAAATTAGGTTTTACTAAGGATGAAGTAGATAAAAAAATAAGCAAATTATCTTCTGAAAAAAAAGAGATTATTAAATCATTCTATAACCAATCTCCAAAAGATAAAAATATAACATCCCTAAACAAAGATAGGCACTTTGTTACAACTTTATTTCGCTTAACTATGGGTTTATTAAATGATAAAGATTATATAAATGAAACCTCTTCACAAACAGATGAAAACAACGTTAATAATGAAAAAAATCAAGAAAGTATAGTTTCTAAAAATATCAAAAAAATACCTAAAGAAGAAGGAATAGCCATGAAAGATAAGACTAAAACAAAAAGAATTACATATATGAATGATATTTATAAATATTATATAAATATTGGTTATACAGAAGAAGAAATAACTATGGTTTTATCTAAAGGATCTTCTAAAGAAAAGGAAATATTCAAACTATATTATGGAGAAGACCTAAAAAATCCTACTATTAATGAAGAAGTAAGAAAAACTAATTACAAATACATAATTAATCATGCTGGAGTACTATTTAAAACAAGACTTGATAATAATAGAAAAAATAATAGCGAAATAAGACAAACCAAAACATTAAAAAGAACTAATAAAACAAATAGTATTTATTCATACTATCAAACAAAAGGATACACGGAGAATGAAGTAGATAACATTTTAAATTCTCTAAACGAAAAACAATTTGAAAGTCTAAAAAAGTATTATGGAGACGATTTACACAATCCTGTAATTAATCATAGTATTGATACTAAGACAAGAAATCAGGTAAGAAGTCTTGTATATGTGACAATAAAGAAAAAATTGGAACAACTTAAAGCTCCAGAAAAAAAACAGATAAAAAGTAAAACACAAAGAATAACTAGGAAAACAATTCATACAGATGATTTCTATAACTACTTTTTGTCGTACGGTTATACAGAAAAAGAAATTGACAGTGTTTTAAAAACTTTAAACAGAAAACAAATGGAAGGTTTAAAAAAGTATTATGGAGAAGACTTGCATAACCCAATAATTAACAATAGTATTGATACTAATACGAGAAAATATGTAAAAGGTCTTGTATATGTGACAATAAAGAAAAAATTAGAACAACTAAAAAAAATAGAACAAACAAAATCAGATTCTAATAAAGTAAAAGAAGAAACAGAAAAATTAAATATAAGTATCAAAAATATTTATCTTGCTTTTTGTGTAAATGAAGAAATAAGAAAAGAAAATCTAAAAGAAATAGATAAAAAAACATTAAATTATTTACTAGAAAATAATTTCTTAATTATTGATGATGGCATCTATGATATTCCTAAAGAACGTCTTCCTATTCTTATTAAAATATATGAAGATATGTTTAAAGAAAAACAATATGATTTTGCTTATAAAGTACTTAATAAATGTCATAAAATAGATAAAAATAATAATGATGTTAACGAACGATTATTAAAGCATAGTATTGAAAACAAAAACATAGATCTTGCCTTAAAGTATTATAATTATATAGTAAAAAACACTACAGATATTGAATCTAAACATGATTATAACCTAATTCTTCTTTTACTTAGCCAGTCTTTCCCTTTACCAAAAGAGTATGTAGACAAAGTATATAGTCTAAATATCAATGAAATTATAAATATTTCATTGGATACTAAATTTTTACAAGGAATTAAAAAAAGTCTTTATTATGGAAAAATAAGTAAGGCATACTTTTTAAAAAAAGAAAAAAGTATTGAATTTAAAAATAAAATAACTGATGATATAATAAATGAATTAATAGAAGAATCCCATAATAGAAGACAAGAAGAAAAAAGTAACTTATATCATTTATTAGAAGAAGATAAATATCAAGAAATGTTAGATTTTCTTGATGAGATATCCTTAAGACATCCACTAAAAGAAATGGATAGGATGACCAAAAGACTTATTCAAATATTACTTAACAAAAGAGTAATTAATAGAAATTTACCTAAACAATTTAGTAATAGTATAGAATTTACAATAAATAATAATGACTTTCAAAAAGCACTAGGAATATATAATAGGCACTATAATAAAATATATAATATAAATATTTTAGGTAATTTATTGGAAAGAGTTATTGAAAAAGAAAAAAGAGAATGTAACGAAAATAATCCAATAATGTTTTCAAATATTGTGGAAAGCTTGACTAACAATAATATGAATGAATCTTTAAAAATGATAGAAACATATTTAAAAGCTAATAAAAAAGAAGAGTGTTTTGAATTAGTTACTAACTTAATAAGAACGTCTATTTTAGAAAAAGATATGAATTATCTTAATCCTCTAATGTTTCTATCAAATATTAAAAATCCTAATCTAACAATGTTGCTTTCAAATAATATTCAACTATTTTATAAATCATTATTAGATAATGACTTAGAATTAAGTAAAATATGTTTAGACATAATATTGAACATTGATTCATTAAAAGAAGAATGCTTATTGAAGGGAAATCTTGAGGCAATTTACAAGCAAAAAGAAAAGCTAAAATATAATTTAGAAAATAACAGATTAAAGGAATTTAATCAGATCGTAACAGAATATAAGTTAGAAAAAACTAGCAGGGATACGAATGATACACAACATACTATAAATAGTATTAAACAATCATTAAAAGAAAATGAAGTCATTATAACTAATCCAATTGATGCCAAGAATTTAAGAAAAATATTGATTTTATTAGAAGAATATCCAGAAATAGATTCATTTGTTATTGGCTATGACGAAAAGAGATTAGTCTTAAAACAAAGAATAAGTTATTATCTAAATAAACAAACATATTACCTATTAAAAGAAAAAGCAGATGCTGATTATTACAATCATAACTATGAACAAGCATTAAAAAACTTATTAATAATTAATAAATATGCAAGAGTACCTAGCGCTGATACTTTCTATAAGATAGGAATTAGTTACATAGGAATAAGTGATTTTGAAGATGAAAACAGTCCATCTTTCAAAAAAGCTAAATTATACTTAACTATTTCTAACGAATTGTATAAATTTAATGACATAAACTTCCTACAAAATACAGATATAAACTCATTTATTAAGAATGTAAAAAATAGAATGGAAAATGAAAAACAAGAAATTGATTATAATCGATTAGTACAAATTGTTTTACAGAATAAGAATATTGATGAAGTTATTGAATCTTATCATTTAACAGAAGAACAAAAGGGTATTGTTAAACTAAATTTATGTAAAGAACTATATACACAAGAGTTTTATACTCAAGGTGACAAATTAATGGAAAGTCTAAACAAAGATATTACAAAAACGCCTAAGATTCTATCTTTAAAAGAAGAAATAACAAAAAGGAAAAAATTTTATAAATTTTAAGAGATAGTACTAGAAAAACTTTATTCTAGTATTTTCTTATTGTATAATTAATTTGAAAGAAGTGATTATATGGAATTAGCTAGCTCATGGAGTGAATATGAAATAATTGATGCATCATGCGGAGAAAAATTAGAAAGATGGGGAAATATTTATCTTTTAAGACCAGATCCACAAATAGTTTGGAACAATGGCGATTTAAAGGAAAAGTATAAAGGAAAAATTGATGCCATATACTATAGAAGCAATAAAGGAGGAGGACACTGGGAGAATTTAAAAAAATTTGATCCAGTATGGACTGTAAACTATAAAACATTAACTTTTAACATTAAACAAATGGGCTTTAAGCATACAGGACTTTTTCCAGAACAAGCATATAATTGGGATTTTATGATGGATAAGATTAAACGAAGTAAAAGAGATATCAAGGTCTTAAATTTGTTTGCATATACTGGTGGAGCTAGCTGTGCCTGTCTCAAAGCAGGAGCAAGTGTAGTCCATGTTGATTCATCTCGTGGCATGATAGATTGGTGTAAAGAAAATGTAAAATCATGTGGATTACAAGATGAGCCCATACGCTTTTTAGTAGATGATGTTGTGAAGTTCGTTAAAAGAGAAATTAGACGTGGAAATAAATATGATGCCATTATCATGGATCCACCAAGTTATGGTAGAGGTGCAAATGGCGAAGTTTGGGATATCGAAAATGACTTGAGTAATCTTTTAGAACTTTGTTGTGAAATACTAAGTGATAATCCATTATTCTTTTTAATAAATTCATATACAACAGGTTTATCATCAACTGTTCTTAAAAACTTATTAACATTAACTGTGGATAAAAAAGCAAGTGGAAAAATAACATGTGGAGAAATAGGATTACCAATAAAGAATAGTAAACTAATACTACCATGTGGAATATATGGAAGATGGGAAAATAATGAATAAGTTAAAAGTTTTATATGAAGATAATCATGTAATAGTAGTTATTAAAGAAGCAAATATTTTAAGTCAGGCAGATAATACTAATGATTTAGATTTATTAACTATTACTAAAAATTATATAAAAGAAAAATATCAAAAGCCAGGTAATGTATATCTAGGATTAGTTCACAGACTAGATAGACCTGTAAGTGGAATCATGGTTTTTGCTAGAACCTCTAAAGCAGCAAGTAGACTTTCTGAACAAATTAGAACTCGACAAATTGAAAAAACTTATATAGCTGTAGTAGATGGGATTATTGAAAAAGATTTAGATACATTTGTTGATTATTTAAAAAAAGAAGATAATGGCAATACAAAAGTTACAAATAGTACTGAAGGTAAAAAAAGTGTCTTACATTACAAAGTTTTAAAAAGAAACTATGAAAAAAAGGAAACTCTAGTAGAAATAAAATTAGAAACTGGAAGACATCATCAAATAAGAGTACAATTTGCAAGCCGTGGATTACCTCTTTGTGGTGATCAAAGATATAACAAAGAAGATAAAACTCAAATTGCTCTTTGTGCATATAAATTACAATTTATACATCCCACAACAAAAAAGACTATGAAATTCTCCATGGATATGCCTAATTCACTTTATTGGAATGACTTTAAAATGTAAATCACATGTCAAAAAAAATAAGTTGTTGCAAATAAAGTATTTTTTTGTTATGATAATAATAGAATAAAAATAAAGGGAGAATGATTTATGAAATTTGATCCAAGTTGGTTTAAAACAATACCTGGCTTATTAATAACAGGTGGTGTTGTTCTATTAATAGTAGCTTTAGTTATATTTATAGTCACATCAAAGAAAAATAAGAAAGAAAAGCAACCTACAAAAGATGAAAATATTGCTCAAAATACCAATACTACAGCTGAAGTAGAAAATAATAGTGCTATGACACAAGATATGAATGTTGCTGTTCAAGAACCAGTAATGGCTGCACCTGCAGAAACTTTAATACAAGATTTGCAAGCACCTATTACAGAAGTTAGTACTGAAATTCAACAACCAATTGAAGTTCCAACAAATGTTGATATTCAACAACCAATTGAGGTTCCAACAAATGTTAATATTCAACAACCAATTGAAATACCTACTGCTGTTGAAACACAAGTAACACCAGTTGAGACATTACCACAAATTGAATCTATACCTACACAAGCTCCAGTTGAAGTGCCATCAGCACCTCAAACAGAGATTCCTACAGTTACACCAGTAGCTCCAACAATTGATATTACTCCAGTTGAGGCTGAATCAGTTACAGTAGTAGAACCTGTTGCACCAACAATTCCTACAACAGAAGTAAATAATGAAGTATCTCAACCTAGTGCACCAGCAATTTATGGTGGCGTAAGTGAAATAATCCCAAATATAAACTTAGAGCCAACAAATACTACTCATCAAATATATGGAGGAGCAGATCCACTTGAAAATACTCAAACTCTAAAACCAGTATCATCAACTATAATTCCTACTGTGGAACCATCTGAACCAACCATACCAAGTGTAGAAGTACAACCAGAACCAACTCCTAGTGTGATTCCAACAGTTCAACAACAAGAAATGCCTTCACCAATCCCAACTGTAACTACACAAGATCCAACTAGTGTTATACCACCACAACTATAATTGTATTTAAGAAAAACATATATGTTTTTCTTTTTTTATTGAAAATAAAAGATTTTGCTTTATAATATAGTTACATGTGAAGGCCTTTCTTCACTTTAAATAGGAGAGAAAGTAATTATGAAAATCAAAGAACTTTTTAACAGAGTAAAAAAATTGTTAACTAAATTATGCGCTCAATTTAGCGTAAGCTTAACTTTAATATTTATCACAACCTTGTTTTTAGCTATCTTTTTAGGAAGAAATATATTAACTCCATCTAAATTAAAAAATATATTTTTATTTCTATCATTATTAACTACAGGAACATTTTTTACAGAATCATATTTTAAAATAAAAAGTATTAGAAAAACTATTTCATATCTAATATTTCTAATTATCTCAACATTATTAGTTATCTTGAACAATATTAATTTAGGTTTAAATAAAGAAATCATTTATAGAATAATAAGTGTATATTATATAGTTATTAGTATTTCTTCAGTTTATCAATTATATAAAAATAGTAAACAAAGCTTAGAAGAATATAGCATTAAAACCTTTTCTAATCTTGTTATAACATCACTTATTTACAGTGTATTATCATCTGGCATTATGACAGTGACATCATTATTTACATTTTTGATATTAGGAAATGATAACTATGATTTAATATGGAGAATAGAGCTTATTACACTAGGAATATTCTACATCCCAAGTGTAATACTAAGTTTAACTAATACTAAGGATAATCTAACTAAGTTTATTAAAGTAATTGTAAAATATGTATTAGGAATATTACTAATAACAGCTTTTGTTATTATATATTTATATATGCTAAAAATACTTATTTTAAGAAGACTTCCATCAAATCAAATATTTAGAATATTATCAGCTTTATTTATTATAGGATTACCTATTTGGACAATGAATGAATACTTCAAAAAAGAAAAAACAATATTCCAAAAAATTAATAACAAATTACCTATATTATTCATTCCATTCATATTTTTGCAAATCTATTCTATAGCTATTAGAATATATACTCGTGGATTTACAGTACTAAGATATCTATCTGTCATACTAATAATAGTTGAAGTTATTTATATAATACTTTATATATTTAATAGAAAGAATATAAGTCACATTTTTATTATAATAAATGCCTTAATTATAGTAAGTGTTTTAATGCCTGGTATAAATATGTTTTGGGTATCTAATAAAAGTCAATATAATAGAATAAAAGAATACATTAATAAAGATAAATTAACAAATAAAGAAAAAGATGAATTATATAGTGCTTATGAATACTTAAATTCATCAAAAAATGGTAAAAAATATATTAAGAAAAATATTTCAAAAGAACAACAAGGACAAATAAAAAATAAATATGATGAAAGATACATATATATAGATAGGGAACTTATAAATGGAAAATTATATAATCAAGAAATAAATGTAGATGGATATAAAACAATTAATAAGTTTGATAACCATAAATATTCACTAAATATGAAAAGTAACGAAGCTTTTAAAAATATTAAAATTAACAATAATAAATTTGATTTAACTAACTTTATGAGTTTATATATTGAGAATAATAATAACCAAGATTTTAATAGTTACTTTAATAAAAATCATGAACTAAAAGTTGATGATAACATGAAAATAGTATTAACAAGTATTAGTATTTCATATCAATCCGATGAAGATATTATTGATTATTATGAAATGAAAGGATATATCTTACAAAGATAAGGTTTTGATATTTTAAATGTTTTGACATAATACTAATCCTTAGTTTAATATAAATATTATAAGGAGTTATAAAGTGGAGAAATATCAAGAAATAGAAAGAAGTATTATTAAAGGATTTCGGAAAACTATTTGGTCAAGATTTATAAAAGCTGTAAAAGATTATGAGTTAATAAATGAAAACGACAAAATTATGGTATGCATAAGTGGTGGAAAAGATTCATTTTTACTTGCTAAATGCATTCAAGAATTACAACGTCATAGTAAAATAAAATTTGAAGCAAAGTATGTTGTTATGGATCCAGGATATAATGATTATAATAGAAAACTTATCGAAGAAAATGCTAAAACATTGAATGTAGATATTGAGATATTTGAAAGTGATATATTTAATGTTGTTGATAAGGTAGATGGTAATCCTTGTTATTTATGTGCTAGAATGAGAAGAGGATGTCTCTATAATCATGCTAAGGAAATAGGGTGCAATAAAATTGCCTTAGGACATCACTTTGATGATGTTATTGAAACAACTTTACTTTCTATGTTCTATGGAGCAGAAATCAAGACTATGCTTCCTAAACTACATAGTGAAAATTTTGAAGGACTAGAATTAATTAGACCAATGTACCTGATTAAAGAAGAAACCATAATCTCGTGGAGTAGAAAAAATGATATAAAGTTTATTAATTGCGCTTGCCGATTTACTGAAAATTGTTCTATAGATGATAGCACAAGTAAAAGAAAAGAAATAAAAAGCTTAATTAAACAATTAAAAAATACTAATGATAAAATAGATGGGAATATTTTCAAAGCTTTAGAAAATATAAATCTTAATTGTGTACTTGGCCACAAAGATAAAAAGGGAGAAAAACATTCTTTTTTAGAAGACTATAATGACTAAAAATGTAAACTTCCAGTAGCAAAAAATACAAATATAAAAAAGCAACCAAAAGTTGGTAGAATTTAATTCTTATAAAATATAAAATTGGTTGTGTTGAAAGGAGAAAATCTAATGAAATTTGGTGACAATTTAAAAATGTTACGTAAATCTAGAAAATTATCACAGGAACACTTAGCAGAGCGTGTTGGAGTATCACGACAGAGTGTATCAAAATGGGAAACAGGAGAGGCCTATCCTGAAATGAATAACATTTTAGCACTTTGTACTATATTTCATTGTGAAATTACTGATTTAGTAACAGAAAACATGATTGACATAGATTCATTAGATGAGGAAGTTAAAATGAATATAGTTAAATTGAAAAAAGAAAACCAAAAGAAAGTAAAAGGATTAAGTAAAGCAATAAGTGTTATTTCAAGAATATGTAAAGTTTGTTGCATTGTTGGAATGGTTTTTATATTACTAGCAACAATAATAACCCCGATAATAGGAAGTAATATAAAAATAAACAATAATAAAAATGAAATAACTGCATTTGGAAATAAAATCAAATATGAAATTGATAAAAATACAATAGAGTTAAAAGCAAAAAATCTAGATAACTTTAAATTTAAAGTAAATAATATTACTGAACTAGAAAAAAATTTAAACAACCATAGTTTAACATTCTACATAGTATCAATGGAAGTAGTATATGTTTGTTTGATTGGAACACTAATAATTATATATATCTTATTTAATACATTAGATAAGCTGTTTGTTAATATCCATGATGGAGATACACCATTTACATTAGAAAATGTAGCTTATGTTAAAAAAATAGCCATACTTATGATATTGGCAATGATATTTCCAATTATTACTGGTGGAATATACCAAATTATTACTAATGTTGAATTAGGTATAGAGTTTAATATGATGAATGTAGTATCCATTCTGGTAGTATTTTCTTTAGCTTATATATTTGAATATGGTTATGAAATACAAAGAGATTCAAATGGAAAAATGTATGGTGATGAAAATGAATAAAAAAGGATTTATTGAAAAACTAAGTAAGACTACTAACTATGATATTTCAACTTGTGAAAGAATAAATAGTATCTTAGAAGATAATGGTTTTATAGGAAAAAATAATAAAGCTAAATTAGTTAAAGACTTAACAGAAAAGCTGAACTTTACAGAAGAAGAAGCAGAAAACATATATGAAAAATGCATGTCTATTATTCAAACAGCAATAAAAGAAAAACTAAGACATCCATTTAGAACACAAAACTAGATAAAAAATCAAATTCAAGTATTTTTTAATACTTGTTTTTCTTTAATCAAAATTATGTTATACTTTTTATTAGAAAGAAGGTAAGTTATGGATAATATATTTGAAATCCTAATTGGTACATTAACGGATAAAAAACTATATACAACTCTAATGATTCTAGGAGTTGGTATACTACTATATGAACTAGTTGGGAAATTTAGCGGTACAAATATAAAAAAAGAGAATGTTAGTAAGAAAAAGAAAACATATTTAAGACTATTTAATAACACGTTTAAATACATAATCTTATTTGTCATTTTAGTTTTAATATTAAAAGTAAATGGTATAAATGTAACAAGCTTAATTGCTGGACTTGGATTAGTATCAGTTATTGTTGGACTTGCCTTACAAGATGCCTTAAAAGATATTATTATGGGATTTAATATTATAGTTGATAGTTACTTTACTGTAGGAGATGTTCTAAAAATAGGAAGTATTGAAGGAAAAGTTATTGAACTTGGATTAAAATCTACAAAGCTAAAAGACATAAATACAGGTAACATATTTACAACTGCAAATCGCAATATAAGTGAAGCTTTAGTACTATCTGAAGTGCTATTTATAGAAATACCATTACCATATGAATTAAAATTACCACGCGCAGAAAAAGTAATAAATGATATAGTAGAACAAATTATGACGTTAGAAAATGTTGAAATGGCTGAATATAAAGGACTACAATCTTTTGGAGAATCTGCCATATTTTATAAAATCAAACTTATAGTTAAGCCAGAATATAAGCCACAGACGAAAAGAAATGCTCAATCAATAATTAAACAGGAATTAGATAAAAATAATATTAGCATACCTTATACCCAAATTGACATACATACAAAGTAAAAATATGATACTAAATGTAAGTGGAAGAACAGATATAGTGGCTTTTTATACAAAGTGGTTTATGAACCGCTATAAAGAAGGCTTTGTTGATGTAAGAAATCCTTTTAATCAACAATTGGTTAACAGGATTTCTTTTTCTAATGTAGACTTGATAATGTTTTGTACTAAAAATCCATTACCAATAATTCCATATTTAAAAGAAATAAAACATCCTATTATTTTCCATATTACTCTTACTCCATATAATAAAGATATTGAACCTAATGTTATTGATAAAAAGGAAATTATTAATGGAATAAAAGAAATATCAAACATAATAGGAAAAGAAAACATATATGTAAGGTATGACCCAGTTTTTATAAATGATAAATATAGTTTAGAATATCATAAAAAAGCTTTCGAAAAAATGTGCTTTTTGTTAGAAGGATATACGGAAAGAATAATAATATCATTTATTGATGAGTATAAAAATGTAAGAAAGAATATTAAAAGTCTAAATTATAGAAAATTTAATCAATATGACTATAGAGAAATAGGACTTAGCTTTAGCAATGCAGCAAAAAAACACAATATGACTGTACAGACTTGTTTTGAGGAAAATAATCTTGTTAATTATGGCTTTATAAAAGGAGATTGCTTATCACATGAACTTGCATTCAAAATGACTGGAAAAACAGGTTTTAAAACATGGAAGGCAAGAGGTAAGGGAAACTGTAAGTGTGTTGAAATGGTTGATATTGGAGTATACAACACTTGTAGTCATTTTTGTAAGTATTGCTATGCAAACTATGATGAGAAAAAAGTATTAGAAAACAAGAAAAAACATAATCCCAATTCGTCTTTATTAATAGGTGAATTAAAAGATGATGATATTATAAAAGAAAGAATATGACTATATTGTAAAAGTATTTAAATAATGGGAGATTTTCAAAATGAATAGTTTAAAGTTTTATAGAAATAAAAATGATAAAAATAATTTTATTGCCTCAAATGGAGATTTAGTTAAAGAAGGAGAATACATTGAACTTAAACCAAATAGTATAGATTTAATATCTGAAAAACATGTTCCTATTTATGAAGTGGTAGGAGACAAAATTAAAGTAAGTATAGAAAGTACTATTCATCCAATGAGTGATGAACACTATATAATGTGGATAGCCCTAGTTAATGATAATGATATAAAAATGGTTAAACTCAAACCATCGGATAATCCAATAGCTACTTTTCCATATATAAACGAATCAGAAATTTATGCTTATTGCAATCTACATAGTCTGTGGAAAAATAATGTTGATTAATTCTCGTCACAAAAGGAGTTACTATGAAAATAAATGAAGTTAAAATTAGCAAAGAAACAATTGAAAGAAATATTGATGAATTTATCCAAAATGAATGCAGTAATTCAATAATAAATGAAATTATTTCACTTGATAGAATTAATGATTTTACTTTTGATAGTGTAATATTTAATAATATAAATTTTAACAATATAAAATTAGACTCTATTAGTATGATTGATGTCATATTTAATAATTGCGATCTATCTAATCAATCATTTGATAAAGAAATGCTGACTAGAGTAGTGTTTAATAACTGTAAACTAATAGGAACCAGTTTTATTGATTCTTCTATAAAAGATGTCAAATTTAACAACTGTATATGTAAATATACCAATTTTTCTGCATCAAGTATTGAACACTTATTAATTAAAGAATCTGATTTTACTGAAAGTAGTTTTATTGAACCAGAAATAAAGAGTATCGAGTTTATAAATAGCAATTTAACAAAATCTGAATTTATTCATTGTAAATTAAATGATGTAGACTTTTCAAATTGTAATATTAGTGGTATAGTTATTGATACATATTCATTGAAAGGCATAATTGTTGACAGTTTCCAATGTGTAAACCTGATAGGCGTTTTGGGTGTTAAAGTAAAATAAAAAGATAGAATAATCTATCTTGATTCAATAATTAACTTAATAGCGGTTCTTTCTTCACCATCAATACTAATATCGGTAAATGCGGGTATACATACTAAGTTTTTACCACTAGGGGCCATAAAACCTCGTGCAATAGCAACTGCCTTAATTGCTTGATTAAGTGCACCAGCACCTACTGCCTGTATTTCAACTGTTCCCTTTTCACGAAAAACATTAGCTAGAGCTCCAGCAACACTACTTGGATTAGATTTTGATGAAACTTTAAGTGTTTCCATTATTATAATCATTCCTTTCTCAATAAATATATATGTAAAAGAATAAAAAAAATTACTAAGTTGAATAAATAGAAATAATTAGTTATAATGATAAAAGAGGTGTAACATGAAAAAAATTAAGAAAAATAGTATCATAATTTTAATTCTAACACTTGTCTTATTGTTTTTTATGTTAAGACATGATTATAAAAATATAGCGTATTGGTTAGTAAATTGTAATAAGTTATACTTAATATTAGCCATAGTAGTATATTTTATTTCTGTTATCATAGACTCAACATCTTTTTATATGATAATAAAACAATATAGCAATTCATATAAATTTAAAGATACGCTAAGTCTAAATATTATGACTAAATTTTTTAATGGTGTAACTCCACTTTCATCAGGTGGACAACCATTACAAGTATATGAACTATATAAGAATAATATAAATTTAAATGACGCCACTAACATTGTTGTACAATTTTTTATCATTTATCAAATTGCCATGGTTATTTTCTCAACAGTTGCAGTTATATTGAATAGAGTGTTTAAAATATTTGTAAAAAACTTATTTATTAGAAAATTAGTTATATTAGGATATGTAATAAATGTAATTGTCCTTTTAATATTATTTTTAGTTAGTTTAAATAGAAAATTTAATATTAAGGTCATTACATTTATAATAAAAGTATTATCAAAGTTAAAGATAATAAAAAATAAAGATAAGTTAATTTCAAAATGGGAACTAAAATGTGAGAACTTCTACAATAGTGCTCAAATTCTAAAAAAGAATTGGACAGTATTAATAAAGGGCACAATTATTCAAATGATTCAATTATTATTCTTATATTCAGTTCCATTATTAATATCAATGGCTATTTATGATTCAGTAAATATGGATTTACTAAATTCATTAGTTGCATCATCATATGTATATTTAATAGGTAGTTATATTATTGTACCAGGAGCAACTGGTGGCATAGAATATGGATTTATGAAATTATTCTCTAATTTTTTAAAGAAAAAATCTCTTATGTCAGCAACTATATTATGGCGATTTATAACATATTATTTACCAGTGATATTAGGAGCTATAACTTTTAATATCGCAAAAAGAAAAAACGGTATGGAAGATTTTGAAGAATAAAAAAGAGGTACAAGAAAAGGAAGGCTCAAAAAGAAATGACACAATTAGAATTTGACGAAATTACAGATTTTCTAAATCCTAGAAATAAAATAGAAAGAAATAAATATACAACATTAGATGTTACTTATCACTATAAAGATAATACAGTTACTATAACTGGAAATATACCAAGAAGTATAATTCAAGATATTGCAATTACATTTTATGAAAGAAAAGCTTTTATGAATTTATTATTACCATCAGAAGAAAATAAAGAATATATTAAAAAAATAGTACTAGATAACATCGATGAAGTGGTTATTTTATCTCTATATTTAGATGATTATTATCTACTTAAAAAGACTGGACTAAAAAGCAATAGTAGTGAAAATTATAAAGCTTTAATAACAGAAATAAAAAGAACATTAATAAATAAATGTGATTTAGATATGACATCATTTGAATGGATAAGAAAAAACCATATTTGCAATTATGTGATTGAAGCAACTCAAAATAGACTAAATAAGAATCCTATAATAAAGACTAGCAAAAAGATAGAGGAGCTTAATTATACAAGAAACTTAAAGAAAATAGCAGATGACTTTGATTATATTGTTGACCCATTTATGGGAAGAAGAAATAGTTTTAAAGAATTAGAAGATATATTAGAATATGTTGATATTAGTTTAGATAAAAACGAAGATAACGAAGTTAAAATGATACTAACTGATAAACAGACCAGTACAAAGCTTATCCACGAAAGAAAACTATCAGGCTTTTCTAATTCTATCACTTATATAAATGAAAATAAAGAAACAATTACTGTGATGCATGAATTTGAATCAGCTGCCAAACTAATGCCTAGTCATGGTGAAAAACTAGTAATTATAAAAGACACACCAATTAGCAGTAAAAGTGTTTTGTTTTATAATTTTACAACAAATAAAACCAAATATAATGGAAATGATTCATACTCAGCCGGTATGGAAGAAAAAATAGAATTTTATAGTGAACTACAACAGGCTATGAATATGGCCCAGGAAACAGTATTACAACACATGATAGCAAAAAAAACATATACAAAAAAGCATTAAGCATATTTATCAAAATATAAACTTAGTAAATAAAAGACTTGAAATATTTTAACTTTCAGAGTACAATAATTTTAAAGTTGTTGATTAGAGACAATAATAAGAATTTTTAATTTTAGAGAGGTTATGATTGGTGAAAATAACTATTAAAAACTTATTTATCTACTCTATAGACGGAGTTTATCTCCCGGTTATACCGTTATCTAATAAAGTAAATAAAAGGATGGTACCGTGCTTATGCACTCCTTGTACTATTCTTTTTTTGTTTATAAGGAGGAAAAATGGAAAGGAAAATAGAAATAGGAAAAAAGTATAAACACTTTAAAGGTCTTGTGGTAGAAGTTATAGCTCTTGCTAAAGATAGTGAAACTCTTAAAGATCTAGTTGTATATAATCATGATGGACAAACATGGGTTAGAGAATATGATGAATTTGTCTCGGAAGTTGACCATAAAAAATACCCAGATATAAAACAAAAATATAGATTTGAAGAAATAAAGGAGATATAAATATGATAGATATAAAATTAATTAGAGAAAATAAAGAATTAGTAAAAGAGAATATTAAGAAAAAATTCCAAGATGAAAAATTACCTCTAGTAGATGAAGTTTTTGAGCTTGATAAGAAAGTACGTGAAGTACAATTTAAAGCTGATGGATTAAAAGCCGATAAAAACCGATTAAGTACAGAAATCGGGAAATTAATAAAAGAAGGAAAAAAAGAAGAAATAAACAAGATAAAAGAAGAAATATCAAAAACTGCTGATGAGATTATTAAACTTGAAGAAGAACAAGAAAATTTATCAAAAGATATTAAGGAAAAAATGATGGTTATTCCTCAAATTATGGATCCATCTGTTCCTATTGGAAAAGATGATTCTGAAAATGTTGAAGTACAAAAGTTTGGAGATCCTGTTGTTCCAGATTATGAGATCCCATATCATGCTGATATTATTGAAAGAGTAAATGGTATGGATAAAGATGCAGCTGGAAGAACAAGTGGACAAGGATTCTATTACTTATTAGGAGATATAGCTAGACTTCATGAAGCTATGATTGCTTATGCTAGAGACTTTATGATAGATGCAGGATTTACTTATGCCATTCCACCATTCATGATTCATAGTGATGTTGTAACAGGTGTTATGTCTTTTCCTGAAATGGAAGCAATGATGTATAAAATTGAAGGAGAAGACTTATATTTAATAGGAACTAGTGAACATTCAATGATAGGTAAGTTTAAAGATCAAATAATAAAAAAAGAAGAACTTCCTATTAATATGACAAGTTATTCACCATGCTTCAGAAAAGAAGGAGGCTCACATGGCCTTGAAGAAAGAGGCCTATATCGTGTTCATCAATTTGAAAAACAGGAAATGATAGTTATTTGTGAACCTGAACAATCTATGGAATGGTATGAAAAAATGTGGAAATTAACAGTAGAATTGTTTAGAAATTTTGATGTACCAGTAAGACAACTTGAATGTTGTAGTGGTGATCTTGCAGATTTAAAAGTAAAATCATGTGATATTGAAGCTTGGAGTCCCCGTCAAAAGAAATATTTTGAAGTTGGAAGCTGTTCAACATTAGGAGATGCTCAGGCAAGAAGATTGGGAATACGTGCTAAAGGTGAAAAAGGAACATATTACTTACATACTCTAAATAACACTGTAGTAGCAACTCCTCGTGGTCTAATTGCTGTAATTGAAAACAACTATCAAGAAGATGGATCAATTAAGATTCCAAAAGCATTACAACCTTATATGGGAGGAAAAGAAAAAATAGAGCCAAAAAAATAAAATATATATTACCCCCCCCGTTTTCTTTAATAGAAACGAGGTTTTGTTCAAGATAGGAGAAAAATTATATGAACGAAAACATAACTATAACAAATGATTGGGATAAAGTATTTCCATTAAGTGATAAAGTTAATCACAAAAAAGTAACATTTAAAAATCACTTTGGAATTACTTTAGTTGCTGACATGTATGAGCCTAAAAATAATAATGGTAGCTTAGCAGCTCTTGCAGTATGTGGTCCATATGGAGCTGTAAAGGAACAATCAAGCGGATTATATGCACAAGAAATGGCAGAAAGAGGATTTTTAACAATTGCCTTTGATCCATCTTTTACTGGTGAATCTGGAGGAAATCCTAGGTACATGACCTCATACGACATAAATGTTGAAGACTTTCAATCTGCAGTTGATTATTTAATAAGTCTTGATAATGTAGATTCTAATAAAATTGGAATAATAGGCATTTGTGGTTGGGGTGGTATGGCACTTCAAACAGCATGTATCGATACAAGAATTAAAGCTACTATTGTATCTACAATGTATGACATGTCTAGAGTTTCAGGAAATGGATATTTTGATGAACAAGACAATGAAGAATCTAGATATAAAACTAAAGTAACATTAAATAATCAAAGAAATGAAGATTATAAAAGAAAAACATACGCCTTAGCAGGAGGCGTAGTAGATCCACTCCCAGAAGATGCTCCAGAGTTTTTAAAAGACTATCATGCATACTATAAAACTTCAAGAGGATATCATAAAAGAAGTTTAAATTCTAATGGTGGATGGGCAATACAAACAAATACATCAATGATGAATACGCGATTATTTTATTATTCAAAAGAAATCAGAAATGCAGTAATGATTATTCATGGCGATAAAGCACATTCTTATTACATGGGTAAAGATGCCTATAACAATATGGTTAAAGATAGTAAATATAATAATAATAAAGAATTTGTTATTGTTCCTAATGCAACTCATACTGATCTATATGACAGAAAAGATAAAATACCATTTGATAAAATCGAAAGATTCTTAAATGATAATTTGAATAAATGAGAAAAATAATAATATATATATTGATAATGGCTTTTTCCACACTTATATTTACAGGGTGTACTTTAAAAAAAGAAGAAAGAAAAACAAATAGGAAGGATGTAGATTCTGTGAAAATTATAATTAATAATAAAGAATATACAATTAATTTAGAAAAAAATGAAACTACTACATCTTTTATCAAATTATTACCACTAGAACTTACTATGAATGAGTTAAATGGAAATGAAAAATATGTTTATTTAGAAAATGCTCTTCCAACAGATTCTAACAATCCAAAACATATAAATGTAGGAGATGTAATGTTATATGGTAATAATTGCCTTGTTATATTTTATAAGTCATTTGATACTTCATATAGTTATACTAGAATAGGACATATAGATAATTTAGAAGAATTAGGAAAAGATAATATAAAAGTAAAAATAGATTATAAAGCAGATTAATGTCTGCTTTTTATAATAAATGATATAGATTAAGTGATATTTTTAATATTTATTAACAGTTTACTTTATTAATTACAAAATTTTAGTTATACTTAAATAAAGAGAGGAGTAAGATATGTATTTAAAAATAAAAAGAATCCTTGATATAATGTTATCTATCATTTTATTAATCTTATTAATACCTCTTTTTATAATTATCATAGTAGGTCTAAAAATAAACAAAGTAGAAAAAGTAGTTTTTTCTCAAATAAGAACAGGTAAAGATAATAAATTGTTTAATATATATAAATTTAGAACTATTTATGGCAAAAAAGAAAATAAATTCTGCTCATTTTTACGTAGAACAGGATTAGATGAATTACCACAGCTAATAAATATCTTAAAAGGAGAAATGTCATTTGTAGGTCCTAGACCTTGGATTGTGGATTATAGCAAGTATTTTACTAAAAAACAATTCAAAAGATTAAATGTATTACCGGGTCTTACAGGACTTGCCCAAGTAACTAATTGCAAAGATATTTTTGACAAAATAAATAAAGATATACAATACATAAATAATATATCATTATCTCTAGATATAAAAATAATTTTAAAAACCATAAAATTAGTATTCATGAATAATAAAAAAGAAATAAACGAAACTGGTATTGAACAAGAAATAAATTTATTAAAAAAACAAAAAAGATAAATAAATAGTAGAATATATAACTTTTTCTTGAAAAATAAAGCTTATTATGTTATAATAGCACACATATAAAGAGGTGGTAGTATGTTTTTTAAGAAAAAAAATAACGAAGCTTTTGAGATAAAAACAGAAGAAGAAAATTTTGAAAATAATTATGATAAAGACTTTTTTAGATATGAAGATGAAGATAGTCTGATTATAGAGCCTTATAAAGCTAAAAAAGTAAAAGAAGAAACTAATGAAGAAGTATATAAAACAGTAGAAACCACAACATATCATAAAGAAGAAATACCAACTACAGATGATAAATACGAAACTGAATATAGTTATGAAGAAGTAAAGCCTAAGCATAGATTTTATTTATCAGATAGATTGCTTTATATTCTTAATAGAATAGCAAGTATTGTATTAATAATTACAACTGTTATTGCAGTAATAGTATTATTTGATGTTATTATGTTAACAAGATTTGAAAAAGGACCATTCTTTGCAATTAAAACAAAAACATATAAAGATGGTACAAAAGTATATCATGGTATTGGTTACAAAGTAATAAAATCAAAAAATAACATGATTGTAGGAAATTATTCCATAACATATTCAAAATAATTAAAATTAATAAAGGGGAGTTGCAAAAAATTACACAACTCTTTTCTTTTTGGGAGTATCAGTGGTATAATTAACTAGTTAGAAGGAGAGATACCTATGAATAAATTAACAAAAGAAGAAGTACTACATGTAGCTAATTTAGCTAGAATAAAAATAGATGAAGAAGAAATAGAAAAATATCAAGTAGAGTTAAAACAAATTCTTGATGAAGTAGAAAAAATTAATCAAGTAGAAGGCTATGATGAAGAAAGATTAATTGCTCCTTGGCAAGATGATACTATTCCTCGTGAGGATGAAGTAAAAGAAATGTTAGATGCTAAGGAAGTACTAAAAAATGTACCTAGAAAAAATGGTAATTTTATAGAAGTACCAGTAGTAATAGGAGAATAATATGAAATATATAGATTTATCACTTAAAGAAATTCATGAATTATTAGTAAAAGAAGAAATAAAACCTATTGATCTAGTTAATGAAACTTTTGAAAGAATAGAGGCCAATGAATATTTAAATTGTTTTATAACTCTAAATAAAGAAAGGGCAATAGAAGAAGCAAAAAAACTAGAAGGTAAAGTTGAAAAAGATAACCCTTTGTGGGGAATACCAATTGCTGTAAAAGACAATATTGTAACCAAAGATTTAAGAACTACATGTGCATCACGTATGCTTGATAACTTTGTACCTATTTACAATGCAACCGTTGTTGATAAAATTAAAGAAAACAAAATGATTATTATAGGTAAAACAAATATGGATGAGTTTGCTATGGGTTCTACCAGTAGAACAAGCTTTTATGGAGCTCCACGTAATCCTTGGAATAAAGAAAAAATAACAGGTGGTTCAAGTGGAGGTAGTGCATCATGTGTTAGCGCTCACATAACAAAAATTGCTCTAGGAAGTGATACTGGTGGAAGTATACGTCAACCATCTAGTTATTGTGGTATAGTTGGGATGAAACCAACATATGGTAGAGTATCACGTTATGGACTTATAGCTTATGCATCTAGCCTAGATCAAATAGGACCTATGACTACTAATGTTTATGATAATGCACTGTTATTAAATGCAATAGTTGGAAAAGATGAAAAAGATTTAACTTCTGCATCAAAAGAAAAAGAGGATTTTACAAGATTAATTGGAGAAAATGTAAAAGGAATGAAAATAGCTATTCCTAAATACTTTATTAGTGATATTACATCTCCAGCTATAAAAGAAAAAATAATAGAAACAAAAAGAATCTTAGAGAATAATGGTGTAACTGTAGATGAGATAGATATGAAATATTTAGACAATGTCGTAAGTATTTATCAAGTAATAACTATGGGAGAAGCAAGTAGTAATTTAGCCCGTTTTGATGGTATTAGATATGGGTATTCTTATGAAAATCCAGAAAATATTGAAGATTTATATTTAGAAACAAGAAAGAATGGTTTTGGGCGTGAAGTAAAACGACGCATTATGATTGGCTCATATTTATTAAGTGGAGAAAATGCTAAAACATACTACAATAAGGCATTGTCAATTAGAGATGACTTAAAGAAAGAATTTGAACGAGTATTTAAAGAATATGATTTAATAATAGGGCCAACAACAACCACAACAGCTTATAATATAGATAGTAATCTTGATGATCCACTAAAAAGTTTTATGGACGATGCTCTAGTTATGCCAGTAAACATGGCAGGTCTTCCTGGTTTGAATATCCCAATAGGGTTTAGTAAAGAAGACAATATGCCAATAGGTATGCATATAATTGGTAAAGCATTTGATGAAGCAACTATCTATAAATTAGCAAGTTTTATCGAAAAAGAGTTAAACCTAAATTTAAGTCCGAAAGGAGTAGAATAATATGAGTAATTATATTCCAACTATTGGTATTGAAGTTCACGTAGAACTAAATACAAATACTAAAATATTTTCAAACTCCATAAATGGATATGGTATGGGAGCAAATACACTAACTAATGTTATAGATCTAGGATATCCTGGAACGCTTCCAACAATAAATAAAGAAGTAATCAACTTAGGAATAAAAGCAGCAACTGTCTTAAATTGTAAAATAAGACGTGAAATGCATTTTGATAGAAAAAACTATTTTTATCCTGATAATCCGAAAAATTACCAAATTACTCAATTTGAAACACCAATTGGATATGATGGCTACATAACTATAGAAGTAGATGGAAAAGAAAAGAAAATAGAAATAGAAGAAATGCATATTGAGGAAGATACATGTAAAAGTTCACACAGAAAAAATGTAACTCTTCTTGACTTTAATAGAGCTGGAGTACCTCTTATTGAAATAGTAACTAAACCATGTATTTCATCAAGCGAAGAAGCAAAATTATATATTGAGAAATTAAGAGAAACACTTCTATATGCAGGAATCAGTGACTGTAAAATGGAAGAAGGAAGCATGAGATGTGACGCTAATGTATCTATTAGAAAAAAAGAAGATGACCCCTATAATACAAAAGTAGAAATAAAAAATATAGGTTCAATTAGTAATGTAGGACTTAGTATTAAAAAAGAAATAGAACGTCAAGCAAAAATATATGATAATAATGAAACAATCAAACCACAAACAAGAAGATTTGATGCTAAACTAAATGATACTGTTTTAATGCGTGTTAAAGAAACAGGAAATGATTATCGCTATTTCCCAGAACCTGATATTCCATATATTCATTTAAGTGAAGAAGAAATAAAAAACCAGCAAGAATTAATACCAATGCTACCAGATGAAAGAAGAAGAATATATGTATCAAAAGGACTTACTAGACTTAATGCAGATAAAATAATTAATCATCGAGAAATGAGCGATTTTTTAAATAAATTTATTGATACAGATATAGACTTTGTAACAGCAAGTAATCTTCTTTTAGGAGATATTGCATCATATTTAAATAAAACCAATAAAGCATTAGCAACAACAACACTTACAGATAATAAGTTTATTGATTTAGTAAATAAAACTTATTCAAATGAATTAACTAGTAAAAATGTTAAAGATATAATTGAAGATGTATTAGAAAGAGATATTTCTATATCAGATTTAATAAAAGAAAAAAATATATCCAATATAACTGATGATAGTGCAATTTTAGAATTAATTACAAAAGTAATAAATGATAATCCAGAAAGCATCACTGATTACAAAAATGGACATGATAGGGCCATAAAATTCCTTATGGGGCAAGTAATGAAAGAATCAAAAGGAAAAGCAGATCCAAGGCTTGCTAACAAATTATTAACAGAAGAACTTTTAAAATTAAAATAATCAAGATTGAAATCTATAAAAAAGAAGTGTATAATTAAAACAAAATAGGGAGTTGAAAAAATGAAAAAATATCTAAGAAAACATCTAAAATTAATTATAGTCTTATCAATATTTATAGCTATAGTTATATCAGGATTTATAGCTTATAATTTAGTTTTTGTTAATAATTCATCAAAATATGGTAACAGGCTTGATGGAATACAAAACGTAAAATTAACTAACAATAAGAAAAATTTAATTAAAAGTAATATTAAAACATTAGAAATTACAAAAAGTATTAACATAACATTAAGTGGTAAGATAATTAATATTATTGCTGTAGTTAATGATGATACAGAAACATCAAAAGCAAAAGAAATTGGTGGTAAAGTATTAGAACAATTAACTGATGAACAAAAAAAGTTTTATGATGTTCAAATATTTATTAAGAAGAATAATAAAGATGAAAAATTTCCTATAATAGGATATAAACATCATAATAACGAAAATATTAAATGGACAGCTGATAGATAGGAGTATAATATGAAGAAAAAACTAATAGTTATTATTCCAATAATTATTGCCATAATAACTTTTGTTATTGTCTATAGATATTACAATAAAGAAGATGCTACTACATCTTTAACTATAATAGAAAAGAAATGGGTAGAAGATAACAAAAAAGAAGCAATTGACTTTGAAATAATCAATGATTATCCGTTATATGGTATGAATGGTAGTGGAGTATTCTTTGAATTTGTTAATGATTTTGAAAAAAATGTAGGATTAGAGTTTAATAAAATACCATATTTAAAAGAATCAACGCCAACAACAAACAGTTACAGAATAAGAATTCTAGACAATGAAACAAAACTAAATTCAAATGATTTACTAATATTCACTGATAGTTATATAGCTATAGGTAAATCATATAAAAGACTAAATAGAATTTCAGATATGAAAAACTTAACATTTGGTGTATTTGAAAGTGATAGAGATGAACTAAGTTATTATCTAAAAAGTGGTACAAACTTATCATTTAAAAATTATTCAAATATAAATGATTTGTATAAAGCCTTAAATAATGGTGAAGTAGATATGATTATTGTTCCAAATATTATGTATTTAGATAATACAATTGGACAAGTTGACTATTCTATAAACTATTATTTTACTGAAATGAACAAAAAAGTTGTATTAACACTTAGCGATAATAATGATCAATTAAATAAAATTTTTAAAAAATACTATAATAAATGGAAAGAAACTAAATATGTAGAGGAATATAATAATGCTTATTTAGATTACTACGTTGAAAAAAATGATTTAAGTGATAAAGTAAAAACATCACTAGTTTCTAAGACATATACTTATGGCTATATAGAAAATCCTCCATATGAGTTAAAAGCAAGTAGCTCTATATCTGGTATTGCAGGTGAATACATAAATAGAGTGTCTCGCCTTACAGATATTGAATTTAAGTTTAAAAAATATAAAAATCAAAAAGCATTAAAAAAAGCAATTGATGATGGAGAAATAGATATTTACTTTGATTACTACAATTATTCAAATGATAAATATTTAGCTACAATTTCTACATTTATTGAAAACTATGTAGTTTTAGGTAAAGAAGAAGATGAACACATTGTCAATTCGTTTGAAAGTCTCAAAGGACAAAAAGTTGTAATGTTAGATAATGATTCCCTATATAATTATTTTTCAACTAACAGTAGATCTAATATAACTACATATAACAGTATTGATAAAATTTTATCTAAAGCAAAAAATGAGGTTATCGTTTTAGATAGAGAAGTATATAACTATAATAAATCAAAATTTAAAGATTATAATATTTTATATATTGATACAATAATGAATGATTATAAATTTATGGTTAAATCAAGCAATCAGCCATTTTATAATTTAATGAACTATATAATTAATACTAATTCATATTATAATTATCGTAATAATGGAGTAAAAAGTTTAACTGAATCAATATTTAAAGGAGAAACTTTTGAAACAATTTACTTAATTGCATTACTAATTATATTCATTCCTTTAATTGCAATAGCACTATTCTATTTAATAATTAAAAGGAAAAAGAAGAGAAAGAAAGCTCAAAAGATAGATAGACATAAATATACAGATATGCTTACTTCTTTAAAAAATAGAAATTATTTAAATGCAAAAATGCCTGAGTGGGAAGAATGTAATATCTATCCACAAGCTGTAGTAGTTGTGGACCTAAACAAAGTAAAGTATGTTAATGATAATTATGGACATAGCGAAGGAGATAATCTCATTATTAAAGCGGCGGCGCTTCTTGTTAATACACAACTAGAAAATAGTGAAATAATACGTACAGATGGTAATGAATTCTTAATTTATTTAATTGGATATAGTGAAAGACAAGTAGGTGTATATTGTAAAAAACTAGCTAAAGAAATGAAAAATTTACCACATGAATTTGGTGCTGCTATTGGATTTAGTATGATTGAAGATTCTATCAAAAATATAGACGATGCCATCAATGAAGCAACAATTGATATGATCAATTCAAAAGAAGATTTTAAATAATAAAAAGGGAGTTAATATGAAGCAAGTTAGAAAGTTCATAAAGAAAGTAATTTATATTATTGGTAAACCATATATGCGAGTTCTTCCTGGACAACTTGCTTTTTTTACTGTTCTATCATTAGTGCCATTAATTGCTTTACTAGGAACAATTGCTTCATATTTTTCTATTTCCTTAAACTCACTTGTAAATATAGAAAAGTTTTTACCTACAGCTGTATCTAGTCTTGCAAATACAACAACTAGTGCTAAGGGGTTAACCTTCAACATTATTGTGTTTTTAACAACTGCCTTTTTTCTAGCTTCAAATGGAGCACATTCTATTATAATTACTTCAAATGAAATCTATGGCATAAAAGGAAAGGGCTATATGGGAAGACGCCTAAAAGCGATATTGATAACATTTATATTAGTATGTGTAATAATATTTACATTAGCTGTGCCTGTATTTGGAAATAGTATCTTTAATATTTTAAGAATGGAGTATGGAGATTTAAGAATAATAGAGTTTTTATCAAACTTATTTAACCTAGTAAATATTCCATTGACCATGGTAATAATGTTTTATATGGTGAAAGTTATTTATAATATAGCCCCAGATGAAAAAATGGAAACAAAAGGAATGAGAAATAACTATGGACCAATATTTACAACAATAATGTGGATATTAGGTACTGAATTATATTCTGTTTATGTTAAAGAGTTTTCAAACTATAACTTATTTTATGGAAGTATTTCAAACATTATTATATTAATGGTTTGGGTTTATTATTTATCATATGTATTTGTCTTAGGTATGGCAATAACTGCAACTGAAGATAAAGAACTAGAATTAACAAGTAAAATAGAATTAAAAGATATAAACAACAACTAATCACAAGCATTTTAATGCTTGTTTTTTTTGTATGTTGGGTATAATTATTATAGGAGACTGCGTTAATATGAAAAGAAAGTATATATATTTACTAATATTTTTAGTTTTGTCTATAGGAATAGGGTATGCTTATTTAAATACAAATCTAACTATGGAAAACAATGTAAGTTTAAATGCCTTAAAAAGATATACTGTAACATCTACAAGTAGTAAAAAAATTAACCATATTTATTTATCCTATGGTAGAGGTCAAGGAAATGCACATTTAAAATATATTCAACTAGAAAAAGGAACGGCAACAGAATATGAACCATACTATGTGAAAAGTGATACAAAAGTAACTCAAAATAAAGACCATACTTTAACTGCAATTTGGAAAGCAAACTAATTTTTACCATGATTCTTATTAGAATCTTTTTTTGTAATATTTTGTAAATATCCTTTTGAAGCGTTTACAATGAGATATACATTTGCTAAAATTAAAATGTATAGAATAGGAGTAAATTATGTCAAATAATAAAGAAAAATTAAAATTAATTGTTTTAAAAAGTGCTTTAGAATTAGGACAAAAAGTTGATAACCATTTACAAAGTTTTTATGATACAAACAGTTCATTTATTTTGCCTACAAAAGAAGTGTGGTTTAGCGATGGACACGGTAAAGTAGAACTTCTTGATTCAGTTCGTGATCAAGATGTATATATTTTTCAAGATATTGGTAACTATTCATTAGAATATAAAATGCATGGCTTTATTAATCACACATCACCTAATGATTTAAATCAACAACTAAAAGATACAGTTGGAGCATGCAAATGTCATCCTAATAGCTTATCTATAATCATGCCTTTACTTTATGCAGGAAGGCAACACAGAAGAAATGGCAGAGAAGCTTTAAGTTGTGCTGCTAACTTACGCGAATTAGATGTTGACCCCTATATAAAAAGACTAATAACATTTGATGCTCATGATGAAGGAGTACAACAAGCTCTTGCTTACACTGAGTTTGATAACTTTTTTGCAACTAATGTCATGTTAGAAGAGTTTATTAATGATACAGATATGGAACAATTAATGGATGTAATCTTTGTTGCACCAGATGGAGGAGCAGCAGGAAGAAGAGATTTCTATCTTAACTCATTTAATAGCCCATACATAACAAAAGATGCAGGTAGCTTTTATAAAAAAAGAGATTACAATACAATAGTTGATGGTAAGAATCCAATTATTGAACACTCTTATTCAGGAAACCAAAATATAAAAGGAAAAACTGCCATTGTGGTAGATGACATGATAGCATCAGGTGGCTCAATGTTTGATGTTATTGATGAACTAAAGAAAAGAGGTGTAGAACATATTTATGTAATGTGCACATTTGCTCTTTTCACAAATGGAATAGATAAATTTAATAAATATTATGAAGATAAGAAATTTGATGGAATCTACACAACAAATGTAAGTTATATTGATAACAATTATAAAAAAGAAGAATGGTTACATGTAGTAGACTGTTCTGAATATATTGCAAAAATTATATATACTTTAAATAATCAAGAAAGCATTTCTCCGTTATTAAGAGATAAAAGCTATCCTGGTAAAGTTTTAGCTAAAAAATTTGAAGCGTACAATAAGTAACGTTTCTTTTTTTGATTATAACTAAAAAATATGTTAAAATATGAGAGCACCTTCGAACATATAGACACATTGAAAAATAATTATAATGGTGATATAATAAAAAAATAAGCGAGGTATAGAAATGAATAAATTGAAGAGCCTAAAAGATAAATTTATAACAAAATGTAAGGAGATAAAAGAAAATCACCTTATTTCAAAATTTATAAAAGAAAATAAAGTGTTTTCATGTTTCGTAATTGTTAACCTTATTAATGCAACCATACTCCGTTTTATGACTATGGACAGTATAATAACTTTGTTACTACCAAAGCCAATAATAGCTGATCTAGCCGTCATTCTAATATTAGGATCATTTTCGTTTCTTTTTAAGAAGAATAAATCAGGAGTAAGATACTTAGCTGTTTTAACATTTGTTTTTACTTTAATAACAACTGTTAATTCAATTTATTACACATATTATTCATCTTTTGCCAGCTTTTCAATGCTTTCACTTACACAATTCATTGCACCAGTAGGAGATGCAGTAGTTCAAAATGTTTTACAAATCAAAGATTTAGTATACTTAATTCCTACCTTTGTTTTCTATGCTTATATAATTATGAAAA
This sequence comes from Bacilli bacterium, assembly GCA_017525855.1. The sequence continues at coordinate 94,802 of JAFXSE010000099.1, forward strand.
GAAAAACATATAAGCATAAAATCACAATAAAAAGAAAAAGCAAAGAAAACTTTATAAAAACAATTGCAACAGGAGGAATAACATTACTTATCTTTTGCATAACATTATCTGGTATTGAGATTAGCAGATTCATAAAACAATGGAATAAAGAATATGTTGTTCAACGATTTGGTATATATTTATACCAAATAAATGATGGTATTACTAGTTTACAACCAAAAATAAATTCCATGTTTGGATATGATAGTGCATCAAAAAAATTTAAAGATTATTTTGATAAGAAAATGAAGCAAGCTGAATATACAAAAGAAAACGAGTATACTAACATATTAAAAGGAAAAAATATTATTGTAATACATGCTGAAAGTATACAAACGATTGCTCTTAATACTTCATTTAATGGAATAGATGTTGCACCGAACTTTAAACGTTTAGCTAGTGAAGGTATTTATTTTTCTAATTATTATTCACAAGTAAGTGTAGGAACAAGTAGTGATGCAGAACTTACATTTAACACTTCTCTTATGCCAACAAAAAGTGGAACGGCTTTTGTATCATATTCAGATAGAAAGTATATAGCAACTCCATCGTTATTAAAAGAACAAGGATACTATACCTTTAGCATGCATGGTAATACTGCAGACTTTTGGAACAGACGAGTAATGCATAAGAACTTTGGATTTGACAAGTTTTATAGTAAAGTAGACTACAATGTAACTAAAGATAATACAATTGGATTAGGAATTAGTGATAAAGACTTCTTTAAACAATCAGTAGATTATATAGAACAAATAAGTAAAGAACATGAACACTATTATGGTTTATTAATTACTTTAACAAACCATACTCCATTTTCTGAAACTACAAAATATGGAGATTATAGCGTTAGTCTAAAAGAACAAGTAACAAAAGATGATGGAACTACAGAGGAAGTTGTATATCCATATATGGAAGAGACAAAATTAGGTAATTACTTTAAGTCAGTTCACTATGCAGATGAAGCACTAGGAGAATTCATAAATGAATTAGATCAAAAAGGTCTTTTAGATAATACTGCTATTGTAATATATGGTGATCATGATGCTAGACTTCCTAAAAATGAATATGAAAAACTATATAACTATGATAAAGAAAATGATGATATACTTGATGAGGAAGATCCAAGTTACGTAAAATTTGATAATTATCAATATGAATTGAATAGAAAAGTTCCGTTTATTATTTGGACAAAAGATAAAAAATATAACACAGAAATAACTGATGTAATGGGAATGTATGATGCTATGCCAACCCTTGGCAATATGTTAGGAATCAAAAACAATTATTCTTTAGGACACGATATATTTAATATTAGAGGTAATAATATTGTTGTATTTCCTAATGGAAATTGGGTAACAGATAGAGTTTATTATAATGCTCAAAAAGGAGAATATTTATCATTAACAGATGAAGCTATAGATAAAAACTATATTGAAAAAAAGTCTGATTATGCTGAAGAATTACTAGATGTTTCAAATGATATGATAGTATTTGATTTAATAAAAAAAGGACAGGATAAAAAGTAATAAGGAGCAATTATGAAATTAAAAAAAAGTGTAAAAAGGAAAATTGTTTTAATATTTATAATACTGTTAATTGCATTATTAGTATTTTTATATTTAAAATTCTATGGAACAAAAGAAGTAACAAAATCTAAAGTAATAGATGAAATAAAGGAATATGGATATACATTAAAAGATACAAAAAATGATGAATATAAAAAAGAATTTAAAAACTTATCAAAAATCTTATCCGAAAAAAAGATAAATGAAAAAGAATATGCTAAAAGTGTAAGCAAATTGTTTATTATAGACTTTTATTCATTAAAAGATAAATTAGCAAAAACTGATATTGGTGGAGAAATTTTTGTACATAAAGATGCTAAGGAAACTTTCCTAGAAAAAGCAAAAGATACAATATATAAATATGTAGAAACAAACTTATACGGTAATAGGACTCAAAAATTACCTAGTGTTGAAAGTGTAAAAATAAATAAAATAGAAAATATTTCCTATGAATTTGGAGATAATAATGGTGATGATAATGCTTTTCAAGTAAGTGTTTCATGGAGTTATAAGGATAACTTTGATGATAATTATCAAACAAAAGCAACAATAATAATTGTTCATGAAGATAAGAAATTATCTATAGTAGAGTTGAAATAGGAGGATTTTATGAGAGAAAAAAGAATAGAAAATGAAAAAATCATAAAACCTAAAGGAAAAGCAATAATAACTCTACTAAGTTTCTTATCTCTAATTACTTGTGGTTTTACAGTATATAATTTATTAAACTTAAAACAAATGGGTGGAAGTATTCCAAAATATATATATTTAATGATAGCCATAGTAGTAAGTATATATTTAATAATCTTTATATTTACAAAAAAGAAAATGAGTAAACAAAAAAAATTAAAGAGAAATATTGCTAAGAAAGGAATATATACATCTTTAATTATATACATAATAATTACTAGTATAATAAGTGGTATAATTTTTTATATTTACAATTATATAGGAAGTTTTAATAAAGAATATATTACATATTCATCAAGTTTAATAACACTAAGTAAAAAAGATTGTGATAGTGTTAATGATGTAAATGATTACATAATAGGTATATTATCAGATAAAAAGTCAACAGATGGTTATATAATACCAAGGGAAATAATTAAAGAAAAAAAACTAGAAGATGAAAATGAAATAGTTTATTATGATAGCTATCAAGAAATGATGACAGATTTATATAATGAAGAAATAGATGCAATCTTTATTACTACTAATTATGAACCAATTTTTAATAGTATAGAAGCATATAGTAATATTAAAGAAGAAACTAAAATAATCATTACCAAAGAAAAGAAGGTAAAAAAGAAAGATGTCAGCACAAAAGAAATATCTTCCAGAGGAAAAAATATAACAGAACCATTTACTATCTTATTAATGGGAGTTGATTCACCTGATGAGGGATTAGAAAAAAATACAGCAGCTCATGGTGACTCATTAATTTTAATAACATTTAATCCTAAAACATTAAATGCTACTATGTTAAGTATACCTAGAGATAGCTATGTACCAATTGCTTGTTGGAAAGATAAAGCAGAAAACAAAATTACTCATGCAGCTGTATATGGCAATGATTGTATGATGAATACAATAGAAGAATATTTTGATATTACAATTGATTACTATGCCAAAATTAATTTTAAAGGATTAGTAGGTTTAGTAGATGCATTAGGTGGAATAGACGTAGAGGTTCCAAAAGATTTATGTACGGATAACTCTAATAGAGAAGAAGAAGTATGTATTTCTAAAGGATGGCAACATCTAAATGGTGAAGGAGCTTTAGTACTTACAAGAAACAGGAAACAATTAGCTGCTGGTGATCTTGATAGAGGAAGAAATCAACAACTTGTAATTGAAGCTATGTTAAATAAAATTAAAACAGTTAAAAGTACTAAACAATTCTTAAAAATATTAAATACTATTTCAAATAACTTTGATACTAATTTTACAACAGATCAAATATTATCATTCTATAGTATTGCAGAAGATCTTTTAACTAATGATTTAGCAAAAGAAGATGGAAGTTTAGTAACAATTGATCAACTTTATTTACAAGGTAGTGGTCAAAGTATTTATGATGAAAGAGCTAAAATGATTTTATGGAATTATATACCTAATGAACAAAGCAGAAAAGATATTATTGAAGCTATGAAAATTAATCTTGGTAAAGAAAAACATAGTGAAGAAAAAGAATTTAGTTTTTCTATTAATGAAGAATATGAAAAAGAAACAATAGGCGAGGGACCATATAAGAACAATAGTAATTATACATTGCTACCTAGCTTTATTGGATATTCCCAAACAACGGCACAAGCAATGGCAACTAAATTAGGAGTTAAAGTTACTTTTGTAGGAACTGGCGGAACTGTTATAAGGCAGAGCGAACCTGCATCAAAAAGAATAGATAAATTAACAGGTGCAGTTCAATTGACTCTATCAAAAAACTCAAATAGTAACACAAGTGAAGAAAAAACAAATACACAAACTAAATCAAAAAGTAGTACTTCTAATGAAAAAGATGAAGAAAAAAAAGAAGAAAAAAAAGAAG
>JAFXSE010000100.1 GCA_017525855.1 Bacilli bacterium
AATCCCCAATCCCCATTAAAGAAATAAATAAATTTATAAATGTAATAAAAATTAAATTAATAATAAAAAATAAATAATAATAAATCATTAATAAAACATTATAAATTAACAAAAATTAATTATTAATTATTAAAAACAAAAAATGTCAAAAAAATTTACAACGTACTTTTTAATCTTTCTTTTATTATCTTCCCAACCTTTTCCAGTTAAATCAGCAGATATGAATATAAATTACGCTGAAGCCCTACAAAAATCCTTATTCTTTTATGAAGTCCAACAAGCTGGAGTTCTTCCAGAATGGAATGAAGTTTCTTGGAGAGGAGATTCAATGGAAAATGATATAATTCCAGGTGGATGGTTCGATGCAGGTGATCATTTTAAATTTGCATTAACAATAGCATATACTGCTACTGTTCTTTCCTGGGGATATTTAGAATATGGAGATGCTGTAAAAAAAGCTGGATTAGATAAAAAATATTTAAATAATTTAAAATGGGGATTAGATTATATTTTAGCTGCTGATCAAGGAGGATCTGTTGTTGCCACAATTGGAAAAGATGGTTTTGACCATACTTGGTGGGGAAGTCCAGAAGTTTATTTAAGAAAAATGAAATTAGCTACTGGACTAGATGAAAGACCATATGATACAACTTCTGCAACTTCTGTTCTTGCTTTATGTGCCTCAGCACTTGCTTCAGGTTATTTAATATTTAAAGAACCTAGTTATTTAACCCATGCTAAATCTTTATATGAAGCAGCTGATAAAAATAGAAGCAATGATGACCAGGGTATGGCTAAAAGTTATTATCCTGCTACAGATTTCTATGATGAATTATTTTATGCTGCAAACTGGATGTATATGGCCACTGGAGATCAGAAATATTTAGATGAATGTGAAAAAGATTTTATTCCTAAATTCCCAACTGAAACTCAATCCACAACAAGAAAATATACCTGGGGATTTTGCTGGGATGATCATTCTCAAGGTGCTGCTTTATTATATGCTTTAAATACAGGAAAAGAAGAATGGATAGAGCAAATTCATAGACATTTAGAATACTGGACTACTGGATATGATGGAAAAAAAGTACAATATACTCCAGATGGAATGGCTTGGCTTTTCCAATGGGGATCAACTCGTCATGCAGCAAATACAGTATTCCTTGCACTTGTCGCTGCTGATAAATTATTCAAAGATAATAATGAATTATATACTAAATATAAAGCATTTGCAAAAGATCAAATGGAATACTTTTTTGGTAAAAATAATTTAGGACTTAGTTATGTAATTGGAATGGGAGAAAAAAATGCTAGATCAGTACATCATAGAGCAGCCTCAGGTATACATGATGATCATTGGAACAGTTTAGGTACTGATGATGAGAATGAATTCCAGACTGAATATGCCCATGTACTTTATGGTGCTTTAGAAGGAGGTCCAAATCAAGATGGATCATTTACTGATGCAGTTGGTTCATATCAAAATACAGAAGTTGCTATAGATTACAATGCTGGATTTACTGCTGCATTATGTGGTATGATTAATGATTATGGTGGAAAACCATTAGCTGATTTTCCCCCAATCGAAACCCCAAAATGGCCTGAATTTTTAATTTCTGCATCAATCAACCAAGCAGCAGGTACTTATACTGAATTAAAAGTTTATGCTATGAATCACTCGGCTTGGCCTACTAGAGTTATTAAAGATTTATCTTATAATTATTATTTCGATATTTCAGAAGTTCTTGATGCTGGATTAACTTTAGATGATATTACTGTTAGAATCGGAAATGACCAACATAAAGGTACTGAAGGAGAAGTATCTATAAGTGGACCACATCTATATAAGGGTACTGTTTATTATGTTAAAATTAGTTTTAATGATGGAAGAGTTGTTATGCCTACAGGACAATCTGAACATAGATCTGAATGTCAATTTAGAATTTCCATTCCTGACCCAAAACAAGGAATATGGGATCCTTCTAATGACTATTCTTTCCAAGGTTTAGAACAAAATGTTATGAAAGAAACACCTTATATTACTATGTATGATGGAGATAAACTCATTTGGGGTATTGAACCTGATGGAACTACACCAAAATAAAAATAATTAAAATACTCATTTTAAAAAAAATTAAATTAAATTATTAATTAATAATTTATTGAGTATGAATTCAGTAATTAAATAATTATTTTACATGGGGATTGGGGATGGGGATT
>JAFXSE010000101.1 GCA_017525855.1 Bacilli bacterium
CCAAAATCATAAATAATAATAATAATTAAATAATAATTAAGATTTATAATAAATTAAAAAAGAATAAAAATATTTTTTAAAATATTTTATTAATTAAATATTTATACTTATTTATTTTTATTTAAAAAGATGGAAGAGATGGAAACAGAAAAGCAAGTCGATAAAATGCTTGATGAAGAGGGAACAGCCAAGAAAAGAAGGACAAAATTTATTATTTTAGGTGTATCATGTCTTATAATTATTGTCGCTATTATTATCATAGTTGTTGCCATCAAAAATAAAGATAAAGATAAAGATGATAAAGATAAAGATGATAAAGATAAAGATGAAGATGATAAAGATATTACACCTTCTGATGAACCTTCCTATAAATTCACTTCAATTGAAACAGTAAATCTTCCAGAAGGAATAATATATGATTCTCACGCCATATATTCCAAAACTGGCCATATAATACTAACTTATAAAAATGAAAGTATAGAAAAAGAAAATATAACTTATATTGGTGTTATGGATGAAGATGGATCAAATTTAAAGGAATTATGGGCAGGTAAATGGGAAAAATACTATCGATCTAATGGAATTAGATTAATGCCTTTTGATGATAACAAAAAAATATTAACCGGTGATTATATTTTAGAATGCCAACCAAATATAGATGATTGTAAAGATTCAAAATTATATCCGGTCATATATCCACAAGAAGTAGTAAATATGGAAGGTGTATATATGGTTTGGTCAGAAATAATAGTTTCACCTGATGAACATATTGGTTGGACAACTTTATCTAGTGTCTATAATAATATAAACTTTATAGGGAAACTTGATAAAGGAGAGGAAAATTTTACAATTAGTAATGTTCAAATAATAAGTACCTTAGGTTTAATTGATTATGAAGATGAGGAACAAGGAATTTTTAAAGATGGAATATTAAGAGGAGGAGAAATTAAACAATTTACTAATGGGGGAGAAGCCATTACCTTAGCTGGGGCTGGTTCTTCTGATTCTACTTTAGCAAAATCTGTATTTCAAAGTTTAGTTTCAGAGGATAATTATCCATTAACTCATTTTCCTGGATATGAAGAAACAACAATTATTTCTCCAGATGGAAAATTAGGTCTTACTATGACTACAAGATTTTCTGAAAAATCAAGTTCAAAAATTTTAGGATATATGCCGCGTCCTTTATCAGTTTATGCTGTTGGTAATATGAATAGATATGCCTATTTTTATGGAGTACAAGAAGTTAGGAAAAATAGAGAAGGAAATATAGGCCCAGCTCTTATTAATATTGAAGAATCCAAAAATAATACTGAATATATGGGTTATGACCTTCATGATGAAGGTTGGGCTTTTTCTTCCCCTTTATCTTGGCATCCTAATTGTACAAAAGGAATGTTCTCAGAAATAAAGAAAAATAATGATAAACAAATAAAAAGAATTCGTATAGTTCATTTAGATAATTATAAACCAGGAGAAACATTAAAAAATAAAAAAACTCCAGATAACATTTCATACGCCAAAACTTTAGATGATATGAAAAATATTACTTCTTTTAGCAAAGTTGATGGAATTTTCAAAGGTAAAAATAGTGGATATATGATTTTTAATAAAACTTTGACTTCAACTAAATCAGAATATATAAATTATTCAGATGATGGAAAAACATTTTATAATGGTTCAGAAGA
>JAFXSE010000015.1 GCA_017525855.1 Bacilli bacterium
AATCCCCAATTTATTAATTACTTATTATTTAAAAAATAATTTAAATAATAATACACTTTAATTAATATATTTTATTATTATTTAAAATATAATTAATCTAAAATATGAATTATCGTTTTTATAATTAATTAAATTTCATATAATAAACTATAAGTAAATCATTAAATAAATTCATTTATCCAAATAAGTTTCCATAGGTTTTTTTCTTTCCATCTTTTTCATTAGGTTTAAGAGCAGGTTGTGGAGGTTTTGGATTTTCTTTTGGTTTTTCTGGTGCAGCAGGTTTGACCTCTTTCTTTTCAGCAGGTTTTTTGGCATCTTCGTTATTTTTTTGTTGAGGTGCAATATCACTATCACTTATATTAATTTGCATTACAGTCATAAGATCAGGATCTCTTCTTAATATCTTTTGGGCATTTCTCATAACTTTTATCATATCATTTAATTCCTTTCTTCTTTCAGCTACACTTTCAGGTTCACTTAATAAATCAGTCATTTCTCTAGCATTATATAATTTGTTATATAATTTAAGTTGCATATTTTCTTCAATTTCTTTTACTAAATAATTACCCATTATTTTAGGAATACTATCTCTTAAATTTCTTACAATTAATTTAAAGTAGGCTTCAATTCTGTTTCTTATTTCTTTAATGAAAATAGTTTTAGCATCAATTGGTGGTTGGGGTTTAATTTCATTGTTCATATTATTATTATTATTCATATTTCCTTGCTGCTTGTTATTACCATCATTTTGGCCTTGATTTCCACCTTGGACTGGACGCGATTGTTTTGGAATAAATGTAGTGAAATTATTTAAATAGTCATAATCATTAGTAAATAAATAGTTGATTTCCATATCAACTACACTATCTATTAAATATTTGGTTTTATCTCTTTCTTCGATTAAATAATTACTGACTAAATCGGACATATCATTTATTGCTTGAGGGAATCTTGTAAATGTCTTTTCTAATATTTTTCCTGATAAGAAATCTATATATTGGAAAACTTCTTGGAAACATTCTTCGATAGGATCTTTTAATTTTTCTAATTGTGGTCTTAATAAATAAATAAAAGCATCTACACTTGGAAATCCAGGAATTGAATCTCCTTCGTGTATAGTCAAAGCATAGTTGATATTTTCATCACTATATCCAGCTGTAGCTTTATAATCTTTAGTAAATTCTTCCAATAATTTTTTGTATAATATTTTAATTTTGTACCCTCCTTCTCCTTCTAAGAAATTTATTCTTTTATTATTATATTTTCCTTGTAAGACTTTTCTAAATATATCACAATATTCATTAATCATATTCCATAATAAACTCATTTTACCTGCATCATCAGTAGGCATAGGTTGTCCTAAACTTGATAATTCTTCTTCAGCAGTTTTTAATCTTTCATTAATTGCCTTAACAATTTTGGGTAAATTTTCTCTAATAATTTTGAAATATATTTTGGTTAATTTATTAATAAGTACCTCAGTACCTAAATGTCCAGCTGGTAAATTTTTATAAGCAGGATGCGATTTAAAGAATTCTTTTTCTTTTCTTTGAGTTTCAGCCATAGTTGTTTTATTTATCAAATCTTGTTTGGATCTATTTTTAACACCAACATATCCTAATTTTAAAGGAATTTCTTCATTTAATAAAGCTTTTCTCGCATCAGTACCATGATCCATAATATCTAATTTAGTCAAAACACCAATTGTTCTTGAACCAGTAGTATCAATTTCTTTAGCAAGCATAAGACCATCTGAAGTAGCAATATCACTATTGGCAGCAATAACACATAATATTATAGTCAAAGGATCACTAGCATATCTTCTACACATAGCCTTAGTAACTTCTTCTATGTTTTTGGGTTGACCTGCTATAGGTACTCTTGTTACCCCGGGTAAATCGACTAAAGTAAGATCTGGACATGTTTGTGAATAAACATTTAATACTATAGGTTTATCTAAAATATTTTTATCTTTTCCGCATACTTCATCAGTCAAAGCTTCGATTGTTTCTCTTACTTTAATAAAATCTGTAAATTTTTGACCTTTTCTTTCTTCAAATACAGCCCATGGTTCACCTGAATTTATATGACATAAACGAAGTTCTAATGGTCTACGGGTAACTACACCATCTCCTCTTGGTAAAAAGTCTAAACCTACAATTGATTCTAAAACTGAGGACTTTCCTGAACTTTGGGTTCCGAGAGAACATATACGAGGTAATTTGATGTATTCATTTACACCACAATCACGAAGCTGATCGATTAAATTTATTAATTTACGTAATTTTTTGAATAAAACATTATCTTTTTCGTCTCCTGTATCTTTGCTCATATTTGTTTGTAATATATAATTTATTTTTTTTAATTTATTTAATTTAATTTATTAATTATGGATTATATATTTTTTTAATTAATTATTATTTAAATTATATATTTATTTTTATTTTTGAAATGATACATGGGGATTGGGGATTGGGGATTGGGGAT
>JAFXSE010000102.1 GCA_017525855.1 Bacilli bacterium
ATCCCCAAAATAATTAATTTTTATTTAAATAATATTATTATTAAAAATAGAAAAATTAATATATTTTTATTCAATAAATTATTTATCAAACATTAAAATTTGCAAATTCATTATTAAAATTATTAATTTTTATTTTGATACAAAGAGACACAGATTAAAAAAATAATAAATTAAAAGATGAGGTTAAGATATTTAATTCTAACACTTTTCTACGCATGTCTTTGTGGAACTTTCAAATATACCAATGACATAATCCACGAAAATGCCGAGTTAGGAAAAGTCTGCCACACCAAAGACGGAGATAATTTGATCCTATCCAAAGTCTACAATGGACAAAAAATGCTCATGTCCAAATTGGACGAGAGAGGAAATTTCCTTTATCATAATTCCCTTTTAGATATTAGCTACACAGGAAATGCTCAAGTAATGGAAAGTAAAACTATCAATGGTGAAGATGGATATACCTTATATCACAAAACTTTAGGAAAAGAATATTTAACTCAATTAAAAGATGAAGGCCAAAAAGTTGGATCTAAAGATTATTCCACTTTTCATGAACAAGCTTCAGCTTTTACTTTAAAGAGTGGAAAAATATTTTTCTCTGGAATTACTAAGCCTTCTGCAAATTACGTCCAAACTACCATCAATTTAAGAATTTTCGATCCAAAAGACAACTCAGAATTAAATGGTTATACTTTATATTCTTATAGTAAATATATAAGTTGCTTTGAACTAAGTGAGAATAATGTATATTGTGTATATGTCTTAGATGAAAGCCTATTAATTAACTCATTATTAGGTATCCAACATTTCAAAATTGGTGAAACAGGTATTGTAGAACAAGATGAGCCTTATTTAATCAAAGCTTTCTATACTCAATTCAATTATCTTAAAGCCATGCCTTATAAAGATAATGAGGTCATTATTCTTTTCCAAACAGGAAACAAAGATTATGAGAATATACCCAATGGTAACACCGGAAAAGATTTATACTATTATCACTTAGATATAAATCCTACTGGATTTAAAGTAATAAGATATGATTATTTATCTACCAATTGTAGATTTACTAATGAAGCTGATGACTATACTGTAGATATTACCACTTTTGATAAAAATATTTTAATCATTTGCGAAGTAGAAAATGATGGAAAAGATTATGCTAAATATTTCCGAGCATATAATGTCACTTCTGATGTTAAAAAAATACCATATTTTGATTTCAACCAATTCGATGGCTTAGGAGTAACAAATCCTCTCTTTGTTAAATTCAAAGATTACTTAGGTGTATTATATACTCATGTTGTATCAGCAAATAAAAAAAATGTTAATTTAATTATGATGAACTATCCTGATTGTAATCATGTTGCTGGTAATGTTAAATTCTATGGAGTATGTCCTAATGGTAATGCAACAAAACCATTAAGTAAGCATATCGATACTTTTATGGTAAATCCTTATCCAACTTTCATGCAAAATGCTAAAGTTTATTTCAGATTTGTTAATATGAATAATATGGTAATATATAATGGAAATAAAAGCCTTGAATTAAATAAAGATTATGATCCTGCTGCTATGAAAGATTTATATATTAAAGAATATCATAATGAAGAAGATTCTTATCTTGATTACACTGCTTCAAAAATAAATCCTGATAAAACTTATTTATTAGGTAGAACATGTCGAATTGATATTAAATATCCAAAATGCCAAGATCAATGTTTAGGCTGTGATGAAAATAGCACACCTGAAGATCATCATTGCTTCGATTGTCAGCATGGATATTATCCTATCAAAAAAGGTGTGGATACAACTGGCTGTGGCTCAAATTCGAGTTATTATAATTGTCTCAAATGTGATATCGCTTGTAAAAGATGCTATGGTCCTTTCTTAAATAGTGTTCCTCCCACTACAAATTGTAAACAAAATTATTGTAATATTGAAGACAATTATTTCCCTTATGAAGATGACTATAGAACTTGCTTTAATGCTTCAGATAAAGAAAAATGGGAAAAACTTTTGAAATTAGACGAAGTATTATTTTTAGATAAAAATAATAGTACAAATAAAGGAGATTGGGTATGGAGAAAATGTCATAAAAATTGTGCTGAATGTAATGCAAAAGGTGATGATAAAAATAATAAATGTTCAAAATGTAAAGCAAATCTATTTTTCTATTGTAATCAAACAAAATTAAATGGCGGTATACCTGGATCATGTCATCCTTCATGTGAAGGTGACGGTTGTTATAAATCAGACCCAAATAAAACAGAAGGTATGGAAAAAATGTGTCCATGTTTTGCCAATTGTAAAGTTTGTCAAGGACCTGATTCATGTGATGAATGTAGAAGTACTTGGCTTTTACCTCCAGAAAGAACAAGTTGTAATAAATCTTGTGATTATTGTTTAACTCCTTATTTCGAAGAGCCTAAGACTTTATCCAAAGGAAGATGTATCAATTGTAAAACTGAGTTTACTCCTGAGCAATATACTTATGATAATAAATGTTTTGAAAAAGATAAAATTCCATATTTTAATTATACAGAATATGGTAATGATAATTTGACTTATAGTGTAAAACAATTCTATCATGTAATTGATAGTAAATGTAATTTATTAACAGGATGTAAAAAAGGATGTCATAAATGTTCCGTATTAGAAACAGATAGATGTACCGAATGTGAAGAAGGATATTATAAAGAAGATCCATTTAATGTCACAAGAAAAACATTCAAATGCTTTGAAAGAGATGTATGTCATGGTACAAAACAATATCCTCATGACCCAGAATTAAAAGTAGGAGGTGTATGTATTACAGAAAATGAAGAAAAAATTTGTTTAAATTGTAAACAAAGAAATGATTCATATAGACAACCCGCTGAAGACTTTTATTGTGGAACTAAAAGAAATAGAACATATGTTGAAATTCCTGATTGGCATACTTTATCTTACTGTTATGTCCGATGTAAAGAATGTGAAAGATGGGGTACTTCTTGTTCTATGAATTGTCTTGCTTGTAGAGATTCGAAATATTATGATTTAATTAGATATAATAAAAAAGAAGGTCAATGTTATAGAAAACAACATAAATGTGGTATATATCCTTACTATCATAATTATGAAATTGCCATTGATGAAGATGATTGCGGTGAAGATTGTGATGTATGTTTATATAATTTCCAATGCCCAAAAGAATTTCCTTACTTTAAATACGAAACTCATGAATGTGTTGAATTCTGCCCTGTAACTGATGTCTTAGGTGGTGCTTGTAATGTTAATAGTTCAGCTGCTGTTATTATCCTTATGCGTAATCCTTTCGGATTAAAATCTCCTTATGATTTACTTAATAATACTCTTGATATTAATCAAATAATATCTAGTAGTTTATTCCAATATATTTGCGCCTCATATAATTGCGATGTAAATAAAATTTTATCTGATTATCGTAATTATTTCGGAAATGGAAAAGTTTATAATTTACCAGAAAGTCATGTATATATAGGTAATAATATTTCAATAGAATTAACCTCTGTTAAATTAGAATTAGAAAAATTAAAAAAATTAATTGATGGAGGCGATGATACAAAAGATGACCCAAATACTAATACGACAATTTTGAATATATCAGAATGTGAACAGATATTAAAAAAGAAATATGGTTTACCAGAAGAAGAAGAATTAATTATAGTAAAATCTGATGTAATGAAAGAATTTAATATATCAGGAATATTACCAGAATTCCCTGAGGTAGATTATCAATTATTCTCAACATCATTAGGAGCCTTTTTACCTTTGAGTGTATGCCAACAAGAAAATACAGAAGTCACAGTTACAAATCCATTTGGTAGTCCATATAATTTATTAAATTTATTCCAAAGTAAGACAGCCTCTGTAATATCTAGTGGATACGATGTATTCGATGCTTATAGTCCATTTTATAATGATATATGTACTCCTTTCACTAATGAGAATGGAAATGATGTATTACTTGATTCAAGAAGAAAAGATTATTATGATGAAAATATTAATCTTTGTGGTAAAGATTGTACTTTTATTGGCTATAATGCTGCTGGTAAAACTTATACTTGTAGATGTAATATAAAAGCTATGCCAGGAGATGCAGTTGAAAATTATAAAGGTGAAATTGTTGAAAGAACAATGCCAGAAAACTTCAAAAAATTAGTAAGTCGAAGATCAAATATTGATGTATTCAAATGCGCTTCTCAAGCTTTTAGTGCCAAAGGACAAAAAAAGAACTTTGGGTCTTATATATTATTAATAGGTATAGCATCTTTTATTGGAATTATTGTTTTCCATTTCTTAAAAGAAAGAAAACTTATGGGACATGAATTTGATAAATTAGGAAAAATTGATAGCAAAAAATCTAATAAAAATTCTGAAAGTGAAAATGTAGCTAATCCTCCAAAAAATAAAAATGAGGAAGATAATAAAAAAAATGAAAAGAAAGATAAAAAAGAAAAGAAAGATAAAAATAAAGAAGAAAAAAAAGAAAAAGGAAAAAAACCTAAAAAAGATAAAGTTAGAGTTGCCGAAAAATTAGATAATGGTTATACCACAGGAAAAAATATGTACCATCAAAAAGAAGAAGTCCGAGTTGTCCAAGACCTTTTATTAGAAGATGATCAATTAAATTATGCCTCTTATGAAACAGCCTCAGAAAAAGATAAACGTAATTTCCTTGCCACATATTGGTCATTCCTTAAATTCAAACAAACAATAATATTTACTTTCTATACCAAAACTGCAGGTATTTTACGTTCAACTAAAATTGCTCTTTTCATTTTATTCGTAGCTTTTTATATGACTTTCACAGCCTTATTCTTTAATGATAATATAATGAGAAATATTTATATATATAAAGGAAACACAAAAGCTGCTGTTCATGTTCCAAATATTATATTATCAAGTCTTTGTTCATTTATTGCTAGTTTAATTGTTAGATTTATTTGCTTAGGTGAAAGAGATATTGCTAAGATAATCACAGAAAATGATATTGATAAAAGAAGAGCCTTAGCTGTACAAGCAAAGAAAAAAGCTTTTATTAAAACATATGTATTATATATTATTTCTGCTATTTTACTTGGAGTTTGCTGGTATTATATTTCTGCTTTTTGCGCCGTGTTCAAAAACTCACAAAAGAATTATTTAATTAATACTCTTGTTTCTTTCATTATTTGTAATTTATGGCCTGGTGTTACTAGTTTAATTCCTACTTTCATGAGAAGAAAAGCTTTAGAAGGTAAAAATAAGGCTTTATACAGAGCAAGCCAAATTGTTTCTGTTTTCTAAAATAGTAATTTATTCGTGCTCTTATTCTTATTACTTATTAATAAATATTTATAATTATTATTTAGAAAAAATAAAATAATAATTAAAGTTGAAAAATAAATAAAT
>JAFXSE010000103.1 GCA_017525855.1 Bacilli bacterium
TTTCTTTTATTTTATCTTTATCTTCAAATATTTTACGGAAGTAATTTAGATGTATTTCATTTAGTTTATTTCTATCTAAAATTATACATTGTCTTTCTTTACCAAATATTTCTTTAATATATTCATACCCTAGTGAGTGAAATGTTGTTACATGAACTGGTAGGCCAAAATTTTCTTCTATTCTATTAGCTATTTCTTCTGTTGCTTTTCTAGTATAACTCATGACTAATATTCTTTCTGGGTCTGCTTTTTTCTTATCTACTAGATATTTAACTTTTGATACCATTGTTGTTGTTTTTCCTGTACCTGCTCCTGCTATTATTAAAGAGTATTTTTCATCTGCAAGTATTGCTTTACATTGTTCTTCATCTAAATGAATACTACTATCTATATTTTTATACATATTATCAAAATATTCTTTGTTTTCTTTGTATAATTTATCTAGAATTTTGTTATTATATTCATCAATATTAAAATTAGTGGGTATTATACTACTATTATTGTTTAATATATATTCATATAAATAATTTGATATATATTCATTATTATTAATTTTATTTAAAAATTCATTTATCACTACTACTCACCCTATCTAAATAAATTATAGCAAAAAATTGATTTTGTGTATATATCTATTTTGTTCTCTTCAGGGGGTGGCTATTAGCACATAAATCGATGGTATAAAACCCAGTAAAATCAACACTTTTCAAGACTCACAGTTTAAAAAAATACAATTCTACCCATCAAAATACACTAAAATTGATGGGTGGCTGATGGGTAAAAAGGAAAGGATAAGATAAGATGATTAGAAAAAATAGTTGTGGAAATATTTCTGATGAAGAGTTTTTAAACATAGTAATTCCATTTGATAGAAAAATGGATAAATATTTAATTAAATACATGTATGAATATGTAGCACATTATTTAGCTGTAGGATTTGAAATGAGTGCATTATGGGAATGTACTTTAGAACAACAAGTCAATTCAGCTTTAACTAGATTTACTGATCCATTACTTGATGGAATATTTGATTATGATAAATTAGATAAAATATTAAAAGACAAATATAAGTTAAAGATAGTTAATAGAAAAACATCTCAAATGATTAAAATATAACATATTAAAACTAGATGATTAAGTTCATCTAGTTTTTTGTTTGCTATTATACCGTTATCGGTAGGATAGATAATATATCTTTGACAAATCTACGCAAAATATCAAACTTTTCAGTAGTTTTGTCAAAACTGCTTGTTCGCAATATCAAAATCTTACGAACTCTTTAATCATTAAGGTATTCGCAATAGCAATCTATTGCGAACAGATTAATATATAACTAATTTCCTAAATTAATAATTTGATCTTGATACAACTTATTGTTTAATAACTCAGGATTTTCTCCTATAAATGCTTTAGATGCTTCTCCATCATTTTGTAATTGCCACATAAACCATGCAGTAACATATCCGTCTGCATAATAAAGCATTTCGCCATGATCACAATCATTTCTTCTTGCGAGCACCTTTGTTACATCATTTGATATATTATCATATGTTTTCTTCATACTATCTAATGGAGAAATATTAGAATCAGTTGCTCCAGTTGAAGAAATCATTAATGAATTTGCTTTAATAAGTGATGAATCTGAATCCCACAAGAAAGCTTTTGCCATATCAGTTTCTGTTGAACTTAATAACACTGCTGCTTTTATCATATCAGAATGTGGGTGAATTGTAATACCATTTATTACTCCAATTCCTCCTTGAGAATGTCCAGTCACTCCTATATTATCAAAATCAATATGACCTTTTAGTGGACTTTCATCATCATTTGATTCATAAACATCTACAAGTTGTAAATACCTAATTGATAATTCTACACCTTCTCCATAGAATGAATTACTTTCTTCATTTGCAATGGTAATAAATCCCCATGAAGCTAAATGTTTTTGAAGAGCAGGATATTTTGTAGCGGGAGTTCCAGTTCCATTAAGAAATATCACGACTGGTACTTTACCCATTTCATCAATATTTTTTGGATAGTACACTTCAAATTTTTCTAATGAAGAAAATGTAACACTTTCCAAATGTTCTACTTCATATCCCCCTATAGCTAAATATTTTGCTTCTATATCTCCACCAGTTTGAACTTTTTTTACATAATCATCAGGTACAGAAGGTATTTTACTTAATATTTTTATTAAGAGTATTATTAAAACAATAATTATTAATAATATAATTCCTATAATTTTTAATACTTTTTTCATAATTAACTCCTATTTTTCTACTGGCATATATTTAGCTAAATATTCATCAATAGCTTCCATCCATTGTTTTACTACTTTATCATCATTTTGAAGTCCATGACCTGAATGTGGTAATTCAAAATATTTAAAATCAATGTTATTATCTTCTAATGCCTTTTTTAATCTTAAAGATCCTTTATATGGTTGGACTCTATCATATTTACCATAAGCAACTACTGTCGGAACAGAATTTTCATCTATCCAAGCATAAGCTGATACTGGTTTCATTAATTCTTGATATGAACCATTTTTTATCATATCTGTAGTTATTTCAACTCCACCCATAACACTAAACAATCCAGCAGCTGCTTCAATTGCTTCATCTGCATCTTTATCTAATCCATAATTATCCCAATCTTCTCTAAAAAAACTCGATGGTCCTACTGCTCCAAAAGTAAATACTACTGGAACAGGAGAATCTTTTGCATCTCTATAAGCATATATCATAGCTAGACAATGTCCTGCTGATCCACCTGCCATTGTTAACTTATCAATATTGTATCCATGTTTTTTTGCTTCTTCTATTACAACTGGAATTGCACTTTTTATTTCATTTGACTGAGATAAAATACTTTTATCGTTATCTTCTGTTCTTAATGTGTAATTGATTCCTGCTGCTACATATCCTTTTGAAGTTAACCATGCTAACATATCCTCATCATCTTTTTTATCACCAGATGTAAATCCACCAGCATGAAGATATACAACCAATCCATAATTTTCTTTTGTATTATCTTTTGGTAAATACAAATCAAATTTATTTGCTTCTCCTGAATCATATGATACATCTGATATTCTTGTTCCAATCTCATCAGACCATTTTACTGAATATTCTTTTTTCCACGATGGCTGAATAGCAAATTTACTAATAATTCCAAGTATGAAAGTTAATACAAATATGAATATACATAAACCCACAAATTTACCTTTTTTCATAGAAAATTACCTCCAAATAAAGTTCCACCTAGAAGTAAATTCATAAGTGCTCTAACTGCTAATCTACCTAGACAAATTCCAAAAACTGCAACAATACCAAGAATAACATATCTTTTTGTAGTCATTTAAATACCTCCTTATTGACTTGTTCAAAAATAAGTGTTACATTTATAACATCTTAATTATATTATATAATTTTTGTTTTAACAATATCTACGCAAGCAAGTGTTAGAAAAAGAGGTGTTTTATAACAATGGAATTACAAAGTGATAGATCTAAAAAAGATATAGCAGATGCCTTAATATCTCTGATGAAAAAGAAAGATTTTAATAAGATTACAAACAAAGATATTACAAATCGTGCTGGATTATCTCATATTACTATATATCGTAACTTCAATAATAAAGATGAAATAGTAAAATATTATTTAGATGAACTAACTGATGAATTTATCAAAACAAGTAAAATATTATTTGATCCAAATGATTTTACTAATTATTTAATTAAATTATTTACTCATTTAGAAAAAAACAAAGATATTGGAATTCTTCTATATAAAGCAAATATGATTCACCATTTAAAAGATGAATTTGATAGAATATTTTTAAATAAAGCAAATTCACTAAATGAAGAATTCACATATTCATTCATATCAGGTGGATTATATAATATCTATTATTATTGGATTAAAAATGGTTGTAAAGAATCTCCACAAGAATTGGCAGAAATGTTTAAAGATTTTTACATATTAAAA
>JAFXSE010000016.1 GCA_017525855.1 Bacilli bacterium
TATGCTCATATAGAAGTTATATTCCCAATCTATGAAAAACAATTTTATCATTATCTAGTCCCATGGGTAGTTGATGATTTAAGAAATAAAGAAGTTGTCTTGAAAACAAAGAAGGAAAAAAAGAAAGAATTAGTCATGACTTTCTTTGGTAATACTGACTATTTAGAAGCGAATGAACAACAAATAATAAGAGATAGTATCGAGAGGTATTTTGAGTTCTTATTTCCTGAAGCAACATTTCCACATATTGAATTAGGAACAGTAAAGAAATTAGCAACAAATACAGTAGTAAATACTTATAGAAAACAAGTTCGAAGAAATATATTAGATTATGTTGATAATAACTCATTATTTGATGTCATTTTTCATTATGTAAGAGGTGGATATAAAGGACATGAAATAGAAGAAGATAAAGGAACATATACCGATTATGAAGATAAATTAAATAAATTACGTGAAGATATATTATTAAGACCATTATTTCCAATAATTAATGATAAACTCAAGGATAAAAAACGTATTAATTATAAATCATTTATTGCTTTAAAAGATGTTCAAAACTTAAATCTTCCAGATGATATTAAATATAGTGGTTATGGTATCTATCAAACTAAATGGGAACAACAAATGAAAGAAAAAGAAAGACCACATATTAAACGTCCAAAACCAATGAATGCTAAAGAATATATTTTATTTAATATAATCGATGCTGAGAAACCAGGAACTAAACAAAAATCAATTGACGAAATAAACAAATTAACAATTGATAAGAGAACTGGTGATGAAACATTAGAAAGTGTTTATCAATATTATCTTCAACAACGAAGAATTAAATTTGCTTCACAACAACATAAATTCGCAACACCTTTTGATTCAACAATGGACTTTGGAGATTTTATGAATAATATTGGATATAAAGATATTAAGAAAAAGATTGCTTTAATGAATATTAATTATGATGGAATTCCAGTTAATGAAATTAAAAATGAAATACCAATTCATGAAAAAATGCCAACAAATCACTTTCCATTAAAAGAGAATAAACAATATTACCTACACACAGTAGCTCCAAAACATTCTTACATTATTGATTTAATGTTTGAGAATAAACAATTTTGTTATCTTGTAGCTATTAATATTAATACACGTAAGCTATTTGTTGAACCAACGAATTTTAATCTTGAAACTAACGAAAATGAAACAAACGAAGATTTTATAAATAAAGCTAAAGAATCTTTAAAGTCTTCTGAGAATGTGAAATTAGCTTTACAAAATATAATGAAACAAATAGAGAAAAGTAAAAAAGAAAATAATAAAGATAAAAGAATTAAACATTTAAGAGGTGATAGTGAAAGTGCTTTTAAATCAAGAATAATGAAACAATTTTACGATAAAAATGGAATTGATTTCGAAGAAGTAATAAGAGAACCAACCACTAAATATCCTGAATTTATGTTCGATAATCATATGGTAAAAAGTATTCGAAATGAAAAGGAAAATAAATGGAAAACAGAACCAAAACATACTTCATTAGCAATACTAGATAGAGCCATTCGAACAATAAGAGATTTAGCTTTTAATATGAGAGTTCCAATTATTGATACAAAAATAATGAATATCATTGTTTGGCAATATAACAATGCTCCACATTCAACATTGAGTAAATATGCTGGACAACCAGTTTCACCAAATGATGTTGATTCGAATCCTGATTTAGAAGCATTTATTGTAAGACGTATTCAACAAGACAATTTTAACATTATTAATTCATCAAACTTTGATATAAAACCAGGAGTAAAAGTTAAAGTATTTAACAATAAGAATGATAAAA
>JAFXSE010000104.1 GCA_017525855.1 Bacilli bacterium
AAAAATATGAATGCAGAATCATTTATGAATCTCGTTAATGAGAATGGTGGATTTGAATTTGTTATAGGTTATAAGGATTTTGTAGATCATAGTATTGGTGGTCAAGGAAACAAGTATTGGTATTTGATTGATTACAATGGAAAGAAACAGGAATACTATGTAGGAACTTATGAAAATGGTGCATGGAAAGATAAGTTCTATACAAAAAAAGGTAGCAAACTTGAATCTAAATCAGTGGAAAGTGGAGCAACAATTAAAATGATTGTTGACAGAGCATATTTTTATCAAGACAAGACAGTTGGTAAGAAACCACAAGAAGTTGAAAAACATGGATATATTTGTAATCATTACATGTTTGGTTTTGGAGAAAAAGCTGTTGAAACCGTAAAAGATTATGGTATAACAGTTGATTTTAATGACATAAACGATAATGATTCCGCTTATCATTTAAGAGATATCCTTTTAGGAAAAGATGTAGAGAAACCTAAGGAAGATTAGGATAATGGAGGAAAAATGAAAAAGAAATTATTAATTGGTGTATTAGCATTGGTTATGTGCTTTACACTTGTAGGTTGCGGTAAAACTGAAAGCAACAATAATAACAATAGTAATAATAACCAAAAAGAAAATTCAACTAAAACAGAAAAGACAATTACAAATGAAGCAAAAACAAGTGCTTCAAAATATAAAATTGATACAGATAAGCTACCAGTTGAATATGAAGTAATTGATGGTTATTATCAAGAAGAAAATGGAAATCTTGAATTAAGAGTATATTTAAACAAAGAATATAGTAAAGAAGAAAAAATTAATCTTCACAATAGTTTAGTAGATTTTTTTAAAACTGTTGCAGATGATGGTAAGGTATATAATTTATATTTAGATGAAGAATACGATAAAGCAGATACAGAAGCATCTGGTATTTGGATTAGAGCTACTATTAATTCAAAGAAATGTAAAATTTATTTTGGAGGACATGCACCATTAAAATATGGTAATGACTCATATTCAGAAAGTTATAGAATAACTGTAACACCTGAAAAGTAAGAATAGAATTGGGAGGAAAAAATGGAAAATAACGAAAAGAAAAAATCAAATGTTGGATTAATAATTGTAATAATTATCATAATCCTATTATTATTATTTGCAGTATGGTTCTTCTTATTAAGAGATAAAGGAACTACAAATAATAACAATGCAAACAACAATAACACTTCAGAAAAAACAGATAAGAAAGATGAAAAAACAGATAATAAGACTGGATATGAATATGACTACAGAGATGGAGTATTAACTCAAATAGTTGATGAAGAAGGAAATCCAAAACAAACTGATTTTGTTATTGATGGAATAATCCTTGTAGGTAACAGACATGGTTATGCTGGTTTAGAAGCTGAATCAGAAGAAATTATTGCAAAATTAGCTTCACAAGGATATAAAAAAGAAGGAATTAATTCATCATTCTATTTAAATGAATGGATTGAATTCTATATTGATACTAAATATAGTGGATCTGCTAATGATGTTAAGATTTTAATTACACCACATAAGACAGTAGAAGAATTAGAGAAAATGTCTTTAACTAAATTGGAAGAATTAGCAAATGATAATGGTGGATATGTAATTGATTATAAAACTCCAGAAGCAGACAACTATAAATATGTTGGTAATGGATATGTTAATATGGATTATCCAGAAGGTAAATATGATATTCTATTTACTTACAAAGGTAAGTTAGCATATTTCATTAATATAAATGAAACAAAAGAACCAACTGAATAATATTAGGCTCGAAAGAGTCTTTTGTTTTGTTCGCAACATTTTGATATTCCGTTCTGTTCGCAATAGGTTGCTATTGCGAACACATTAATATGAATATTACAACCTATTAAAAGCAAAAATCCAAAAGAAATTTCATAACTAATGGATTTATGTTAAAGACTATCTTTAAGACAAGATAGTAACCCACTACGCTATTGGCATAGCCAATAACAGTGGGCAAAGGGAATTTCCCTTTTGAAACCTAAATAAGCGACAAAACTACAAACTAATCGTAAGTAGTAATGTCGCCTTTTTTATTGCAACTTACGTTTTATAAAAAAGAAAGAATACTATCGCCACTTTCATTTACTATTGTAAACAAAACGTGCCACGTATTCTTTATAAAAATAACCTTAATACAATAAATGTACTAAGGTTATTTTCTTTTCGGAAATAATGCACTATCAAATGATGGATATTTAGACTTATCAAATTTTTCTAAATTTGGTCTAATCATAGGAATTATTTCCTTTAATCTATCTAATATTTCATCATTAGATATTTCTTTCTTTTCTATTTTAGCTAATTCTAATTTATCAATTAAATCAGCAATACATCCTTTAACAGCAAAATCAACTTTTCTTCTTTCTTCAAAACCATCTAAAGCATCAAAGTAAAATTTCTCATAACTTTCAATTTGTTTTTGATAATCAGCAGTAGATCTTTTAACTGATAAATCTTTACCCCAATTTATATCTATATCATCATAACCAGCAAGTTTCATTAAATCTACCATACTTAAGTTAAGAGTTTCAGCAATTCCTTTTAAGTATAGAATGTTTGGCTTTAATCTTTTACCAGCTTCAATACGAGATACTTCAGCACAATCCATATTTGATCTACGAGCAAGTTCTCTTTGTGAAATACCTAGTTTTTCCCTTGTTTCACTTACTAATTTACCTAATTCAGTAGTCTGTTTTTTCATCTAATACCACCTCAACTGAAATAAGTATAACATATAGTGATGTAAAAATCAATATATTTTTGTAATTATGGTGTTGACAAACTCATTATATGATGATATACTCAATATGAAATTGATGTAAAACTCATCAATAAGAAAGGAGGAAAAGACATGAATGAAGATAAGACACCTAGAAATAAAAGATGATATTTGGAAAGATAAAAGAATTCCAAAAGAAACGAAATTGATCTACACATATATTTATACAAAAGGATTTGAAAAAATAATCACAGATATAAATGTAGGAGAGATTCAAAGAGTAGTAAATATCAAAAATAAAGGTTTGAGAAAAAGTCTAGATATATTAGAAAAACTAAATTACCTAATATATAAAGAATACTCAAACGGAATGTACACAATAACACTTAACTAGAAATGTAACAATGAACGCTAGTTATAAGAGGCTCGGTAAGATGTAAGGCTTATATCAGAACCTATCTTATAGAAATATAAGATGAATAAGAGTTTGAACTATAACATATTTCAAAGAACAATTAATATAAAAATATATATGTTATAGCTCAAGCTAATATATGGCGACCACTTGGAAACTATATTTATCAGAAAGGAACATATGGCTTTTATAAGGTATTTTATTGCTGTACCAAGAATAATATTAAATGACCAAACTTGTTCCCAAATAGATAAGTTAGTTTATGGTGTGATTAACTCTCTATCAAATAATAAGGAGTATTGCTACGCTAGTAATAGTTACTTTGCTAATACATTAAGTGTTAAAGAAAAAACAATATCTAATTCAATTAATTATTTGAAACGAAAAAAATATATAAATGTTAAATTTGTAAATGGACAACGAAGAATTTATCTTAACGAAGATATTGTTAGTAAAGAAAATTCTAAGGTGTTAGAAAAAAATGAGAATAAAGACATAGTAAAAAATTACCAATATAAAAGAAAAGAATATACAAGAAATAATTATAATAAAAATGATAAATATGATAAAACAACCAGTATTATTCCATATTGGATGGAACATCCAGAAGTTTGTAAATCAGATCCTATGACTGAAGAAGAAGTTATAGAATTTGAAAAACAATTGGATGAGGTACGAAATACAATAGATAAATTATAAGATGAAAGGAGAAGATGTCTATGAAAGGAGTATTTAATTTATAATTAAAAAGATAGGGGGTAAAAGAAAATGGAGGTAAATTATAATGTAATATATGTAACAAAAGATAATAAAGAAATTGAAGAAAATAAATTAAAAGATATTATAGCAAAAAAATTACTACGAGTTATATTAGCAGAGGAAGAAAATAGTGTAGCTTTAAATAATTC
>JAFXSE010000105.1 GCA_017525855.1 Bacilli bacterium
AAACAATTTTTACTTTTGGTTATTATACTCGAAATTGTTCTTATTCACACAGATATTCAAGCAGAAAATCAAAAAACTAGAGCTGTTCCTAATTTCATGAAAAAAATAAAGCAAAAAATTAAAAACCTTCAAAAGGTCGAAGTTAGACTTCTACAAACAAATGTTACAGATGATGTATATGATACTTCTTCTGATTCAACAGATGATATAGACACTTCTTCCCCAAATGGAACTTCTACTGATGAACCAACTACTACTCCCACTGAAGCACCAACAGAAGCCACTACTACCCGTCCTGCTGTTATTCCACCATCAAAACCTTTGACTCTTTTAGGTTTCGATGATTTTAAACCTATTGCTTCTTCTCCAGTTGTTACTTGGAATACTTATTTCAGATATTATTCTGGGCCAAAACCTCAAGTAATAACTTATATTATATATATTACAATATATATTAGAAGATTAGAAGAAAAAAGAGTCCCTAAAGAAGTTAATTGTACATTAAAAGGAGATTTAAATGATTTCTTGCAATATGATTGTAACACCAAACTTGATGAAAATGTAAAGTTAGATGATATTGAAAAAATTACTGTAGAGCCAACATTCACTTTTGATGGAGTAAAACAAGAAAGAGATTCAATTGAAATCAAAGAAGAAGCTGAAGCTGCAATGGAGAATCTTTCAGAACAAAAGGGAGATAAATATAAAATTTTGGTAGACCCATCTAAAACCTTTATACAAATGTCTTCAACAAATAATAAAATAGAATCTGATTATTCTGCTAAAAAATTTAATATAAATGGTTTAAATGTTTATATAGTTAGTAGTTCGAATACAAAACTTAGACAATTACAACAAGAAATGTCAGGAAATTATATCTTTTCATTCTATAATCAATACGAATCAAAAAAGAGAGATGAAGATGTATCATGTTCAATTAAAAAAAATGAGGATGGTACTACATATAATTTAGAATGTAATCCAGATGTTCCATTTATATCCAATATAAATGATCGTATTGGTAAAGGTGTTGATGAAGATATTAAATCTAATACTATAGAATTAGCTTTAGTAGATGATTATGTTAATTTATCACCAAATTCAACAACCCCATATAACCATAATTATTATAGAAAAAATTCAAGTGGTCTATCAGGGGGAGCAATCGCAGGTATTGTCATTGTCTGTATTGTCGCATTAGTTGCAGTCTCTCTTCTAATTTTAATGCTAAGGAAAAAAGGGCAAACTACAATGCCACAAGATTCTACTCAATCTGCTTTTAATATGAACAGCGTATGAACGTAATTGTATATATATAATTTTAAAAAAACTTTTATTTTATTAACTTGATTAATTTGTCTATAATGATTGATTGAAAATTATTTATTAAAATTATTTTATAAAATAAATTAAAACGATAATTATTTTTAATTTGTAAATATTATTAATTATAATTGTTAATTATTTTTTTATTAATTTTAATTTATTTATTAATTTTAAGAATTATTATTTTTTTATTAATTGGGGATTGGGGATT
>JAFXSE010000106.1 GCA_017525855.1 Bacilli bacterium
ATCCCCAATCCCCAATCCCCAATCCCCATATTATAAATATATTATTTAAATAAATAATAAATAAAATAATTATTAAAAAAATTAATTAAATAATTAAATAAAAATTAAAAATAATTTATTATTAATATAGTAGTTTTTTAAAGTTATTTTAAAATATAAACTCATAAATAATTAACTTTAAATAATAAAATAAATTTAACTCACATTAATACAAATTGTTAAATTTATCTCTTTATCGCTAATTCATATTTTCAATAGATGCCGACAAAGTCTTATAATTTTCCGTTATATCATTGATATCTTTTTGCAGTCTTTCATTTTGATCATTAACGTTCCTACATTCTATCTGCAATTTTTCAATTTCTTCTTCCAGTGAAGTTCCACTCTTCTTTATTTCATCTGTAACAGTATAAGCAGGATTGGCCTTATAGACTATACCATTAATATTATCACCCAGTGTTTGTCCAAATATATCTGTAGTCATATTTTCATATTCTTGTTTTTGTTGTTGTAATAAGAGGATCTTAGTTCTATTTTCATGATATTTCTGTCTATATCTTGTAACTCTTAAGAATATATAGAATATTAAAGCTGCAAGAACAATTATACAAGCAAGTACTATAAGAATTACTTTTATATTTTCCAAGAAAAAGTTTTTAGCTTTTGAATCACCAAAGTAGTTAATTTTTTCTCTTAATGGATTTAATATAACAGCATAAACCCCAAATTCTTTTAATTGGAATTCTGTTTGCCCTTCAGCTGTTTGTCTTTCAACACATTCCCATCTATTATCTTTATCTTTTGCATTTATTGTATCTTTTTCCATATTATAACCATTTAATTTAGCTAAACAATAATCATAATAATATAACCCAGAGGCTTCATATTCATTATGTGCAATATTTATTTTTCCATTCAATCTGAATTTCATTTTGCTATCATCTGAATAGAATTTAAATATTGGGGACATAACACTGTTTTCAAAATTGAGAATACCTTCGCTTCCAGAAATACTATTAGATACATTGAATAAAAATCCTGCAGAATTATTATATAAATTAGAATCGTATAATATAGAAGAAGGAATTTCTCTAATATGTAATTTGGAATAATTACCTGTGAATTTAAGTGCATTTCCTGGAATTTCAATATTAGCGACAGGCCTTTTGTTGACATCATATGCGAAAGAGAAATATATTTTGTTAAATTTGTTGAATGAATATGTTAAATTTTTTACTGAGCCTAATCTTTCTATTATATCACATTCATCTATAGAACTTTTACAATCTCCATTAATACATCTGAAAGGTTTTGAAGGATCTGTACACATTGAATGGCCAATACAATCATATTTATCAGTGACACATAGACCATTAGTACATTGATATAGACCTACTTCACATCCATTGAATAAAACTTCACTACAATCTTTATGGCACAATCCATCTGGGCATTTTTTTCTTCCTTCTCCACAAACATAAGTTTTATCATTTGAGCAAGTATTTTTATCATATGCACAACCACCATTTGCACATCTATATTGACCCATTTTACAAGCTGGAACAATAGGGCATTTCTCACCCTTGTTTACAAATGAACCGTCATAACAAGGTATCTGCTCTAATTCTTCAATATCTCCATCAGGTAAAGAAGTATCAGTTGTATCAGTAGTATCAGTGGTATCTGTTGTATCAGTTGTATCTGTTGTGTCTGTTGTATCTGTTGTATCAGTTGTATCAGTTGTATCTGTTGTATCAGTTGTATCATTTGTATCTGTTGTATCATTTGTATCAGTTGTATCAGTTGTATCTGTTGTATCAGTAGTATCAGTAGTATCTGTAGTATTATCAGTATCATTAGGATTATCTTCTTCTTTGAAAGATATAAATTCAATTTTGAAATCTTCATCTTTTGGTTCAAGTAAATTTCTTAATTTTTTATTAGTACTATATTCCAGTCCTTTAATAGCATCTTCATAATAAATAAAGCAGTCTAATTTATTAATCAAACATTTATTTAATCTAGTACAATAAAATTCTCCTTCAGAGCATGTTGGAATGGTAAATGTTGGAGCACATTTTATATAGTCATCTACACAAGTGCCTGATGGACAATGAATAGGATTAGATATAGGACAATATCCAGTATATATAGTACAACGCTCTTCACTTTTTACACAAAATCCATTATAACAAGTTTTATATCCTGTGGGACAATTAAGAGTTGATTTACAGAAAGATGGATCACTGACACAGCTTCTATCACTACATAAATAAGGTTTAGAAACATCACAAGCAATATTTGACATTAATGTATCTCCGACTATAGTTGTAACATCACACATTCTTTCACTTTCTACACATTCTCCATTTGAACATCTATATGGTTTATTTAAAGGACAGCCAATCTGATTACTACATTCCGTTCTTTTTATTTCTATTTTATCTTCTAAACATCTTCCAGTTAAGCATCTTACTTTACCTTTGATACATTCACCTGGAGTATCGGTTTCTGGACAATTTAATATATTGTCAATACATTCTCCGTTACTACACAAAAATGGCTTAGAATCATCTGGACAGGCATTATTTATTAATGAGCAATCTGCTAAGGAATTCATGCATCTTCCATTAGGACATTTATATCCACCATTAACACAGCCATTAGTATCTAAATTAGGAGTAGATTCGCATTTTTGAATATCATCAACACAAAGACCATCATTTGGGCATTTGTAATAATTCAAAGGACAAATCAAACCATAATTACATTCTATATCATTTTTAACACATATTTGTGTAATTGGACAACGAACTCTACCTGCAGGGCAATTAATGCTTTCTGGACACAAATTCTCAGATACACGACAAGTACCATCAGCACATTTACTATATCCACTTTCACATTCAAAATCAGGCCTACAATAATCACTTGATTCAACACATCTACCATCAATACACATTATTAATCCATCTGGACAATCTCCTAAATCATCATCATTTAAATCAGTAGCACAATCGCTGGATTTTGCAACACAATGACCATTTGGACATTTATATGGTTTTGAAATTTTACATAAAACAATAGAACAATTTGTAGTTTCAGGATTAATACAAGTACCATCAGCACATTTAAATGGTCTATCTTTATAGCAACCATTAACATTTGGACATTCATTTGTTTCAATATCTTCAATACAAGAACCATCATCACATCTTTTCATTCCTTCACCACAACTAAAATCATCACATTTATCACTTTCTGCTACACAGGTACCATTTTGGCATTTCTTTGGTAAATTATATGGACATCCATTTTTAGTATTATCGCACAATGATTGATCGTGAACACAAACTCCTTCTTTACAGAAATAGGGTTTATTTTTTGGACAAGAGAATTTATCACATAAATATTCTGAAATCTTGCAATCTCCATTTGCACAAAGAATATATCCGACTGGACATCTTTTTTCTATATTAGAACATTCATTTACATCATCTGTGCATGTATTCATTTCACATTTTGTTGGATTTGTGCCTTCACAAGGTTCATAGAATTTACAATTTTGTCTTGAAGATGTACATGCTCCATTTGGACATAAAACTTCATTTTTAGAACAATGTGGAGGTTCTGGACATTCACTTAAAATTGATTTACATGAATTATCATAACATAAAAATGGTTTGTTAGAAGTACAGGTAACTACTGTGTTACATTGTTCATAAGTTGAAGCACAAGTACCATCAGGACATGATTTCTTTTTAGTACCACAAGATTCATATTCAGGACATTCATCAAGGCTTGCTCTACATGAATTATCGAAACATTTAATAGGTAAATGAGAGGGACATGTTGATATTGTGGAACAATCCTTTGCAGATTTTCTACAACTACCATCTGGGCATCTATATGATAAACTACCAGTACATGTTTCTAAATCATTTGTTGATAGACATTCATCAATACTTGAAACACAAGCTCCATTCCAACATTTTACTTTATCTTTACCACAATATGAATGAGTAGGACATAATTCCATAGAAGCCACACAAGTACCATCATAACATCTATATTGAGAACATGTATCACCTCCTCTTTCAGTACAGTCATCTACTGATTTAACACATAATCCGTTTTGACATAAAAGTGGTGTATCTTTAGGACATGAAGGGGGTGTTGGACATTCTTCCATTAAAGAACGACATTCATTATTCCAACATTTATATGGTTTATGATTAGGACATAAAGGAATATATGAACTGCATTCAGAACTTTTTGAAACGCAGGCAAAATCAGGGCATAATATAGACTTAGATTTAGGGCATGTTATTGAAATTGAATCTTGCACATAACTACAAGATTCGGAATTCATAGCTACACCACCATTTGGACACTTTACATAATCTGGAGGTACATACATATCAGAAGGACATAATTGGACATTTTCTACATATACACCATTGGAACAACGATATTCATTAGGATGTGTATCAATATCTTGGCAAGATTCTCTACATTCACCATTTTCACATAAACTAAGACCTGGTTCACATACTTTATTTTTAGGACAATCAGTTTTACTTGCAACACATGAAAAGTCTGAGCATTGATATTGATTTTTTGGGCAAGTTCTTTGTAATGGTTGAGTACAATGTCCAGTTTTTTGACAGCTTCCATCTGGACATAATACTTTACCTTTTGGACAAGTTATTCTTGTTGGACATAAATCATATCCTTCGGCACAAGTTAAATCCCAACATAAAACTTGATCATCTGAACAAGTAACTGTTTCACTACATGTTTCACTTATCAAAATACATTTAACACCACATGGCATATATCCTATAGGACATTCAAATGTTGTATTACATTCTTCTTCATCTGATCTACATGTACCATCTTTACATTTGGCATATTTTACATTAAAGTCTTTGATTCTCATTTTAGTAATACAAGTAATTTTATTACCTTTAATTTGGTTTATAGGGTTATATTCTTTAATATAGCAAAATCCATTCCATTGTTCTGTATTACTAGGGCAGCCACAATCTTTTGTATGTGCAACAAGTTTTGATTCATCTTCAGGGCATTTAAATAATTTACCATCTTTAATATTTTCATCTTCTGCAACAAGTTTGTCACCAATAATTTGTCTTACTAATTTTCTATAATCAATCGTATCACAATCTTTAAGTTCCCCAACTTGTCTTTTATCCATACAATTATATAAAAATGAATTTACTGATAAAATTGGAATATTTAAAGTATCTCCATATTTTTTACCATTAAGAGATATATCTACAGTATAGTCCCCTACTGTTGGTGGTGTGAAAGTGATAAAATGATATCCATTAGAAAAAGTTTTATTATAAGTATAAGTTGAAGTTTCATTTATTTTTTTAATATTAGCTAAAAAGATTTCGCTTCCCTCTTTTGAGACATTATTTCCTAAGGAATCTTTACATTGAATTTGAATAGTAATTGTTTCTCCAGAATAAAATTGTGTTCTATAATCTATAGGTAAAACTTCTGGACTAGGATCTTTTAATGAGCATGCACCAAATCCAACACTTATTTTAAATTCACTTTGTAATTTCATTTCACTCTTATTTTTCAATGCTTTTACAGTAAAAGTACCATAAATATTAATTTTTAGATCTATTATTAATTTACTCTTATCTTCTGCTACTTTATATTATATTCATAATTTTCTTCTTTTTTTTCTACATCTTTTCCATCATTATCAGTTAATTTAATATCGAATATTTTGAATAAATCATAATAATTAATACTATTTTTATAACTATCAGTACCAGTGAAATTTAATTGTGTTGTTTCACCTGCAGTTATTTCTTTTTTACCTGTAAAATATGATAAAGATTCATCAATATCTTGAGTTGATATATGTAATTTACAATCTTCATAATAATTACCATCTTTGATTCTGACTGTTAAATCACCAGCTGTTTTTTGTGTATTTTGTAAATTTACATAATAAACAAATTCACAATCTGAATAATTAGTTAATCTTTCAGGTTTGCTTATTGTTTTTGATATTGTACCAGAATCAAGTGTCGCAGATAGATCAATATTTCCTAATGAATCAAAGACACCATAATAACATGATAAATATGTTTTATCTTTGACATTTATATAAAAAGCAATATTATCACCTACTTTTAAGTCTAAAGGATCTTGACATGAAAATTTATAACGAGTAGTACTGTATTTTATTGGCTCAACATAAATTGTTTTTTCGCCTAAAATTCTTCTTTTATCAACACCATTCCTATAAGAAACAACAATAGTTTTATTATTTGGAACAGGTGTAAATATATTTGTATGTAAAATCATTTTCACACCATTAGTTGCATCATAAATATTATTATCATATCTTTTAGTTATTTCTCCATTAGAATATATATCATAAAAATCCATTCCAAGAAGTTTTATATCTGATGAGAAATAAAAAGTGACTTTTTCTCCACTGCTTTCATCGTAATTTGAATCACTTTCATCAGATAAGAATTTTATATTCTCTTTAGAACTATCTAAAATAGATAGTGACGCTTCAGCAAAAATTTGTTCATAAGTTGCTCTTATTTTTCCACTTCCTGAATTACAATTTGCAGAAAATTCCAAACAACCAAGATAAGAGTTGGCAAAATTTAAATTAGTGCATCCATTATTTATAGTTAATTTATATTTGTTAGAGTCAAGATGTTTATTTACAATTTCTTTATCTGAGAAAAGACATACTTGATGAATACTTTTTGTACTTGATAAAAGATAATATGTGTCACTACCACCTTTTGCATACCCTATAGTAAATGAAGAAAGAGAATCATCTGTTAAATAAGTACCATATTGAGATTTACGATTTGGATAATGATAATTGTTATTTACAAGAGATAATAA
This sequence comes from Bacilli bacterium, assembly GCA_017525855.1. Next base: position 6,919 of record JAFXSE010000106.1, read on the forward strand.
GGAATAGAATTCTTTTTTATTAATTGTAATTTTTATGAAATATCCAGTATTTGATGAAGAAGAAAGCACTGAAGGTAAATGTTTTACTGTTGAAATTTTATCATTATCTGCTCTTATGAAGAAGTAATTATCATTGTATTGTCTAATCATTAAATCAACATTTTGGGCTTCAACTAAAGTATTATCTTCCATGTAAATAATTGAGGCCGAAATATTAGCAGAACCTTTGGTGAAATCTACCGCCAAACCATTTGAATCCACAAATTTAACTCTTACTAAAAATGGTAAATATAATGTCAATGAATCTCCGGAAAATATTGCTTTTTCTTGAAAATTTGATAAAGAATAGGATTTTTTGTCAGAATTGAAATATACTCCACTAATAGAACTTACTGTACCTATTCTATCAGTATGATAATTAATGAACGAAGGAGATAATATATTATTTAAAATTGTGCCAGCTATAATATATATATTTCCTTGTTGGAAATTGAATAAATTTTGTGGATAAGTATATGCAGTAGCATAAAGACTTGAAAATGATTTAATTAATTTGAATTTATTTGGAGAAATATATCGATATGCAAATAATTTTTTGAGACCTATTATTTCATTTTCACCATAGGAAGTATATGATGGAGATTTTTCTTTAAAGGTTATTGATATATCTATATTATCACTTGAATATGTATTTGGATTTACTAAAGTAGATGAGAAATGTGGATTTAGATTATATAATGTATTTTCATCATTATTAATTTCTGAAGAAAAGTTTTCTTCAATATTTGTTTTTATTACAGCATTTCCATAAAATTGAATATAAAGGGAGCATTTATCATTAAAATATATTAACCTATGTTTAATTGTTTTTAAGTAGTTATTATCCATATATATATTTAATCTTTCATCACAAACTTCTTCAGCATTTGAATTTGTAGCTTCTAAATCATATTTAATCATTCTTTCATTCACTCTTTCTTTATTATTTAAAACAATTTGATTAGGGAAAGCTGAATCAATATTTATTTGAATAGAATTATATTTAGTCTTATCCAATTTATCAGTGGCGAATCTTAGATAATATTTAAGCTCATCTGATTTATAAAATTTCATTTTAACTAAATAAACACCTGTATAACATGTATTAACTACAATTAATTTTTTAATTATTTCTTCATAATCTTTCTCTATGATTAAACTTGGAGTATTTGAAATTAATTCTCCATTTTCTCCTCTAATTTCAATGAAGAAACTAAGATCTTTATTATCTAAAATATTTCTGTTGTAAATATTGTAACCATATCTTTCTAAATTATCTGGAATTGTTCTTGCTGCGACTGTTTTTGTCTTACTATAGTCAATGAATTCAATTTTTAGATTTTTTGTATTTGTACCTTCTGCAAATGTTACTTCCAATGAACTACTACTTGATATATCTGTTAAAACATATAATTTTGATTTAGAATGATTAATTATTTGATTTGATTTTCCACTTGGTGAGATATTAATATCTTTATGAGCTAAAAACAAATAAGTAGGTTTATCATAATCTTTTATCAAATATTTTAAATTACTGATATAATGTGGTAAATAACCTTCTACTTCTTTTGAATAAATAAAATCAGGGAATTCATTTATTTTGAAGCAAGAAGTACATACTTGAGGTATTTTAGCAATATAAGGAATAAAACCATATACAGAATACATAGGATAAGCTTCAGGCAAAGTAATTATAAAATTATTATTTTCAGCATTAACAGATACTTCTCTTATGAATAATTCATCAGTTACTGGATTATAAGTGAAATATTTAAATGATACATCTTTTTGATAAGTAGTTGTTTCTATTGATTTATAAAATTCATCTTTTATTGCAAAACTGAAAGTAAATACATTTTGATTTTCACTCTCCAATTTAACTAATGCATTTTCATATAATTGGAAAGCATTTACATCAATATTAATTGAAGAAGAACCTATTAACCCTTTAACAATTATTTTTCCAGTACCAGTAATAGGAACTTGGCATCTGAAGGCCTCTTCAGTTTCATCATAAGTAAGTCTATATGGTAAATTATTGGCATTTATGTCAAATATATCATTAACGAATAAATTTCTTCCTACATTTGTAATTTTATTACCATTTTTATCTTTTAACTCAACTAAGAAATAAGTATATAATTTATCACTTGTTGTAGCTGGAAGATTTTGATCTTTTTTTAAAATTACAGATTCAATTTCATATCCAGGCATTACACTTACTTCAATTTTACTACTTATTGATTTATTATTTACCACATAATAATATTTAGAATCTGTTACTGATATAGTTTTTGGTAAAAATAATAAATATCCTCCATATGTATCAGTAGGGATAACTTGTGCTTTTATACTTTTTCCTTCTTCGTCAGTTAAGGTAAATTCTTCATATATTGTTTTTTCATCTGTCTCACATCCAGATAAATATAATTCTACTTCCGCTTCTTCATCAACTCTTTTAATATATAAATAATCATAGCTAACTATATTAGGAATAGCACCTTCGGCACAATATTCTGTTGAAGAAGGTTTACGAACATAATGATTTAATATATAATAAGAAACTTCATATGAACTTGAAGAATAAACAAGTTTTAAAGTCATTTGTGTCATTGCTTTATTAACATTTAAGAATGCTGCTCTTCCAGCTTCATCTAAATATATATATATATTACCATTAGGTCCATATTTAATTTTTGGCGTGATTTCAACACCTAATATTGTAGCTTGAAGGCCACTAGTAACTAAAGCTAAATTACCATTTGAAGTCATTAAATTAACTTTGAAGAAAGGGAAAATACTTTTTGATAAAGGTATAGTTAATTTATTATCATTTTGGATATAATTGCCATTTCCTTCTTTATGGAATACTTTAGTTTTAGTAATATCTACTGTGTTACTTTCTTGTTTTATAAAACAGGATTGACAAAAAACTTCTTTCCCTTTATAATAAACTATATATAAATAATTTCCAGAAGCATCCATTAATTTATCTGATTCAGTACAATCAACTTTAAGATCTTTTGTTACTGTAAAATCATTTTTCAAAGTTACAAAATCATCATTTACTATTCTAATTAAAGCAACATTGAAATCATTTTCTGTTACCTGAGTATTAGAAATTGTTTTATAATTATCATCTAATAATGCAATTGATAAAGATGTTTCACTTTTTGATGCATTAAAATGATTCTCGTCTAAAATATAATTAGTTAATTGGACAGTTTTGGCCGAGCTGTCAATAGTTAATAATTCAGAAGAAAATGTAATTGTTCCAGAAACATGTCTATCAAAATGTACAATAAAAGTATTATTTAATTGGTTATAAAATGTTTCAGTTTTATAATAAGTAGTCGAAGCTGTAGCTGATAATAAATAATTTGTATATTCTTTTTTGGTAAATTCAATCAAATTATAGCCATTATAACATTGATTTCCCTCAGAATCAGTCATAGTGAAAACTATATAATTTCCATTTGAAGTTGTACTTGTTTTTTTTAATTTTAAAGCTTTTTCAAATCCACAAGTACATATATATGTATAAGTTTCATCTATTACAGTTTTCCCATCATATGTTACAGTAAATTCATATTTTCCTGGTTTTGAAGCTTTTAAAAATACTGTTAAAAGTCCACTTTCTGGTCCTTCAATAATTTCCAGTTCACCATCAAAATCTTTTTCACCAACAACAATTTTAACTTTGCTTTTATCTATACTTGAAAGTCTTTTATAATTTTTATTTCTTAAATCTAATATAAAACTTCCTGGGATATCAGTTTTTCCATAAATTGTTTTATCACTAAGTAAAATCATTGAATTTTCAGCTGTTGGAATACTATCTGTAGAATCAGTAAATGAATTTGTTAAATAAATATAAAATACAATATTATCAATTGTTTTGGTTATACTGTATAATCCTTCGCTTAATTTTTGGAATTTTTCTAATCCTTCTGAATATAATTTAAAAAAGCCTTTTTCATCTTCACTACTTCCATAAGAATAAAATTCTACTTCATTTGCATATGTATTTCCACTTGCTGAAGCAAAAGTAAATGATATTGATCTTGTATCTTTTACTTCATTTAAATATTGGTCTCTTTGTTCATAATAAAAAACGAAATTATTAGAATTTTTATCAACTAAAGCTGCTTTTATTTTATTATTATCCTCATTTTTTCTTATTGGAATTCTCATTTTGTTTCCTAGTAAATGAATAACAGATTTAGATGTATCAACTGTCGTACCTTCTGAATTTACTCTGAAGTGACAACCTTTGCATTCAATTGGCAAATCATCATAAAAAATTTTTACTTCAAAATCACCAAGCTTTCCAATTTCAGCAAAATATTGATACCCAGAAGAGAAATATTTTCCTTCAGTTAGTAAAGGGACGACTTCTTTTAGGTTTTCACCTTCCACATAAACATTCAGTTTATCTATTGTTTCATTGTCAAGTTCACTTTTTGAAATAGTATTTCCATATGCATCTCTTAAATTAAGATAAATTTTTAGAGTAGTTTTCGTTAATATTGGAGTAAGACTACTATCTAAGATACCAAATGAATTAAGTGTGTCTATATCATTAAAACTTGGTATATATTTACTTTTGATTGTATATTCAGTTCCTGTATCTAATTTCAATGTTACAGTTGAAGAAGATAGACTTTGGCCTTCATTTAATATATATATTTTTCCATCATAGTTAGGTTTAATGGTAAAAATGTCTTGATTTAAAATTTTTGTTTTTGCGAAAGAGTTAAAAACTTGATTATTTTTTAATATATTTTCATATTTATCTAATAAAGTTAATTTTAATAATTCTTCTTTGTTAATTTCAATAGATTCACTTTTTAGTTTCTCTCCAGTAAAATCACCTAAATAGTAGGCTTCATTCCTAGCTTCAATTATTAAATTAAAAGTAGATAAAGTAGATGTATCATATTTTAATTCAATAGCATAGGTTCCTGCTTTTGTAAAATCATGGCTAATAACAGAAATAAAAGTGGAATATTTTACAATATCTGTATTTGTACTTGCTTTTGAATTAATTAATAAAGAGACTTTACTCTCATCTAAGTGGTCTCCTTTTCCCAAAAAGGTTTTCCTTAATTCATATATATCGAATAACATTAAGGTTTCAGCAGCTTTCAATGTAAGAGACACTTGTTTATAAAAGCCTATATATGTAATATCTGTGGTATCACTAACTGTATTTACATTTGACATGAAATGATCCAAATAATAGAAATAAGTATTAATATTAAAATTAGAAGAGCCTACTGTAATTGAAAGTGTATGAACATTTATAGGTGTATAATCACCTCTTGTTTTTCCTTGAGGTAATAAAATAACATATTTATTTCCAATATTTTTAACTTCTAAATCATCACCATTTAATTTTGCTGATACTGTTTTTTCAGATGTGCTGAAATAAATAGAGTCTTCACTATCTATTAAATATACTTCAGTTAATTTTTTATTATCTATTTCATCCAAAGAAATAATTAATGGGTTTGTTCCATCACTTTCCTTTTCATAAGTATTATAAGTCTCAAGATAATCACTATATACTCTGATTTTGTTTTCTGCTAAAGGTGATTGATAATAAAATTCACAATTATTTATTTTTGTTTCAGAGTCGTAACCACAAGAAAATTCAGTTTGTTCGATTCCATCACATTTAACTTTTGGTATAAAAGTATATTTAATTTTTGAACTTGGTTTAGCTATAGTTAATAGGACAGCATCGTCCTTATAAGAAACTGTAATTTTTGAATTTCCAGTAACTGAAGATTTAGTGAAATCGCAATTTAATTTTTCTAAAATAATATTAGGAATATCTCTTCCATATTCATCTCTTACTTTAATTCTTAAAGATATTTCTTTATCAGTATCTTGGACTAAATTAGCTCCATATAAAATTGAAACATCACTTTTCTCTGGACTTATATGTTTAGGCATTAATTCATAATATCTTATTTTTTCTTCCATGAAATTTTCATTGAAAATTTCATATAATCCAAAGTTACTTATGGGTACTTTAACTATTAGTTTTTTCTTGTCAGTAGAAAGCTCAGTTTCTAGAATTTTATCAGCAATTATATTATTTGGATATTTTATTTTAATTCCACTTGTTTTTAATGAGATTTTTTTTTGATTATTAAATTGATCATAAGAACAAAGAGGTACCATGAAATAATCTTTATTTCTTTCTAAATCTAAAGTTATATTATTTGGATTCTCTTTGTTTGTGTTTCCACATATTTCATAGGATACTACATCATTAGCATTTACTGTGAATATAGCGGGGGAAGAGACATGTCCTTGGAATTCTACTACAGCTGTATAGGTACCCTGTAAATTTTCAGTAATGACAATTTCTACTTTAGAAGTTTGGTCATTGAAACTAATTGAATTAGGTTTTACTTTTTCATTGTTTATTTTTAGAACAAAATTAGCTTGATTTTCATCAGTTAAGTATATTTTTAAGTCTTTTCCACATGTACTTTGAATTGAATAACTTAAAGTAATTTCTTCACCTGCTTTATAAGTTGTGGTTGAAGATTTTAATTGTAGAATTCCTTTATCTTTTGTTGAAACTTGTGATACTTTAAAATCAGTAATGGTAACTTGTTTTTCTTTGTTCATAGATGATGTTATACCAATGTGAACACCTTCTTGTTCAAGTAATTGTTGGAATGGAGTGAAATCATATTGCACAATAGGATTAGAATTTCTATTTGATCTAACAATGAGTTTTTTACCAACTATTTGGATTTCAAAAATGATATTTTTATAATATAAGTCTAATGAGTTATCATAGAAGTTAGGTATAGGTTGGTTAGTACAATTTTTCTTGTATTTGTCATCATAATCCTTTGAACTAGCAGATATTTGTCCATTTATGTTATAATGAACAGAAAGATGGGGGTATTTTTCATCGCCGTTAGCCGAATTTTTAACAAAGTCAAATTCAAAAGCAATGGCATTCATTATTCCTTCATAACCAATTCCTGAGGCTTTTTCTCCAATTAAGTTTTCAATGGAACTAGAAGTAAAGACAATTGCAAAACCATGAGGATATTTTAAGTTTCCATAATATGATGTATCAATATGTATTGTTGGCTTAAAGGAAATAAGTAATCCTTTTTTTTGAGAAAAATCATATTTATGCCATACTGCTCCTACTATATTGGTTGCATCTTGATTCCCAAATCTAAAAGTAGGACCTTCTTCATCTGAGATAGTGATATTTGCATCACCTGTATATATCCAATCTTTTTGGTCAAGCTCTATTTCTGACCATTGCTCTGTACATTCAGTAGCTGATAGTGAAATAGTAATAGATGAGAAAAATACAACTAAAAATAGGCATAAGAGCTTGGAATTGAACACAAAATTAGCAATTCCTTTTGAATGTTTTAACATTTAATTGATAAAATTTATTCAGATTAATATTTATATTATAATAATAAAAATTTTTATTCATTATTTTTACTATAGAAAATTTAAATAATTAATTGTATATATTTAATTATTATTTTTATTATGAATACATTTAATTAAATAAATAAATAAATTAATTTTATAAATTTAATGGGGAT
>JAFXSE010000107.1 GCA_017525855.1 Bacilli bacterium
AAAGAAGAAAAAAATTCTGAAGATACAAGCAAAAAAACTACAGATAATAATGAAGAAGAGGAGTAATCCTCTTTTTTTGTTCTGATAAAAGATTTATAAAAAAAGCTACTACTATTATTTTAGTTAATAATAGTACGTGTATTTAAAAAACAAAGAAAACTATTAAAATTCATCTTAGAATATTTATTCTAACTTTATGAAGAAAACATATTCTGTCTGTGAAAAAATTGATTTAAGAAGGAAACGTTAGTTCTTTTAAGAATAAACGTTTTGTGGTAAAATAAGTTAATGAAAGGAGATGATATTATGATTAATTTAAATGTTAAAAGTAATTATTCACTTCTTTCGAGTCTATTAAAAATAGATGATATAATTAATTATTCTATTTCTCTAAATAATGACATATGCGTACTTTGTGATAATAACATGTATGGAGTTATGGAGTTTTACAAAAAATGTAAAGAGAAAAATATTAAACCAGTTATAGGACTTGAAGTAAATGTAGAAAACTACAAAGTATATCTATATTGTAAAAATTATACTGGTTATAAAAACATGATTAAACTATGTACAATTCAGAATGAAAGAAAACCAGTAACCAGTGATTTAGAAAAATACAATAGTGACTTAATTTGTATAATAAGTTTTTCTGATAAAGATCATTTTGAAGAATTAAATAGTATATTTGAAAATTTATATCTTGGTTATAGTAATAAACAAGAAGAAATGAAAGCAACACTTATAACCAGTAATATAGTTTTCTTTAAAGAATGCTTATATTTAAAAAACGGTGACAGTAAATATCTTAATTATCTTTACCTAATACGTGATGGAAAAACAATAAGCGATAATATATCTTATAATGTTTTAGGAAAAGAATTAGATTTTGATAATATTTATACTCTAACAGACAATGATGGAGTAGTTAATGCAGATAGAATTGCTTTAGAATGCAATTTAGAATTTCCAAAAAGCAAACTATTATTACCTATTTATAAAGAAGAAAATGCTAATAAATATTTATTTGAACTATCTAAAGCTGGTCTTAAAAGAAGACTAGGTGGTGAAATTCCTAGAAAATATCAAGAAAGATTATCTTATGAATTAAGTATTATAGATAATATGGGCTTTTGTAATTATTTTTTAGTTGTGTATGACTTTATTAAATTTGCTAAAAACAAAGGTATTTTAGTAGGCCCAGGAAGAGGTAGCGCCGCTGGAAGTTTAGTATCATATTCCCTAGGAATTACAGAAATAGATCCATTACAATATGATTTACTTTTTGAAAGATTCCTAAACCCAGAAAGGCACGGAATGCCTGATATTGATACAGATTTTCCAGATGAAGAACGTGAAGAAGTAATAGAATATGTTCGTAATAAATATGGATCAAAACATGTATCAGGAATTGTTACATTTGGAACACTTAGTGCAAAGCAAGTTTTACGTGATGTTGCAAGATGCTTAAATATTCCAACATATAAATTAGATTCTTTAAATAAACTAATACCCAATTTTACTAAAGATAAACTTATAGATATCTATAGAAATAATATAAATTTCAAAACAATGATTGATAGTGACACAACCTTAAGAAATCTTTTCTCTATTGCCACTAAATTAGAAGGTTTTCCAAGACATATCTCATCACATGCAGCTGGTATTTTAATGTCTGAAAAACCGCTTGATGAGACAATACCACTTACGATGAATGACTCTATGTACTTATCAGGATATTCAATGGAATATTTAGAAGAATTTGGACTTTTAAAAATGGACTTTTTAGGGCTTAAGAATTTAAGTATTATTGAACATATTTTAAAAGATATAGAAAAATCAACTAAAGAAGTTATAAACTTCAATAAAATACCACTTGATGATAAAAAAGTTTTACATATATTTGAAGTGGCTGACACTGTTGGTATTTTTCAATTTGAATCTACTGGTATGAAGAATTTTTTAAGAAGATTACGTCCATCTACATTTGAAGATATCTTTGCAGCAATCGCCTTATTTAGGCCAGGACCAGCTGTTAATATTGATACATATATAAGAAGAAAACATGGAGAAGAAGAAGTAACATATCTTGATAAAAGCTTAGAACCAATACTTAAGAATACTTATGGAATATTTATTTATCAAGAACAAATTATGCAAGCGGCAAGTGCTTATGCAGGATACTCATTAGGCGAAGCTGATATCTTAAGACGTGCCATGAGTAAGAAAAAAATAGATTTATTACAAAAAGAAAAAGAAAAGTTTATTAATAAAAGTTTACAAAAAGGACACGACAAAAAAACAAGTGATAAGATATTTGATTTAATACTTAACTTTGCAGGGTATGGTTTTAATCGCTCTCATTCAGTAGCATATTCTATTATTGCATATAAGTTAGCTTATTTTAAGGTTTATTACAAAGAAATATTTTATAGTAATTTATTAACAAATGCGATAGGTAGTGAAACAAAAACAAAAGAATATATTATTGAAGCAAGAACAAAAAATTTAATTGTTGAACTACCAGATATTAATATAAGCGATATTAAATACATTGTAAAAGATAATAAAATATATTTTCCATTTACAAATATAAAATCAGTTGGAATGGTAGCTGGTAACAAAATCATAGAAGCACGAAAAAAAGAGGCATTTACGGATATATATGATACTTTTAGTAAATTAATTATTGAAGGAGTATCTAAATCAAATTTAGAAGCCCTTATTTATTCTCAGGCTTTTAGTAAAATGGGATTTAATAGAAAAACACTAATTTACAATCTTGATGAATTGATAAATTACGCAGAACTAACTAAAGATTTAGATCCATCCCTTGTAATGAAACCTGAAATAGAAATACAAGATGAGTTTAAACAAGAATATCTTCTTCAAAAAGAAAAAGAAATATTTGGATTCTATTTAACTGCTCATCCAACAACTAAATATAAAGCAAATAGAACGGATATTATTGATTTAAAAAATATTAATACTTATTTTGATAAAAAAATAAAAACTATAATTTTAGTAGAAAAAATAAAAAACATCAAAACTAATAAAGGTGAGAATATGGCTTTCTTTACGGGAAGTGATGAAACAGCTCAATTGGATTATGTATGTTTTCCAAAAGTTTACAATCTTTACAATGATATTGAAAGAGGAGAAATAATTGAAGTTTTTGGCCATGTTGAAAAAAGACTTAATGAATTTCAAATTATTATAAATGAAATAAAAAAAATGAATTAAGGAGGTATTATGACAAAAAAAAGAAAAATAATTCTTATTGCAATTATTGGTATATTAATAGATAGAATTACTAAAATGATTGTAAAAAAACATATAGTAAAAAATACTTTTATCAAAATTATTGGCAATTTTTTTAGAATAACATATACGGAAAATACTGGTGCAGCTTGGTCAATTCTTAAAAACAAAACATTCTTCTTAATAATTATAAGTTTATTATTTCTAATATTTATAATTAGCTGTATTATAAAAGATAAAAGAAATACCAATTTTAATACTTTTAGTTATGGATTAATAATTAGTGGGATAATAGGTAATATGTTTGATAGAATAGTTTATCATAAAGTAACAGATTTTCTATCCTTTAAAATATTTGGCTATTATTTTCCTATATTCAACATAGCAGATTCCTTAATAGTAATTGGTACTATATTGTTTATAATAGATATGATACAGGAAGGTAGAGAAGAAAGCCCCATGTTAAAAGAATATGAAAAAATAAAGGAGAATACAAGTGGAAAGAATAGTAGTAGAGCAAGAAAACATTAGATTAGATCAATATATTAGTAACATACTTGATATATCTCGTAGTAAAATACAAAAACTAATAAAACAAAATAAAATTACAGTTAATAACAAAGTAGAAAAAGGAAGTTATATAGTTAGATTAAACGATTTAATTGAAATCGACTCCGAACTTGATTTTGAAGTGACTGTAAAAGCAAAAAATATACCATTAGATATTGTTTATGAAGATGACTATTTAATGATTATAAATAAAAAAAGTGGTATGGTAGTTCATCCTGCTCCAGGTCATTATGATGATACATTGGTTAATGCCTTGCTTTATCATTTTAATATTAAAGAAACTAGAAATATAAGAATTGGTATTATACATCGCTTAGATAAAGATACAAGCGGTTTAATGATGGTAGCTAAAAATGATGAAATGCTAGATAAACTTTCTAAAATGATTAAAGAAAAAGAAGTTAAAAGACATTATCTTGCTTTAGTAGATGGCATTATAGGACCCGATAGTGGTACAATAGATGCTCCAATAGGAAGAGATGCTCATTTTAGAGAGAAAATGATGATAACTGATATAAATAGTAAAGAAGCTATAACTCATTTTAAAGTATTAGAAAGATATAAAAATAATACACTAGTAGAATGTATTCTGGAAACAGGTAGAACACATCAAATAAGAGTTCATATGGCCTATATTTCACATCCTATTACAAATGATCCAGTTTATAATAAAAAGAAAGCAACAGAGTTTGGCCAAATGCTTCATTCAAAAAGTATAGAATTTATTCATCCAGTTACAAAAGAAAGAATCTATTTTGAAGTAGAACCCCCAAAAGAGTTCAAAGATATATTAGAAAAGATTGATAAATAATAGTTTTACTTTTTATATCTATTAAATTATAATATTATTAGTCGTTAGGAGGTAAAAGATGCAAGAAAAAACAATCACCCTAGGTGAAGAAATTTTAGAGCCTAAAAATATGTTAGTTATGAAAATACTTCACTATTTAATTATAGATAGACATTATAATCCCATCGTAATACAAGGAGCAGATAATGAAATATGGCTTGAAAACTTAGATGAGGAGTATAGAGTAGTAAGAATTGTAACAGGAACAATATTAAATGAAGAACAATTAGGATTTGATATATTTAAAACTAAAAGAATTATAAGAAAAATAAAAAAGAAGACATTTACTTTTAATATTAAAACTTTAAGTATCTTTTTAAACCTTGATAAAAGTGTAGAATTAAATCCCCCTAAAGATATAAGTTGTGTAACTGCAGAAAATGAAACAGAGCTTAAGAAAAATACTTTACTAGAAAAAGTATTTCCAGATATGAAGGATAAACTAAAGTATACAGAAGAAGGCTTAGAATTGTTTGCTAAAATAACAGGTGATATTAATGAACACAATATTATTGATAATGAAAAAGCAGAAAAAGTATTTAAACCTAAATATCCACTAATAACTTATATTTTAATTGCTTTAAATGTTTTATTATATATACTTCCTATTATTTATAACAAAGAAGTAGAAGTACTTAGCGCATTATGTGTTCACACAAATAGTATAAAATTAGGACAATACTACAGACTGTTAACAGGAGCTTTCCAACATGCAAATTTCCTTCATCTATTATGTAATATGTATGCACTTTATATATTAGGAAGTCAATTAGAAAGTTTTATTGGAAAAATAAAATATGTAATTGTTTATCTATTTAGTGCAGTAACAGCTTCGCTTATGTCTATGATTTTCTTAAAAGATGGTATAAGTGTTGGCGCAAGTGGTGCTATATTTGGAATTATGGGGGCAATTCTTTATTTCGGTTATCATTATCGTGTATATCTTGGTAATGTAATAAAAACAAATTTACTTCCTGTTATTATTCTAAACTTATTTTTAGGATTCACAGTGCATGGCATTGACAATTGGGGTCACATTGGTGGTCTAATTGGTGGATTATTAATTAATATAGGATTAGGAGTAAAATATAAAAGTACTACATTCGAAAGAATAAATGGTATTATTACATCACTTTTATACTTATCTTTCCTAATATTTATGAATTTCTTTTACGTAAAATAAAATAAGAGACTTTTCTAGTCTCTTTTATTTACTTTAATATTGATAAATGATATTATATTTTTATAAGAAAGGATATGGGTGTATTATGAAAAAATGTCCTAATTGCGGAAGCGAATTACGTTTTGATCCTAAAAGCCAGGAAGTTATTTGCTTGCATTGTGATTCAATGTTTAATCCTGAAGAATTAACAGTAACCGAAAAACATGCCAGTGAACAAAATATGTTTGAATCTGGCAAAGCATATACTTGTTCACAGTGCGGAGCAACGCTTATGACATTCGATGAAACAGCAATTACTTTTTGCAGTTACTGCGATTCACAGGCTATGATAGAGTCAAAAATGAAAGATATAAATCATCCAGATTACATTATTCCTTTTAGTGTAACTAAAGAGGAAGCAATAAAAAAATATAAATCAAAAGTATCTAAATCACTATTTATACCTAGCTATATGAAATCAGACGCAGTTGTTAATAAATTTAGAGGTATATATATGCCATATGCCATATATAAGACTAAATCTGATTCAACATGTACCAATAAAGGTAGTAAATTTAGTCATTCTAGCGGTAATTATGATTACTATGATGATTATACCATTACTTCTGAAGTAGATGCTACATATGAAGGAATGTCATATGACTTACTTTCTAAATATTATGACAAATATAGCGAATCACTTCCTTTTGATTTTAAACAAGTAAAACCATTTAACTCTAATTATTTAATTGGCTTTTATGCAGACACAAAAGATGTAGAAGAAGACAGATACAATTCAGAAGTTTGTAATAAGGTTTCAAAATCATCTTATAAATTCATGAAAAAAAGAAAAGAGTTTAGTAAATATGGATGTAGTAAGCCAAAGGCTAAATTTCATGTAGAAGAAACAAAAATAGGAATGTTTCCTGTATATTTTCTTTCTGTTAAATCTAAAGATAATGAGCATATAAACTATGCTGTTGTAAATGGCCAAACAGGAGATGTTGTAATAGAATTTCCTATAGATTTTAAAAAGTATATATTCCTTTCATTAATATTAGTGGCTCCACTATATTTTCTTCTTACATTTCTACCTGTAATTACTGCTAAAGCAATTGCATCATTTTCTATTCTTTCATCATTTATAGGTATATATATATTTGTAAAACAAAAAGAAAAAATGAATATCAATGAAAAACATTTAGATGACAAAGGATATTTATCAAAAACTGAAACAAAAAAAGAGCAAACAAAAAAGCAAACAAAAAATGACATGAATAAAATTCTTATTATAATTTCTATAATAGGATCTCTAATAGGAACACTTGTTTCACTAAATCTTGGAATTGTATATTTAATACTTGCCTTATTAATATTTATATTAAATAAATCTATAAAAAGGCAATTAATTACCATATTAATTCCAACAATAATATTAATATTAAATCCTGTTAATGATATATACTATTATATAAGTGCCTTTATAGCTTTTATACTAATAATATTATCATTCTACAGCTTAATAAAAGAACATAATAAACTAGTTACTTCTAAATTACCACAATTAGAAAAAAGAGGTGGTGATGAAAATGAATAAATTAAAAATATTTATAGTTTTGATAATTATATTATCTACATTTTCAACTCAAGCATTAGAACTTAATTACAAAAATGAAACAACTAATTACGCAGTTGTTATTGAAGATGATGCTAATATTTTATCTGAAAGTGAAGAGGCAAAACTATTAGATGAAATGAAGCCTTTAACAAAGTTTGGTAATATTATTTTTAAATCAATTGACAAAAACACTTTCTATGATGCTGGTAAGTATGCATCTGATTATTATCATTCTAATTTTAATACAGAAAGTGGAACATTATTCTTAATAGATATGGATACAAGAACAGTATACATTTTCTCTGATGGAAACAATTATAAAACAATTACTAGATCTAAAGCTTTGTCAATTACAGATAATGTATATACCCTTGCTAGTGATGAAGAATATTATGAATGTGCATCTAAAACATATTCACAAATTAATACATTATTAAATAATGGCAAAATAACTGAACCAATGAGATATATAAGTTATGGCTTTATTTCAATAATATTATCATTCTTCATATCATTTTTAGTTATTATTAAAAAGTCAAAAATCAAAACTAATAAAATAGATTATAATACTTATAATACTAAATTTGAAATCGGTACTATTACTGGTGAAGTAACTGGACATCACTCTGTTTATAATCCACCATCAAGTAGTGGAGGATCATCAGGCGGTGGCGGCGGCGGATCATCTGGTGGCGGTGGAGGCCATAGCTTCTAGTAAAAATATGAGTACTTTTAAGTGCTCATATTTTTTCTTCTCACTTGCCTAATCATTAAATAAATGTTATTATAAATATGATAAATAGTGAGGTGAAGTTATGAATACAGAAGAGACAAATCTATTTCGTGTTGAAGAGCTAAACGTCTACAATATAAGGAAAACATTGCAGGAAATAATTGAAGCATTAGAAGAAAGAGGCTATAATGCCTCAAATCAAATAGTTGGGTACTTAATTAGTGGTGATTTAGGATATATTTCATCACATAAAGATGCTCGTAAAAAAATGCAAGAATTAGATAGAGCAGAAATAGTAGAAGTTTTACTTAAGGAGTTTCAAAAACAGAAATAATGCGTTATTTAGGATTAGATTTAGGAAGTAGAACCTTAGGATGTGCTATTTCAGATAGAAATGGTGTTTTTGCAAGAACTTATACAATAATAAGACATAACGAAGAATATGATAGATTAATAAAAGAGGTAGAAAAAATAGTAGAGGAAGAAAAAATTGAGGCTATAGTTTTAGGCTTACCTAAAAATATGAATAATACTATTGGACCAAAAGGAGAACTTAGCAAACAATTTAAAATAAAATTAGCAGAAGCTACTAAATTGCCAGTTTATTTACAAGATGAACGACTAACTACCAAACAAGCACAAGATATATTAATTTCTAATGACACTTCACGTATAAAAAGAAAAAAAGTAATTGATAGTATGGCAGCTTGTATAATATTACAAAGTTATTTGGATAAGGAGAATAGTAATGGAAGATAAATTTTTTACAATGATAAATGAACAGGGTGAAGAAATAAGATATGATGTCCTTTTCACTTTTGATAGTGAAGACACTAATAAAAGCTATATAGCCTATACTGATAATACATATGATAATAAAGGTAATATTTCAGTATATGCATCCACATATGATAAATCATCTCCTGAAATGAAATTAGGAGAAATAGAAACAGAACAAGAATGGAAAGTAATAGAAACGATTCTAAATACAATTCAACAAGAATTACAAAATCAACAAAACCAAGATAAAGAAGACGAGCAATAAGCTCGTTATTTGTCCTAAAGGAGAAAAGAATGAAAAAAAAGACCAAAATAACTATTATTTTATTAGCAATAATTGGCATAATACTAATAATTACAAGTTTAATATATGTATACTTATTCTCACCAGTTGATAAAAAATCAAAAACAAAAATTGAAGTGGTTGTAGAACCTGGAATGACCAGTAAAGAAATAGCTAAATTACTTGAAAAAAGAGAAATAATAAAGAGTAGTAAATTCTTCTTAATCTACTTAAAATTTAATAAATGTAAATCCCTAAAAGCATCTACTTATGATTTTAGTAAGAGTATGAATTTAGAAGAAGTTGTTAATACTTTATGTGAAGGAAACGCTATTAATAATAATAATCTAAGAGTAACATTTAAAGAAGGCAAAAGAGTAACAGATTACGCAACATTAATTAGTAAAGAATTTGGAATAGATTATAACGAAGTGATTTCTACAATTAATGATAAAACATATTTAGAAGAATTAATTAAGGATTATTGGTTCTTAACAGATGATATTTTAAATGAAAATATATATTATCCATTAGAAGGATATTTAGCACCAGATACTTATGAATTTAGTAAGGAAAGTAGTACTAAAGATATAATAGAGGTATTATTAGATCAAACAGCTAATATTTTAAAAGATTATAAAAAAATAATTGATGAAAGTAATAAAAGTGTTCATGAATACTTAACCATGGCTTCCCTTGCAGAACTTGAAGGGTTAACAAGTAAAGATAGAAAAATGATTATTGGAGTTTTCTACAATAGACTTAATGTTAGGATGAATTTAGGAAGTGATGTTACAACTTACTATGCATTTCAAAAAGCTATGACAAGCGATTTAACAGCAAAAGAATTTGCTACATCTAATCCATATAATACAAGAGCTAGCAATATGGCAGGAAAACTTCCAGTAGGTCCAATTTGTAATGTATCAAAAACTAGCATTGAAGCATCTATTACTCCAACTCCAAGTAAATATTTGTATTTCGTAGCTGACAAAAATGGTAAAATCTATTATAATACAACTAATGAGGACCATGTAAAAACTATAAAAGAAATAAAAGAGGCAGGTAATTGGATATGGTAGAAAACACAAAAAATCTATTAAGTGAAATTGAAGATTATGCCATACGTGAAAAAATTCCTATCATGCAACCTGAAGGAATTAGATTCTTAACTAATTATATTGAACTTCACGATATAACTAATATTTTAGAAATTGGTACAGCAATTGGTTATTCAGCCATTAAAATGGCCCTTGTCAATCCAAAAATAAAAGTTACAACTATTGAACGTGATGAACAAAGATATTTGGAAGCAATTAAAAATATAAAAAAATTTGGATTAGAAAAAAGAATAACGCTAATCTTTAATGATGCTTTAAATACTATTATAGATACAAAATTTGATTTAATCTTTATTGATGCTGCTAAATCTCAAAATATTAATTTCTTTAATCATTTTGAAAAAAATTTAGATAAAGAAGGAAGCATAATTACTGATAATATTTTCTTTCATGGGTATACATATATGGATCCTGATAAAATAGAAAGTAAAAACATAAAAGCCATAGCGAGAAAAATAAGAGATTATGTAAAATTTTTAGAAAATAATAAGCAGTATAAAACAGAAATCAAAAAAATAGGTGATGGTATTGCTGTTACAAGAAGGAATGAAGTATTATGAAAATAGGTAATGTTGAAATAAATAAAAAACTATTTATCGCTTTAATAATTGTATCTATCATAGCTCTAATAGCTCTTATTATAAAAGTAACATATTTAAACAGATATGAAAAACATAAGATAGACAAGAAAAAAGATTATATTTATACATATAGTACAAATGATTTAACTGACACTGTTATACCATATATCAATTTAGACTCAAAAGATGCAAAATCAATTAATAACACATTAGTAAAAATTTCATCTCTTTATAGCAAAAATCAAATGAATAATTCATCAATAAGTTATACTTATAATGTTAGTAATAACTATGTATCTTTACTAATTATAATAAGAACAATAGAGGATGAAAAACTAAAATTTTCGTTTGATAGTTATGTGTTTGATTTAAATGATGAAGCAAGATTGTTATCTAATAAAGAAATACTTGCTTTATACAACAAAGATTTGGACGATATCAATGAAAAATTAGAAGAAGAAATGAGAAAAAAATATGACTATGAGATAGAAGAAGAAATACTTCCAAAGAGTTGTGACTATAATAATTGCTTTCTTTCTTTAAGAAATATAGATGAATATTATGATAATGCTAATTACTACATTGAAGATGGTGAGTTAGTAGTATATAGAGATTATAATGTCTACTCTGAGTATAATGAACAAAATTATTATACTAGAGATGACTTTAAATTCTATATTAATTAATAGTAGGGGTGAAGTTATGATAAACATTTTAAATGCTGTTTGTTCAGATTATGCACTTGCTCAAATATTAAATATTATTAAAACAATTTTAAGTATTATAGGAATAGTGGTACCAGTACTATTAATTATAGGAGCATCAATTAACTTTACAAAAGCAACCATGAATCCTGAAGATAAAACAGTATTAAAAAAATTTGCTAATTCTGTAGCTAGTGCAGTAATTGTTTTTCTATTACCATTTATTATAAATGTCATAATGTCAATAATTAGTGCATATGGTGATGTAGGGGTAAAGGAAAATGGACAAAATAAAGCATTCAATATTTCAGCATGTTGGAATGCAGCCAATATAGAAGATGCTAAAGAACAAAATAATACTAATAATCAAACTGTAGAAGAAGAAAAAAACAAGTTGGGAAAATAATAAAAAAATTATAAAAAAACATTTGAATTAAATACAACAAGTAGTATAATATTTCAGAAAAGGAGTTACTACTATGCTAAGAAAATATAAAGTACTAATATATCTAGGTTTTTTATTCTTAATTATAGTGTTAACGTTTACAGCAACTTGGATTTTTCTTTCTAAAGTAAATGGTGATACAAATATATATCAATATGGAGAACAATTAACTAATAAATTATATAAATATAATAAAAACATTTTCTACTATGGACCAAAAGACGAAGCTAGCAAAGAAATAAATTATAATAACTCTATCATTAGAAAAGATGATATGGGGATTTATAAAGTAGTAATTGCCCTTAATGATGAAGAAAATACTTTAATGAAGAATAATTATTGTTTTTATAAAAACTACTTTTATTTAATTTCAAAAGATATAATAGTATTTGATATTAGTAGAGATAAACCAGAACTAACAAAAAAGGTTTATGAAGGATATTTTACAGGAAATGCAAATGTTTCACATATATATGGAGTAAAAAAAGGTTGGATATATATAAAAGTAAAATTATTTAAGGAAACAGAAAATAGAAATTGGTATGAAGATAGGTATTTTAAAATAAAATATGATACCAATCAAGTGTATGAAATACCACAAAAGTTATTACCAGAATTCAAATAGAAAGGCTTCCTTTCTATTTTGTTTATTTATAAGGAGTTAAAATGGAAGTATTAGTAAAACCAACACACGAAATAGAAGAATATCAAAATGCAGATGGATTTGTATTACCACTTGCAGATTTTTCTGTTGATTATAGGAATTATTATACATTAGAGGAAATACGTAATATAGTTAATAGAACTAAAAAGAAAGTTTTTGTAGTAATTAATAAGATGATTGAAAATAAAGAAATACAATCTTTAAAAAGCACTTTAATGCAACTAGATAAACTAAATATTAAAGGCATATTCTTTTATGACCTCTCACTTATTAGACTAAAACAAGACTTAAAATTAAAAATAGATTTAGTATGGAATAATACACATATGGTCACTAACTACTATACCTGTAATTATTATTATAATAAAGGATGTAAATATGCCTATCTTTCAAATGAAATAACACTTGAAGAAATCTTAGAAATTAATGAAAAAGCAAAAACAAAATTAATTTTTATGTTATTAGGTTATCCAACAGTAGCCTTCTCTAAAAGAAAACTTGTTAGTAACTCAGGATTTGATAAAGAAATAAAAATAAAAGAACCAGTATCAAAACAGGAGTATTTGGTAATTGAAAATAAATTTGGTACAACTTTTAAGTACAATAAAGTAAGAAATAATTCCAGTATTTTAAAAGATTTAATAGAACATGATTTTCCATATATTTATCTTATAGAAGATGATATTGAACATAATAAGTTTAAGAAAGCATTAGATCTTACAAAAAACTATTTAAAAAACGAAAATAAAGATTATGTAAATAATATGAGAAATCTATTTAATGGAGATACAGGTTTCTTATATAGAAAGACTATATACAAGGTGAAAAAATGAAAAAAATTGAATTACTTTCTCCAGCAGGAGATTTAGAAAGATTAAAACTAACGCTATCATATGGTGCAGATGCTGTTTATTTAGGAGGAAAGCAATTTGGACTTAGGGCTAATGCTACTAATTTTACACTTGAAGAATTAAAAGAAGGCTGCAGGTTTGCTCATTCATTAGGTAAAAAAGTATATTTGACATTAAATATTGTTTTTCACAACAAAGATATTGACAATGTATTTACATATATTAATGATGTTGTAAATGCTGGTATTGATGCTTTTATCGTAAGTGATATAGCAATTTGTGACTACATAAAAAAGCACTATAAAAATGTTGAAGTACATTTGTCAACTCAGGCTTCAACCACAAATTATGAAACTGTAAACTTTTGTAAAGAAATAGGAATAGAAAGAATTGTTTTAGCGAGAGAACTTTCTAGAAATGAAATAAAAGAAATAATAGATAAAACAGAAATTGATATAGAAGTATTTATCCATGGGGCAATGTGTACTTGTTTTAGCGGAAGATGTGCTTTATCAAATTATGTAACTAATAGAGATGCAAATCGTGGTGGATGTGCTCAAGTATGTAGATTCTCTTTTGAAACAGAGAAAAACAAAACTTTTACTATGGCTACAAAAGACTTAAACTTAACACGTTATATAACTGACTTAATTGAAATAGGAGTGGCTAGTCTAAAAATAGAAGGACGAATGAGAAGCGAGTATTATTTAGCTACTGTAATTGGTACATATAGAAAACTAATTGATGATTATTATAATAATAATCTAACAGAAGAGAAATTAAAATATTATGAAAAAGTATTAAGTAGAGTAGCTAATCGTGAAGTAAGTACGCAATACTATTTAAAAGAAGCAGATGAAAATGATCAATATTATACTGGAAGAGTTGAAATATCTAATCAAGATTACCTAGGACAAGTAATATCATATGATAAAAATACAAAATTACTTGAAATAAAAGAAAGGAACTATTTTAAATTAGGAGAAAAGGTAGATCTATTTACACCAGATGGAAATCTATTCACATTTTCTGTGGAAAAACTATTAGATAAAGATAAAAATATAGTAGACGTTGCTCGTCATCCAGATGAAATATACTATATTGAAGTAGAAATACCATTTTCTGTGGAAAAATATTCTATGTTAAGAAAGGAAGTTATTAATGATTAATTTTAATAAAGCACAAAAGAATTTCTTATTAAATGAAAAATACTTAAGTGAGTTTGCAACTAAAAGTTTCACTGCAAAGAGAATAAGAAAAGAAGATGAAGATTATAGAACTCCTTTCTTTAGAGATATTGATAGAATAATCTATTCATTATCATATACAAGATATTTAGATAAAACTCAAGTATACTCATTTAAAGATAATGATCACATCAGTAAAAGAATAGTTCATGTTCAATTAGTATCTAAAATTGCAAGAACTATAGGAAGAGCCTTAAAATTAAATACAGATTTAATAGAAGCGATTGCTTTAGGACACGATATAGGACATACACCATTAGGTCATACAGGGGAGAGCTTTTTAAATGAAATTAGTAAGAAAGAGTTGGGAGAGTATTTCTGCCATAATGTACAAAGCATGAGAACTTTTCTTTGCTTGGAAAACTACGGAGAAGGCTCAAACTTAACTATTCAAACATTAGATGGTATTCTTTGTCATAATGGAGAAGTATTACTACAAGAATATAGACCTATAAATAAAACGATAGATGATGTTTTAAAACAATATTATGATTGCTATAAAGATAAAAAAGCAAATAATATCTTTCCTATGAGTTTAGAAGGATGCGTAGTAAGAATATCAGATATAATATCATATATTGGTAGAGATATAGAAGATGCAATTAACTTAAAATTACTTGAAAGAAAAGATATTCCAAAAGATATAAAAAATGTATTAGGAGATAATAATAAAGACATCGTAAACACAATAATTACTGATATTATAGAAAACAGTATGGATAAACCATACATTAAATTAAGTGATGAAGTTTATAATGCAATGAAAAAACTCATGGATTTTAATTACCAAAATATTTATTACAAATCTATGAGTAAAGAAGATGAAGAATATTACAGAAAAGGCATGAAAACAATTTATCAAAAATATAAACAGGCTTTACTTAATAATGAATCAGAAAATGAAATATTTACTGTTTTTTTAAATACTCAGACTAGTAATTATTTAAATAATAATATAGTAGAAAGAAAAGTGATAGACTTTATTGCTGGTATGACTGATAATTACTTTATAGAACAAGTTAAAAAGTATACAAAATAATTTACAACAAGCAAAAAATATGCTATAATAAGCTCAGTTTTCTTTAGAGAAAATTAACAAAAACGAATAATGCTTGACTTTATGAATATTATGTAGTAATATTTAGAAAGTTGTTAATTACAATATGAGGTGATAATATGGAAAACAAAAATACAGTATACTTAACTGAGGAAGGGCTAAAAGAATTAAAGGCAGAGCTTGATAACTTAATCAATGTTCGTAGACCTGAAAATATACAATCAATCAAAGAAGCTAGAAGCTTAGGAGATTTATCAGAAAATGCTGATTATGATGCTGCTAAAAATGAACAAGCACAAATTGAAGGACGTATAAAAACAATTGAAAAAATGTTAGAAAATGTTTCAGTAATTACTGATGTACCAAAAGATGTAGTTGGTCTAGGAAGTACTGTATCAATTGAATATATTGAAGATGAAGATGAAGATGAATATAAGATTGTTGGGAGTCAAGAAGCAGATCCATTTGAAAGTAGGATTTCTAATGAATCCCCAATTGCAAAAGCATTAATGAATCATAAAGTTGGAGACATAGTAACAGTAGAATCTCCAAATGGAAATTATGAAATTAAAATAACAGAAATCAAGTAAAATACTTGATTTTTTTTGTAAACATATATTCTTTTTTATTGACTTCATAATAATCGAAGCTTATACTAAATATATAATAGGAGAGTATGTATGAGAAGAAAAAAAAGAATAAGAATGATATTTTTGTTAGTAATAACACTACTCATTAGTATAGGTTATGCAGTTTTAACAACAACACTAAAAATTAATGGGAATTCTGTTGTTAAATCAGCAAGATGGAACATCTATTTTGATAACTTAATAGTAGATGAAAATAGTGTTGCAGCTAACAGTGAAAATGACGAAGCAAAAATCGATGGAACAAAAACTATTGTAAACTATAAAGTTACACTACAAGAACCAGGTGACTTCTATGAGTTTACAGTTGATGCTGTAAATGATGGAACAATAGATGCAATGGTTAAAGATGTATCAAACACTGGACTAACAGAAGAACAAAAAAAATATATAGAATACAGTGTAACATATAGAGATGGAACCAATCTAGCTGTCAAAGATAAATTAAAAGCAGGAAGACGTGAAACTTTATATGTAAAAGTAAAATATCGTAATGACCAGGATGTTAATATTGCTGATTTACCAGATGGTGAGGAAACTTTAGATTTCGAATTTAAAGTTGAGTACATTCAAGCAGATGAT
Organism: Bacilli bacterium; assembly: GCA_017525855.1. Next base: position 17,154 of record JAFXSE010000107.1, read on the forward strand.
ACTGCTCAAATAAGAAGCAAAATTTGTAACGAAACAATTTATGACAATGGTCCAGTTTCTGAATCAAGATATTTAGATCTATGTGAAGACTATATTGATGAGGGATTATACACATATGAAGATAATATTGACGGAACAGTAACAATAACTGGTTTTAAAGATAAAACACAAACAGAACAAACATCAAATAACATTAGTAACATAAATCCTACAAGACTTAATAATAAAATCAACAACATTAATTTAACAAAAGTAGCTGATGAACAAAGTAGCACTCCAACATTTAAAGATAATGTATGGGCTATGCCAACAGAAATAAATGGAAAAAAAGTAACAAAAATTAGTGGGGACGCCTTTAATAATAAAGAAATTAGCGCAATCACAATAATATCACCATTAGTAACAGTTATAGAAGATGGTGAATATATAAGTTCAACAAATACTTATAAAGGTGCATTTTCTAATAATAATATAGCTGCATTAGCTATTCCATATAGCTTAACTAAAATAGGAAGTTATTCTTTTACTAATAATAGTATAATAAGTATTTCTCTAAAAGATACATTAACTTCATTAGGACAGTTAGCATTTTCACAGAATAATCTAACAAGTATAAAAATACCTAATGGTTTAACTCAAATAAATGAGGGGGCTTTTTCTAGCAATAATATTGCAACAGTTGATATATCTAAAAGTGTAACCACTATTAAATCAGGAGTTTTTTCTGAAAATAATATCAAAAAATTAACTATTCCAGATAATGTTATTACTATTAACGATGGAGCTTTTAGTGCTAATAGTCTTGAAGAGGTATATATAGGAGATGGCCTTATTACTCTTGAACATCCTTTTAGTAGTAATAATAATTTGAGTAAACTAGTTATTGGAGATGGAGTTGAGACAATATCTGGAGGTGCATTTGCTGGATTTATTAATTTAGAAGATGTTACTCTTGGAAAGAATGTAAAACAGATTTTAGGTGGAGCATTTGCATCTACTAAAATAACAACTATAACACTACCAGAAAAATTGACAACAATTGGTGATGGGGCTTTTTCAGGTACAGCAATTAAAAAGTTGGCAATTCCAGATAGTGTAACATCTATTGGTAGTGGTGCATTTAATGGTGTCCCTCTTGAAGAAATAATCATAGGGAATGGACTTACGAGAATAGAAAATGGTATTTTCTCAACAAACAAATTAACTAAATTAGTTATAGGAAATAAAGTAGAATACATTGGATCTAATTTTGGAGGAAATGCTAATTTAAAACAACTAACACTAGGAGAAAATGTAAAAGAAATAGCAGCTGGTGCATTTGCTGGTTGTGGATTAACATCTATAACTTTACCAAATAAACTACAAACAATAAGAGGGGGAGCTTTCTCAGGTAATCAACTTACAAAAGTTGTAATACCAAATAGTGTTGTAACTTTAGAAGGATTCGCATTTGGTAGTAATCCAATTAAAGAATTTACATTAGGAAGTGGAATAAAAACAATAGTGGCTAACATAATACCAATTGATGATCTTACTACTCTAGTACTAGGAAATGGTGTTGAAACTATAAAAAGCGAAGCGTTTAAAGATGCTTCAAAACTTACCACAGTAAATTTTGGTAGTAGCCTAAAAACAATTGAAGAAAAAGCATTCTATAACACAAAATTAAAGAACGTAGAATTACCTAAGAGTCTAAAAACAATAGGTGATGAAGCATTTGGTAATACACAAATTACTAGTTTTACAATTTCAAATAATGTCACCTCAATTGGAAGTGATATTCTAAATAGTTCTCCAGTAACAGAATTAAATATTGGAAATGGTGTAGAAGAAATAACTGCAAGTAATTTTCTTGGAATAAAAACAACATTAAGAAAACTAAATATTGATAGCGAAAATATTAGAATTGGATCATTCTCATCTTTTACAAATTTAGTTGAAGTTAATTTTGGTGATAATGTTAAAACACTTGGTCAAGCTAGTTTTTCTAACTGCAATTTAACAACAATAGTACTACCTAAAAATGTTACTACTATAGGAACTGCAGCATTTAACAACAATAATATTTCAAATACAATTATATTCCCTAGCAATTTAACAACAATAGAAAGTGCTGTCTTTGGTTTAAATAATATAAGTTCATTCACTTTAAATGATAAAATTACTACTATTCCATATGCGATATTTTATGATAATAATTTTACTGAATTAGATATACCAAGTGGAGTAACAATAATTGGAGATGGAGCATTTGATGGAAATCCAATAGAAAGATTAACTTTACCAGAAGGCTTAACAAAAATAGGAGATAGTGCATTTAGTGATATTTTAATAACAAAACTAACAATCCCAGATACAGTTACTCATATAGGAGAAAACACTTTCAAGAATAATAAACTAGACTATTTAAAATTATCAAATTCATTAACTTATATAGGAAAAAAAGCTTTTAATAATACAAATTTATCAACAATTACAATTCCTGCAAGTGTTGAAACAATAGAAGAAGGAGCCTTTACTAAAATAAGAACACAAGATACTGGTTCAGATGTATATTATATTACTAATCCAAATTTAACCAAAATAATTAACAAAACAGGTAGAAGTTTTGATTGGAATATTATAATAAATCCAAATATATCTACAACACCATTTATAACAGGAACAGTAACAAATCCTTATGGAAACATAGAAATAACTGCACAATAATTCAGGGGAGGAAATATGAAAAAATTTAAATACTTAACTACAATACTTATATTAATACTAGTATTAACAGGATGCAAAAACAAAGAAGAAAAAACATTAACTGATGCAACTAAAAATACATCAATTACAGAAAAAGGGCTAACAAGCTATAGGGCTAAGGTTAGTATTAGTGGCAAAGATATAAATGAAAAATATATAGTATTGAATAAAAACAACAAAAACTATACTATCTCTTTAGATGATAATAAACAAATATATATAAATATTACAAAAGGTAAAAAGGTAATAACCGATGAAGAAGGAAAAGATTATTCTAAAGAAATAAAGTATGATTATACTAATACAGATATATTTTTAGAAGCATTAAATACAAATGATAATACTATAAAAACAAAAGATATTAAAATTGGAAATAAAGAATACATAGAGTATGACTTTAATGTTTCAAAAGAAACATTTAATAAAATTATGAAAAACTTTAATATAGAAGTATCAAATGATGGTAATGGTTTTGCATATGTTGATAAAAATAGTCATGTTTTTCTAATTAATTATACAGTTGATAGTATTAATATTAATGTAACATATACAAGATTAAATGGGATTAAGTAATTCTTAATCCCTTTTTTTGTCTAACATGCACTTGAAAAATATGCACTATTTTGATATAATTAAAAGGCGTAGTGGGAGATAGTGTATATGGCAAGTAAAAAGAATAAAAAGAAAAAAGAAAAGCATATAGTAGGTAGAAAAGAATTAATATTTGATGTAGTAAGTGTTGTATCTATAATTATGCTTGGAATATATATTGGATATAGAAGTATAACCTATTATACAAAAGAAACAATGAGTAAGAAGAAAGAGGCCAATACCTTAGCTGCAGCAATTCGCAGTAATAATGAAATTACAAAAGGAAACACAGGATTAAGAAAAAGCGAAGACGGTTATTACTTTATTGGTAATGTAGAAAATAATTACTTAAAAGCATTTAATAGATTATATAGAATTATAGAAGTAACAAACGATAATAAGATTAAAATAGTCTCTGACTTTAATGAGGCTGCTATGATTTATGGAAATACAAATGATTATCAAAAATCAAATATTAATATTTGGTTAAATAAAGGAGAAAATGATTTTTCTGGAGTTTATTATCAAACAATACCTGGCGTAGAAAATCTACTTTCTAAAACATCTTATTGTGAAGGTGTATTAAAAAATGATAAAGTAAAATGTCCGAAGAAAAAATATAGTTCATATTTTTCTTTATTAACAATAGAAGATTATATTAGAGCTTTAGGTAAAAAGAGTTACTTAAATAATGGTAAATACAGTTTCATTTTAGGATTTGATGAAGATTCTAATCCATTATATATAACAGAAGATGGAGTGGTCTCTAGTGCCTCATCTTATGATGGATATGGTATTAGAGTTGTGATGACACTTAAGAAAAACGCCTTAATACTTGGTGGTGTTGGAACAAAAGATGATCCATATATACTAAATCAAGAAGGAAATGAAAATAATATAAATAAATATGTTAGACTAGGAGATGATTTGTTTCAAATCATTGAAGAGCAAGGAAACTATTTAAGATTAAGACAAAATGATTATTTATCACTTAATAATATTTATCCTGAAATAGCATTTAACAATAAAGGAGCTGAATTTAGCTTAAAAAATAGATATAATATTGGGTATTATTTAAATTATACATATTATAATAAATTACCTTATAGGTCTTATTTAAGCGACTGCAGTTTTAATGTAGGAGAAATTTCAACGGCTACATCTTATTCATATGGCGAAATATATAAAGAAAAAATAGTAGCTAAAGTAGGTTTGATTAATATGTTTGATTTAAACACTAATAATGTTCAAACAGATTATTATTTAATTAATAAAACATCTAGCGTTGGTAGTATGGTAAGAACATATAATTCTTTAGGAATTGTAGATGATGATAAAGCTACAGAAAAGAAAAAAATAGTACCTGTTATATGTTTAGATAAAACATTATTTAAAAATGGAAATGGAAACATAGATAATCCTTATGTTGTGGAGTAAAAAATATGAAAAAGAAAAAAAAGAAGTTAAAACTTAAAAGACCAAGGTTACATATATTTACGTACTTTGTTATTCTACTAGACTTAATGGTTATAGCTTTATTGGTTATTATATATACACCAGTAGTACAGTTTAAAAACTTTTGGATACCAACAGCTATGACTACTATGTCTCATAGGTATTTGGCTTATACTTTATATAGTGAAGAAAGTGTCAACAAAGTTATGAGTGAAAATTATATAATACAAGTTAATGAAAATGTTAATCTTGATGATATAGTTATTGATACTAATATTAGCAACAAACATTATACATCAAAATATGAAAAAGATATGTTTACAAAAGATCCTGGAAATGATGTTTATAAAATTATTAGATTAGAAGAATCTAATTTTAAGGGATATTTAACTGTTATTTATGATCCTTCGGATGTCGATTTAGCACTACCTAAAAAATTAGGAAGACAAGGCCAAAGTGTAGCTAAACTATGCACAGAAAATGGAGGCCTTGTTGGTATAAATGGTGGAGGATTTGAAGACCTTGATGGTTGGGGAAATGGATCAACTCCATATGGAGCAATTATTAAAGATGGAGTACTAGTTTGGAATCACTCAGGTGGAGATGGTGGATTAATAGGATTTACTAAAGATCATAAAATGTATTTAACAACAGAAACACCAGAGGTTGCTATTAGTAAAGGAATGGACGACGCTGTTGAATTTGGACCTTTCTTAATTGTAAATGGAAAAGTTGCTGAAATTAAAGGTGATGGAGGATGGGGAAGAGCTCCCCGTACTGTAATCGCCCAAAGACAAGATGGTGTAGTTTTATTTTTAGAAATAGAAGGAAGATTACCAGGCTATAGTATTGGAGCAACAATGAACGAAGTAATTGAAGTACTATTAAGATATAAAGCATATAATGCAGCTAATTTAGATGGTGGAGCAAGTGCAACAATGGCTGTTAATGGTAAATTATATAACAGACCAAGTGCTGGTGGAGAATATGGTGGAAGAACCGTATCAAATGCTTGGATAGTTACCAACAAACAAAATAAGGCAGTTCCAACAACAACTAAAAGGTTTAATTAAAAGTGTGTATCAAAATACATACTTTTTAATTTGATACAATATATAACTACATAAAAATATTCTATTTCTTTTTTCTCTTCAAAAAAAATTACAAATATTATATAATATAATTGGTGATTAATATGAAAAAGATTATGGATGGTAATGAAGCTTGCGCATATGCAGCATATCCCTTTACTGAAGTAGCTGGAATATATCCAATAACTCCAGCATCAACAATGTCAGAAATAACTGATAAATGGTCAAGTGAAGGCAAGAAGAATTTTTTTGGACAACCAGTAAAAGTTGTTGAAATGGAAAGTGAGGCCGGGGCCATTGGATTAGTTCATGGATCCCTACAATCAGGTTGCCTTTCTTCAACTTACACGGCTAGTCAAGGTTTACTACTAATGATTCCTAATATGTATAAAATTGCAGGGCAACTATTTCCTTGTGTAATAAATGTAGCTGCAAGAAGTCTTGCAACACACGCTTTATCTATATTTGGAGATCATCAAGATATATATGCTGTAAGACAAACAGGATTTGCAATTATGGCCTCAAGTTCTGTACAGGAATGTATGGACTTAACTGCAGTAAGTTATTTATCAACAATTAAAGGAAGAGTACCTTTTATAAATTTTAGTGATGGTTTTAGAACAAGTCATGAACTTCAAAAAATTGATGTATTAGATATGGAACAAGTAAAAACATTAATTGATAAAAAAGCTTTAATGGATTTTAGACAAAGAGCTCTTAACCCAGAAAAACCAATAACACGTGGTACATCACAGAATGAAGATATATACTTTCAAGTAACAGAAGCAAGAAATGAATATTATAACAAACTTCCAAAAATTGTTTCAGACTATATGAATGAAATAAATAAAATAACAGGTAAGAATTATCAACCATTTAATTATTACGGTAACAGCAATGCCACTAAAATAATTGTAGCTATGGGTTCTGTGTGTGAAACAATTAAAGAAACAGTAGATTATTTAACTAAAAAAGGTCATAATGTAGGTTTATTAGAAGTACATTTATATAGACCATTTTCTACAAAATATTTTCTAAAAGCTCTTCCTAAAACAGTAAAAAAAATAGCCGTTTTAGATAGAACAAAAGAAGCAGGATCAACAGGTGAACCATTATATCTAGATGTTTTAAAAACTGTAAAAGACGTAAATGATAAAATAAAAGTATACGGAGGAAGATTCGGCTTATCTAGTAAAAATACAACACCAGCAATGATAAAAGGAGTTTTTGATTATCTAGACTTAAAAGATAGTCATTCAAATTTTACTGTTGGAATAGAGGATGATGTAACAAATCTAAGTATCAAGTATGATCCTAAATTTACTCTTCCAACAACAAATACAGGATTCTTAATTTATGGTTATGGATCTGATGGAATGGTTAGTGCCAGCAAAGATTTAATGAAAATAACAGGAACATATACTAAAGCATATGTACAAGGATACTTTAAGTATGATTCTAAAAAAAGTGGTGGAATTACTGTTTCTAATCTTAGATTTGGAAAGTCCCCAATCAAATCAACTTATTATGTAGAAAAAGCTAGCTTAATTGTATGTACTAAAGATACTTATTTACAAAAAATGCATATTTTAGATCAAATAGATAATAATGGAATATTTTTATTAAATACAACAAAAAATAAGGATGAAATACTAAGATATTTAACTAATTATGATAAAAATATCTTAAAAAAGAAAAACATTAAATTCTATATTATAAATGCATCACAAATTGCTAAAGATAATGGTATTGATGGAAAAATTAGTACAATTATGGAAACTTTAATTTTTAAATTAGGAAAAATAATAGATAGTGAATTTGCAATAAAGCAGATAAAAGATAGTATTATGGTTAGATTTAAAAGTAAAGGTGAAGAAGTTGTAAATAAAAATATTAAAGTAGTAGATGAATGTCTAAATAAATATGAACAAGTAAAAATCCCTGATGTTACTTACGTACCAGAAGTAAATAATGAAAAAGATTTATTTTCAATAATAGAAAGAATGGAGGGAGAAAATCTTCCTGTAAGTAGTTTCTTAAAATATGTTGATGGTACTTTATCACCTGGGACAAGTAGAAAAGAAAAAAGAAATATTTCAGAAAGTTGTCCTAAGTACAACTCAGAAAATTGTATACATTGTGGATTATGTTCATTAGTATGTCCACATGCAGTTGTAAGAAGCTTTTTACTTAATGAAAATGAAGTGCTAGATGCTCCTGAATCATTGAATAAAAAACTTGCAGATTCATTAATTAAAGATAAAAACTATAAATGTGCAATTGGAATAAGTTATCCAGATTGCACTGGATGTGGATTATGTAGCAATATATGTCCTGGAAAAAAAGGCATAAAAGCTTTAACAATGGTAAATAAGAAGGATATAGAAAAACAAGAATATCTTGAATCTGAATATTTATTTAATGAAGTATCAGAAAAAAGTGATGTAGATACAAATACCGTTAAAACAAGCCAATTTAGAAAGCCACTATTTGAATTTAGTGGTGCTTGCAGTGGTTGTGGAGAAACTCCATATTTAAAACTCTTAACTCAACTATTTGGTGATAGATTAGTAATTGCTAATGCTACAGGTTGTTCATCAATTTATTCTGCAAGTTCTCCATCTAGTGCATATTCAGTTCCATGGGCAAATTCCCTATTTGAAGATAATGCAGAATTTGGCTTTGGAATGGTAATAGCCGAAGAAACAGTAAAAAATAGGATTAAAAACTTAATAACAGATAATATTAGCCAAGTTAAAAAAAGCGAAGAAAAGGTATATAAAAACTATGTTAAAAATACAAATATAGAAAATGCCGAAGCTTTATATAATATTGTTGATAATACTAAAATAGAAGAATTAAAAGAGTTAAAAAGTTTTATAAAACCGAAATCAATTTGGGCTATTGGTGGAGATGGATGGGCATATGATATTGGATATAATGGAATAGATCATGTTTTGTCTACTAAAAACAATATAAATATATTAGTTCTAGATTCTGAAGTATATTCAAATACGGGAGGTCAAGCATCTAAATCAACAAGAACTGGAGCAATAGCTAAATTTGCAGCAGCTGGAAAAAAAGAAGCAAAAAAAGACTTAGCTAAGATAGCACTATGTTATCCACATGTTTATGTAGCTACAATATCATTAGGAGCTAATCCGATGCAAGCCATTAAAGTAATGAAGGAAGCCGAAGCCTATAATGGACCATCAATAATTATTGCTTATTCACCATGTATTGCACAAGGAATTATAAAAGGAATGATCAATAGTATTGAAGAGGAAAAGCAAGCAACTCAATCAGGATATTTCCCAATCTTCCATTATAATCCAGAGGAAGAAAAATTCTACCTAGATTCAAAAGCTGACTTTTCTAAGTATATAGAATTCCTAAGTGGTGAAAATAGATACAGAAACTTAAAGAATGTTTCAAAAGATTATAAAAAAATATTAGAACAGAATAAAGAAAACGCAATGAAAAGATATGAATTCTATGAACAATTAAGTAATAAAAAAGAAGATTAATAAAAATTCACTTCAAAAAAGAAGTGAATTTTTTTTACAAAAAAATAAGAGACTGCACCCCCTGAGGGCAGTCTCTAAAAAAGAATAAAAAGGGGTTGGCTAGTGTGATACTAGCGACCAATTCGCCTAATACCGAATTGGTGATTACTATAATAATCACAAAGTCTTTTTTTGTCAATAATTTTTTTTGAAAAATTTAAAAAAAAGAAAAATACAATGTTTATCTTAGCTTTTTAATATGTTATAATTTAATAAAAGGTAGGATTAGTATGAAGAAAATAAATAAAAAAGGATTTACTCTAATAGAGATTTTAGCTACTGTTACTATTATTGGTATAGTATCAGCAGTAGCTATTGGAGCTTATTCAAAATATCAAAAAAAGGCAAAAGATAATTATTATGTAAAACAGGAAGATTTACTTACACAAGCAGGAAGAGACTATTACAATGATAATAGAGGAAAACTTCCCCAAACAACAGGGCAAGAAACTTGTGTTTTACTTGATACCCTAATCTTAAATAAATACATTCCACCAATTGTCGATTATAATAAAAATGCTTGTAATAGAAAAAATAGTAAAGTTTGTGCTAGAAAACTAAGTAACTATAGGTATTTATATTATAGTACATTAGACTGCGGTAACGGATATAAAACTCCTAATTATAAAGCTCCTAGTATTAGTATGACACCAGATAAAACTAATCCTGCTGTTAATGAAACCGTAGTTGTCAGTATGAAAGTAAATTATAGTAGTTCATCTGCTGGTGAAGAAAGCAATCTTTCGAGCTATAGATATCAAATCTTTAAAAAAGGTTCTGAAGAAAGAGCCTACTATGATACTGAATGGAAAAATATTAAAGGAAATAAAAAAGAATTACAATTAGAAATACCTCTAGAGTCAGATGGTACATACTATGTAGTAGGAATGGCTTGTAATGAAAGAGGAATGTGTGTTGATAAAAAGACTCCAGATATTACTCTACGATTTAATCTTGACTGTAATAGAGATATAACCTTTGAAACCACATATACATATGGGACATGGACTAAAAATGATATTAAAACAAAAATAAAAGCGACCGGCGGAGTAGTAAATTATGATTTAAAACTAGTAAATAATAGTGATAGTTCCATTGCGGAAAGTATAAACAGGTTAATACCAATATACTATAATCATACTATTAGTAGAGAAGGAATATATCATTATGAAATAACAGCATATGATAAAAATAATACTAGTTGTAAAATAAACTCTAATTTATATCAAATAGATAAAACAGCACCAATATGTCATGTAGAAAGTAGTCCAACCGGTTGGGCTAAAGATAAAGTAATATTAACAGCCACATGTACAGAAACAGTAGGTAGTGGATGTAAAACTGGAGAAACACAAGCTACATTTACAACAATGGATTCATCACCATACAAATTTACAAATATAACAGATAAAGCAGGAAATGTAGCAGACTGTAATTCTGTGGCATATAAAATAGATAATACTCCTCCAACAATCAATGTAAATGGTTATTATATAGATAAAGATTATAATTATGTAGATGAAGATGGTAATTCAGTAGCAACAAAAGAAGAAGCAGGAAAATATACTTTTGGAAGTTGGAGTAAATATAGAGTAAAACTAATCGCTGATGGAAAAGATAGTGATTCAGGATTAACAGAAAATAGTAAATTCTTTATAAAATTAGGAAGTGCCACAGGATCTAGTGATGTAGAATTATATCAAAATAAATGGAGAAACTGTAATAAAGGAATTTTAAGATCAATAAATGTAGCAGCAGAAGGAACTTCTGATGTAAAATTCAGAAATACAGATAATGCAGGAAATAAAACAGACTCAGATTATGTAAATATAAAAATAGATAAAACCGCTCCTAAAATAACAGTAACAGATACAACTGATTCATCAACAGGATATATTACCATAAAAGTAGCCGGTGATGATAAACCATCATCAACTGACGTAGAAGGAAAAGATTATTCTGGAATAGATAAATTTGAAACATCACTATGTCAATACTACATATATGAAGGAAGTGCAACAGCAGGGGCTGGAAGAGAAGAGTGGATCAACTGTGCAGGAGGAACAAATAAAGATAGTTATACCATAATGGCAGAAGGAACTTCAACAATGAAGTTTAGAATTAGGGATAAAGCTGGAAATTATAAAGAATCAGAAGCAAAAACATATACGAAAAACACAAATGCACCAACATGTACAATTACAGCAACTGGAACAAAAGGAACAAACAATTGGTATAAAAGCAATGTATCATTAACAATGACATACAGTTCAAATGCAGCTCAATATGGTCTAACAACTTCAACAACTACAACTTATAATAGCAAAACAACAGCAACAGTAACAGATGATACAGGTACTGACGGTATAACATATCATGGATATGTAAAAGCATCAACTGGCCAAACATCGAAGTGTAATCTAACAGTAAAAAAAGATGCCAAAGACCCAGTAACAACAATAGCAGGATATTATATAGATAAAGATTATAATTATATAGATGTAAATGGTAATTCTGTAAGCGACGCCTCTAAAGCAGGAAAGTATAATATTGGAACTTGGAGTAAATATAGAATAAAAATGGTCGTAGGTGGAACAGACAGCAACTCAGGATTAACTAAAAATAGTGAATTCTTTATAGAATTAGGAAGTGCAACAGGATCTAGTGATGTAGAATTATATCAAAATAAATGGAGAACATGTAATACTGACATATTAAGAACAATAAATGTAGCAGCAGATGGAGAATCAAATGTAAAGTTTAGAAATACAGATAACGCAGGAAATCAAAGTGAGACAGGATATGTAAATATAAAAATAGATAAAACAGCACCAACGGCAACCGCAACCGCATCAGGAACAACAGTAACTGTAACTGGAACAGATAATCAGTCAGGAATTAGAAGTAATGGTTATTGTTTAGTGGCATCAGGAGGTAGTTGTAGCTGGAAGACATCGAATACATTCAACGTAACAGTCGGGGAAAAATATGACTATTATGTAGCAGATAAAGTAGGAAATATAAGTTCTAAAAAAAGTATAACAGTTCCAAATGATATATTTAAAGTAGCACTTAATAAGCAAGGTGGAACAGGTGGTACTACTACAATATATGAAAAATATAATAATGGTTGGTATCAACTATCATCAAGTGGAAGCTACAATTCTATTTCTAGCGTTACACTTCCTAAAAAAACAGGACATACATTTGGAGGTTACTACACTAACACAGATGGTAATGGAACACAGGTAATAAGTTCAAGTGGAAGTATATTATCAGGAAAAACAAAGACGTTTAGTTCAAATGGAACACTATATGCAAAATGGACAGCATTAACCCCTAGTGTATCATGTAGTACTCCATCAACATGGAGTAACTCAACAAACACAATAAAAATAACAGGAACAAATACAACAGTATTATTATATGCTAAATATAATGAATCTGTTTATTCTAGCACTACTGCAAATCCATTTAACTTTACAACAAACTACCATACTAACTATGTTAAAGGTAGAAATGATAGCACAGACACGGCCGATCAAACTTGTTATGCTTATATAGATAAGAAAGCACCATACACACCTTATGTAGATTGGTCAACAATGAGAATAAATGATAAATATACACAACATGCATGGAATGTATGCTATGTTATGAGAGATGGTAAAGTTACATCGGCATCAGTATCAGCAGAAGATGAAGAATATACTGGAAATTATGGATGTACATTATCAAACATCGGTCAATCAGGATGGACAGGTCAGACTAAAATACGTTTTTCTTTTGGATCTAATGACCAACCTGGTACAAATGAATCTGCCAAATCAGGTATATATCAATATAATTTAAGGGGATGGTGTTCAGCAAACTCATCATCAACAGGACAATTAGCACAATACAATCATTGTCAATGCGATAGTTCAGGCCTAGTTTTTAGAAAATGTGAAGTAACATCGCAAGATTATGCTGGAAACGTTTCTGGAAAATTAACAATATTTGCATCAGCAAATGATATGACTTGCTTTAACAACGGAAATTGTTGGTAGTTTTAGAAAGGAGCAAAAATGAATAAAAAATACTTAATCTCAATAACACTATTATTAATTGCGATATTATTAATAGTATTTGGAATAGTTATAAAAGATAAAACACAAAAAGAAAAACCAGTTACAACTCCA
>JAFXSE010000108.1 GCA_017525855.1 Bacilli bacterium
ATCTATATAGAAAATTATACAACCGCGAGAATGACTAGTCATTCTTATATAAATAAAAAAGAATTAACCTTAGGATTATTATTACCATAATTGGTAATTTATAAATTTCCTTTTTTGGTTAATTCTATTTTAGCTTTAATAGTTATAGGCTTATCAGAAAAAGGAATTTGCATTTTTTGCAAATTGCTTCGATCACATTCATTTTCTTTTAAAATATTTTTTATATGCCTTGAAATTACTGAAATGTCTCTATCATATAGTATAGCAATTTGTTCTTGTGTTAACCAAACAGTATCCTCATCAGGTGATACATTAACATCTAAACTTAATTCACCATCCTCAAATTTTATCAATTCGTATTTCTTTTCTTCATTATTCATAATATTATCCTCCTATTTTTCTCAAAAAGAAAACTCCACCGCTATTTAAGCGATGGAGCTGAATTTTTTTATTAAGTTGTATTATTATCTTATTATAATAAAGCATTAATATTACCAACTTTCTATAGATATATTATACCATAGTATACTTTATTCGGTATAATAAACTGAAAGAAATGAGAAAATAGTTTTAAATGAAAAAATGGTTCGAATATCATTATCTTCCGCACCGTCATTATAGATGACAAGGTAGAATTACTATTTGGTAAAAAATTGATAAACTTGAGCCGTACACTCTTTAATTGATTTACGAGTTAGGCTCTTTTTGAGAAAAGATAATAAAAAATATCATTTAAAACTGCATATGTCAATGATTTTTCTCAAAGTATATACTAAAGTATATAACATCTATTTTTTACTATGCATATGTCATTAAATATGGTATATTATTAGTAGAGGTATTCACATTATGAAGCATGGTAGAGGTTATGTTTATGATTTATATTACCATATTGTTTGGTGTGTTAAATATAGACATAAAATATTATTAAATGATATTAAAGATGATTTAATAGATATTATTAAAAACATATGTATTAATAATAATTATGAGCTTGTTGAAATAAATACAGATTTAGATCATGTCCATTTATTAATTGGATTATCACCACAGGATTCTATTCCTGTAGTAATGAAAACATTAAAAGGTGTTTCAGCAAGGCTTTTAAATAGTAAACATAAAAATGAATTATCAAAAGTATTAAATGATGGACATATATGGAGTCCTTCATATTATATAGCTACTGCCAGTGATAATATAATGGATAATATTAAAGAATATATTATAAATCAAGGAAATGAAGATTTGAAGAAGGGATAATATGAGTGTTGTTAGCTACAATGTTGAAGTTATAAATAATACAAATAAATTAAGACATATAGTAGCTAATACATTAGCTTTATATAATTCTGCATTAAATTATGTATGTGATGTAGTGTTGAAGCATTATGATGAAATAAATGAATTAAATAATTTAGAAGGAAGAATGTATTTAGAACATTTAATACATAACACAAAGAATAATATTGCAAAATATGATTTCGATTCAATTTATTATAAGCTTCCATGTTATTTATTAAGAGATATAGAATCAAAAGCTATTGGACATATTTTTTCATATAAATCTAATTTAGATAATTATAAAAAAGAAAGATATAATAAAATATCAAATGGAAAGAAATTTAAAAAAAGAGAACCAAGCTTATCTAAATGTAATTTATTACCATCATTTTATAAAGGTAATATGTATAAAATGATATCTGATAATAAAATAGCATTAAAGATATATGAAGATAATGATTGGAAATATGAAGAATTTAAATTAAAGAAAAATGATTTAAAATATATAAATAAAATAAATGGAAAAAGATATAATCCTGAAATAAAGATTATAGGAAAAAAGATATATATTAAATTTACATTTGAAATTGAAGATTTAAAGCTTCAAGATAAAGAATTAAATAAAAGAATAATATGTGGAGTAGACTTAGGTGTAAATAATGATGCCACAATAAGTATAATGAATTATGAAGGCACTATTTTAGGAAGACATTTTATTAATACTAATAACAAAGACCTAATGAATCATTTACTTAATAAGAAAAGAAAAATACAAAGGAATAGTGGCAATTATAAATATTTAAGAAATCTACATATTAATAATAAAATAAATTCAATTAATGAAAATATAGTTAATCATACTGTAAATCAAATTATTAAAATATGCTTATCATATGGAGTAGATGTAATAGTATTTGAGAATTTAAGACATAAATTCAAAAGAGCAAAAAGATCTTTTAGAGCAAGATTACATCGATGGAGAAAAATAGCAATATATAATAAAGCATATGAAATGGCACATAGAAATGGAATAAGAGTATCAACAGTTAATCCAAATGGGACAAGCAAATATGCCTATGATGGATCTGGATTAGTAGAAAGAGATAATGATAATTATTCTATTTGCAAATTTGTAAGCGGAAAGACATATAATTGTGATTTAAGTGCATCATATAATATCGCAGCAAGATATTATATAAGAGAGACATTAAAACCCTTGGATGTGAATTCAAGGTCAGAGCTAGAGACAAAAGCTTCTTTAGCTTTGAGTGGAACAAAATTAACATATAATACTTTCAAAGTATTATTAAATGTTATTTAACTAATAGTCTAATATGTTAGGTAGATATAATGTGTCTTCTAGAC
>JAFXSE010000109.1 GCA_017525855.1 Bacilli bacterium
AAATTAAAAATTAATTAATTAATAAAATATTTTAATCTCTATTATTGAGTAAATTTCAAAATTATCTATGAAAATTAGATATATAATCCAAATGAAATATATCAAATAATAAATTATGATAAAAAAATATTGTGTACTATTATTTATAATTTGCCTTTCCATGACTAAGAGTGCTAAAAGTTCATTGAAAAACCTTCGTAATTTATCTCCCAAAGTTCTATCATATTCGGGAACTGGAAATTTAGTTTATAATGAAAGTGATAAAAAATTAAAATTCGATATTAGTCTAGCAAAAGATCCAGAACTGTCAGCAGGAAATTATCAATTATCAGTGTACTATAGAGGAGAAAAAACACCTTCTACCTGTAATTATGACTCAGGAAATAATTTGAGTTGTGAAATTGACTGTGTAGCACCATATTATGCCTCAATTCAATTAATCACAAGAGGAAATGGATTAAGTAGTGATACCATAACTCTTTCAGTAAGTTCTTATTTGAGAATAAAGCAAGAAAAATCATTTTCTTTGAGATATAAAAATGCAGATATTGGGCTTAATGAAGATGGAAATTATGATATACAAGTATATTTAGATGATTCATCATCAATAACATTAGAAGAAAACACTTATTTAGATATGGATATAGACATTGGAACTGGTTATTCTGTAGCTGGTTGTGCATATTCTTCTTCTTTAAAAATGTTAAATTGTAAAAGTCGTGATACTTCAAGTGCTCAAAAAATATCTATTATCTCTGAGAAAAAAGATGGTACGATCGATTGGATAAATGGAATAGATGATAGCACAGTAAAAGTGAAAATAAAAGCAGAAACTAATATTTATGGATATAATTTAAAATTTGAGGAATCTAAATGGAAATTCAATTTATATATTCATACTTCTGATATTACTTTTAGTGGATATTTTTCCACTTTAAATGTAATATTGAAAAATAAAGATAATGTTGATTCCACACAAAATGCATTATGTGAAAGAAAGGATCCAAGAAAATATGAATGTATAGTATCAGAAGAAACACAAGATATAGATGATTTAGTTTATATTAGTTCAGATCAAACAGGAGCTACTATTTCTTTTAAAAATAATTTTCTAACTGAAAAAAAATTAATGATAAGAGAGATAACATTAAAATATGTTGAGGCATATGATTTTAAATTTGAGAATAGTAAATGGAAATTTAAAATAAAAATAGAAGCAGTAGATTCCCCTACAACAAAAATAAGAGATGGATTAAATGTTACAGTAGCTCTATATAGAGAAGGTGATGGATATCATACAGCAAGTTGCATAAATGAAAATAATATTTTATCATGTATAAGAGATAAAAGTCCACAATATGATTCTGATTCTATTTCTTTATCTCCTAAAAAAAGTGTAGGAAGTGTTACTTGGAGTAATTTAAATGAAGGAGGTGAAAATATAAAAATACCTTTAGTAATTACATTATCTCATTCATCTAGTTATTTTTTAGCATACAAAGATTCAAAATGGACTTTCAAAATGGATGTTAAACCTACTGAATCAGCTATTCCTTCAAAATCTCTTATTAAAATTGATATTTTATATGATGGTGATCAATATACTACAGCAGTTTGCAATGAAAACAATGGTGCTTCTAAGTTAAATGTAGCTACCTTTACATGTCATTGTGATACTTTAGATGCTTCTAAGACTTTAAAAATAAGTAATATTAAGAGAGAAGCAAGTATTAATTGGAGTGGACTAAATGCCCCAGTTTCAATAGATAAAAGAAATGAATTTAAATTTGTTAAAGCATATAATATGGAATTAAATTATATATCTACTTCAGACCATAAATGGCATTTTGATATAGAATTTGAAGATGTAGAAGGAATAAATCCAACAGTATCAGATATATATTCAATAGATTTACTTTACACCTCATCTCCAACTTCTTCTAAAATAAAAGGTAAAGCAAAATGTTCTTTAAAGGAAGGAACTACTAATATTTTCTCTTGTATTTGCGATATATTTACTAATAATGAGGTAAAAGATGTTGTATTATATATATGCAAAACCACAACTAAAACTTCAGAATTTATTCAATGGACAGGAATTGAAGAAGATTATCAAATGCCTTTAAATGCCGAATTCACTTTAGAAAAAGGAATTATAAAGTATAATAGTAAATGGCTTTTAAATATAAAAGTCAAAAATCCAAAAGATGGAATATTGCCACAAACTTCAAAATTAGTTATAGATATAAAAAAAGATTCAAATTCAGATACAATTAATTGTATAGTTAAATCTAATTTATTACTAGAATGTGATACTGGAATAACATCAAATTCTCTTGATAATTTACCTATCTTTTCTATCCCTATTGAAAAAAGTAATTCAGCAACTGCTAAATTCTTAAACACAGACTTTGAAGATAATTCTTATATTTTATATTTAGAAACACAATTAACTTTTAGTTCAGCTAAAAATATGAATTTTAATGGAAATAATAAATGGCAATTTGATTTAATTATATCAGAAGCATTAAAAGAAAAAAATAAAATGATAATAGATGTTTTATGTAATAATGTACCTTCAACTGCAATATGTGTAAAAAGTTCTACAATAAACTGCATTGTTAATTATGATAGTCAAACCAAAAGTCAATTAGTTAAAATAAGTAAAACCAAAACTACTTCATCAACTATAACTTGGAAAAGTTTATCAGTTGATAAAGATATAATTATGAATGCAGAATTAAATGTAGAAAGTGCTAAACATTTAGCTTTCGAAGAAATTAAGAACAAATGGCAATTCAATATAAACCTTTTAGATTCTGATTTACCTTTAAATTCAGTTGTTCAAGTAGATATAATATATAATTCCTCACCTAGTACAGCAACTTGCACTCATAAAACTAGAAATATATTAACATGTATACCTGATATCGAACCTCAACAAAAATCTCATACATTGACTATTTCTCATTCAAAAACTCAGGGAAGTGTAACTTATTCTAGTACAGCAGATAAACTTCAATTTGAATCTTCAATAGAATTAACATATAAAAAAGCTAAAGACTTTATATTAAATGGAAATAATTGGGAATTTGAAGTAGAATTAGAAAGTGCCAATAATATTGATGACGGAGGGTCTATTAGTATTGATATAAAGTTAAATAATAATAATAATAAGGCTCAATGTACACTTAATGGAGATACATTAAGATGTACAACAGTTAAACAAGGTACTGATGATAGATTAATATTAATAAATAATAGAGATAATCAAGATTTAATCTGGGCAAATTTAAATAATGAAGTTGAATTATATGTAAAATATGAAATAAAATATATTAATTATTATGGAGCTTTCTATAAAAATAAGTGGTTATTTAATATGAAATATGAACATACAACCAATACTATAGAAGCAAATAATAATTATGTTTTATTAGATATTTTAGTTAATGATGCAGATAATACAGCCAAATGTCAAATTACCCAGAATTTATTATTATGTGAATCACAACATTTTGACCAAAGTAAAAACGACCAAATAAAATTAAGTTCAACAGTAAAAGATGGTACCGTTACCCTTTCTAATTTACCTGATACAATAGAAGCTTTAACACCAATTAGTATTTCAATGGAATATACAACAATATCGAATTTTGATTCTTCAAATGGTGCAATAAAATTTAAGATAAATGGAAATTTGAAGAATAATGCCCAAACTTCAATAGATGAAAATACCATAACACAAATTGAATTATTAGTAAAGGATGCTTTATTAGATGCAATATGTTATACAAATAATATTAATAATAGTCCTATCGTTTTGAGCTGTGAAGCAAGTGGAAGTATTAATACTCAGGAAGATGATGTTAATATAAAAGTTGATTCTAATGGAAAAAGTAAATATGTTACTTTTTATTCTGTTACTGAGAATATTAATGTTTTTACTCATGGACAAATAGTAGTAGATGATACTTCTTCATCTGAGGAGAAAGATAATACTAAAAATAATAGTGATAATAATAAAGGAAATAATGGTTTTATTATTATAAATAATTATAATTATATGTTTTTATTTGGCTTATTTTTATTATTTTAAAAATTTAAAGAATAATTA
>JAFXSE010000110.1 GCA_017525855.1 Bacilli bacterium
AATAATTCATTAAATATTTTTTATTTAATCTTATTAAATTATTAATAAATAAAGTCAATCACATTATAAAAAAGATTAATTTTTTTATGCTATAATTTCTATTAAAATTACTTTTTCTCTTGTAAAAAATCATCTATATTTTTCACAATAAAAAAAATATTTTCTTAATTAATCAAAAAGAACTTTATATAATGTTCTAATTTAAAAAAAGGTAGTATATTATATTAAATTATATATGATAGTTTATATATTTAATTTTTTTTTAACCTTAATTTAATATAATTAACAAAAATATATATGCCATTAGGCAAAGATAATCTTTATAATTTTTATTTATTCATTGATTTTTTTAATTTTTTTTCAATAATAAATCAGGATCAGCTCCACCAGTATTTTGATTTTGCTGGAAAGAAATATGTTTTACCTGTTCTACTAAACCTTTATTCTGTTGTTGAATTATAGCAACAACAACTGCAAGTCCAGCAACTAAAATAATTAAAATAATCACAATAATTACAAATAAAGTAGTATTACTACTATTTTTATCAGAAGAAGTTTTTTTTGATGGTCTAATTAATTTAACACCTTTATAGGCTACATAATCTAAAATAGTTTCTTGTTGGATTTGTGCAATAACTTGTAAATAAGCCCAATTTGTAAAAGCACCTTCCGCTGTTAATGTTATTTTATCTTCTGTTGGATTTCTTTTGTAAACAGTATAATAAGGTGATTCCATTACAGCAATTGTTTCATAGTCTTCTCCTTCTATAAGAGTGGAGTTTTCAACTACTTTGAAGAAATAAGTGATATTTGCTTTGTCCTTATCTATATCTATTCTGTTAAATGTACATTTTATTATATTTTTTTCTTTATCTATTTCATCCAAATGTTCATCTATTGAAAGGACATTATTATCTTCTAAAATTTTATAGTCAGTAAAATCATTTTCACTTCCTACATTTATATATTTGAAGACATAATTGTATAATAAATAGTTATTTTGCTGTTTGTTTTCCTTTTTGAAAAAATTTAAATATATAAAATCTTTTTTTGGATTTTCTATAGTAATTAATATTTTTCCTCTTCCTTTTTCAGCTTTTTTAATATAATCAGTATTATTATTTCTTATCATTCTATCATTAATACAAAAATCAAGATATTGACTATTAAAAGCAAGTTCTATAATCATATATTTTTTAGATTTATCTATTTTTAATTTATAAAAATTAGTAAAATATCCACTAATATATCTTCCATAATTGAAAGTTTTTTCAACAGGGACAATTCCACTATTAATTTTACTAAATTGTGCTTCAACATTAAATTTTGAATATTTTTGAGTAGGATTACTTTCTTCAATAGATAAATATAAAGTAGGATTATCAGTTGCTTTTATATTATAAGAAGAGATAGTTTCTTCACTTATGAAAACTTGAGCAGTTTTAATAGCAGGATCATATTCTCCAAATATAGTTCTACCAAAAGTAGGTGCTAATTCAGGACTTTGTTTAGCCTTATAAACAGTACTTTCTTTAGCAAGTGCAGCCCTAATAATTAGTGGGGAAGTTGAATATTCACCCTCAGTATCAATATATGAATCTTTGAATGTTACTGCAAGATTTAAATCATTGAAAGAAGCGCCAACTTTACTATATAAATATACTGGTAAATGAGTATCTCTATATCCTATTTCTAAAGAATGTCCATATAGTATTTCGTCGAAATTAGTTTCTCCATCTCTTATATAGTAGGAAACATAAAAAACAAAGGTTGATTCTTCACCAGCTCCTGCTGATGCTTTCCTATTAGTTATAATTAATTCTTCTAAATTTGAGCCTGAAGTTAAAGATAGTCTATCTCCTTTTCCTCTTAAATTATAAACTGTATTAGGGTCATTTTTCCACATAAGATCTGCTTCTCCACTTAAAGTAACAATATTAACAATAAGACTTGATGAGAAGAATTTTAATATTAAGTTGTCTACAGAAACTGATAACAATTGCTCACTACTTGGATTAGGATAAAAAGAATAACTATCTTTACTAAGAGTATCATACATTGGCAAAGAAGTAATTATCATTATATCATTTTTTATATCAGAAATAACGTTTACAAATAAATAATATTTTGTTCTTCCAGGAACTAATTTTGTAGTAATGTAGTCAACACCACTATCTATTGTACTATATTGTGCAGACTGTGATGTAGGTATTTTTGATCTTAAAGAAGCATAATTATATTCATCATAACTTTCTCTTTCTATAAAAGATGCAAAAGTATTTGTGACAGCACTTTGATTTAGAGAAGTAGCATGGACTAAAAGAGGCATTTCTAAATTTACATCTTCATCATCATATGTTATCATGAATAAACAACGATAACTATTATCATCTAAATAATGTGGAGTACAAAGTATTTTATGATCAGTATTTACTTCTATTATATCTAAATTATCATCTAAATTTGGCTGATGTACTCTAAGTGAAAATATTTCAGTATCAACTGAATCAGTTTTATCTGTCCAGACACCAATCACTAAATTTATATCTTGTAAAGAACCTTTATTTGGTATGTCAATTAATCTTTGATTTGCTTTTTGTAAAATTTCTAATTTATCTATAGAAAAAATTGAATCTCTTCCAGGTGGAAGTAAAGTAAAATCTGCGTTTTTTGTGGTGGGTCTTGTTCCTCCAACATTAATATATAGTCCAGCTACTTCAGACTGCCAATCAAAATCAACTTGCATAGAATCATGAGGAAGCCAAATTTCATAAAATTGGGAAATTCTTTCATTTTCTGCAATTTCAACACTTCCTACGATATATTCATTGACTTGAATAACAACTTTAGGAATGTCTGAATATGCCTGGGTATTAGGACTTACTGTTGCTGTAATTGTAAATGGATAAAATTTGGAATCATTTACATAGTCACCAATTTGTGAAACTTGGACGGATAGTAATAAATAACATCCTTCTATACAATCTTGAGTATCTTCAACATTAATTTCTAATTTTTTAGTATAAAGATTGAAATAAAATGAATCTTCCCAACCATCTGAAGGCATTCTATATATTCCTCTCCAATTTGCATCTTCATCTGGTGACACTTGATCTTTTCTTACAATTTTTCCCCATAAATTTCCAAAATCTCTCAGGAAATTTATTGAAACTTCCCCTCCTTCATTTTTTCCAATTTCAGTATATAAATAATAAAATTTATCACCACATGTAAAATCTTTTTTTGCATGACTTTTTTGTAAATATGACGGAGTATTTAAAATTTGTCTAACAGTAATTTCAATCATTGGTTCTGTTTTAACTGTACCAGGTATAAAATCTGTGAATGTTGCTTCAATTATAATATTGCATAAATTATCTTTTCCACACTTATTTATAATATCATTTCCAGGTAAGAATAACATTTGACTTCTTGTAATAGTATAAGATCTTATATATTCTTTATCAGTGTTAGTATAAATTTTTAAATTGTAAAAACCTTCATCTATAATATTGACATAAATAACTAAATCATTTTCTGGATTTGCATGAGGATATAAAAATCGAATAGTTTTAAATGTATCATCAAAAATAACTTGTTGATTGATATTTTCTCCAACAACTATTTCTGTCTCAACATTATCATCTTTTGATTCATAGCCTGCTACATATAACATACACATTTTATGATTATAATTTGATAAATCTGCTTCTTTTATTTTTATTACATATTCATAACTTTCAGATTTATACAAATTTGAATTTTCCAATAAAATTTCTTGGGCATAACCATCAAAGAAAGAAATTTCCTTGCCAATTCTAGTAACATTGAAATCACAATTAAGAGCGAAAAAGTTTGCTAAAAAGGGTTGTCCAGCTTTATATCTATAATTTTGCAAATATATAGTTTTACTCTTTTCAAAAGTAGTTGGGTCTATTTCAACTAAATAGCTTTTTCCTGAAGTAATAGTTTCTACATTTTGAACGCTTGATAGAGGGTCAATTTCATATTTTATAGAAAAAAATGAATTAAGTTTTGCTTGATAATCAATATTTACAGAATCAAAAGTTTTTTTGAGTAAATTAAAATGATAATGAATTTTATTTGAAAGATAATATTTATAATTATTAGCAAGATATAATTCAGTATTTTTAATATCAAAAGTAACATCTCCAGTGTATATCATAATATCTATACTTAATCTAGTTATTTCCACAGCAGATTTTAAATCCAATTTAAATGTACCTTTTTCTTCTTTTGTGACAAATTTAGAAAATTCCTCATTTTCTATCAAAGTTATTTCTTTTCCTTTAGTAAAAACAGAACTTTCCACTTCGCAATATCCTTTATTATCATTATCATCATCTTTGCAATAAACTATAACTACTTTTTTATTTTCATCAAGTGCTTCAGAGTCTTTACTTATTTCTTTATCATAAATAGCCATTTTATTTACAATTTTTATTTTATCTTTTTCTTCTAAATTTTTTTCATTATAAAAACAATAAGGATAACTTGAACAATCTGTTACATATGTTTCAGTCACACCTTTTCTATTATATATATTAAAATTAAGTCTTTGATTACTTTGTTCGTATTTTCCCGAACTATATACAGCATAAGACCCCTTTGGAATTAATCTTCTATATATTTCATTCATTGTTTGAGGAGGATAAAAATCATAAAAACTTTCAAGTCTTGTTGGCTCTATAATTGATATAGAATAGGCAACAGTTTGTTTTTTAACTGTTTTCTCAGAAGAAAATTCAAAACATACAGTTCTGGCTTTTCCTTCATTTTCAATTAAATAAGCAAGTTGACCATCAGAAATTTCTTGTTTACTTTGAACCAAAATTTGATTTCTTTCATCGACTAGATAAAATAAAGCATATTTAGAATGAATTCTTCCTGTTAAATAATATTTATTAACATTTTTAAATTGATCAGTTCCCATTACACTTATTGGAAAACATTCTTCATTATAATATCCGTCAGAGGGATCTATCATACCCATAATTACTGGCCCATTTGGATATAAAAAATTATCTGCCGCATTATTAGCACGGTCGACAAGATGAACATTAAGAGTTATATAATCCCCAGCTGTAGCACCTTTAATTGTAAAAATAGTTAAAAGATCATTATCTTTAGGTTCAAGTGGAAAAGTTATAATTTTTCCATTATTAAATGTATATGGAGTTTTATCTACTCCGTCAATACTTATTTGAGCGGTATTACTTCCTTCAATACCAATTGTTAGGTAGTCACTTTCTGTTGCTTCACCTTTTACTTCGAATCTCATTTCTCTATTTCCAGTAGAAACTAAATAAGAATAAGATGTTTGTGTATCAATTTCCAAAGATTGTAATCCTTCAAATTTAATATTATAATTACAATTGTCTTCTTTACATGTAACTAAAACATATAATTCATCAGAACCTTCATAAAATTGCTCCCTTTTTAATAATAATATTGCCGGTCCCCCATTTGTTACTCTAGAAATTGCTTGTTTATTATCTCGACAATTTGCATCTGATGGAGAAAAGCATAAAATTGGGGTAGGAATGTCTCCTTTTGGAGTTACTGTAACTTTCATATAATAATTGCAACTTTTTGAGTCAAGGTTTAAAGCATAAGTCACTTTTTGCTCAGCATTTTGGATATCTTTTTCAGCATATTGTTTTTCTTCTTCATATTCAATCCATACTGTTTCTGCAGAAATAAATGATATACAAATTAAAAATATTAATGAAATTTGAAATAAAGATTTTAAATTTTTATTCAATAGATTTTTTTTTGCCATCATTTATTTTATATATCTTATAAATAATTAATTTTATAAATAATAATTAAATATTTATATAAATTATTTTTATATTTAATTTATTTTAATTATTTTTTAATA
>JAFXSE010000111.1 GCA_017525855.1 Bacilli bacterium
TAATAAATAATATTGAATCATTATTAGATGTATTTAATTTTTTTCAATTTTTGATATTTTATTTTGAATTTTATTTTATTTATTTAAATTCCTTTTGATATCTATTTAAAAATGAAATAAACTAATATTTTTAAAGCAATATTTTATTATAAATATATAAACAATATTAAAAATATTTATTATTAAATATATTTTTTATATATTAAATAATGATTTTATTATTCGATTTAATTATTTAAAATGTTCTTGGAATAGTAAGTTTTTTAAATGGATAAAAAATTAAAGTATTTCCTTTTTTATTTTTAAATCTACTTCTTACAGCAATATCTCTATTTGGTAATTCATTTACGCTATAAATTCTAACAATCCAATTTTCAGTTGTATAAGCCTCTTTAAAGTGATTCAATTTAATATTTCTTCTTCCAATAGGTGATTGTCTCACATTATCAAATCCTCTTTCTTGTCCTCTTTGTGTATAAGTTTCATCAAATCTATAAAAACTAAATGAATACATCATACAATTCAACATTGTATCACTTGCTCCTGCATCCACTCTATAACCATTTCTTAAAAAGTTTTCTTCTTTGACTCTTGGATAATATCCTGCTGCAATTCTAATCATCCAAATAAATTTATTTACATCATCTCCACTATATCCACTATATCCCCCAAAAATAATCAAAACAAAAGAAGCATCTAACATTTTACATAATTTGTAACTTTCTTCTTCTTCATTTGCAAAAACTGCTCCTACAGTTGCTATATGTGTTGTATTCCATGTATTATTATCTACTATAACAGGACGATTAGACATTCCAGATATTTGATATCCATAATCCCACCAACTTACTATTTTTGCATCAGGTTTACTATTCATTCTCATCCAATAATATGCTTCTCTAAAATCATCAATTATGTGTCTTTTTCCAAATCTATCTTTATTTGCTAATATTATAGAAGGACTACTATATGCTTCTGCTGCTATCCATGTACAATGTAATAAATAATTAAATAATAAATAGAATAATACTAATATAAATATTCCTACTATTTCAAGTCCATATCTATATCTCTTTTTTCCTTTCATAGAATCATCATATTCAAAATCTTCTGAATCATTATAATTTTTAAATTGATCTACAAAGAAATGTAATAATTCACTTATACCTACACCACTTAAAAGACAAAGAGCTGGACTACTTAATAATAATAAACGAACCATAACGCATGAAAAGTATACTGAACATACTCCAAAAATAGCAACAAATAATTTTGCATTAGTTGGATCTAAAAAGCAATAATAAAGACCTAAAGGTCCAAATACTAATAAACCTTGTAAATCAAAGAAAAATGCACTCCATGTTGTTGGTTGATGTTCACTAACAGATGCAACAATTGGAATATATTTACTTGCATAAGTTGGATCTAATAATGTCATTATTCTACTTCCAAATTGAATATATCCTTTAAATGTAAGTAACAAAAATGTTAAACCAAAACCAACTGCAACTGCAAACATACATAAATTAAGAAGTCTATTATATAAATCTTCAGATAAATTACTTTTTATAAATTGAATAAACATTAATAAATTAATAAGAATAAAAACTCCATGACTTAAAAAATGTTCACTAGATTTTAAAGCCCCAAAACTAACAAAAGGTACTTGCATACATAATAAAGAACCTATTACATAAAAAACAGTATATGATGTATAAATTTTAATATCAGTTCTTCCAATTATTATTAAAAATAATGTATAAAGAGGGATTAAATTAATAATAAAAACATATCCTCCCCAAGCGCTAACCATATAAAAATACATTAATGAACAAATAGTAGACCATAATATACTTCCTGTATCAACACTTTTAATATAAAAATAAAAAGTCATTATTAAAGCAGTAATTGCAACAGCTTCA
>JAFXSE010000112.1 GCA_017525855.1 Bacilli bacterium
AGATAAAATAAAATCATTTAATCGTCAAATGTTACGTTCATTATATACATGTTATAAAGACATAACAAAAGAACAATATGATAATTTCGATAAACAAAATTCAAATGGTTTGTACATTGATGAATACGATTGCGTTTTTATAGGTTGTGTAGGAATAAGAGATTCATTAAGAAATGGTGTAAAAGAAGCTGTTTTAAAATGTCATGAAGCAAGAGTATGTGTTATTATGGTCACTGGAGATAATATTATAACCGCAACGGCAATAGCAAAAGATTGTAATATATTACGTAATATTAATTTAGAAAATAATAGACCAGATGAAATTGAAGAAGACCCTGATTTAACTAATGATCCTCGAAAAAGAGATGAACATATTAAAAATGTGCTAAGATATAAACCAAAAGCTATTACAGGTAATACGTTTTATTATGCTATTGGAGGATTAGTATGCAAAACATGTGGAGAAGAAACGAATATTTGCAAATGCCCAAAAACTGAAGCAGAAGCTAAACAAATCGCAGAACAAAGTGGGGAACCACAAAAAGAAATTAAATGTGATACAATAAGAGATAAAAATAATTTCATTACAATTGTTCAAAATTTACGAGTAATGGCTAGATCACAACCTTTGCATAAGTATGCATTAGTTCTTGGTTTAAAAGAATTAGATAAAATCGTCGCAGTCACAGGAGATGGTACAAATGATGCACCAGCTTTAAGTAAATCTGATGTTGGATTTTCAATGTTTGCTGGAACTGATATAGCAAAAGAAGCAAGTGACATAGTAATTATGGATAATAACTTCAGTAGTATAGTAGTAGCTTTAATTTATGGAAGAAATATATATGATAATATAAGAAAATTTCTTCAATTTCAATTAACAGTAAATTTTTGTGCATGTTTACTTGTTTTTATATGTGCTTGTGTAGGAAATGAAACGCCATTAACAACGATTCAAATGTTATGGATAAATTTAATTATGGATTCTTTAGGGAGTTTGGCATTAGCCACAGAACCACCTTATAATGAATTATTAAATAGAGATCCAACAAGAAAAGATGAAAGTATAATAAATGGAAAAATGTGGAAACATATAATTATTCAAAGTTTATTTGAATTATTATTATTAATATTTTTATATTTATATGCACCTCATTTTATAACTGAAAATGATGTAGTGAGATTAGCTGAAAATCGAATAATAAAGGAATGTTATGGAGAAATGCCTGGAAACACAGATGAAGATCATATAATATTTGGTATATCTACAAAATGGTCAAATAAAGTTAATATTTTACATGGAATGAATGAAGAATCATGTGGATATTATGCAGATAAACAAGATTTAAGTTTAGCATATAATCAATATACGAATTCAAATGGAAATAGTGCTCATATGACTATAGTTTTTAATGTTTTTGTGATATATACTTTATTTAATCAAATAAATTCAAGAATAATTGATGATTCTTTTAATATTTTTGTTCGAATTGAAAATAATATTTTTTTTCCTTTAATAACTTTAGGTGAATGTATTTTACAAGTAATTATTATATGTTTTGGTAAAGAAGGTTTTAAAGTTACTGAAAGAGGATTAACTGGTAAACATTGGGGAATTTGTATTGGTTTCAGTTGTTTAACATTTATTTTAAGTATTATTATAAAATTAATACCAATTGATAATAAAATTCAAGAA
>JAFXSE010000017.1 GCA_017525855.1 Bacilli bacterium
ATAAAATAAATCTTAATTATTTTATAAATAATTAATAAAAAAATAACATTCATAAAATTATATATTAAATTATTATTCATAAATGTCAGATCCGATAGAAATTCAAAAAGTAAAATTAAATGCCTTAATAAAATTCTTCTCAGATTTAGGCTATAAAACTTCCACAAGAATTGGACAAAATGAATTTAGAGTTTTCTTAAATAAAAAATCATCAACAGGGAGATTTGATCCCCTTTTATCCGATAAATTATTTCAAGTTTTAAATTTAGATGAAATGTCCACAATGTCAATAGAAGAATTTATAACTGGGTTCATACAATTTGAAGAAGAAGTCAAGAAAAATGCAGAATTATTCAATATTAAATTAGCCCAAGAACAAGAAATTTACGATAAGATATTAAAACAATGCCGTATATACAAATCTGAAAAATTAAACGCTGAGGGATTTTGTGAAAATGCAAAAATATATGGTGAAATAACGGATATAGACATAAAAGAAAAATTAGAAGGAATAAAAGAAATAATTATTATAATAATATATAATGATAAAAAAGAAGAACTTCGTTTTAGAATGGGGGACAAAAATAGTAATGAAATGCTCAAAAAAACATTTAGTTTTAAACCTACATCAAGAAAAGATCATTTTGAATTTATTATGAAAGGAGTAAATGATAAAGATCAAGTTTTTGATATAGGTAGTAAAGTATTTCCATTAGATGATATAGGCTCAC
Source organism: Bacilli bacterium (assembly GCA_017525855.1). The sequence goes on from JAFXSE010000017.1 coordinate 732, forward strand.
AAGAAGAATATTTAGTACAAATAATTATTCCTGAAATGGACAATTCGGATAAAATTATCGCTTATATAAACACAAAAATTATTTTGTATATGTCAGATTATAAATATTATGAAAAATTAAGAAGAAAACAAGAAAAAAGATTAAAAAAATATATGGCTGCTGCAACTAAAGCTACTGAATATTTAAAATTAGTAAGAGAAATATATGGAGATCTATCTGTGATGAAATCTGAACTTATTGTTGATTTTAATAATGAAAAGTTAATGCAAAGAAAGGGGGCTAAATTAAATGTTAATTTTAATAATATGATGGAGGCGGAAGCCCCTGGAGGAAATTTCTTAGTTGAATTTAATAATGAAAGGGAAATTCAAACTAGAGGAGTTCCTTTAAGAGTTGAATTTAATAATTCTAAAGAAGTTTTAAGCCCTGTTACCGAAACTCAAAAATATGAATATAAATATAATTATTCTAGTAATGTTAATCAAAATATTATCGATAATTTAGAAAAAAAAATTGAAGTATTAAAAAAAGAAAGAGAAACTTTAATGAACAATTTAAACAATATACCAAAGCCTAATCCAAATATAGAACAAGTAACTGTTAAAAAGACTACAGAAATAGTGAAAAATCTAGAACAAGAAAAAAAAGAAATTCCATCAGTAACTCCAAGTCAAATAATATCTAAAGAGCAAATAATTAAAAAACAAATTCAATCTCAGCAAGTTATTCCACAACCAAGCATAGAGCCTGTCGTTTCATCCCCACAATCAAATTCAGAAATTGTTCAAACAAAAACAGAAACAACAACGCAAAATATTTCCTCACCTCAATATACACTAGATAATCCAGATATAGGTTCTTTCATACAACAGACCACAACTCAAACCCAAAATATTTCAGAGCCCCATCTAGTATATACTAATACTACACAAGACAACACTGGCTCTGGAGGATATATCCAAACCACAGAAACAACAAAAACAACAACCACTACAACTCCTATATATTCTCAAAGTGTCTATGGAACACAAAATATAGACCAAAATACAATTTTACAAACATCAAATGGACAACACAGTGCAGAAGCTGAAGTTTTTATAAACAATTTTCTTAGAGGAGGACAAAATATTACTCAATATAATACTGGAAATACTACTACAACAACCACAACAACTACAACAACAACAAATCAGTATGATTTATCTAATATAAATAATCTTACTGGTAATATAGATATATCTGCTAATGGTCAATATCAATCTGAAGGAGGAATTGGATATGGCACTGATGCTTCAGGTGGGATAAATGAATATCAAATTGGTGTGAATGGTATAACCACAAATACTCAAACTTTAGAGCCTATAATTAATAATGTACAAGTAAATTCCTCTTATAGTAATGCCATATTTAATGAAACCACAAATAAAGAAGTAGTATCAGAAAATACTTTACCTGTATCATATTTACCAGATAAAATAAACGAAGTTATTTATGATAATAAAGTTACAACTTTACCTGTTATAACATCAGCATCAAATAGCACTGCTATATATAATACTCTCCAACCTATTGTTCATGAAGCTCAAACAATTTATACTGGCCAAAATAGTACTGGAAATATTTTGGAAAATTACGATGGTACTAATGCCATTGGTAGTAGTTATGGGGCTGAGTATAATTTTAGTTCTAGTGGAAATGGAAATGTTGTTAGTGGGATAGATATTAATGGAATTAATGGTAATAATTTTAATATGGATAATTTTAATACTGCTGGTAACGGAAATAATTATTTTACTACTCAAACTACTGAAACCACTACTACTACTACATATAATCAAAGTTATAATGTTCCTATGGAAGGCTCAACTTTTGAAGGAACCCAAGAAGTTCAATATAATATTTAAATTCTTACAGAAAGGAATAAATTATAAAATTTAATTTTGGAAAAGATTTTCTTATTTTTATTTTTAATTAATTTTTATTTAAATAAAATTATTTTTTTGAAGATAAACACAAATAATTATAATTTAATTATTTTATTTATTACTTTTAGGGGGATTGGGGATTGGGTATTGGGGATTGGGGATTGGGGATTGGG
>JAFXSE010000113.1 GCA_017525855.1 Bacilli bacterium
AATTTTTTATGCATAATCAAACATAAATGAAATAGAACCAGTTACACCAGGTTTTACTTTAACACTAAAAACTCTTCTAGTATAGCTATTAGCAGTGAATTTAACTTGGCTGCTGTTTGGATTATTAATTTCATATAAACCATCAAGAACTAATTTCATATTTAAATTTCTCTTACTTCCATTTTCAAATCCTATATAATATCCACCATCTCCTGCATGAACATATTGTTTAATAAGACCTTGACTATCTAAAGCTTCCCCACTCTCAGAAAAAACAGCGTTTATTATTTCATCTTGACTATTTGAACTTTTATTAGCTGTTGTATTATTATTCGTATTAGTTGTATTGCTTGTTTTATTAGTTGTATTTGTTCCAGTTGAACGTTTAGCTGAAGTTGATAATGAATAAGAATAAACAGATGAATATGAATAGGGCATATGAATAAAGATATCCCATGTGTTTGGAACAACAGTTTTAGGTAGACTTTCTGCACTATTGTTATTACCTTCTAAATAAAAATCTGCACATCTTGTGCTACGGAAAACTAAACTATCTGTTAATGTTACATCATATATTCCTCCTGCGTTATCAAATAATATAAAATTAAATGGGAATTCACTATCATTTGATTTACTTTGGTATAATTTTCCGTTTGCAAAACTCTGAGATGTTAAATTATTTTGAGTATAACTATATAAACCATTTTTAAACACAGTTTCTACATTTTTTGTATTATCTTCTTCGAAATAAATAGGAACTGAAGAATATGCACTTATATTATAACTATGAATATTACCGTTTGGGATATATCTATAGTTAATATCAGTTATTAAATAATAACATCCTTTTTTTAAATCAACTTCAATGCAACAATTTTTTTCACAGTTTCCATTTGCTTTAATATAATTGTTATTCTCATCTACCAACATTAAATAATTAATAACCGCAGTTTGATATGTTCCATCTTTCAAAGCAATTCTTGGATTTTTTTGATGCAACATAATATAAGCATGAACATTATCTTCATTACATATAACTTTAGTTAAAACTGGACCATTTTTACTCTTTTCATTTCCAATATGATATAGAGTATATTGAAAATCATCATATAAATGACATATACCTATCATTGTATAATATGTTAAAAAGTTATTGAAACTCATCCAAAATGAACCATCATTATTATTATTATTATTACCCTCCATTCCACATTGTTTTCTAAAGTCACTTGTCCATTTTCTACTTGAATCGCTCCAATCTCCTGACCATTCAGTATTACCCCAAGGATTTCTTAATCTAACAAGTCTTTCATTTGATTTTCCTGTTAATTGAACAACTTGTAATAGAGTATATGCATGTCCAGGAACTAACCCCATTTCTTCTAAATTTAAATTATATGTATCACTTGATGTTCCTGCTGTCATTAGATAATTTTTAGCTTGAGCTGATTGAAGTCTTTTCCAAATTTCTTCGGAATTGTTGTTTGTTATTTTCATTTTATCACTATATGCGTTTGATATAACATCAAATACTTCATGGGGCTCTCCTCCTATAGCTTTAGCATAGCTACCATTTAATTTCGCCCATGCTTTTTCAAGAAGAATGACCCAAAGTTCGTTGTCATTAGTTGAAGTGAAGGATAAATTTTTAGCTCGAGTTCCATAGC
>JAFXSE010000114.1 GCA_017525855.1 Bacilli bacterium
CCGAAAGTATATTGACCATCAAGACTAACTTCAATATTTCTTAAATATTTGATATTAAATGGATCATTTTCTAAATAATTTTGTTGACCTTTTCTATTTCTATCATAGTAAGGTGAAATCATAATTACTTCTTGACCTATCGTACTTAATCCTTGAGATAACTCATCTACCATAACTCCTAACCCTCCAACAGTAGACCATCTTCCTAATTCAGGGGTGACAAAACATATAGGACCTAAAACATTGCTATTAGTTATATTTTCTGCCATTTCTGCGATTTTGGGATTTGAGAGATATGGTTTTATTTTAGACATTCTTGCACAATATATGAAAAATTTAGTACATAATCTTTCATCCCACCAAATAAATCCTAATTTTCTTACGAATTCATAAAAACTTATATTATATGTTTTTAATAAATTATCTGTACATGCAACCCATTTTGCGAATTCATCTAATGATAGGTCTTTATTTAATATTTCTTTAAGTTGTAATGTTGTTTGGAAGCTATCTGCATTTCCATTATTTTTTTTAACTTCATTAATCATTCTTGCATTTGATTTTTCCATTGCGTTTTTATAATTTTCTTTAGTGCATGGAATAATACAAAATCCAAAACATAATGTATGATAAGGTTCAATTTTTCTTGATGTGTGTCCTTCAACTAATTCTCTAGTAAAGTATATATCTCCTTTTTCATCGGAAAGCCAATCTTCTATATAACATATACTATTGAAGTTATTATTTTCATCTTCTAATAAATTACTTAAATCTAATTCGAAGTTTGTTTCATCTCCTGTGAAATTTATAGCGAAAATTCCAGTTTCTTCTTCAGTTTGTCTGGCAAAGGCAAAAACACCTGGATGTTCTTTTCCACCAGGTAATAGAGCTCTTAAATATATTAATTTACCTCTACGTAAACATTCATGAGAGTAACGTAATTTTCTTCTATGATTATAATGAAATTTAATTTTATTTAAATCAAATCCACTTTCTGGTCCTAATTCTCTAACAATTTGTTGTTGTTTATTTTCTTTTTCTCTTATATTAGATACATTAATTCCTGATAAAGAAATTAAAGTACTTAAATTATCAGATAAGTCATAACTTGGTAAATATTCAGCTAAAGTACTTGTTGATGTAGTACTTAATGATTTTTCTTTTTCTAATCTATTTGCTTTCTCTCTAGCTTCTTGTTCTTTAGATTCAATTAATTTCATTAAGGATTTAGATCGAGTTTTTTTATTATCTTTATTTAACAAATTAGATGATGAACTTCCTGTTTTATCTTGAGCATTATAAACATTTATTATTTGAACTCGATAGGCCTCCCCATCTATTTCATCCATAAAAGTCATTGGAATGTCAGGCAAAGAAAATAATAGGTCAACGGCACACCAATTACCTCTTCCATATAACAAAGCAGGGTATGGCCATATTTGACCAGAGCTACTTTGAACAAGTAGTGCACCCTCAGGTAATTCGGCATAATTTTGGGTATACCAATCTCTTAAAAGTTTCACATTTCCTTGATTAGTATGTTCTATATAACCATTTCTTGATATTTTTTTACCTAATATATTACATATTATTATTGGGAGGGTATACATTCTTGGAATGATACCACTTTTTGTTAAATTAACATGTCTATTATTTGAGAATTTTTCGTTTAACCAACATTCTC
>JAFXSE010000115.1 GCA_017525855.1 Bacilli bacterium
AAAAAAAATAAAAAAATTAAATAAACTAATTTATTTTCCTCAAAAATATAATTATTAATTATATAAATAATATTTAAGTTTAATATTTATTTTTTAAAAAAATTATTTTTATCATAAACTTTTCTTTCGGTGGAAGTTGTAGTAATGGGTTTACTTTGATTTTGGAATTGACTTCGACTTCCCATTTGGACTTTGGTTGTAGTTTCTTTCACAATTTTTCCACTATCTCCAGTTCCAGAAGCCCCTCTATAAGTATTAGTTTTAGTAGTGGAAGTAGTAGTTTTAGCAGTGCTTACATTTCCCCTATTACTAACTCCAATATTAGTTTTTGGTTGATAAGCATTATTATAGCTCCTATTTTGAGTATAATTATTAGTGCCTCTTGTGTTGCTATAATTAGTAACTGGTTTAGCTGGTGCTTTGGTTACAGTTTTGGTTACTGTTTTAGTAGTAGTATAACTTTTTCCATCGCTTCTCATTGGCATTACTTCAGTATTCGGTTCACCTTTATTTAATAAAATTGGTTCCAAAGTTTTAATTTCGGAAAAATAAAATTTGGGATTGATATTAGGATTTTTATCATCCGTCATTCCTATTCCTTGAGCGTGTTGATAATGAGTTAATTTTCCGTCTAAATTAACAGGTTCAGGTGGCTTGATTTTATCACTATCACATGAGCAATATACTTCGACTTTGCCACTTTTTTGCAAATCATTTCTTTCCTTTTCACTTATTTGAATTGGTGGCTTATTCAAGTTATCCAAATTTAAATCCTCAGTAATATGAAACTCCAAGGGTCTAGGAGAATATATTATATGAGTAATTTGGATATTCTCGACTGGTTTTCCTCTGTTAATAGTTTTCCTTTTAATTGTGCCTGGGCCAGGTGAGACTGCTTTTGGTTTATAATTAGATGAAGACACCTGGGGTCTTTGTGGTTGATTTCTGTTTCCTGAATAACTTTGGGAATTCTGCACACGTGAAGGTTGATTGATATTTCTATAATTTTTGTTATTATTAGTAGTAGTATTTTTATTATTAATATTCGAAGTGGTAACATTAATTTTTCCGCCTCTATTATAAGTCCCAGTTTGGCTAATATTAGGTCTTACATAACTATTAGTTGAACTTGTTGTGGTTTTTGTTTGGGTAACTTTTGGAATATAAGTAGAACCTGTGTTGTTATATCTTGTCGTTTTTGAAGTACTAATTGGTTCTCCTCCTCTGGTTATAGTTGTAATTTTGGTATTGGTTACATGAGTTTCTGTGACTGGTTCGGAAGTAGTTATAATTTTGGATACTTTGACAACAGTTGGACCTTCGTTGATTTGTGTGGTTGTTTGGGTGTTTACTTCTTGTTCTGGGGAACTTTCTTTGGTAATGATTATATTATTTGGCTCTACTTCTTTTTCTGGAGATATCATGTCATTTAATGATGGCAATTTTTCTTGATGTGTTTGCTCGGAAGTCATATTGGTTATAATATATTTTATTTATTAAGGTTTAACGAATTTTATTTTTTTATTTGAATAATCTTATGAAATTTATTATTTTAATTATTTTTTTATATTATAAAAATATAAATTAAAAATAATATTATATGGGGAT
>JAFXSE010000116.1 GCA_017525855.1 Bacilli bacterium
CCCAATCCCCAATCCCCAATTATTATAATTTATATTATGTATTAAAAAGTATTTAAAAATTAATTAAATATTTTTTAATTAATTAATAATAATTAATATTAATTATTAAAATTTATTAATTAATAATTCAAAAAAAAAATAATTATTATTATAATTTAATACTAGTTTATATTATCATTGAGAACAACAATAATAAATTAATAAAGTTAATATAATAATAAATTAATAATAATAGTTAAATCTATTGGTTTAATCACATCTTTCTCTGCAAATAAAGTCATAGCAAAGAGATTTACCATCTCCACAAGCAATACCAACCATACAATCAGATTCTTTTTCAACACAAACATTATTATTACAAAGATGTGGATAATTAATAGGACATTCTCTAACTGGTCCGCAGAATATTTCATTTTCAACACAAGTACCATCATAACAGACTACATCATTAGGATTAGCACAAGTAATAGTTGATGAGCATTGATAAGCATAATTTTTAACTTGTTGATCAACACATCTAGTTTTTCCTACAGGTAACATTTCAGATACTGGACATAATTTATAATCATCTCTACAAGTTAAATCACAACAAAGTACTTTTCCATATGGACAAACTATTTGTGTAGGTTGAACATAATTCTTATCTCTACAAATACCATCAGCGAAGTAACCCCAATTAGCTTGAAGAGATTGACATCTTCTTCTAATATATAATGGACACATATCTTCCCTTCTTTCATATGGAACACAATATTTCATATAACTACATTTATAAAATCCATATGGGCAATCACAATCAGTTTGAGATTTGACACAAGTATCAGTACCATTAACTTTACATTTAAATGGAGTTGAATGATCACATCCATTTGGTGGTACTATACATGAGTAATAATCAGCTGCACATTCATTATTAGGACATAATACTGGAGTAGATCCTTTACATGTTTTACGTTCATATTCTTTGACAACTTCATCACCATATTTAATAGTTTCATCAACCCAAAGTCTAATAACATATTTTCCAGGAGTATCAGGAATAAATGATACATTATATCTTCCATTATCTAAATCTTTTATTTCTAAATAACTTAATGGAATATTTTCATTAGAAATGACAAGATTACCAACTCCCCTGAATTTTTCTCCTCCTTTAGTTATTTTATTGTGATATACATCATAACATTGGAATGAGAAAGTAACTGGTTTTTGAGTTACATAGCCAGTTAATGTAGTTAAATCAAAGTCATCATTATTATCAGCTCTGCATGGACCAGTTACAAATGTTAATTTTGGTAAATCTTCATTTACATTTACTTTTATAACTTCTTTTCCTTTGTAGTATAAGTGTAATTGATAAGTTCCAGCTTTTCTATTACTAATATCAAAGAATAATTGACCTGTACTTTTTTCATTTTTATCTTTAGTTATATTTGGTACTGTATTATCAGGAATTAATGTTAAAGCAATATCTGTATTCTCAACTAATGGCTTACCTACAATATTTCCGAATTTATCTGTACCATTAACTTTAAAAGTAACAGTTTCTGAAACTGGAATATGTTCATTATCGAAGTATAAGAATAAGTAGAATAAAGTGTAATCTAATGGATAACAAGTTTGGTTATATTTGGCAATTTGTTGTTCAGCTCCATAAACTTTAATTATATAATGACCAGAATATTTATATATATCTTCATCAGTAGTAATTATTTGATATTCATTATTGCATTCAAGATCTTTATTATCTGTTCTTCTAACTTTATATTTTTTAGTGAATGTTGGAGATATTGGTGAATCTGATGGTCCATCAACAACAATTTCAAATGTTTCACTAAAATCTTTTTCATCCATACATTCTCCTTTTTTATCAAAAGTATATAACCACATATCTAATATTTCTCCAGCATTAATTTTTTCTTTATTTTTAGATACAATAATAGTTTTAGTATAATCAATTTCTGAAGTAACAAAGACATCAATATTTTCAGGGAAACAATATACATTATTTTCTTTATCATCATAAATTACATTCATACTCATATTTTTAGGTGGATATTTTGGTTTAACAAGAATTTCATAAGTCTTTCCATCTGGCTTTAATTTAAATGATATAACTGGTAAAAGTTCACCATTATTATAAAGAGTTAAATATGGTACATCAACACAATCATTTCTGTCTTCAAATAAGTTATTGAATTTATCAGCCAAAGTGAAAGAAATATTCATAGTACTTTCTGCTGGTACTTTTCCTGATGGCTTTGAGAAGAATACAGTATATCTTTTATCTGGAACTTTATCTGGATATACAGTATAATAAGCTGGTCCTGCATTTCCTTTTTCATTATTTCCTTTAATTAAATCAGTTAACAGAACATCCATTGTATAATATCCTTTTTTCTCAGAATATATAGTAATGGTATAAGTACCATATTCATTAGTAGTTTTTTCAACAGTAGATTTGAATGATTTATCTTCTTTGTCAATTTTAATAGTAATATCTTTTTCAAGATCAATATCATCATTATATAATAAGCCTTTTTTAGTTCTTAATTCAAGAGTGAAATGTTCATAATTTCCTGCAACAAAAGATGTATTTTTAGGCTTCAACACACATTTTTCAAGATCATATGGACCATTTCCATGACCATTGTCTTCTTTAGAAATTACAATATTATATTTGAATGATGTCTCTCCTAAAACAGTTTTAACAGTATAAGTAAAATCATAAGTTCCACTGACTAAATGTTGATAAATATGAACATATGTTTCATTTCTGTTAAAATCTAAATCAAAGTTTGAAATTCTTCTAGTAACATCAAATTTAATTTCACTCATATCATTTCCTGACATGGTAGGATTAATAACATTAACATCTGAAGGAATTTCAGAAATAAAGTTATTATATGAATCATATAAAGATACATTTAATATTAATATGTCATTTGTGTCTACAGTAAAGCTATCTCCATTCTTATATTGAGTGAAAACGCTTTTAGAAACTTCACGGCTTAAAACTGAATTTTTTGGGTCTGGGTCACCTGGAATAACATCAATAATAACTTTAGAAGTATCAACCTTTTCTTTTTTGTCATAAACTACTTCAACTTTAATTTTTCCTACAATGGTAACAGCAGTTTCTGAAGTAAATAAGACATTTTGAAGAATTTCATTATTGTCTCCTTTAGAGGAATGTTTTTCATTACTTGCATCAATAAATGTAGAAGTGAATTTTGAAAGATAATCATTAATTTTAAGTTTATTTCCATATTTATCAAAAGCATCAATAGTAATAGCTGGTTTTGTTCCTGCTTTTATTGGAGTTTCTTTTTCTTTAACAATTGTCTTAGATAAATCAATAACACCAGCAATAATATTAAATGTTGTTTCATATTCTAAATATAATCCTTTTGAACCAGATTTATCAGTATAAATAACATATTCTCCAGCAACATGACAAGGAACGTTGTATTTTCTATATCCTGTAGTTTCATCAGATTGAGATGTTGCATCGTTTATTTCTCTAGCTTCTAATTTATAATTTATTTTAATCTCAACAACTTCTTGTTTTGTTTCAGCTAAATTATTGTATTGATCATATGAAGCAACTTCAAATTGATAATCTTTATCAGTAGTTCCATCAATTAAAATCTTACTATTTTGTTTTTCTTTATAATATTTTTCTAAAATTCTTGTTACAACTACTTCATCAGGTGATACTTCTTGTTCAGGATTTAAGTTTTTGATTAATTCATTGTTGACATATATTTTTAATTGACACTTTTCTAATTTTGGATAAGTATTTGATTTTTGAGTTGTCACTTCAATATAGTAAACACCTCTAGTACCTGCATTTGATTGTGTGAAGCTAAATGTCTTATCAGACTCATCACATGACTTAATATTAAATTTAACATCATTGTCCCAAGAATTTCTTCTAATATTATCTTTTGTCCTCATTTCAATTATCATGTAACCTTTTTTTCCTGCAATATATTTCAAATTTTGTTCATTAATATGAGTGTGCTGAATATCAGCTGGTTCATTTGAACCACCTTTACCATCCCCTTCAATTGTAATATTATATTTTATTGTTTGTTTTTCATATGTGAATACTAAATCATAAAATCCTCCTACTAAAGTTTCCCATGTAACTCCACTATTTATAGTATCATTAACAATAAATTCTGCATATTCTTGGTTAGATTGACCTTCATTATTTAATTTCAAATTATAAACAGTTGATGAATTTTGAGATTTGAAGTGTGCAGTGTATTTATTTAATGTTTCTGTTGGAATTGTATCAACATCATTATCATATTTGTCTCTTGGATATAATCTATATACTGGTTGTTCTTTTGTATTTTTTTCTACAATACCATTTTTCAATAATTCATAATCTTTTTTAGTAGATTCATATCTCATAACTTTAGTATGGTCGAAATCAATATCTCTACTCTTAATATTAATTCTACATGAATGACAGGATATTTCCTTAGTGCCAATATATCCATGAACAACAGTAATACCACTAATATAGAATGTTCCAGGATATGATAATACATTAAGACCTTCTCTGACTTCAATACCATATTTTTCACTTACAACCTTTAATTCTGTTTCTTTTTCGTTGTTATGTTTAACTTGATAAGGAGAAGTTTCTTTATATTCATTAGCATCAATATAATTATTATATTTATCATAACAATAAATATAAACTTTGGCTTCTTCACCTACAAATCTGTCTCTATGACTTACTTCTATATAACTATTATCTTCATTTGCAATTCCATGAGTGAAAGTTATATTATAAAATTCTAATGGGAAATATTTACCAACTACAACGTGAGTATAAGCATATGTGGAGGTTATTGTTATAATTACGTCTCCATTAGCTTGTGCAACAGGTTCTGCTTTATATGTATGACCCTTTGCTGTTGTATAAGGAGCAATTTTGATATTAAGTTTTGAAATTTCAGAATTAACATCAGTAATTAAGTTATCATATTGATCATATAATTTATTAATCATTTGGAATTTATCTTCAACTGACACTGTACCTAATTCAACCTTAGTAATTTCTTCTCCATTCATTTTGAACAATTTAGATTTAGAAACTTCATCTGGAACTACTTTTATAGTTACTTGTTTAGGAACTTCCTTTTCTTCTACTAAAACTTTAACTTTGAAACCATTACTTGATTTAGTGCAATTAAATTTAATATTATATTGACCAGGCTTTTCATCTTGTGTTAAAGAATAAACACAATTTTTGACTTCATCTGGGAAATTAACTTTAATATTATCTTCAGGTTTTTCATACCAATAATTTTTACGTTTATCTTCAGCTGTTCTTAATTCTAATGAAACAGTTTTTTCTTTTCCTGCTGTCAAAGTGAGCTCATTAGGGTTAATATATGTTTTTTGGGAATCAACTTCACCTGAACTTCCATCAGTATATCCCCCAGTCAATTGAATTTTATAAGTAATTTCCTTTTTAGTAGTAGTTTCAGCGACAATTAATTGATATTTGTCCCCATTTGGTAAATATGTCCATTTTCTTTCATTTTCATTACTATTCTCTAATTTACAAACTGTTGATAATTTAGTTATTTCATTATTTGTAACACATAATTTAACATCAGTAACCACAATTTCAGTTGTTACTGTTAATTTGGCTATTTCATTTTTGTCTATTATTTGATTTGAATATTTATCATAGAAATGAATTTCAAAATTAGGAGTAATAGTAACAGGGAGTGAGTTAAGTTCAGTTCTTGATAATTCTTTTTCTTCATTTTTGTTATATACTTTAGTTTTATCAAAATCTAATTTATCAGGAGTTATATCAAGTTGGCATTTTTTGCAAGCAACATCTTTATCATCATAGTCAACTATAAATTCAATTTTTCCAGATTTTTCTATAACAACTTGACAGAAGAAATGATCATTATTGAAACTTTTTACATTACATGATTTAGTAACTTCTACCTTATATTCCTTGTTAACTTCATAGTTAACATCAAATTTAGATAAATCTGAAGTAGTTACGTTGGTAACAATATTATCATATATATCTCTTGGATAAATATCCATTTTGTTAGTATCTCCTGCTTTAACACCTTCAGTTTTTTCAAGTTGGGCATATGAATGTTCAGCATTAACAGGTCCACTCCATAACTTATATTTAATTGTATTTGAGAAATAGCTTGAAGTAATTTCAATGGTAGTTACTTTTTTTGAACTGTATTGAACATTTAAGTATTTTCCTTCAGAAACATAAGAATTAGAAGTTAACTCATATTTATCAGTTGATATTCCTTTTGTTAATTTTTCTAATTTTTCTTGGGTGAATTCTTTTTTATCAAAAATTTCAGAATATATATTATCATATGCATCTTTAGGAATAAATTTAACAATAGATGGATTTACAACAGTACCATCAACAGCTCCTCCATAGTATACTAATTTTTTAAGTTCGGCATTTTTTATATTTAATGTAACTTTTTGAGTAATAGCACCATTACCATATGAGAATGATAATACATTATTATAAGAATCACGATTTGATTCATATTGAGTTACTATTATTTTTATTTGTCCATCTTTTTCTCCCAATTGTTTATCAATTTTAAGTTTAGTTTCATCTAAACCATATGAATTAGTAACAATTAATGAAGAAAGACTAACTTGATAATTCCATCTTAGATTATCTTTTGCTCTAAATTCAATATCTATTTCTTTTGATTCTCCTGCAATTGCATCGATATAAATTGGTGTAATATAAGTTTTACTTAAATCATAATTTGCATTAGGAGATACATCTTTATCTCCTAAGAATAAAAGTGGATATTTAATTTCAACTTTATTATAAACAATTATTAAATAATATTCTCCTCCAGGTAATTTATTAAATTCTGGATTACCTTCTTTATAAGCAAATAGGAAGTATGAATCTTCTTTTCTAACATCTAATTCCCATTTGTCTTCTTCACCAAATGTCATATGACATGTTACAGTCACTGAATGGTCATAAAGTGTAATCTTTTCTTCTTTATCTGTATATAAATAAAATTTATAAATTGGTTTAACTTCTTTATTATTAATATTAGCTTGAGAAGTGGTAGACATTAAAATTTCATTTTTATTGCCAATATCATAGAATAATTTACTCTTTTCTGTGCTTATTTCTTGGTATGAAACAGTAACTTCTGTTTTTTTTTCTATTTGTTGATTATTATAAGTAACAGATAATTCATATTTTCCAATTTCACTATAGGTATAAGTGTATGTTATAGTTGTTTTGGTTATTTTTGATTCATATTTAGTTTCAGTTGTTTGTTTAGTAACTACATTTGTGTTTTTAATTTCTTTTTCTAATCTTCCTTCTTGAGTTCCTACATTAACTTCATATTTATCTCTTAAAGTTACAACAACTGTTGAGGATTCTTTTATTATATAGTTAGTTTTATCTATAGTATAGAATGATTTAGTAACATCTACTGCTCCTGGAACTCTTGTATATATAAATGAATATTTTCTATTACTTTCTACAATAAGAATATTCCAAACATGTTTAGTAATAGCTTGTTTTATATTATCATAGAATAAATATTCATTTTTCTTTTCATCATAAGTAAATTTATAATAATTTTCATTTGCTCCAAATTTATCTGAAGTAATAGTTATTTCATTTTTGCCAATAATTGAATGAGTAATATCGTTCTTATTTTTATCTAAAACTTTGAAAGAGAATGAAATTTCATCATCATTTGAAGGATTTATTTTCCAAGTATATTTATCAGAAGAAACTGTGAATAAATCAGTATTTACAACTTCTAAATAATAGGCTTTACCACTATTTACAACTAGTGTTACTTTTTGAGTGATTTTTTTTCCTTCTACAGTAACAGAGAAGCCATTATTTTCATTTTCTTTGCTACAAGTGACTTTAATAACATATCTTCCTGGTAAATCACCTTTTTCAACTTTATATGAGCAATAATCACTATCTTCATCAAATGTAACTTTTATTTTTTCTGAAGGATTTGGGAACCAGTAGTTTTTACGAATTTCTTTGGCTGTCCTGATTTCCATAGTAGTTGAACCTTCTTCTCCAGCTACAACTTGGATTTTTGTTGGATTAAAAATAGTTTTAGTATAATCAGCAGCTTCAGATGAACCTTCAGCTCCTCCAACTATTTTTATTTTATAAGTGAAACTATTTTCTATAACTTCTTTTTGTTGAATGGTTAATGAATAAGAATCACCATTTGTAATATATTGCCACTTATTAATGTTATCATCTCCATTTGAAGTAGGACATAATGTAATAAGTTTTTTATTTCCTGAATTGCTTACACAGAATTTAATATCTGTACCTTCAAATTTAGTAATTAAATTTAATTTTTCAATTGATGATGCTTCTAAAACGTTTTTATATTGATCATAGAATGTTACTTGGAAAATTGGTTCTTTTTTAGCCTGTACTTCATTAATTTTTTCTACATCTAAGTAATATTCTGTATTTTTGTAATAAGTTTTAGTATTTTTCCATTCAAATTCACTGAAAATAACTGAGAATACACAATTTTTACATTCAATTTCAGTTTTAGTATATTCAACATGGAATGCAATATTACCAATATATGTAATTGGAGTACTACATTCAATACTATTATAAACAGTTTCAGTTTCAGTTTTTTTTGCTGCTGAATTTCCATTTATAATAACATCAATTTCACTAGAATGACCTTCTACTAATTTACAGTTAGTTACACTTTCATTTGAATTTTCTTCAACTTTTTGATAATATGTAGTGAATTTTTTCATATCTGCTTCACTTAAATCATCAATATCATTCATATATTTATCTCTTGGATATATTAATATTTTGTAATCACCTGAGGAACCTTTTTCTCTTGTTGCCATTTCAGCATATGTATTTTCAAAATTAATTGGTCCTGATTTAATTCTATAACTGTAAGTTTCTTCAAAATATTGAGAAGTAACTTTAACATTTGTTGAAATAGTTGTTTTATATTGAACAATTAAATATTTTCCTCCTGAAACATAATTATTAGCAGTTAAAGTTACACCTTCTAATGATTTTCCAACAGTTAAAGAATTCAAATATTCTCTGGTAACTGAAGAATCAAAGAAATCAGTAACTAAATTGCCTTTATCATCAATTGGCATGAATTTTATTGTTGGTGGATTTGTGACATCCCCATCAGATGGTTTTTCCACTATTTTCAATTTGGAAAATTCACCAGATTTAACTTTTAATGATATTTTTGTTTTAAATGTATATTCTTCAAGAAGTTTAATTGTGATGATATTTTCTCCTTTATCAGTTATAACATTTTGAGTAATTGTAAGAATAATATTACCTTTATTATTATAGTTAATTTCAAAGTTATAATCAATTCCTTTTCCTTTTTCTAATCCATATGAATTTTCAAGTCTGAATTTCCATAAAATATCATATGCATAATTATTCCATCTTAATCCATCACTTCCTCTTAATTGAATGTTAATTACTGTTTTTTCTCCTGCAACAGCAACTGCATTAGCTGGTTCAATATATGTTTGTTCTAAATCATAATTTGTATCTAAAGAATAATTATCACCATCTCCTAATAATTGTAATGTCCAAGATAAAGTTTGCTTTCCTGAAGTTAAAGTAAGAGTAAATTCTCCATTTAAAGTCTTAAATAATTCATAATATTCATTTTTGAAAGTAAATTGAATATTTTCTGTACTTTTTTGAACATTAAATTCAATATTTACTTTACCTTCTTTTCCGGTTAAAACTAATGTAAATTCTGAGTCAGAAGTATATGTAGTTTTTTCTCCACTTTCAGTATATAGAATTAAATTAAATCTAGGATTTTGATATGAATTTTGAATAGTTATTTGTTTTCCTACATCCATTTCGACGGTATTATCTAAAATTATTTGGAAAATACTTTTGGCTAAAGAAAATTGAGGTGCTGAAATAGTTATACTGCTACTACTGGTACTACAATGAATTTCTTCATTTTTATAATAGGCTATAATTTTGATTGCTCCTGCAACTTTAACATTTGATTCATATCTAATAGCATAATTGCTTGTTGTTTGTTTATAATTGAAAGAAAATAATTCTTTATTTTCTGAATTAAAAGCTTTTACAACCACATTTCCTCTTAATTCATCTAATTTTCCACTAGTAAGACCCATAAATGCATTATTTCCATCTTTTAAGAAAACGTCAACAAAGACATAGCTATTTATTTTATATTCTCCTGAAATTATAGTGAAATAAGAATTTTCTACTGATATTTGTTGTTTTATTCTTGATTGATCATAAGTGATATAATATTTAACTTGTTTATTTCCTTCTTTGAAATAAAATACCCAAGTGTATGTTTTACTTTGATACTTAAATTTATCTTTGAATGTGTAATATCCTGAATTGTAGGTAATACTATAATAATTTTTATCAGTATAAGTCTTTCCATCTACAATATAATAAATTTCGGCATTTTTATCGAAATAATCTCCTCTTGAAATAATTCCATTTCCTTCATCTTTTAATTGAAAGTCGAAGCCAAGATTACCATCAGTAAAATCTCCAGTATATTCAAACCAATATTCATTTCCACTTTGTTTTGTTTGTTTAAAATATTGATTATATTTAAATGACATAGAATATGCATATACTTGTTCTGAAACAATAGTTTTTGTTACAACAGTTGTTTCTCCATATTTAACCGTGAATCCACCAGAATATTCTGTAGTAGAAGAAGCATAAACTTCATAAATACCAGCAATTGAAAAAACAGCAATTCTAAATTTAACATCACCAGTAGCAGTTAATGTTATCTTAATTTTATCTGTTCCAATATTATAATTATATAAATAATTATCAGTTGTTTTTAAAATAATAGTACCTATTTTCATTTCTTTTCCATCTGCTTTAATTTGAATATTATTATCTATGTTTACTTCCATTTTTTTAGCATCAAATTCATGGAAACAAGTAGTATAGGTGGAAATTTGTAAGGTTTGTGTGTTATATCTAAATGTAACAATTTTTACATCTGTTCCAAATGTTATTTTTAAAGTATAATCAAAAGATGATCTCTTCATATATTTATCTGATTCTTTTCCTTCTACATTAAAAATACCAATATATTCTTTACCACCTTCTTTATATATTTTTGCTACATATTTTCCTACATCATAATTTTGATCATGATTACTATAAAAATCTACTTTTATTTTAGTAACATCAAAATCAGAAGGATAAGTTTTGTATGTTGACATTAAAATACCACTACTATCTGCCAAATCTAAAGAAGTAATTTTTCCAGAATTATCATTTCTATATTCAATTACTGCATTTTCAATAGAAATCCATTTTTTTGAATAATAATTAAATATTTGTGATTTGCTTAAACTAGAGGCTTCTCCTGCAACAGTAACTGAACTAATTTTACCATTTATTTGTATCTTTTTATTTGTTCCTATTTGTATTAAATATGCATAAAATTGGAATACTCCATTGTCAGGAATAGTAAATGCACATTGATAGAATGTTGTTTTATCTGAATATGAATTGGAATAAGTTTTTGAGGTTGGAGATGTTTTTTTAGTCTCACATGAGAAATCATATTCATTTATTTCTTTAAATCTTTTGATATTAATTTCGTTTCCTCTTCCATCTTTGAAATAACAGTTATAATTAACTTTGGCACCTGCTTTTAAAGAAGGATTAGAATTATATCCATCTAAAGTACAATAAGATAAAGAAGTACTTATACCACCAACAATTACAGTAAACTTAATGCTTTCTTTCATATAAGTATATTGGAATAACTGATAAGTCCCAGTTTTAGTAATTTTAATAATTAATTGATAATGTTCTTCATATTTTCTCATTGAAAGTGTTGGTGAATTTCCATTACAAACAAATCCAACTTTAGATAATATATCAGCTGAATTAGTACCTAAATCAACCGCATTTCCAGCACCATCAGTTATACTGAAATCAAGGACTATTTCCATGCTTTCACCTTTTAAAGAAAAATCTCCATTATCAGTACCAAATTGTAAAATTCTTACTCCATTTTCTACTTTTGAAGTTTTAGATGAAGAATCAATAATACCATCATGTCCTATTAAAGTAATTATTTCTAAAGATCCTGCTTGAATTGTATATGATTTTTCTGGACCAACACCATGAGAAGATTCAGATATACCTATACTATGTTTTCCAATTACATTACAGGCATTCATAGATAGGATAAGAGTGGTTTCATCTTTCATTCTAATTTGATAATTAGAGGCTGCACAATCAAGAGATAAAGAGAAAGAATAAGTCCAAATTCCTAATTTGAAGCAATGTGGAACAATTTGACCTTTTGTATTTATGAATGAAAAAACATATTGAACATTTTCACCTGCTTTATAAGAATAAGTATCATATTCTTCATCATTAACATAAAATTTACCAGTCATTCTAGAAATATCAAAATTATCTTCACAAACAAAAGTACCTAGCATATTTAATTCTCTTCTATTACCACTCATATAACCAGTAAATCCTACATAAGCAGTATAAGTCTCTAATTTTGCTGAAAGATCAACAGAATAAGAGAAAATTTGTTGATTAGCACCAGAATATACTGTTAATTTTTTATCTTCATAAATAAGTCTGAAATCCCAATTCATATCTCTTGTTGGATCAAATCTTTGTGTAGTCAGTCTTCCATTGGTTAAAGCTTTATCATCATCATTTGAGCAATCACTATCACAGAATCGGAAAGAATAGCTACTATCATCAGGATCATGATTATTTTTATTGAAATCGAATTCAATAACATAACTTTTAGTAAATCCATAATATCCTAAATAATCGCCTGAAGCAGTACTTAATTTATTTTTATCTTTAGAGATGACAATAGTGAATCCTTCTAAAGTTTGTTCTTTACTACTTTCAATTACTTCTACATGCTGAAGACTGGCTTTTAAATGAACTTCAAACCTTGGTTCTATTAAGACTCTTCTTCTGTACCATAAAGCACCATTACCTTGATAAAAGTTAAGAGCTGGGACATAATTTCTTGCAGAACCTTCTTCATATGCTGTTGTTTCGTCTAAATACATTTTTCTCATACCAGATTGACATGTATCATCTGCATAAATTGCATGGATGATGAACATCCATAAAAATAAAACAAGAAAACTAATCTTTTGTTTAGCTTTCATTAAGCTTTAAATTATTTTTAAAAAATATATTGAGTATTTATTGAAAAAAAAAAATGAATAAAAACATAAAATTATTATAATTGTTAAACAAATGTTAAAATATATATTTTTAATTTTATTATATATTTAATATATTTAATAAATAATAAAAATTAATTTTATAATAAGATTATTTTATTAAATATAAAATTTAAACTAA
>JAFXSE010000117.1 GCA_017525855.1 Bacilli bacterium
ATTTGATATATTTATTCAAAAAAAAATAATTATATAAAAATTAATAATTAAAAATTATTTTTATTATTAAATAAAAATTTTTATTTTAATATATATAATCCTCAAAAAAATATGTTTAAAAAGAATGATATTAGTAATTTAATTCTAAATTCGTGTATTTTATCCATATACTAAATATTATTTATTTTTATCTTCATTATATCTTCAATATTCTGAAAGTTCAATAGCTTGACCTTTTCTAGTATCTTGAGGTTCTTTTTCACTAATTAATTTTTCATGTTCATTATCATTAGATCTACTTGGACAGCATAAAACTTTACCCCAATCAAATTCGCAAATGGCTTCTAATCTAATGAATTTAAGGAAGAAATTAACAACGAAAGTAATACCAGCTAATCCTAAGCACCAAACCCATTGTGAGAAAGTAAGTCCTTCTTTATTGCATTTAAATACTAAACCACCATATTGTACTAATAAAAATTGAATTATCATTTCAGTAGAAGTAACAGCAATGAACATCCAGTTATCTAAAATTCTGTGGAAAATATTCAAATCATTATTTATGATTCTACTATTGATTTGATTGAATAAAGAATAAAATACGAAGGTATTAAATATCATAGTCATATGAACAGTATTACCATAAGTTGAAGTATACCATTTGAAAGCTTCATATAAATTATTTATTTGATCTTCTTCAAATTGAGTTCTATCAAAGAAGAAGCAAACTTTAGGATCGAGGTTTCTTCTTAAATGTTTCATAGGATCCCATGAAGATTTTTTACCATCCATAATATAATAATAAACTTTATGATGTTTGAATTCGGAAACTTCAGCAGGGAAATCACCAAAGCAATTTTCTAATTGTCTTATCATATTAAGTCTTTCTGGATTATCTTCAACAATGAAACTAGATCCATATAAATACATATAAAGTACTAAACTGAATTGTACTAAACTTTGAACAATAATCATTTTCCACATTATATTATTAATAATATATTCTCTTTTTGAATGAGGACTTCTATATAATAATTCATCACTGGGATCTTCGGTTGAAAGTGCAAGAGAACCAAGTGAATCCATAATAAGATTAATCCAAAGCATTTGAATAGCAGTGATAGGACTTTCACTTCCGATACAAGAACAAACGAATACTAATAATACAGCAGAGAAATTAACACTTAATTGGAATTGTAAGAATTTTCTAATATTATCGAAAATATTTCTGCCCCATTTTATAGCATGAACTATTGAATTGAAATTATCATCTAAAATAATAATATCAGCGGCATCTCTTGCTACATCAGTACCTGTTTTACCCATAGCGAATCCTACATCAGCTTTTGATAAAGCGGAAGCATCATTTGTACCATCACCAGTAACAGCGACTACATTATCTAATTCTCTTAAACCAAGTACTAAAGCATATTTATCTATAGCTCTTGCTCTTGCAATTACTTTTAAATTTTTAATAATTTCTTTAAATGAATCCATATCATGTACTCTTTCTTTCTTTAATTTTTTAGCTAAATCTTCATCATCTTCTAATTCTGGATATTTTATTTTAGCTTGGCCTATGGTTTTAGGACAACTACATTTTTCTGTTAGCATAGTGCAAGTTTTGCAAACAATACCTCCAATTCTATCAATAAATTGCTTTCCTGTTATAGATAAATAATTTTCTGATGGTTTAATTATACCAGCATTTTTAGCGATAGCTTCTGCAATAGTAATATCATCTCCTGTAATCATGATAACATTGACATCAGCTTGACGGCACATATCAACACTTTGTGGTACACCGGGTCTCAAAGCATCATTAATAGCAGCAATACCTATTAAAGTAAATCCAGTTTGTTCGACTTCATAATTGAGATGATCTGTATTCATTTTTGATGCCATGAAATTATTGAATTCTTCGAAGGATATTTCTTTAAAAGCTATGGCTAAATTTCTTAAGGTTAAATTTGAATATTCTTTGGTGATATCATCTAATTGTTTTAAATGATTTGGATCTTTTTGTAATTCAACTATACCTTCACCAGTTGTTTTTAAATAACTAGTACATGATTTTATAACAACTTCAGGAGCTCCTTTCATATATATGAAATATTTACCATCATCTCTTTTAACAATAGTTGACATTCTTTTTCTATCAGAGTGGAATTTAAGTCTATCTAATTGTTGATATTTATTCGAAAGATTTTCATTAAATCCTCTTAATAAATCATAAAAGGCGAAATCTGTTTTGGATGAACTGGCCACAATGATATCTCCGTTACCATCAAGTTCAATATCGACATTATTAATTAAAGCATCACGTAATTGTTTATAATATTTTTCGGCGAATTTCTTTGTGTAATTTTGTGTATGTTCATGATCAATATCATTTACATTGACTTTATTTGTATTATTATAAAATGATACTACATGCATTTTATTTCTGGTTAATGTACCGGTTTTATCTGTGCAAATATAATTAGCTCCTCCCATAGTTTCACATGCTGGCATATGTCTTACTAAGTTATTATCATCCATCATTTTTTTAACACTAAATGAAAGAGATAAAGTAACCGCCAAAGGAAGACCTTCTGGAATTGCAACGACTATAATAGTAATGCAAAGAATAATACTTTGGAATATATCTTTCCAAATTCCAGACCAGATCGAGTAATTATCGAGTAAATAATATGTTTGATTTTTGATTTTTTCTGCGGTGGTTTTATCATATGTACCATTGTGGAAATGTTTTTCAATAAAGGCTTCGAGTAATTCATTTTTATGATACATTTGAATATATTTTGAATAAAATAATTTAATCAAAAGAGCAACTAAAGTAATAATAGCACTCCAAAGACCGAATTTACCGATATCTTCAGCAATATCTTCCAATTTTAATTCTAAAGGAGTTTTATTACTTTCTTCATCTTCTTTATTTTGCATTACATGTTCTCTTATTTTACCAGCGGCAGAATTTGGACCAGTTGCTAATACTAACATCCAACCTTCTCCTTCTTTTACTGTAGTACCAGAAAATACCATAGGAGATGGATATTTTCCTGATTCATTTTTCATTTTAAGGCAATTTTCTATAGATTCTTTTCTCATAAGGTTAGATTCACCAGTTAGGGAAGCTTCATCTAATTTTAAATTTGTAGAAGAAATAACGATACCATCAGCAGGGATTATCATACCCATATCAACTTTGCATTTATCTCCTACTAAAAGTTCTTCATCAGGGATATTGATATTAGCACCTTCACGTGTACATACAACCAAGAACTTCTTAAAGTTCTCATCACTTAATTGCTTGAATTTTTTTTCTTTGTTGTAATTGGTAACTGCAGTAGTAATAACGATAACCATGATAGCAAAGACAATACCTATACCATCAAATGCATCATATCCTGGATTTTCAGTGAAAGGAGATAAACCAATACTTATTTCGATGATAGCACAAAGACAAAGAATTTGCAATATTTCATCACCGAAGGCATCCTTCACAAAGTACCAAAAAGATGGCATTGGTTCTCTATAACGTTCATTGTTGTCGAAAGCTTGTTGACGAAGTGCTAAAGAATTGTAAGAGATACCGTTATTTAAATCGGTTTTGAGTTTTTTAGCAAGTCCTTCAAGACCTTGATGAGTTGAATTTATGTAATCGATTTCTTCGTTGGTCTTACGCTGTTGATAGATTCTGAATATGTTATCGATTTCAGATTTGTCTATATGAAAGCCATTATTCATTTTATATGAAATTTATTATTTTTGATATTTTATTTTATTATTTTTTAGTTTTATTATTTTTTAATGATTATTCAATTATAAGTTATAAATTAATAACAATTTATTTAATTTTTTTAAATAATATTAATTTTATTTATTTTTTAATTAATTTAACATAATTATTCATTGGGGATTGGGGATTGGGGATTG
>JAFXSE010000118.1 GCA_017525855.1 Bacilli bacterium
TCAAATTAAATCAGGAAGTGTAACAGGAGAAAATGTTACAACTGCTCCAACTACAACAGGTACCACAACAACAGAAGTTACTTATGCTGTGATATTACCAGAACCAGGTGACTTTTATGAGTTTACAGTTGATGCAGTAAATGCCGGAACAATTGATGCCATGATTGCAGAAAATGGAGTTTCAAATATAGCTTATACTGATAGTACATATGAAACAGTTGCTACTTTACCAAAAGTACTTAAGTATACTGTTACTTATGCTGATGGAAGTGCAATAGAAGACTATCATTTACTAGCTAAAAAGTCAGGTTCTACACCAACAACTGAAAAATATAAAGTACGTGTAGAATATAGAAATGATGATGAAATAAATATAAGCGATTTAGAAGAAGTAACAGCAGATACTACATATTATTTTAAGTTTAGTGTTAAGTATGTACAAGCAGATAGTAGTGCAATCAACTTGCATCCACCAATAATATGTAAAAAAGCCACAACTCTAAAAACAGAGGCATGTGAAAGAACTGATAGTAATGGATGTAGAGCAAAAGGCTATGCACAAGGAGCAACCATAACATATGGACATACAAATGGAACTAGTCTAGTAAACGGACAAAGTGGAGGATATGCCTTAGATTGTGATGTATCAGGAAATGGAGATTATGAAAGATTCTATTATGTATCAGACTTATATACAGGAACAGAGAATGGAGTAGATCAGTTTGATAGCGACTATGCGGTATTAATATATCATAAAAACATAGGAACATCAGGAGTAGCATATTACTATGAAAATAATATGAGAGAAAATTGGCATGGGCCAGTAACCTTGCTATCACTTCTTCCAACAAGAAGTACATGGACAAATAAGAATTTAAGTTTAAAAAGTACATCAAGAACAATTCATACAGAAACAGGAACAACAGAAACAATTAATCATACAATAGAAAATCCATTTGTGTATACAGATAGAGTAGCTAGACTCTTAACAACACAAGAAATAAATAAAAGCTGTAATATAACAGCAGGAAGTTATACAGATGGAGAATTAGCTGGCTGCGAATATCTAATGGAAGACACAGATTATTCAAGGGAATCAGAGTGTTCAGGAGGATCATGCTATTATTGGCTAGAAACACCACGTTGGCGATATGAAGACCATGCCTTGTATATATATGGTAAATACCGCAAAGTAGATACTTACTTTTTGGACTATCCTAATGGAGTTCGACCTGCCATCGAAGTTTTAAAATCTAATATCTCTTTAGAAGAATAAATAAAAAAATAAATGACACTTCAAACGAAGTGCCATTTTTAATTAGAAAAATATTTAATTTACTAATGCTTCATGTATTTCTTCTTCAAGATTATCAACATCTAACTCTTCTATACGATCCACACGACATTTCTCAGATATCATAATAGCAGTTACTTTCTCAACAGCAAGTTCTAAATCATCATTAACAACTACATAATTATATTTATTAACTTCATTTATTTCTTCATATGCTCTTAAGAATCTTTTATCAATTTTATCTTTTGTTTCAGTTCCACGATTTTCAAGCCTTCTCCTTAATTCTCTCATACTTGGAGGAAGTATAAATATAAATAAAGTATCTGGAAGTATTTCTTTTATTTTTAAAGCTCCTTGAATTTCTATTACAAGAATTACATCTTCACCATTACTTAAATGTTCTTCTATACTTCTTTTTGGAGTTCCATAGTAGTTATCAGCAAATTTAGCAAACTCTAAAAACTCATCATTTTTAATATCACTTTCAAATTCTTCTACAGTTTTAAAAAAATAATCAACCCCATCTTTTTAATTAGTACGAGGAAGTCTACTAGTACAAGAAATTGATAACCAAATATTATCTCTTTTTTTCAATAATTCTTGAACTATAGTATCTTTACCACAACCAGATGGTCCAGAAACTACATAAAGTTGTCCTCTTTTTTTTGCTTTAATCATTTTATACCTCTTTTCTTAAATGATTTTTATATTCTTCTTCTACTAAGCTAACATCATTATATGGGATACTATAAATTATAGTAGTTTTTAATTCAAATTCAAGCATCTTATTATTTCTAACAAATTTACTTAGAATAGGTATATCAACGTCCTTTTTTATTCTATTTAAATATTCTTGCCCTTTATTGTTAAATCCCAACACTCTAATATACTGAATATTAGTCATTTCTTTTGCCATCTCTTTTGTAAAACCAACTAGTATATGTAATAACATTCTAGATATTTTATTGTAAGTGTATCTTTTAGTTTTTAATTTTTCAATTACCTCATCATAACTATTAGAAGAACTAATTACTTTTTTAATCTTATTTTCTAATCCCTCATCTACAGTTTGATAAATACTTAGATCATTTTCTGTTATTACTTTATATTTTAAAAGACTAAAATAATTATCTTTAAAATGAAGCTTATTTAAGTATGGAATAACAAAATCTGGTACTGCATTAGAAACATTTTTGCCTTCTTCTAATGCCATCCTAATAGAAGTGGCACCACTTATTTCTTTTAACTCTAAATCATGATAGTTATTATCTCTTTTTATACAGATTGGTTTTATATGATAATTGTTTTCTAATATTGTTTTGATATAACTTACTCCTAGTAAATCATTTGGAGTATCAACTTTTTTATTTGTTAAATCATATACAGCATTATTAATAGCAGTAGGGTAATTATATCCAAACTTTGAGTATATCTTAACTAGTTTATCAAAATCTTTATTATCAATCTGACATTTAGCTATTTCATATAAATTACTAATATCATCAGATTCACTGCCAAATACTAACTTTTCTACCTTTAACTTTTCAAGCAATGTAACAGCACCATAACTGAAAAAATCAGCAGATTGAGTAGCAAAAGCAAATGGGAGTTCTACAATTAGATCAATTCCAGCCTTTTTTGCTATCTCAGTTTTTTTCCATTTATCAATTATAGAAAAGTCACCTCGCTGAGTATAATTGCCACTAAGTATTAAAACAATAACATCATCAGGATACATCTGTTTTATTTTCTTTAAATGATAAAGATGTCCATTATGAAATGGATTGTACTCACATATTATACCAACACTCACATTACCACTCCCTTAAATGTTTTTTATATTTTATCTTATTAATTATTTAAAGTCAAATATATGACATGTTTTCCTAAAAAATATTGCTAAAAAAGTAAATATATGTTAAAATATAGGGCAATTTAAGGGGATGGCATTATGAAATTTATAAGTGATGATTATAGTGTTATTGAACAAGACTTTAATAGAATCATTGATACTTTAGATAATATAGATGATAAAGATATATTAGTATCAGCATATAGAGGTCTTGAAGTTTTTAATCATATATTAATTTCCAGTGATATAGCTGATAGAAAAAAATTAACTCATCTAAAACAAACAAATAAGAATTATTCTTTAGCAAATAATATTGTTAAAAAATATATGATAGATAATCTAAAACAATTTAAAAAAGATAAGAACTTCTATATTGATCTATATAAGAATATATTTATATTAATTAATAACAATTTACAATCAAAATATATTCCCAATAGACCTTATACTAAAATTAGTGAATATGATATGTACAGAATTTTATCTCTTTATTATATAGATAATGACTATGATTCCCTAGAATTATTTAATAATCGCATTAAACAAAATAAAGTTTTAGAAATACCTGAAAATGATAATATTACTGGTGAGGCATTATCCTCTAAACTTTTTGACACTACCTATATAACAGCAACCAAAACTGCTGATTTTGAACAAATGATAACAATTTTACATGAAAATAGTCATGCTAAATATTTTGATTTAATAGAAAAAAACAAAAGTCATAAAGAATATAACCAATTTATATATCAAAATAATTTTATTGAAGTATATCCAGAAATAGAAGAACAAAAGTTTATTAAATTTTTAATAGATAATAATTTAATGATAGAAGATATCAAAGTATATTTATTAAGAAAACTTGCAACACTTTACAATGGAGTATACAAAATAGTAAAAACATTAAATGATGATAAACTTCCATCAATTGGAACAATTAGACATATGAATGGATTAATTTATAGTTGCCTATTGATAGAAGATAATATAAAGATAGAAGATTTAAAAGAAATAGAAAATACAACATTAGAGTATTATTACGACGATAATTATAATCATGACGATATAATAGAAGCACCAATATATCTTGTAAAAGAAATACAGAGATTGAATAAATAGAATTGTTAGATATTAAAAATTGTTGTATAATAAGTATGTTTAATGAATAAAATTATATTTTATTCTTTTATTTAGGAGGAATATTATGATAACAAAGCCAAAGGGTACTAGTGATATTTATGGTAAAGATGCTAAGATATGGAAATATATTGAAGAAGTTGTAGATAGTGTGATGGAAAAGTATAACTATGGCTATATTAGAACTCCAATATTTGAATCTACTGAATTATTTCATAGAGGAATTGGAGATTCAACAGACATAGTTACAAAAGAAACATATGATTTTAAGGACCGTGGAGATAGAAATATTACACTAAGGCCAGAAGGAACAGCTGGAGTAATAAGAAGTTTTATTGAAAATAAAATGTATGGTAATAATGATTTACCAGTTAAACTTTATTATAATGGAACAATGTATCGTTATGAAAGACCACAACTTGGACGTGAAAGAGAACTAACACAATTTGGATATGAAATATTAGGTACGGATGATCCCATAAGTGATGCAGAAGTTATCAGTATTGCAGTAAACATTTATAAGATGTTAGGATTAAAAGATATTAAAGTTGAAATAAATTCCTTAGGTGATAAACAATCACGTGATAACTATCGCGAAGCACTAATAAAATATTTAGAACCACATATAGATACATTATGTGATGATTGTCGTGAAAGACTTCATAAAAATCCATTAAGAGTGCTTGATTGTAAAATAGATGGTGAAAGTGAAGTACTAAAAAAAGCACCTACAACTATTGATTACTTAAATGAAGAAAGTAAGGACTTATTTGAAAAGTTAAAGAGCTATTTAGATATATTAGAAATAGAATATACTGTTAATCCTAAAATAGTTAGAGGACTTGACTACTATAATCATACTGTATTTGAAATAAAAGTAGATATTCCAGGCTTAAGTAACGCACAAACTATTGGTGGTGGAGGAAGATATAATGGTCTTGTAAAACAACTAGGCGGACCTGATACATCTTGTTGCGGATTTGCATCTGGTATTGGAAGAGTAGTACTTGCTTTAAAAGAACAAGATACAGAACTTCCTATAAAAGATGGAATTGATATCTTTATAATGCATGTTAATGAAGACGAAAGAAAATACGCCATATATTTACAGCAAGAACTTAGAATGAGTGGCTTTACAGTTGATATGGAATATACTGGTAGAAGTTTAAAAGCCCAGTTTAAACAAGCTGATAGACTAAAAAGTAAATTCTTACTTATTTTAAACAGTGAAGACTTAGAAAACGGAGTTGTTCAAGTAAAAAACACAACAACAAAAGAAGAAGAAAAAGTGGAAATAGAATATTTAATGTATTATTTTGATGAAAAAATGGCAGATTCTGATATGAATCTAGAAAACTTTGGCGATTTTAGTTTTGAACATAATTGTAATTGTGATGACGATTGTGATTGTCATCATGAAAAAGGATGCCATTGTAATCATCACCATGAACATGAGGAGTAGTTATGAAAAAAATAAATGTTAATGAACTAAAAAATTATTTTGGACAAGAAATAGAATTTAGTGGATTCGTAGATAATATAAGAGATTTACAATGGGTTCAATTTATAATACTTAGAGATGTAACAGGTAAAGTTCAAGTAACTATTGAAAAAAGTGAAGAAAAGAATAAAGAAATGGTTGAATTAATTAGTTCTCTACCTCTTGAAAGCACAGTTAAA
Source organism: Bacilli bacterium (assembly GCA_017525855.1). Next base: position 5,964 of record JAFXSE010000118.1, read on the forward strand.
GTTACTGGAACAGTAATGGACAGCCCTAAGGTTAAATTAAATGGTATGGAAATTATTCCAAGTAAAATAGAAGTTACTAGTAGAAGTGAAAATGAAATACCATTTAATTATAAAAATTTAGATGGAGTTAATTTAGATACTAGACTTGACTATAGATTTATAGATTTAAGAAGTGATAAAAATATACTTATGTATAAAGTACAAACCGCTTTAGTGGAAGGAATGAGAAACTTTTTATATCAAAATAACTTTATCGAAATTCATACACCAAAACTAATTGGAGCTGCGAGTGAAAGTGGTAGTGAAGTATTTGAAGTAAAATATTTTGACAGATTAGCATATCTTGCTCAATCACCCCAATTTTATAAGCAAATGGCTATGGCCAGTGGATTTGAAAAAATATTTGAAGTAGCTCCAGCATTTAGAGCTGAAAATTCTAATACTAATAGACATGCTACTGAATTTACTTCATTTGACTTGGAATTTAGCTATATTGATTCATATTTAGACGTTATGGATATGGAAGAAGATTTACTTATTGCAGGTCTATCAAGAGTAAAAGAATTATATGGTGAACAGATAAAAGAATTATTTGATACAGAAGTTGTAATACCAACAAAACCATTCCCAAGAATTAAATTAGAAGATCTATATAATGAATTACATAAAAGATATAACTATGAGATTCCAAAAGAAGATGTTGGTGATATGAACAGCGAAGCTGAAAAACTAACTGGGAAATTTGCAATGGAAGAGTATGGCCATGAATTTATATTTATTACAGATTTTTCTAAAACAAAAAGAGCTTTCTATCATATGAGAAAAGATGAAATACCGCAGGGATATGACTTAATATGGAGAGGAATGGAAATTACTACTGGAGCTCAAAGAGAACATCGTTATGAAGTATTAAAAGAACAAGCCAAAGAAAAAGGATTAGGAGAAGATGTAAAATTCTATCTAGAATTCTTTAAATATGGATGCCCTCCACATGGTGGATTTGCTGTTGGTGTTGATAGATTAACTATGTTACTATTACAAACCCAGAATTTAAAAGAAACCCAATTTCTATTCAGAGGGCCTTCAAGACTAGAACCTTAATACTTGTTTTAAATAGATATTTTAATAAAACACTTGATTTTTTAATAAAAATATGTTATCATATCACACATGTGAGGGGGAATATACATGAAAAAAACAATGAAAAAAGTCATCATGTTAATTACAATCATATTTACTGCACTAACAGCTTATACTGTTAATGCAGAAACAGGTTTAACTCTAACAAGAAAAACCTATATTACCTATAATGGTAGAACAGAAGCAAAATTCTATACTAGTAAAGGTTATGGATATTGTATTACACCAGAGAAGACTGGAGCATCACAAGGAACAGTATTTAGTTTTTCAAAAACAGAAACTGATGGTGGACTTCTATACTTATTAGAAAAAGGTGGAAGTGATGATTATACATATTTAGTTACTCAACTTGCTGTATGGAAATACAGAAGTAACTTTATGCCACGAGCTTTTGTTGGTACATATAATGGTAATCAAGCTGTAGCTTTAGCAAACGCTGCAAAACAAAACTCTAATTATACTGGAACTAAAGTTACAATAAAAGCTAATAGTAATACAAATAAAATGAGTCTTTCAAGAGATGAAAAGTACTATGAATCAGGATATATTAGCGCAACTACTACTGGAAGTAACACATACACAGTAAATGTAAGTGGATCTAGCTATGTAGAATTAGTTAATGCTAACGGATCAGTTGTAAGTAATAATTCAACATTTACAAGTGGTGCTAAATTCTATGTTAGAATTCCAGAAGCAAAATTAACAAGTACTACAACTATTAAAATCACTGTTACTAATTCAGGTAGTGAAGGAATAGTAAGACGTTATGCTCCAGGATATAATACATTACAAGAGTTAGTAGTGTTAGAAAAAAATCCTAAAACTGCAAGCACTTCTGTATTTGTCGTAGCTACTCCAGTATCTAGAGTTTGTGAATATCATAATGGAAAATACTATGATAAGAGTGGTAAGGAAACAACAGAAATAAAATATAAACAACAATGCGAAACAAATATTTGTAAAAAAGTCGGAGATAAATACTTTGGTAAAGACGGAAAAGAAACAACAGAAATAAAATATAAACAACAATGTGAAACAAACATCTGTAAAAAAGTTGGAGATAAATACTTCGGTAAAGATGGAAAAGAAACAACAGAAATAAAATACAAACAACAATGTGAAACAAATATTTGTAAAAAAGTTGGAGATAAATATTTCGGTAAAGACGGAAAAGAAACAACAGAAATAAAATATAAACAACAATGTGAAACAAATATTTGTAAAAAAGTTGGAGATAAATATTTCGGTAAAGATGGAAAAGAAACAACAGAAATAAAATACAAACAACAATGTGAAACAAATATCTGTAAAAAAGTTGGAGATAAGTATTTTGGACAAGATGGAAAAGAAACAACACAAATACAGTATCAACAACAATGTGAAACAAATATTTGTAAAAAAGTTGGAGATAAATACTTTGGTAAAGATGGATTAGAAGTTTCATATGATGCATATAAAACTCAATGTGAAGCTCCAGAAGTATTTGTTCCTGATACAGGAACTAATCCAACTAAAATGATAATTTCACTTATTATTGGTACACTTATAATAGCTGGAACAGGTATATTTGTTAAACGTTATAATAAATAATAGAATAAGTAAGCATTAGCTTACTTTTTTCTTTTATAATAATAATATACATGTTATAATATTCAAAGAGGTGGCTTATGTTAATAACTAGTTTAGAAAATGAAAGAGTTAAAAAATATATAAAATTAAAAGAAAAAAAGTATCGTGATGAATTTAATGAATTTATTGTAGAAGGTTCACATTTAGTGATAGAAGCATATAAACAAGGTTTAATTAAAGAATTAATACTTGAAAAAGATGAGGTCTTTCCACTAGATATTGAAAACATAGTATATTTACCAATGGAAATTATTAATAAAATAAGTACAGTTGAAACTCCCCAAACAGTTATGGCTTTATGTCAAAAAAAACAAGAAGATGACAATTTAGGAAATCGTATTTTACTTGTAGATGATGTACAAGATCCTGGTAACTTAGGAACCATTATTAGAAGCGCAGTTGCTTTTAATATTGATACTGTTGTCTTAAGTGAAAATACTGTAGATTTATATAATCCAAAGACTATAAGAGCTACTCAAGGAATGTTTTTTCATATTAATGTTTTAAGAAAAAATCTAATTGAAATAATAGAAAAATTGAAGGAAAAAGAAATACCAATATATGGAACTTTAGTAGAGCATGGAGAAGATGTTAGACAACTACTTTCAAATGACAAAGAAAAGTTTGCTCTAGTTGTTGGAAATGAAGGTAATGGTGTAAGACGTGAAATAACTGATAAGTGCGATAAAAATCTTTATATTAGAATGAATACTGATGTAGAAAGTTTAAATGTAGGAGTTGCTACTAGTATACTTCTATATGAATTAGATAGATAATATGGAATTAGTTTATTTAGGAAAAATAACATCTACTCATGGCATAAAAGGGGAACTTAAAATAAAATCTAATTTCGAGTATAAAGAAGAAGCACTAAAACCAGGAAATGATATTGTTATTAATGGTCAAAAATATAATATTAAAACATATAGAAGACATAAAGATTATGAAATGGTTACCTTAGATAATTATAAAAATATCAATGATGTATTATTCTTGTTAAAACAGGATGTTTATATAGATAAACAGGCATTAAATGATAATTTAATACTTGATAATGATTTGTTAACTTATAGTGTTTTTATAGATGATAAAATAGGAAATATTAAAGAGATATTCTTTGCTAGTAAAACTAATAAGATATTAAGAATTACAATTGATAATAAAGAAATACTTGTTCCTTATTCTAAAGAATTTATAAAAAAGATAAATAAAAAAGAGAAAAAAATATATATTGAATTAATAGATGGGATGATATTATGAAAATAGACATACTAACACTTTTTCCTAACATGTTTAATGGAGTATTTGAAGAATCAATTATAAAACGAGCACTTGATGATAAAAAAGTAGAGATAAAGCTACATAATTTTAGAGATTATACTTTAGATCCTCATAATAAAGTTGATGATACTCCTTATGGTGGTGGAGTAGGAATGGTTCTTATGTGTCAGCCTATATTTGATTGCGTTAACAAACTAAGAACTAAAGATAGTAAAGTAATACTTCTAACTCCTTCTGGAAAAGTATATAATCAAAAGACTGCATACGATTTATCAAAAGAAAAACACTTGATAATTATTTGTGGGCACTATGAAGGTTTTGATGAAAGAATCACTTCTACATGTGATTTAGAACTAAGTATTGGCGATTATGTCCTTACAGGTGGAGAAGTACCAGCTATGGTGCTTGTTGATTCCATCACAAGATTAATTCCTGGCGTAATTAACGAAAGAAGCCACATTGAAGACTCTTTTAATGAAAATTACTTACTCGATTATCCGACATATACAAAACCAAGAGTATATGAAGGTATGGAAGTTCCTGAAATACTAATATCAGGAGATCATAAAAAAATAGCTGAATATCGTTATCAAGAATCACTAAAAAGAACTAAAGAAAGACGTCCAGATCTTTTAGAAAAGTAGGTGCTTTTATGTATAAAATAAAAGAAAATACAAGAAAAATAGGCAAAATAACCAATAAATTAGACTTTGTAAATATTGATGGATATGTTATGAAGTCAAAAAGCAAATATTTTATGATTGATGGAGAAAAAATAACAGATATTAAAATTATAAATGATAATTTAGTTCATAACATAATAAGTGAAAAAGTTAATAAAAAGTATAATAGATTAATTAAAGAATTAACAAATTTACTATTATCTGAAGATGATGATGCTGAAGGCTCAATGAATGAAATATTAAATAGGATAGAAAAATTCAGACAAGAAATTAAATTTAAATATCGTTCATATTTAAAAAATAAGGAACTTGAAAAGATGGCTAGACAATTAAGAATTTTTCAAAAAGAGGCTAAAATAAAACTAGAAGAAATAAATAACTATAAACATATGAATACTATAGGTAGAAATAGATAATATTAATCATTAAAAAGCAATTTCTTATTGCAATATAAGCTATTTTATGTTACAATTAATAACGTCAAAAGAAGTGATCCGCTGAAAAAAGTTTTTATGATCTCTTTATAATATATAATGAATGGAGGAATCAGAAGATGAATGTAATTGACAAAATTAATGAAAAACAAATAAGAAAAGATATTCCTGAATTCCGTGTTGGTGATACTGTAAAAGTTGGTGTTAGAATCATCGAAGGAAAAAGAGAACGTGTTCAGGATTATGAAGGTATTGTAGTAGCAAAACGTGGTGGAAGTGTTTCAGAAACATTTACAGTACGTAAAATGTCATCAGGTGTTGGAGTTGAAAGAACTTTCCCAGTTAATTCACCAAAACTTGCTTACGTTGAAGTAGTAAGAAAAGGTAGAGTAAGACGTGCAAAACTTACATTCTTAAAAGGAATGGTTGGTCAATACCGCATCAAAGAAAGAGGACAAAAATAAGGGACTAACCCTTATTTTTTATTATAATATGAAAAATATAATTAAAGAAAATATCGTATATATAGTTATTATTTTATTAGTAATTTTAATAAAAATATTTATAGTTACACCAGTTAGAGTACGTGGTGAAAGTATGGAAAAAACTCTTCAAAATAATGATATAATGATTTTAAATAAGATGGCATATAAATTTAATGATATAAAAAGATTTGATATAGTAGTTATAGATATTACAGATGAATATATTATAAAAAGAGTAATAGGACTTCCTGGAGAAAAAGTGGAATATAAAAATAACAAACTATATATTAATGGAAAAGAGAAAAAAGAGACTTTTAATAAAGTAGATGATAAAGAATTAGAGGATTTTAATACCGAAAAATTAGGAAGCATAACAGTTCCTAAAGATTCATATCTGGTACTAGGTGATAATAGACCTAATTCACTAGATAGTAGAAAATTAGGATTTATTAAGACAAAAAACATTATAGGTAGAACTAAATTTACTATTTTTCCTTTTAGTAAATTTGGAAATAAAAAATAATAATTAGTAGTGGAGGGCTTATGTTTTGTTATAAGTGTGGAAAAGAAAATGATAATAGTAGTGCATTTTGTGAAGGATGCGGTGCTGAACTAGTAAATAAAGAAAAAATTGATAGTATTAAAAAGGGTAAAAGTAAAAGCAAATTGGACACTTTAAACACAGCAGGTGAAATAGGTGCAGAAGTTGCTAAAAAGAGTGTTAAAACAGTATCTAAAGGTGTAAAAGTAGCAAGAAGAGTAGCTATATTTTCAGTAATCATTGCCCTTGCCTTAGGTATATTAAATTACTATTTTACTTATATGGTAGAAAGCCCAGATAAAGTCGTTCAAAAAGCAATGGCTGCTAAAGAAAAAAATGACATTAAAACATTAGTTAGCTGCTTTGATCCCCAATTCCAACAAAAGTTTAATATTGCTTTTAAAATGACAGGAGGAGTATTAAACTCATTAATTGGAACAAACTTAGATTGGTCAACTTTATTTGATGCAACTTCAGCTTTTTCAGATTATCTTGATATGCCAGTTGCAAAATGTCATCCAACTAACTATGCTGTAACATCAATAACAGGAGAAAAACTTAAAGCTTTTGTAAATAAATTTGGAACTAAAATAGAATCTATTGGTAATGCATTGGGAAGTGAAGCAACAGTAGCATTTGATGTAGATAATACAGAAGAGTGTCGTCTTACTGATGATCAAGGAAATGGTACAAAAATGAGATATAGTATTGTAGTAAAAAAATATGATAAATCATGGTTAATTCCAATAGTTGAAGATCAAAAACCAGAATTTATAAGTTCACATAATTAAATTTTAAGTAGATTTTAAATCTACTTTTTACATATATGGAAGTAATGAGTAATCATTTTTAATATAGATTAGTTATAATAATTAAAAAGAAAGGTGATATTATTCAATACAAAAATTATCAGAGGCTGATACTTGGTATAATATGAAGCAAAAATCGACTGTTAAACCATTAATGAAAACTATATCTCCCGATATAAATGGAATTACAAAAATAGAAATAGATTGGAAAGATACGTATAAAGAATTAAATAAAGGGACATATAGGATTAGTAAAAAGAAGGGTTTTAATACTTTATATAGTGAAGAATTTGAAATAGAGTAATAATTGTACAAAAAAGAAAAGTTATAGCAACAGAACAAGTAAAAACATTAAAAATAAAATATCAAATAATAATAAAACAGATTATAGAAAATCTGTTTTATTTATGTTATGATTTTAATAATTTTATAAAAGAAGTTAATCTCTAATAAATGAAAATAAAATTTTACTATCTTATTAATTATACTAGGCTAATTTTAAAAAAAATAGTATAATAAATAATAGGTATTTAGGAGGCATTCATGATTTATATAACAAGACACGGACAAACTGATTGGAATGTTCAAAAAAAAGTAATGGGTAGATGTGATGAACCATTAAACGAAACTGGATTAAAACAAGCGGAAGAGACTAAGAAGAATTTGCTTGATACTGATATTGATTTAATTATTTGTTCTCCTCTTAAAAGAGCAAAAGAAACAGCAGAGATTATTAATAAAGGAAGAAATATCCCTATAATTTATGACGAAAGAATTATTGAAAGAGATTTTGGAGAACATGAAGGAAAACAAACCAAAGATTTTGATTTTCACGGTTATTGGGATTATTATAGAAATATACAATATGAACGTGCAGAAAACATACAAGTGTTTTTCAAAAGAGTATATGATTTTTTAGAGGATATTTCAAAAAAATATGAAGATAAAAATGTACTATTAGTTGCACATGGAGGTATTAGTATTCCTGTTGAGTGTTATTTTAATGGTAATATACCTGAAGGTTCACTTGTTGATGCTGGGTTGGTATTAGGAAATTGCCAAGTAAGAAATTATAAAGTTAAACAGAAAATAAAATAAAATATGGAGGAATTATGCTAGAAAAATATAATAAGTGGACAAAAGAATTTATGGATTCATGGAAAGAATTAGATTGGAAAAGAACTCTAGAAACATTAGATAAAAATGTTAGATATTATGAAAATCCAATTGATGAACCTTGTCATGATTTTAACGAAGTTACAAACTTATGGAATGTCGTTGCTGATAATCAAAAAGATATTGATTATGAATATGAAATAATTTCTTATAATGAGAAAACTTGCATTATTAATTGGCAAATGACAAGAATACTAACTAAAGGTGATATTAAACAAGAAATAGATGGTATATTTCAAGTATCCATTAATGATGAAGGTAAATGTACATATTTTAAGCAATGGAGATTTACTAGATAATAGGTGATTAAAATAATGATTTGGGATAAAAAAGAATTAACTCTAATGGATAATTTAAAAAAACAGTACAATGAGAATTTAACACAAGAACAGAAAAATGCTTTAATAAGATATAATTCTAGTTTATTTATTTATTTTAATAAAATTGTATCGATAGATGGATATGAAAGTATGGATATAGATGAATTATATGCATTAATGAAACCTTTCATAGAACAATACTATTATGTTATTAAAAATTTGACACTTTTTATGAGTAAAAATGATTCTAATGACGAATTATTAAAAGGTATTCTTTCATCGGTAATTGATGAAGACGTTATGGCATACGCTTCAATATTAGGATTTTATGATAAAATTCCAGAAGAATATACTTTACATGAAATACTAAAAATACTCGTAGAAGATGGTATTCTTAAACCAGAAGACTTTAATTTCGATGATATAGTATCATGCAGGAAAGTATTGGACTTTGTATTAGCTGCTGATTATTATAATGCAGAAAAAAAACTTAATATTCTTATAACACAGAGATTAGAAAAAACATATAAAATACTTATTAAAAATTTGTTAAAAGATATAAATACTATAAAAAATATTCAATCTGATGCAATTGTTATGCCCGAGGATACAGTCGTTTATAGAGGAATAAGATCAGATGATGAAATAAAAGTTGAGGATTTATCAACGAGTGATTTTGTATCAACATCCTTAAGTGAAGATATTGCGTCGCAGTATATTACAAGAAGAGAAGGAAATAATAATACATTATTATCTATAAAAATTCCAAAAGGTACACCTGTTTTTGTGTTTCCGCAAACTGTGAAAAGCGATGGCTTTTGGCCTCAAAATTTATTTCTTTCAGAGGATAACAGTATCTTTGAAATAATGTTTGATAAGACAAAAGCAAAAAATGTTGAAATACTTGGTATTGAAACATTAGAATCTAGTAAAAGTAATAAGATGTAATGAGTAAAAGAAAATGAGGTTTATTTATGATTGAATATAAAATAAATTCCTGCAAATATAATATTAAAGATTTTATAAAGAATATTGTAGTAAATGAATTTAATATTGATTATTGGGATGAATGGTTAGAAAACCAAGAATATAATAAACTCCAAGAAAAACCCAATATTTTAATAAGTGCTGAGCAAGATAAAAAACTAATTGGTATATGTTCAATTAAAGAATTATCCAAAGATGAATGTTTACTTAATTCATTTTATGTAGAAAAATCTTCAAGAAATAAAGGAATCGGTTCAAGAATATTTAATATGTGTGAAGATTATGCAAATAAATATAAAAAAATAGTTTTGTGTGTTGATCCTAACTTTAAGGAAGCTATTACATTTTATGAAAATAGAGATTATGTATTTGATTATTATGATAATAATAGCAAAGAATTACATTATCATAAAAAAATAAAAGGAGTTGATAGGGATGAATGAAAATAAAACTAATATAAATTGGTTGGCTTGTAATACGCCGACACATTTTGTAACAGTAGTGAGGAAGTGTAATATATGAATATATTTGTTGTAAGACATGGACAAACCGAATGGAATGTTATGAAAAAAATGCAAGGGTCTGCTGATATAGAATTAAATGAAAAAGGTTTATCACAAGCAAGTAATACTGCAGATATGCTAAAAGATTCAGCGTTTGATATAATTTTTTGTTCACCTTTAAAAAGAGCTAGACAAACTGCTAAAATAATAAATGATGATAGAAGACTTAATATTGTTTTTGATGAAAGATTAAGAGAAAGAAATTATGGAGAATTTGAAGGAACAAGTAAATCATCATTTGACTATAACGAATTTTGGTCATATCACAAGAATATGAAATATGAAAAAGCAGAAAATGTTCAAGATTTTTTTAGAAGAATATATAGTTTTTTAGATGACATAACTTCAAAAGAATATAACAATATTTTAATAGTTTGCCATGCGGGAGTAGAAAAAGCTATTGAATGTTATTTTAATGGATTAATGCCCGATGATGAAATTGGTCCATTTTTACCAGATAATGCAAGTGTGTTAAAATATAAAAAGTAAAGGAGTTGATCCACATGAATAATGAAAATAAAACTAATATAAATTGGTTGATTACGATTTATCCAAGAACAGAAGAAACATCCGATAAAATAAGGGATTGTGAGATATAAGATCTTACATGTTTTATATAAAAATGTAGTAAAATAGACTAAAATTAGTAAAAAAAGATTATTTTTAATACAAAAATAAATAGAAATTAATAAGGTGATTACACCTTTTACCCCCCCCTAGAAAAAATGAGGTGAAATATATGATTCATATTATGAAATTGAAAGAACAATATTTCAATTATATTAGATATGGAACTAAGGAATATGAAATACGTTTAAATGATGAAAAAAGGAAAAAAATAAAAAGTGGCGATTTAATTGAGTTCCAAAAAGAACCCCTTTTAGAAGAAAAAATGCTAATAACGGTTGATAATATATTATATTATGATAATTTTGATAAATTACTTAACAATATAAACATTGATTTTTTAGCCGATTCATCAATAACAAAAAAACAATTAAAAACGGATTTAGAAAAGTTTTATCCAATAGAGAAACAAAAAAAATACGGTGTCGTAGCTATTAAGTTAAGAAAAGATATTATTATTAATAATTCAAATATTAATAACATTTCTTATAATGATAAAATTTTTGGTTTTTTAAAAAATAATTATTATAGTTTTGATTGTTGGTTAGATAAAATGAAATCTAACAATATTGATATTTATTATACAAAGAAAGATAATAATATGACATCAATTATGATATTAAAGCTTGGCGAAACGGATTCTCAACAATTTTTAGAGAAAGGTAATATATTAAAAATAAGAACTCTTTTGGTTAATGATAAGAAAAAGGGAATAGGGAAAATGTACTTAAGTATTATTGATAATATTGCTATTTGTAATAGTATTGATTATATTTATTTAACTATAAAAAATGATAATAAAGAATTAATCAATTTTATGAGAAGGTATGGATATAAGGAGTATAATCAATATAACGATGAATTTGTATATTATAAGGAGTTAAAATGAGTATAATCTTAATGTCAATTAAACCTGAATATGTAGATAAAATATTTTCTGGTGAAAAGAAATATGAATATCGTAAAAGATTGTGCAAAGAAAATATTGATACAATTATCGTTTATTCTTCATCTCCAATACAAAAGGTTGTAGGAGAATTGAAAATAAAACAAGTTTTATATGATAAGAAAAATGTTATATGGAATAAAACAAATAAATATGGTGGTATAACGAAAATTAAATATGATAATTATTATGAGAATTGTGGTTATGTTGTAGCATATGAAATAGAAAAAGCAATATTATATGACAAACAAAAAGATTTAAAAGATTTTAATGTTAGAACGGCACCACAATCATATGTGTATATTACAAATAAAGGGGTTGATCCAAATGAATGAAAATAAAACTAATATAAACTGGTTGATTTCAATTTAATTAAGAACATACGAAAAGCCTTATAAATAAATGGATTTCTCAAAAATAGATCTTGCATGTTTAATACAAAAATATATTAAAATAGGCTAAAATTAATAAAAAATGAGGTAAAGTTTATGAATTATAAATTGATTAAGTCATCTGATGATGATATAGAGAAGTTAATTGACTATAAAAAGAAAACAATTTTTGAATATGCAAAAGATTTACCAATTAATGAAATTAATAAGATAAATAATTATGTAAAAAATAATGTGCCAAAATTACTTAATAATTATTTTAATATTGTCGTAGATGATAAAGTAGTTGGATGCCTGTTATTAACTGATAGAGATGATGGTGTACTATTAGATGAGATTTATCTTGAAGAAGAATATAGAAATAAAGGTATAGGTACAGATATTATAAAGAATGTTATAAATAATAATGATATAATATTTTTATGGGTATATAAAGAAAACTTAAAAGCAGTATCATTATATAAAAAACTAGGCTTTGTAGTACTAGATGAAACTGAATCTAGATATTACATGAAATATAGTAAAGGAAGGAGTTGATTTCTAATGAACGAAAATAAAACTAATATAAACTGGTTGATTTCAATTAATTTAAACCCCTTTGGAAAGTACTGTAAAATAAGGAGAAACTCAAAATAACATTTTACATATTTTATATAAAAATATGCTAAAATTGGTAAAAATTAGTAAAAAATGACTATTTATAGTGAAAAAATTGATAGGAATTAGTAAGGTGGTTACAGAAGTTAACCCCCCTAGAAATAATGAGGTGAAATGTATGAATAATGAATACTTAACATTTGCTAAAGAATTTGCATATGAAGCTGGGAAAATAATGAAAAAATATTTTTCTGAAGATAATGGAGCAAATTATAAATATGATCAAACAATAGTTACAAAGGCAGATATAGAAATTAATAGTTTACTTATCAAAAAAGTGAAAGAAAAATTTCCAACACATTCGGTTGATGGAGAAGAAGAACAGTTTGGTAAAAGTAATTATGTTTGGGTATGTGATCCAGTAGATGGTACTGCTATGTATGCTAGACATATTCCAGTAGCAGTTTTTTCATTAGCATTAGTAATAGATGGTGTTCCAACTGTGGGTGTAGTATATGATCCTTTTACAGATAATTTGTATTGTGCTATAAAAGGGTCTGGAGCTTATAGAAATGATGAAAGAATATCTGTTAATGATATTAAACTAGATGATATGAGAAGCGTATCAAATTTTGATATGTGGCCTGAAGCAGAATATAATTTATATGATTCAATAAAAGAATTGGGTAAGAAAACATATTTTGTTGGAGTAGGAAGTGTTATTAGAGCATGTATGTGTGTTGCTAATGGTGATTTTAATTTAGCAATATTTCCTGGAACAAAACATAAAAATTGTGATATAGCAGCAGCTAAAGTTATTGTAGAAGAAGCTGGTGGAAAAGTAACTGATCTATTTGGAAATGAACAAAGATATGATTGCAGTATTAATGGTGCTGTGATAAGCAATTCAGTAGTTTATTCTGAAGTAATAGATGTAATAAAAAATAATATAGAAAATTTAAAATAAAAGTAATTGAACTAAATGAATGAAAATAAAACTAATATTAACTGGTTGATTACAATTAATTTAAACCCCCCACGGAAACCCTTATAAAATAAAGGAAAACGAAAAAATGGATCTTGCATAAAATCCTTAAAAAACACTAAAAAATAGTAAAAAATGACTAAAAATGCCTAAATATAGGTATTTTTTTATTAGGAATTGAGAAGATGGTTACAGAAGTTAAACCCCATTGAAAAATAATAAAAATTCCTACATATCCAGTATACGAATATTGAGATGTAAATAAATATTAAAAAGTATGATATACTGTCAATATAAAAATAAATGTTAAAAGACTTTGACAAACTTCCAAAGACCTTTGGTAGATTTGTTAAGTAGTAGTTTTATATAATTGTAAGTAAAGAAGGGATGATTATGGCATTAGGCCAAAATATTTTAAACTTGCGAAAGAAAAATGGTCTTTCACAAGAACAATTAGGAGAAAAAGTAAATGTTACAAGACAAACTATTTCTAATTGGGAACTTGAGGAAACTGCTCCAAATCCAGAACAATTAAAACTATTATCAAAAGTATTAAAAGTTAGTGTAGATGATTTAATTGATAATGATTTACAAAATGTTGTTTTATCAAAAATTAAAATGACAGAAAAACAAACAAGAACAATAAAGAAAATACTTAAAGGATTTTTAATAGGATTTATTACTTTTTTAGTTATTGATATTATTGCTTTTATAATATGTTTCTTTGGACACTATGGACCTTTTGAAGAAACAAAATCTGAAAGTGCTTCATATGTTATAAAGGAGAATATTTAGTATATGAATAAAGCATCGAGTATTATTAAAGACTTAAATCCTTTTAGTAATAAAAAAGTAGATAATAAAATAATTTATACATTAAAAATATTATTGTCTGCATTTGTAGTGTATTTTGCTAGTTTAATTATTGCAGAAGGAATTATTATAGGCGGTTCATATTTATTTGGATATAATGCTACTGACAAACAAATGCCTTATGATATTATGCTATTATGTACATTTTATGGTTATTTAATTACTATATTATTATTTATATTATTTACTAAAAAAATAAACAAAATTGAATTAAATAAAATTGGATTAGATAAAAATATTAAAACTTTTTTAAAAGGAATATTAATTGGAATAGTATCATTATCATTAATAATAATTCCGTTATTAATGTGTGGTGCAATTAAATTTAATGGAATGAATAATAATATTGATTGGTTGTTTTTTGTATTATATTTATTTGGATATTTAATTCAAAGTTTTATGGAAGAGTTAATATGTAGAGGATATTTATTACATAGATTAAAAGAAAAAATACCTGTCGTATTAGCAATTACTATAAGTGTATTATTCTTTTCAGCAGGTCATTTTGATAAGATGTTTGTTGATGGTACATTGATAGGCATTATAGGAATAATTAATCTATTATTAATTAGTTTAATATTTGTTGTCATTACATTAAAAAGCAAAAATATTTATGGGGCAATAGGCTTTCATTTTATATGGAATTTTGCATTATTTAATATTATAGGTTTAAATTTAAGCGGACTTGAAACTACCAATTCTATTTTTCAAATGGAAGTAGTTAATAAATTCTTAACTGGATATAGTTATGGAATTGAATCAAGTTTTATAACAACTATTATACTTATAATTATATTATTATTAACAAAGAGAAATGTAAGAATATAATGATTGGAAAATTTTGATATTACGCACGATATAGACAGGGTTAAAATCCTGTTTTTATATGGTATAATATGTGAAGTAGTGATTTATATGTCTAAATATAAAGTTGAATCTTATATAAGACTATCTAAAGATGAAAGTTATAGTAATTCAGATAGTATAGATAATCAAATTAAATTAACTGATTTTTATTGTGAAGAAAATAATTTAGAAGTAATTGATTTATTAAATATTAAGAAATTAGATGGTGAATCTATACTGAATTAACTAGAGATATCGTTATAAAATATATTGAAAAAGTTACAGTATATGAAAATGAAAAAATAGATGTAATTTTAAAATATGAAGATGAAATAATAAAAAATTAGAATTCTTATGATATAATTATGTAGAAAAAAGGAGTTGATTCCAATGAACGAAAATGAAGATAAAGTGTTTAATAAAACGGTTATCAATTGGTTGTTTACAATTAATTTAAAACCCTTTGGAACTTCTTGTAATATAAAGGAAAACTAGAAAATAGATCTTACATGTTTTGTATAAAAATATGTTAAAATAGATAAAAATTGGTCAAAAATGACTATTTTTAATACAAAATAGTGGAAGAATTAGTAAGGTGATTACAGAAGTTAAACCCCTAGAAAACTGAGGTGAATATATGGAATATATATTAGGATATGATTGTGATGGTAATGAAATATATGAATATAGAGTTTTACGTGCCATTTGGTCAAATGATATAGATATAAAGGATTTAGAAGATGCTGATCCAAGACAATATTGTGCTATTGTAAGTGATGATGGAATTGCTTATGCAATTAGTATTTGTGATTGGTGGAATAGTGATTTAATCAGAAAAAAAGAAAAAATAAAAGAAACTGAAGAAATACCAATAGTTGTAAAGCCAATAAATGAAATGGTAAATTATGAAGTTGCAACTTGTAGTGAAGGAGATTTTTATTATGATTTAAATCGTAATGAATTAAAGAAAAAACTAAATGAAATCTTAAATAAAGGTCATAATAAAGTAAAAAAATTGGTAAATAATAAAGGAGTTGATCCAAGTGAATGAAAACAAAACTAATATAAACTGGTTGATATTGATTTAGTCTAAGTTTCATTTAAACTCCTATAAAATAAAAGAAAAACAAGTATATACTTATTACATAATTTGATAGAAATATATAAAATAATAATTAAAAACAGTTAAAAAAGTATCAAAAATAGCATAGTATTTGATACTTGGTATTGACAGTCTAAGATTTAGAAAAAGAGGTGCAAATTATGGAATTATTGGATATTGCAGATGAGTATGGTAATTTAACTGGTGAGGTAATGGATAGGGAAAAGGTTCATGATTTAAATTTACTTCATTGGGAAGTTGCTGTATTTATTATTAACGATAAGAAACAAGTCCTATTACAAAAAAGAGCTGCAACTAAACGATTTAATCCTAATAAGTGGGGATTATGTGCTGGACATGTAGATAGTGGAGAAAGTATAGATGATACAGCATTAAGGGAAGTTGAAGAGGAAATAGGATTAAAATTATCTTTAAATGATCTTCATATTTTAGAAAAAATGGAGGTTAAAAAAAGAGAGTCAAACTCTCATTTAACACGAATATATTATGTAGTTTGTAATAAAGAAAATTTTAAAGTACAAATAGAAGAACTATCAGAAGTTAAGTGGTTTAATATAGATGATGTTATAGATATGATTAAAAATAATGATGATACACTTACGCTTAAATCAGATAGATTATACTTGTTAGAAAAACTTAAAACATATAAATATAAAAGGAGTTGATCCAAATGAATGAAAATAAAACTAATATAAACTGGTTGAGCATGATTTATCTAACCCCTTTAACAAATCCTAATAAAACAAGTAAAAACTAAGAATTGAATCTTACATGTTTTTATAAAAAATGAGTAAAAATTGACAAAAAACATCTAAAATCATTAAAAATGGTGATTTTTTTATATATTTTTGATGAGGTGATGTTTCCAACTAACCCCACCATAAAATAAGATTTTTTGTAGGTTTTATATATGGCATTAAAACTGTATGTAAATTAATCAAAAATGTGTTATAATGTGTTATAATAATTAACCAAGTAAGAGAAAATAGGTGAAACCATGTTAGAAATTGAAACATTAGATAGAAAATATGCTCAATTATTACTTCACAAATGTTTATGTTTTAATAATACCAATACTTTATTGATTGAATATATGACTCATGAGCATGATGATTTTGTAAAAATTATTATTGAAGAAGCAAAGAAAATGAATATAAAAGATATCGTATTGTGTTGCAATGATAGCGACAAGATTCATCAATATTTAATAAATGCTGAAATTGATGATATAACATTAAATCCTTTAATTGATCGAACATCGTGGGATGAAGTTGCTAAAAAACATGGGTGTATATTACACATCAATACATTTATTCCTAATTTAATGAATGATGTTGATTCTAAAAAAATTAGTAAGATGAATCAAGTTGTTGCACCAACATTTAGTTATTATAGAGTAAATAATAAATATAATTTTCCATGGGTAATATGTGCATATCCAAATAGAAGATGGGCAGAGTTATTATTTAATGATGACCCAAATGCATATTTAAGACTTTATGATTATATAATGAAAATGTGTATGGTTGATAGTGAAAATCCCTCAAAATCATGGGACGAATATATTTTTAAATTAAATGAGTATAAAGAGAAACTTCAAAATATGAAGATAAATAAATTATATTATAAAAATGGTTTAGGAACTGATTTTGAAATAGGTTTTCCTAAAAATTATAAATGGATTAATTTAGATAAAAAAGATAATTATGGAAATTCAATTATAGTTAATATGCCTAGTTATGAAATATTTACAACTCCAGATTGTAGAACAGCAAATGGTGTAGTTTTTAATAGTAGACCATTAGTATTTCATAATAATATTATTGATGACTTTTATATAGAATTTAAAGACGGTATTGCTATAAAATATAAAGCGCGAATTGGTAACGGGTTATTAAAAGAATTAATTGAAAATTACAAAAATTCTAATCGCTTGGGAGAAGTTGCTTTAGTTAATAATAATTCCCCAATATCTAATACTGGAATAATTTTTTACAATACACTATTTGACGAAAATGCTTCTTGCCATTTAGCACTTGGTAGAGGAAATCCTAGTACAATTAAAAACTATAAGGATATGACTTTAGAAGAACTTGATAAAGCCGGAATAAATAATTCAAATGTTCATATTGATTTTATGATTGGAACATCTGATTTAGAAATAGTTGCCAATACTGAAAAAGGCAAACAATTAGTCTTTAAGAAAGGTAATTTTAATATTTAAAAAAGCAAAAAATATTAATATAGAAGAGTAGGAGAAATCTTGCTTTTTTGTTATATAGTAGCGGTCATATGTCCGAACAACTATATCAATATTTTTGATGTTGCAATATCTAAGCCCATAAAAATGACTTGAAATTAGACGGAATTATACTAAATTTTGTCTTTTTTATGCTATAATTAAATAGAAATAGAGTGATTCCTATGGATAATAAAACTAATATAAACTGGTTGATTACGTTTTATCCAAGAACAGAAGAAACATCCAATAAAATAAGGGATTGTGAGATATAAGATCTTACATGTTTTATATAAAAATGTATTAAAAAAGATAAAAATTAATAAAAAACAACTATTTTTAGTGAAAAATAGTATAGGAATTAGCAAGGTGGTTACAGAAGTTAAACCCCCTAGAAAAATGAGGCGAAAATATGAAAGTAAATGAATTAGTTCAATATATAATAGATTATTGTAAAAATAACAAATTAAATAAAGTGTATATTTGTGGTAATGGTGGAAGTGGTAAAACTTCATTAAGTAAATATATTGAAGAAGAAGCAAAAAAGTATGGAAATGTTAATGCTATTTCAACAGATGATTTTATAGTTGATACTAGTTTAAGAAAGAATGCTTCTATTACTTGGAAAGAAAATGATAAAGATTATTCATATAGATATACATCTTCAAATAAAGAATCTTATTTTATAAAAAATATAGATGAAATATTATACAATATTGATAATGGATTAGATTGTTATTATTTTTCAAAAAAATATAAAGAAGAAAATAATATGAGAAAACTATATTCAAATTACTTCTTAACAATAATAGAAGGTGTTGGTACGGCATTTTTAGAAAGAGATAGCAAATCTTTATCAATATTTTTAAAATGCAGTACAGAAAATGAAATAAAAAGAAGAGAAGATAGATTAGAAAATCAAAATAGAAGTTCAATTGAATTATATGATGAAAAAAGAGATAGTCAATTTAGAACTAATGTATTAATACATGAAAATGAATTTGATATGATTATTGAAAATGATGATAATTTTGAATATAAGATAGTAAAAAAATAAAAGGAGTTGATCCAAATGAATGAAAATAAAACTAATATAAATTGGTTGATAACAATTTAGTCAAGACCACTCCTAAGCCCTTATAATATAAGGAAAAACTCAAAAACAGATCTCGCATGTTTTTGTTAAAATTGTATTAAAATAGATGAAACTGGGTTAAAAAAGTGTGATTTTAAGTAAAAATTGTTTAGAAATTGATATGGTGAGAACAGCTAGTCAAGACCAATAAGAATGAGATGATAAAATGAGTAATTTATCTAAAGTAATTTTAGGAACTGGTAATTATTATGATGTAAAAAGTGGTAATACTGTATCTGTTACAGGTGATGGTGGTAATGCATGGGGATATTTTGGATCAGCATATAAGAAGCTTGCTCCTAAACTAGTTACTTATACACCTTATGCTGAAAAATTAGAAGTATTAGAAGAATTAAAAAAAGATGTTTCTAAATTAAAAGAATATATAGAATTTAGAAAACAAATAGAAGACGAATATATTAAAAGCTATTATGATATAAGATTAAAAGATTTAGATGTTAAAGATTTACTTTATATATTAAATGAGAAATTTGGTAATGATATAATATTATTATGTCATGAACCAATTGATGAATTTTGCCATAGAAGATTAATAGCTGATTATATAGAACTCGAAACAGGAATATATATACCAGAAGTAAGTGTAGATGAGCAAGGTAATGTTAAAAAACTTGTTCCAATAAGATATAAAAATAGATTAAAAGAAGTAATGAATAAGTAGGTGATTTACATGAATAACGAAAATAAAACTAATATAAATTGGTTGAGCATGATTTATCTAACCCCTTTAATAAACCTTTATAAAATAAGGAAAAATTAAAAACTAGATCTTACATATTTTATATAAAAATTTAATAAAAATGAGCAAAAAACACCAAAAATCATTAAAAATGGTTTTTTTTTATATATTTTTGATGAGGTGATGTTTCCAGCTAACCCCATTATAAAATAAGGGCTTTTTAACTTTTACTGATTGTTCGGAAAATAGTAATTTTCCGAACTCTTTTTATGTGTTTACTTTTTGAAATAGTAAGTGTATAATCAAGTATGAAAAGTATAATTTGTTATACTTGAAGGAGGCATATATGAAAGATAAGTTTGTAGGTATTGCTAAAGTTGGTGAAAAAGGACAAATAGTAATACCAAAAGAAGCAAGAGATATGTTTGATATTAAACCAGGCGATTCAGTTGTTGTTTTGTGTGACAAAAAGAAAGGTATGGCTATTGTTAAGTCTGAAGTATTGGAAGATACTATGGATAAAATAATACCAGCTGATGGTAAATAGTTATGAGTAAAAGAAAGAACTATTTAGATAACATAAGATGGATCACTTTATGTGTTGTAATTTTATATCATGTATTTTATATTTTTAATTCTAGTGGTGTAATATCAAATATTGGAGTAAAAGGAATAAAAGAACTTGATGCTATATGTGTATTTACATATCCATGGATCATGTGTTTATTGTTTGCAGTATCGGGTGTTTCAACAAAATATTCTTTAAAAAGTAAAAGTAACAAAGAATTTATTAAAGATAGAGCCAAAAAAATACTAGTTCCAAGTATTGTAGGTATATTTGCATATGGTTGGATAAGTGGATGGACAACAAATTATTATGGCGATATATTTGCAGGTAATGGAAATATGATTCCAGGTCCTATAAAATATTTAATATTTTCATTAATTGGAACTGGACCATTATGGTATGCTCATGTATTATTTATAGCATCACTATTAATTGTTTTAATCAGAAAAATTGATAAAAAACAAAGAATAGATAATCTATTTAACAAAATTAATTTACCAATATTATTCTTATTATTTTTAGTAGTATGGGGTTCTTCATTTATATTAAATACACCAGTTGTTACAGTATATAGATGGGGAATATATTTATTGATGTTTATACTAGGTTACTATGTGTTTTCAAATGATAAGATTATTGAAAATTTAGAAAAAATATCAATCCCACTAGGAATAATAACAGTTATTTTTGGAATTGTTTTCACAATTAAAAATTATGGAGTTAATTTTGGCTCAAATGAATTCTTAACTAGTATATTTACTAATGTTTATCTATGGTTAGTAATATTATCGGCATTTGGTATTAGTAAAAAGTATTTAGATATAAAAAATAAATTCACTGACTATATGAATAAAAACAATTTTAGTTTTTATGTTTTACATTATACAATACAAATAGTTATATCATTTATTTTAGTTGAGTATATTAAGTTTGATAACTTCATATTTAATTATATAATCTTAATTTTAGGAACAATAATTATATTACCTTTAATGACTGAAATATTAAAAAGAATACCTATTGTTAATAGATTATTACTTGGTATAGTAAAAAAATAAAATAGTTCGAAATATTTTGATATTAGGAGTTGATAGAAATGAATAAAGAAGTATTATTACAAAATATAGATAAAGTTCATACTACTGAAATGGGTATTGATAGAATTAAAAAGAATCTAAAATTAGATACAAATAATGTAGTTGATTTTTGTAAGAGCAAAGTATTAGATAAAAAATGTAATATTTACAAGCATGGAAAGAATTGGTACTGTGAAATTGATAATATTAAGATTACTATTAACTCTTATAGTTATACAATTATAACAGCACATATTATTAAATAGAATGATTGCAATATTAAGATATTACGATTTGTAACACCATATAAATGATATAAAATTGACGGAATTATACTAAATTTCGTCTTTTTTTATGGTATAATTTTATTGATTAAAAGAAGGTAATCCAAATGAATGAAAATAAAACTAATATAAACTGCTTGAGCTTGATTTATCTAACCCCTAATAGAAATCCTTATAAAATAAGGGAAAATTAAAAACTAGATCTTACATATTTTATATAAAAAGTAAGTAAAAATTGACAAAAAATACCTAAAAGCACTAAAAATGGTGCTTTTTTTATATATTTTTGATAAGGTGATGTTTCCAGCTAACCCCATTATAAAATAAGGGTTTTTCAACTTTTACTGAGTGTTCGGAAAATAGTAATATTCCGATTATCAAGTCAATGAAAAAATTTTGAAAAAATGTGATATAATAATATAGATAATTATTACTTAATTATTTGTGAGAGGAGTTTATTTATGAAAAAAAAGTTATTTGTAGTTTGTATGGTTATTGGTTGTATTTTATTATTAATATCTATTATGGGATTTAAATATTTAGGTGATATGAAAAAAACAATTTCTGAATATGATGGTTCGACTAATAAATTATTTAAAGATGTTCAAGATCATGATACATATAAGTATTATGATAATTATTGGAAATATTTAGAAAATCATGATTGTACTATACTTTCTAGTTGTTATTGTGATCATGTACATAGTGAGGAAGAATGTATTAATCAATTTTTAACAAATGGGGGTGGCTCTGTTAAAGCAGTTGATAGTTTTACATATTCATTAATAAAAATGAGATATTTGAGTATAATTTTGGCAATTGCTAGTTTTGTTGGTGCATGGATTTTTTATAAAAAGAAAAATGATAAAAATAAATCCAAGTAATAGAAAAAATAAACTTTGAAATTAAATAATTTTAATGTTGTATTAGTGTAATAATTGGTGAAAGAGAAATTGGATTATATTAAATAGTTATAATCATTAAAGATTATTTATATGAGGAGATAAATTATGAGTTTAGTAGAATACTTAGGTTTAAAATATATATTTAGTGATAGTTTTGATAATGATGTTAACAAATTAATTTCTGGGTTTGTTAGTTCTATTGGTTTAATTGGATGGATTATAATGATATTTGTTAAACCAACATTACTTGATAAAGGTGCAACAGTGTTTAATTTATTGATTGCTATAATATTATTTGTACTCTTAATCATTAGATTATTTAAAGAAAAAAGAAAATTTGATTTTCTATGTTTAGCTGTTACAATTGTTGCTTTTGTTATTGGTTTATTTAAAACTTACCACTCATTGCTTTTTCCCTATGAGTATACTAAGATATTTAGTGGTATAGCAACTACATTGTATTCTTCTGTTATACTGAATATTATTGGGATATTTTTTTACAAAAAGCATTCTCTTATAGATAATATTGTAGGTTCATTCAAATTTTTAGCTCTAGTTATTGCAGGTTTTGTATTCATTTTTCTATTAGGTCAAGCTGTTACAGTTCTTTTATATTTTACAAAATCATATAGTTTTTATGATAAAATTGTTATATATCATGATATAGAATTTAATAAAATTAGAGAAAGGTATGATTTAAAGGATGCTCCGAGTGGTATAATCTCAAGTATTAATTATTATTTTTCTGAAATAGATCCATATACTGAAGATGATATAAATTGTGTAACTCAACAAAGTACATCTCTTTTTGAAGCAGATAAAAAATGCAGAAAAGATTCATTAGGAAAAAATTTAAATAGTAGTGTTACTAAGAGAAGAGGATATAATATTTTAAATATAACTTGGGAAAATAATGATACTTTTGTTATAAAGACTGTTGATTTAGAGTGGTCTAAAGCATATTATGTAAAGTATAATATTAGAGAAAAGCAAGGAGAAGAAGTTAACGAAGATTACTATAATAATATTATTAATAACAAATAGAATAAAAAAAGAAAATAAAAGCATCGGAAGATTAAGATATTACGAACTGCTGAGTAGGAGAAATCCTACTTTTTTGATATAATAATAAATGGAGTTGGAACTATGTCAAAGTATAATGTTGGAGCTTATATAAGAATATCAAGAGATGAAAGTTATAGTGATTCTGATAGTATAGATAATCAAATTAAATTAGCTGATGAAATAATAGAAGAATTAAATAGAGATATAATTACAAAATATATTGATAAAATTATAGTTTATGAAGAAGAAAAAGTAGATGTAATTTTAAAATATGAAGTTGAAGTAATAAAGCTATAATGAGTAGGGGGATATTTATGGATTACAAGGATAAAATATTGAATTCAATAATAGATAAGTATATTAAAAGCAACAACTGTAATGGAACAAGTGTATATCTATCAAAAATAGAGATTGAAAATGGATTTAATATTGTTAATGTACTAAATAATGAAGTGTTTTTTAATGAGAATCTTGAAATAATTAAAAATATATTAATTGAATTAATAAATGAAGAAAAAATAGAAGTAATATCGTCAAAATATACAGATAATCCGACAATTAAACTTTTACCAACATTTTTATCTATTGATGAACAAATACAACTGATTAATGGTGATTTACACAATATTGTTCTTTTTCCTACCAAAAGGGTATTATCTTCTAAAAAAATATCAAATGAAAAAAAGTTTACAAAGATGTTAAAAAAGGGTGAACATCATTTAAAAATAATATATTTTGATCCAACTATCGTAGAAGAGTATGTTGTTAACCCAAAATATATTTTTAAATTTGATGGTATTAGGGGATATATCTTATTAAGTGATGAGTTTATAAATAGACAAAGAGATTATGAGTATATTAAAGACTTTGGCATGGCATATTTTAGAAAAAATGGAAAATTTAAGAGAGCTATTGGTGTATTTCTAACAGATTTGAATAAATTATCTATTGAGGATCAAATGCATTGGAGTAAATATATGCTAAATAATCAACAAGAATATACAGTACATCCAAATTTTGTTGAACAATTATTATATGGAAGGTGGTCTAATAATACACCAATTTATCAAATTATGATAGAAATGAGAACAGAGATTAATAATGTTGTTAATACATTAAAAATGCCTAATTTCTATAAAACTAATTTTGATATATATGATGAAAATATATTTGACTTTAGAACAATATTCTCTCCGACAAAAAGAAACTATGATAATTTTATTATGGTTTTAGAAAAACTGTTTATAAATGATATTAATAAAGACTTTTTTACAACAAAATCATTTTTGTTTAAAAAAATCGAAAACACAAAAAATGATGACGGGACTGAAAAAGCAAGTATTACCTTATTTTCTGAATGGATTGACTTAAATTTAAGTGATAATAGCGATTATAAAGAAAATGTTATAAAAGTGTTGAAGAATATAAGAAAAAAAAGACAAAAACCAGCACATAATCTAGAATCTAATGATTATAATGAAGAATATTGGTCAATGCAGAATGAAATTATTATAAAATGTTTCTATGCATTAAGAATGATATTAATTCAATTTTTAGAACATCCGAATTGTTCTTATGAAACAAAACAATATATTTTGAATTTGGATGAAATTACAATAGTTTAGAATAATTTATGATATAATGTTAAGGAAAAAGGAAGTGATAGAAATGGAGAATAGTACGAACATTAATTGGTTGATTACGATTTATTTAACCCCTTTAAGAAATCCTTTGTTTACAAGGCTTTGTGAGAATTAGCATCTTACATCTTTTAAATAAAAATATGATAAAATAGATAACAAATGATAAAAAATAACTATTTATAGTATAAAAAATGATAGGAATTAATGAGGTGATTACGCCTTTTAACCCCTAAATAAAATGAGGTGAAATTATGAAAGTATTATTTACAGGTTGCACATTTAATGAAGATAAAATAAACGAATTAAAAGAACATGATATAGAAGTATCTTCTGGAAGAATGGATTATTCTGAAGATGAATTAACAAGTATTTTAAAAGATTATGATTGTTACATAAATGGTGGAGATGAAATATGCACTAGAAAGGTTATTGAAAATAATAAACATCTAAAACTTATTTCATTTATGGGAACAGGGTATCAAAAATATATTGATGTTGATGCTGCAAGGGAATATAGTATACCCGTTAGTTATACACCAAGTGCTAATGCAAAAGCTGTAGCTGAATATACTGTTGCATTAATACTAGATGCTGTTAAGAAAATAACTTTTAGTAATAATGAAATTAGAAATAAAGAGTGGAACAAATATAAAACTTTCAATTTAGAAGGTAAGACATTAGGCGTTGTAGGAATGGGAACAATTGGTTCTTATATTGCTAAAATATTATGCGACGGTTTTGGAATGAAATTAATCTATAATTCAAGAGAAGCTAAACCAAGTATAGATGAAAAATATACCACTAAAATGGTTTCGTTAAATGAATTATTTAAAGAAGCTGATATTGTATCAGTTAATGCAACTTATACACTAGATAATACTAATATGATATCTAAAAAACAATTTAATTTAGCAAAAGATGGATTAATATTTGTTAATACAGCAAGACCTGAATTAGTTAATAAAGAAGATTTATATAATGCAATTATAAATAATAAATTAGGATTTGTTGCTATGGATGGTTTTTATAATGAACCAATGGATTATAATGACGAATTTTTAAAATTATCATGTGATAAGTTTATTGTTACACCTCATAATGCATATAACTCAAAAGATGCAGTAATTGAGATGGAAAGAATGCTTATTGAAAGTTTAACTGATATTAAAAATGGTATTGAAATAAGAAATAGCGTAAAATAATTTAAAGGAGGTAATCCAAATGAACGAAAATAAAACTAATATTAACTGGTATCCTGGCCACATGGCTAAGACTAAAAGACAAATTAGTGAGCAATTAAACTTAATAGATGTTGTATATGAAGTTATTGATTCTCGCATGCCAAAGTCATCTAAAATTAATGATATTGATGATTTAATTAAAAATAAAAAAAGAATACTAATTATGACTAAGAGTGATTTATGTGATAGTAACAAAACTAATAAATTTGTTAAACATTATGAAAAACTTGGATATAATGTTTTACAATTTGATTTACAAAATTGTAAGAATTTGGAGCCCTTAATTAGTTTAACAGAAAAAATAATGGAAGAGGAGTTTTTAAAAATGACTCAAAAAGGGCTTTCCAAAAGACCAATTAGAGTCTTAGTAGTAGGTGTACCAAACGTTGGAAAAAGTACTCTAATAAATAGACTAGTTGGGCAAAATAAGGCAGGCGTTGGAAGTAAAGCCGGATTTACCAAACAACTTTCTTGGATTAGAGTAAATAAAAATATTGAATTGTTAGATTCTCCAGGTATATTATGGCCAAAATTTGAAGATCAAAATGAAGCTCATATACTTGCTAGCTTGTCTTCAATAAAAGATGATATCGTAGATAGTTTCGATTTAAGTAGTTTTATTATAAGAACTATGTATAAACTATATCCAAAACAATTAGAAGAAAGATATGGAATAACTGAAATTAGTGAAGACTTAATAGAAGAATATGATATAATCGGAAGAAAAAGAGGTGCACTTAAAAAAGGTGGACTTACTGATTATGACAAAGTAAGTACAATAATTATTCAAGACTTACAAACTGGAAGGTTAGGTAAAGTTACGTTTGATGATATAGAAGATTAATTATCTTCTTTTTGTTTTTAAAATGTGTTATTATAAATTTGGGTGTTTATTATGGAAGATAATTATAAATATGAAAGAGAACTTAGAGAGCAAGGAATAAACTTAATTGCGGGGGTAGATGAAGTAGGACGAGGCCCATTAGTTGGTCCAGTTGTTGCTGCATGCGTAGTTTTACCTGAAAAATTTAATTTAGAAGGCCTTACTGATTCTAAAAAACTAAGTGAAAAAAAACGTGATTTCTTTTTTGAAGAAATAAAAAAACAGGCTCTAGGAATTGGCATTGGTATAATTGATGAAGAAATAATTGATGAAGTAAATATCTATGAAGCAACAAAACTTGCCATGAAAAAAGCAATAGAAAACTGTAATATTAAACCAGAACATATCTTAATTGATGCAATGCCACTTAACCTTGAAATACCAACTACATCTATTATAAAAGGAGATTTAAAAAGTATAACAATATCAGCTGCTAGTGTTATAGCTAAAGTAACAAGAGATAAAATGATGTATGAATTAGATAAAAAATATCCTATGTATAATTTTAAAGGTAATAAAGGTTATCCTACTAAAGCACACGTTGAAGCAATAAAAAAATATGGGATAATTAAAGAACATAGAAAAACTTATGGGCCAGTAAGAGATTATATTTTAGAAAGTGGTGAAAAATAATATGTATGATATAGTAATAATTGGGGCAGGACCAGCAGGTCTATTTGCAGCTTATGAACTTATTGAGAATAATAAAAAATTAAAAATTGCTTTAATCGATGAAGGTAAAAAAGCAGAGAAAAGATTTTGCCCAATGAATCAAAAAAATACAAAATGTGTGAATTGCAAACCTTGTAATATTTTATCAGGTTATGGTGGAGCCGGTACTTTTTCAGATGGTAAACTTAATTTTATTCCTAAATTAGGTAAAAGTGATTTATATAAATATATGTCAATTAGTGAAGCAGAAGATCTAATTAATTATACCGAAGAAGTATTTAATAAATTTGGAATGGATAGTGATATTTATCCTACTAACATGGATGAAGCTTTAAAAATTAAAGAAAAAATAGCCAAAAATGGAGCCAATCTCCTTATTATTAAACAAAAACATCTAGGAAGTGATAAATTACCAGGTTATATTGAAAATTTCACTAAGTATTTAGAAAAAAAGGGTGTTACTACAATAGCTGAAGCTCATTGTAAAACAATTAAAAAAGAAAATAATAAATATAGTATTATATATACTAAGAACAATACCGAAGAAACATTAGCGGCAAAAAAAGTAATAGTAGCCCCAGGAAGAACTGGAGCTAAATGGGTACAAAATCTTGCCCAGGAATTAAAAATTCCATATACATCACAAAGTATTGAAATAGGTGTTAGAGTAGAAGTAAGAAAAGAAATACTAGAAGAATTAACAAATGTTATATATGACCCTACTATTTTTATTGAAACCAAAACGTATGATGATCAAATAAGAACATTCTGTACTAATCCTGGTGGATTTGTTGCTAAAGAAAACTACTATGGTTATATTTGTGTGAATGGGCATGCATTAAAAGATAAAAAAAGTAACAATTCCAATTTTGCATTTATATCAAAGGTTAATTTAACAGAACCTGTAACTAATACCCGCGAATATGGTGAAGCAATAGCAAAAATTGCAAATACTCTAGGTGGTGGCAAACCTATCGTTCAAACACTAAAGGATTTAAGAAGAGGAAGAAGATCAACAGATAAAAGAATTCAAAAAGGCTTTATTGAACCAACTTTAAAAGACTATGTAGCTGGAGATTTAGCCCTAGTTTTACCTCATCGTATAATTACAAACATTCTAGAAGGGTTAGAAGTATTAGATAAAATAATACCAGGTGTTAATAATGGAGAAACTCTACTTTATGGACCTGAAATAAAATTCTTTAGTAATGAGATAGAAACAGATAATAATATGAAATTATTAAATGAAGATATTTATTTTATTGGAGACGGAGCAGGTAAAGCAGGAAATATAGTCACAGCTGCAGCTACCGGTTTAGTAGCAGCCAGAGATATTTTAAAAAAATAAAAAATTAGAATATTTTTAAAATTATAATTATAATATAAATGTATAGAAAATAATTGACAAATTTATCTATAATCTGTATAAATGTATAAGTAAGGAGTGGTCTCATGTCAAAGAAACTAGTAATTGTAGAAAGCCCTAGTAAAAGTAAAACAATAGAAAAGTATTTAGGCAATGATTACAAAGTAGTCTCAAGTAAAGGTCACATTAGAGATTTATCGACAAAAGGAAAATATGGTTTAGGTGTAGACATAGAAGATGGCTTTAAACCAGACTATATTGCCATTAAAGGAAAAGCAAATCTTATTAAAGAATTAAAAAAAGATGTAAAAGATGCAAGTTTTGTATATCTTGCAACAGACCCTGACCGTGAAGGAGAAGCAATAAGCTGGCACTTAAAAGATACTTTAGGAATTAAGGATAATTCTTACAGCAGAGTTTTATTTCATGAAATTACTAAAGATAAAGTAATTGATGCAATAAATAATCCAACTGTAATTGATGACAATCTAGTAAAAAGCCAAGAAACAAGAAGAATATTAGATCGTATTATTGGTTTTAGACTTAGTAAACTATTACAATCTAAAATAGGTGCCAAAAGTGCAGGACGTGTACAAAGTGTTGCCCTAAAACTTATTGTTGACCGTGAAAGAGAAATTGCTGCATTTAATTCAGAAGAATATTGGACTATAAAATCAAAATTTCCAACACCAGAGTTTGAAGCTAATTTATTTAAATATAAAGAAGAAGATGTTGAATTAAAAAGTGAAGAAGATGCAAATAAAGTTATAGAATCTTTATCAGATGAGTATAAGGTAGAAAATATTGAAAAAAAAGAACAGCTTAAAAAGAGTAAGTTCCCTTTTATTACTAGTACATTACAACAAGAAGCATCAACAAAGCTAGGTTTTCCTGCTAAAAAGACAATGTCACTTGCTCAAAAACTATATGAAGGTATAGATTTAGGTGATGAAACGGTAGGTTTAATTACTTACATGAGAACAGATTCAATTAGATTAAGTGAAGAATATACAAAAAGTGCTTATAAATACATCATAGATAATTATGGGAAACAATACAGTGGTTATATAAAAAAAGCAAAGAAAACCGATAATGTTCAAGATGCACACGAAGCAATCAGGCCTACTAGTATTTTAAGAGAACCAAGTAAAGTAAAAAGCTATCTTACACCAGATGAATATAAATTATATAGAATGATTTATATAAGAACATTATCATCATTAATGGCAGATGCTAAAGTAAATAAAACTACTGTTGTTCTAAACAATAATAATTATAAATTTAAAGTAACTGGTCAAGAACTAATTTTCGATGGTTATTTAAAGCTATATAAAGATTATGAATCATCTGAAGATGTAATTTTACCAGTATTAGAAGAAAATAAAATATATAAAACAACAATAGTAGAAAAAGAGCAACATTTCACTAAACCACCAGCAAGATATTCAGAAGCAAAACTAATTAAAGAAATGGAAGAATTAGGAATAGGAAGACCAAGTACATATGCTAAAATAATAGATACGTTAAAAGAAAGAGATTATGTTATTTTAGAAGATAAAAAGTTTAAACCAACAGAAATTGGAATAGAAACTACAGATAAATTACAAGAATTTTTCTCTGATTTAATAAATGTTAAATATACAGCTAATATGGAAAATGACTTGGACTTAGTAGCTGCTGGAGGTAAGGTTTGGAACAAAGTTTTAGAAGAGTTTTATAAATTATTTGAACCACGTGTAAAAAATGCTTTTGGTGAAATGGAGAAGAAAGCTCCAACAGAAACCGGTGAAAAATGTCCTGAATGTGGTAATCCATTAGTTATTAGAAAAGGACGATATGGTGAATTTACAGCATGTAGTAATTATCCAGAATGCAAATATATTAAAAAAGAAGAAAAGAAAATAGTTGAGATAATGGACTGTCCTGAATGCGGTGGCAAAATAATAGAAAAGACAACTCGAAAAGGCAAAATTTTCTATGGCTGTAACAATTACCCAAAATGTAGTTTTGCATCATGGGATAAACCTCTACCTGATGTTTGCCCTAACTGTGGTAAGTATTTGATTGAAAAAAATGGTAAAATTAAATGTAGTAATTGTGAATATATAAAAAGTGAATAAATATAATTTTAAAAAAGCTTGAGATAATCTCAAGTTTTTTATTTTCAAAAAATATAAGTATTAATTCCTTTTGTTTTACATTTTATAATAATTATGATATATTTTAAAGAAGGAGAATACTATGAAAAAATATAATTTATGCCTTTATTATTCATCTAAAGTATATAGACCAATTATTGATAAAGATTTTTTTGATTTTAAAGAAATAGATGAATATACAATGAATTATTTTGATGAATCAGACTTTCGTAATGAACATTTAGGAGATATAGTATGTATTCAGAATCTATACAGAGACTATATAAGAGCTATAAAAAATCCTCTTCACAGAAACGGTAAAATTGTTATTGTGACAGAAGACGAGAATGGTGTTTCATATATTAAACCTCTATACAAGTCAAATCATGCTCTTTCATCTCCAAAAAAACTATTTAATACTATAATTGAAAAGTTAAAAAGAGAAAATAATAATGAAGTATTAGTTGACTTTATAAACAAGTTTAGAGGAGATTTTTATACTGAATATAACCAGTATAGAGGTATTAACAAAATGAAAAATGCCCTATATTATCATGAACATATAAATCCAACCAGTGGAACTGAAAAGCCCCCTTATGAAAGATTACTTAGCATTATAAAAGAAACATTATTTTTATCATATGATAAAACAAATGATACGACAAGCGATATAAAATATTTTAAGAGTAGAATGATGAATGACTATTTAGATAATAGATGCTTTACGTCGATAGAAATTAATTCTAAAATAATTGAAAAATGTTCTAAAACAAAACTAAAAAAGAAAGATTCAAAAAAGATATCAGAAACACAGGAAGTAAATAAAAATAGTATTCAATCAAGCATTGAAAAAGCACACTCTGAATTTATCGAAAGAGTTATAACAGACGCCTACAAAAGTGGAAGAGAACCATCATTGTTAGATTTTGCTAGAGATGAATATTGGGCATACATTGAGTTTTTTGAAGAGTATGAAGAGTATTGTAAAAAGAAAGGTAATAGTAAATAATAATGAAAGAAAACGTAGAAAAGTTTTTGGATTATTTAAAATATCAACGTAATTATTCAGATTATACTATTACAAGTTATCATGAAGATTTACAGATTTATGAAAACTATTTAAAAAGAGAATATCTAGATTATAAAACAATAAAGTATAATGATTTGCGACTTTATTTAAGATATTTAAAAGAAGAAAAAAAAGAAAAAAATTCTTCTATCTGTCGTAATTTGAGTGCTTTAAGGACCTTTTATAATTATTTATTGACTAAAGAAATTATTAGCTCTAATCCATTTATATATATTAATGGCCCTAAAAAAGAAAAAAGATTACCACGATATTTTGAATATAATGAATTAGAGGAACTATTTAAAGTTCCAGACTTAAAAACACCATTAGGACAAAGAAATAGACTAATACTTGAACTGTTATATGCAACAGGTATGCGCGTTGGAGAGTTAGTTAATATTAAATTAAAAGATATAAATATGAATGATGAAACTATTATTATATTAGGTAAAGGTAACAAAGAACGGATTGCTCATTTTGGTGAATATGCCAAAGATATTATGGAACAATATCTAAATGATGGATATAAAACTTTAAATACTAATAATTTAGATTATCTGCTTATTAATAATATTCACACTAAACTTACAGAACGAGGAGTAAGAGATATTCTTGATAACATTATAAAAAAGACTGATATAAGCAAGCATATATCACCACATATGCTAAGACATACTTTTGCAACCCATCTTCTAAATGAGGGATGTGATATATTAAGTGTTCAAAAGTTATTAGGACACGAAAGTATATCAGCGACGGGAATATATACACATGTTACAACTGAACAACTCAAAAGTGTTTATTATAAAAATTTTCCAAGAGCTAAAATGAAAAACAAATAAAAAGAGGTATATTATGGATATAGAATTTAATTCTCAGGAAGAGTTATATATTAGAGTAAAACCAGCACTAAAAAGTAAAGTAAATGAATTAAAAAGACATGGAATAAAAATTGATGAAATAGAGCTTTGGAATTTTCTTTCGGACAAAGTATTTAAAACCAGTACTTTTTTAACATTAGCCGATATTGTAAGTATTATTATGCATATAAATGCAGATGATCTTAATTAATATGTCAAATTAAGTAAAAAAAAATAAAAAAAATATAATATCATAAAGGAATTTAAAAATTCATGCTAAAATTAATACAAGAGGTGTTGAAGTGAAGTCCGAAAAAAATAATAAAACTAGAGTTATAATATTATTCATATTATTAGTCATAGTAATTGGTTATTCATATATTAATACAAAACATAAATTAAATCAAAAAGATAATTCTTTATATAAAAAAGTATCAATTAAATTAGAAAATATTAAAATGGAAAAAGGAAGTATAGAGCCTTTAAAAGATATTGAAATTAAGAATAATGATGAGGTAGATTTTTATATTGATTTAAAAAATAAGAATGATTATTATAGTTTTACAATAGATGTAGTAAATAATGAGCCAAAAAATATAATGCTATCTCATCTTTATAATACAAGTTTAACCAAAGAGCAAGAAAAGTATATTGAATATAACATTACTTATAATGATAAAACCGAAATTAAACCTGGAGATTTATTAAAAGCAGGTAAAAAAGAAACATATAGAGTAATGGTTAAGTATAAGGATAATGTTGATTTAAATAAGCATTTTGATACAAACTTTTCACTAAGTTTTTCACTCGATTTTGTAAAAGCCGATAGTACTGCAACAGAAATAAAGCATAAACCATTTAAAGTTAAACTAGGAGATTACATTAATATGGTACCAGATACTACTACAATACCAATTGATACTTCAAAAACTGGATATACCAATGAACAAGATGTTATAAACCCTAAAGAATTAACACTATGGAGAGTAATAAAAATAAACTCTGATAATACTATTGATATAGTATCAGAAAATGTATCTACTGCTGAAGTCTATTTTGAAGGTCAAACTGGATATTTAAACTATGTAGGTTATTTAAATTCTTTAGCGAAAAATTATGAAAATAATAAATATACAATAGCATCAAGAATTGTAGGTTTTAATAATCAAACAAAATATATTACAAATACTTCTATGTTTACAACTAAGGTACCTTGGAGATATTCAACCACTACTAATGATAACGAAAGCTTAGGTGGTGGAGATATCTTACATATTTCAGATATTAACTTGATTAATGAAGCTCTTAATACATTAAAATGTAATAATTTAAACCAAGAAGCAGCAACATATTGGATTGCATCACGTTACTATTATTATAGAAATACAAATAACTATTATTGGAATTATAGATATATTGATACAAACGGTAGAGAAGATTTTGATAATTTGTACTATGTAAGAAATGCTAAATTTCAAAGTAGAGCAGCAAAAGCTTCTTTAAGACCAATATTAACATTAAAATCTGGTATATCTGGTATATTAGGAAATGGAACTAAAGAAGACCCTTATATATTAAACTAAAATAAGTCATGTTGAACATGGCTTTTTACTTTCTATTATTCTTTTAATAAATTCTTTTCAAATAAATAAATTTTAGATATAATTAATATGTAGTTCGCTTTTGGAGGTGTTTACAATATGAAAAAAAATGAACTAAAAAAAACAGGCTTTAAAAAAATAGTTATTACTTCCATCATTTTATTTATAATTGGAGTAGGAATTTGTTTTTGTTTTAAGCCTATATTTAAAAATTTGAAATTTGGTTTAGATTTACAAGGAGGGTTTGAAGTTTTATATGAAGCAAAAAGCATTGACGGCTCTAAAATGACTAGTGATAAAATGCAATCTACATATAAAACCTTAAGTAAAAGAATTGACTCATTAGGAGTTAATGAGCCAGAAATTATTTTAGAAGGCGATAACAGAATAAGAGTAAAACTTGCCGGTGTAAAAAATGAAGATGAAGCTCGCAAACAATTGTCTACAGTTGCAACACTTTCATTTAGGGATGCTGAAGATAATTTACTTATGACAAGTGATATTCTAAATAGTAGTCACGCTGCTAAGGTAGGAGAGGATTCAAGTGGTAAACCTGCAGTATCTTTAAGCATAAAAGACAAAGATCAGTTTTATACTGTAACTAATAGAATTAAAGATAGAGAAAAAGGTAAAAATTTAATAGTAATTTGGCTTGATTACGAAGAAGGTGTAGATAGTTATTCAAAAGAAGGATCTAAATGTGGAAGCAAAGGATCTAGATGTTTGAGTGCTGCTACTGTATCCCAAGCATTTGCAAGTGATGTTATCATTCAAGGTAACTTTACTAATGATGAAGTTTCTAATTTAGTAGATTTAATCAATTCAGGAAGCTTGCCTTCAAAATTAACTGAAATTTCAAGTAAAACAGTAGAAGCAAGTTTTGGTGATAATACTTTTAATAAAATAATTATTGCTGGTATTATTGGTATAATATTAATTGTATTAATATTAGTTGCCTGCTATCATTTTGCAGGATTAATTTCAGCTATTTGTATGCTTATTTATACAATATTAGTATTTGGAGTTTTCTGGACAGTAGGTGGAGTTTTAACACTTCCAGGTATAGCAGCATTAATTTTAGGTATTGGAATGGCAGTAGATTCTAATGTAATTACTTTTTCTCGTATAAAAGATGAACTTTATAAAGGAAAGAGTTTACAAAATGCCTATTATTCAGGAACTAAAGAAAGCTTGTCATCAATAATTGATGCCAATATAACAACACTAATAGTAGCAATAATAATGTTTGTATTTGGAGAATCAAGTATTAAAGGTTATGCTACTATGTCTATTATTACTATCTTTGTAACAATGTTTACAATGGTTTATTTAACAAGAATTATACTTGGACTATTTATTAAAAATGGTTATTTTAATGATAAAACTAATTTATTTATTAATGTTAGAAAAAAAGATATACCAAATGTTAGTAAAAATGAAGAAGTTAAGAAAGTTCCATTTAGAAATGTTAACTTCATTTCAAAAACAAAATTTTTTGCCTCATTATCTATTCTAGTAATAGTATCTGGAATAGCAGTAATTTGCATCAAAGGATTAGCACTTGGTATTGATTTTAAATCCGGTAGTAATATTTCATTAGTAACAGAAGAAAAACTAGTAAAGACAAATATACAAAGTGATTTAAAACAATTAAAACTAAGTTCTAAAAATATAACTATAGATAAAAAACAAACTGATATAATTGTATCTGAAGTATTTGATGAGACTAAAGTGCAAGAAGTAAAAAATTATTTTAAAGATAAATATAATGCTAGCGTCGATATTAACGTAATAAGTAATGTAGTTAAAAAAGACTTAATTAAAAATGCTATACTTGCTGTATTGATTTCATTATTTGGAATTATTATTTATGTTTCACTTAGATTTAAATTTAGTTATGCAGTTGGTGGAATTATAGCATTACTACATGATGTGGCAATGATGTTTGCAACATTTAGTTTATTAAGACTTGAAGTAAATACTATGTTTATAGCTGCAGTACTTGCCATAATAGGATATTCAATTAATGATACAATTGTATGTTTTGATAGAGTAAGAGAAAATTTAGGAAAATATGATGGTAAATTAGATAATAAAAAATTAAAAGAAATAGTAAATCAAAGTATTAGAGAAACGTTTACAAGAACAATAATAACTTCGCTTACAACTATAATTTGTATTGTTGCACTTATGATTTTTGGACCTAAAGCTATATTTGGATTTGATACAGCAATGTTAGTTGGATGTATTGCTGGTACATATTCATCATTATTTATAGCTCTAGCTATATTTACTAAATTATAATCAAAAAATATAGGTAAACCAGAAAAAAAGAGAAAAGTATATGATGATAATATAAAAGAAAAAATGATAAAAGGAGTTAATTGTTAATAAAAGAATTAAAGAGGTGATTTTATGTCTCACAGCATCGATACTATTACATTTGATGATGTATTAGAAAAAGTAAAAACATATATAAAAGATGAGAATGAATTAAAAAATATTAAAACTGCTTATAATTTAGCAGAAGAAAAGCATGAAGGACAATATCGTAAAAGCGGTGAACCATACATAGTTCACCCTTTAAACGTTGCTATGATACTTACAACAATATATGCAGATAGTGAAACTCTACAAGCTGCTTTACTTCATGATGTATTAGAAGATTGTGATTGTTCTAAAGAAGAGATGGAGCATTTAGTAGGACCAGTTGTCACTAAGTTAGTAGAAGGTGTTACCAAGATTTCAAGACTTCACTTCTCGACTGAGAATGAGTATTTAATTGAATATTATAAAAAAATTATTGTAGGTATGAGTGAAGATGTTCGTGTTATCATTGTAAAATTAGCTGATAGACTTCATAATATGAGAACACTTTGGGCTTTACCAGAAGTAAAACAGAAAAAAATAGCCAAAGAAGCTTTAGAGATACTCGCACCTATTGGTGATCATTTAGGTATTCATAAAATTAAAAGTGAACTAGAAGATTTATCTCTTCGTTATTTGAAACCAGACGTTTTTTATGATATAGCTGAAAAGCTTAATAAAACGAAAATGGAAAGAGAACACAATGTCAGTGATATGATGCAAAGTGTTACTGATATTTTAAATGAACATAATATTAATCATAAAATATTAGGAAGAGCAAAAAGCATTTATAGCATTTATCGCAAATTAAATAAAGGTAAAAAATTTAATGAAATTTTTGATCTTAGCGCTCTTAGGATTTTAGTTGAAACAAAGCAAGAGTGTTATATTGCCTTAGGTTTAATTCATTCGAAATTTAGGCCTATGCCTAAACGTTTTAAGGACTATATTGCTATGCCAAAAGCAAATATGTATCAATCACTTCATACGACTGTTTTTGGAATCGGAGGATACCTATTTGAAATTCAAATTCGTACATATGAAATGGATGAAATAGCTGAAAACGGCATTGCTTCTCATTGGGCTTATAAAGAAAATAAAAATGCGAACCAAACACAAGAAGCCATGCAAACATCAACAGAACAAAAACTACAGTTTTTTAAAACAATTATTGATCTATCAAACGACAAACTAAGTAGTGAGGACTTTGTTAAAGTTGTAAGAGATGAAGTGTTAAATAATAATATTTATTGTTTCACACCAAAAGGAGATGTAATAGAATTACCTAAAGATGCAACTCCAATTGACTTTGCTTATAAAATTCATACCAAAGTAGGAGAAACAACAACAGGAGCAATTGTTAACAATAATATAGTTCCTCTAAACCATAACTTGCATGATGGAGACATAGTAAAAATTATTACTAACAAAACATCTACACCTTCACAAGAATGGATTAATTTTGTTAAAAGTACAGCAACTCGTAACAAAATTAAGAGTTTCTTTTCTAAAAATGAGAAAGAAGTATATATTGAAAGAGGAAAAGATATATTAGAAAAAGAGCTTAGAAAAAGAAAACTTGCCTTTTCAACTGTCTTTAATACAGAAAATATTAAAACAATTTTAGATAACTTAAAAATGAATTTGATAGAAGACGTTTATTTAGATGTTGGTAATGGAAAATTACAACCCAATTCAGTTATTAATATTATTGATAAGCCATTTGAACAAAAAGAAGCTCCAAAGAAAGTAGTAGTTATCAATAGAGATAAAGAAGCAGATATAATTGTTTCAGGTATTGACAAAGTACGAGTTAATTTAGCAAATTGCTGTAATCCTATTTATGGTGATGAGATTATAGGTTATATTACAAAAGGTAATGGTATTTCAATACATAGAGTAAACTGTCATAATTTGGATTTAGTAGATAACAGAACCGTAGATGTAAGATGGAATGACAATACAAATAAACGCTATTTAACAATTTTATTAGTATATTCCAATACAAATGATAATCACATGGTAGACATTATTCAAAAGACTAGTAAAATGGACATAAACGTTGATGGAATAAAAACAATGTTTAAAACGGATATACTTGTCTATGAATTAACACTATATGTAAAAAATAATACTCAACTTAATAATTTGATTTTTAATTTAGAAAAAGAATCATTTATTACTAAAGTAGAAAGAACTATACGATGAAAGTAGTAGTACAAAGAAGTAGATATTCAAAGGTAGAAGTTTCTAAAAAGATAGTAGGAAAAATTGATAAAGGTTTAGTTGTTTTAGTATCTTTTACTGAAGGAGATGGCATCAAACAAATTAATTGGATGGTAAATAAGATTTTAGGCTTACGTATCTTTGATGATGAAAACGGTATAATGAATAAAAGTGTTATAGACATTGGAGCAAGTATCCTTTCGATTTCGCAGTTTACATTATATGCCGATTGTATTAAAGGTAATAGACCTAGTTACCATAAAGCTCTAAAAAGTAATGAAGCAAGTGTTTTATATGACTTATTTAACAAAAAATTAAAAGAGCATATTAAAGTTGAAACTGGTATATTTGGTAGTGAGATGCTCTTAGAAATTCAAAACGATGGACCAGTTACCATTATTTTAGAAAAGTAAAGCTGATTTCAATAATAATTGATTTCAGTTTTTTATTTTTAAGTCACATTAATAACTTTAAATATAAGTAATAATATGATATAATTAGCCTATGGTGATGTGGTATGAAACAAGAAAACATTAGAAATTTTTCAATTATTGCTCATATTGATCATGGTAAAAGTACTTTAGCTGATAGAATACTAGAAGTATGTGGTGCAGTTACTAAAAGAGAATCTCGTGATCAAATACTTGATTCAATGGATATTGAAAGAGAACGCGGTATTACCATAAAATTAAATACTGCAACTTTAAAGTATAAATATAACAATGAAGAGTATTTATTGAATTTAATTGATACTCCTGGACATGTAGATTTTTCGTATGAAGTAAGTAGAAGTTTAGCATCTTGTGATGGTGCTATACTTGTAGTTGATGCAACTCAAGGGATTGAAGCACAAACACTTGCAAATATGTTTTTAGCTCTTGATAATAATTTAGAAATAATACCAGTGATTAATAAAATAGATTTACCAAGCGCTGATGTTGAAAAAGTCAGTCATGAACTTGAAAATATTTTTGGATTTAGTCGTGATGAAATTATTTTGACAAGTGCCAAAACTGGAGTTGGTGTAAAAGAATTAGTTGAAGAAATAATAAAGCGCGTACCAGCTCCAAAAGGAAATATAAATAAACCACTTCAAGCTTTAATCTTTGACAGTATTTATGACTCTTATAGAGGTGTTGTAATTGCCGCACGAATTATGAATGGTAATTTAAAAGTAGGAGATACTATTCACATGATAGAATCTAATAAAGATTATATTGTTACAGAATTATTTGTTAATACCCCAAAAGAATTAAATAAAGAAGAATTAGTATGTGGAGAAGTAGGACATGTAGTTGCATCAATTAAAGATATATCTACAGTAAAAGTAGGAGACACTATAACATCAAAGCGTCTTTATACAGATACTGCCTTAGAAGGTTATAAACCTATGAAACCCATGGTATTTTGTGGACTTTATCCAGTTGAAAGTGTAAAATTTGAATCTTTAAGAGAAGCATTAAATAAACTCAAATTAAATGATGCTTCACTAGAATTTACTCCAGAAACATCAAGTGCTTTAGGGTTTGGTTTTAGATGTGGTTTTTTAGGCTTACTTCATATGGATATTATAAAAGAAAGAATTACCCGTGAGTTTAACATTGACATTATTACAACAGCACCATCAGTAGTTTATCAAATTGTTTTAACAAATGGTGAAAAGGAAGAAATTGATACTCCAAGTAAAATGCCAGACAAAAGTAAATTAAAAGAAACAAAAGAACCATATATAAAAACAAGTATTTTTACACCAAGTACTTATATAGGTTCAATAATGGAATTATGTCAAGATAAAAGAGGTAAATATCTTTCAATGGAGTATATTGATGAAGAAAGAGTAAATATTCATTATGAACTTCCATTATCTGAAATAGTTTATGATTTTTTTGATAAATTAAAGTCTTTTACAAAGGGATATGCGTCATTTGATTATGAAATGATCGGTTATAAAACAAGTGAATTAGTTAAAATGGATATTTTATTAAATGGAGAAACAGTAGATGCACTAAGCACTATAGTACATAAAGATTTTGCCTATAGTAGAGGTCGTAGTGTAGTTGAAAAATTAAAAGAAACCATTCCACGACAACTATTTGAAATACCAATTCAAGCCGCTATAGGAAATCATGTCATAGCGCGTTCTACAGTAAAAGCTTTAAGAAAAGATGTTTTAGCTAAGTGTTATGGTGGAGATATTACACGTAAGAAAAAACTTTTAGAAAAGCAAAAAGAAGGAAAGAAAAAAATGAAGCAGATTGGAAGTGTTGAGCTTCCTCAAGAAGCTTTTATGAGTGTTTTAAGTATGGAGGAGAAATAATGACAAGGAAAGAAAGAGAAGAACAAACTCAAGAAAATAAGAACAAAAAGATTATTAGAGTCTTAAAGACATTAGAATTATTTACTCAAAATAATGGTAATATTTCTGATGAAGAATTAGCTAGGCTTCTAGCTCATTTCAATATACAAAGTTCTAGTTCTACTGTAGGAAGAGACTTAACAATTAATATAAAGAAAATATTTTTAGAAGAAAATAAAAAAGCAGAAGTATCAGTTGAACATTTAATGAATGATGGTCTTACTAATGAGCAAGTTAGTATTTTAGCCTTTATTAAACAGAAAAGAAAAGATAATAAACACCGTGGTCAAATAAAAGGTGGAGAACGCTCTGTTTTTAATAATGATGTCTTAAGAGAGGAAAATAGTACTAAATTTAATGGAAGCAGTAGTAGGCACAACTAAATCTTGTTATATTCATATTCCTTTTTGTAAAAAAATTTGTTCTTATTGTGATTTTTGTAAAGTTTTTTATAACGAAAAATATGTTAAAAACTATTTAAATTCATTAGAAAAAGAAATAAAAGAAAAATATCAAGGTGAAAAACTTGAAACAATATACATCGGTGGAGGAACTCCTAGTGTATTAAGTATAGATGAATTAAAATATCTATTTAAAATTATTTCTATTTTTCATAAAGAAGACAAATATGAGCTTACAATAGAATGTAATTTTGACAGTCTTACTAAGGATAAATTATTACTATTTAAAGAAAATGGAGTAAATAGATTAAGTCTTGGACTACAAACTACAGATTATAATGTATTAAATAAATTAAATAG
This sequence comes from Bacilli bacterium, assembly GCA_017525855.1. The sequence continues at coordinate 49,556 of JAFXSE010000118.1, forward strand.
AGATTTAGATTTAAAATATGTTAAAGAGCTTATTAGATATTCTAAAAGTATAGGTTTAAATAATATTAATATAGATTTAATGTATGCATTTCCCTTTTCTAATATGGATATTTTAAAGCAAGATATAGAGTTTATTCTATCGTTAGATATTAAACATATATCTACATATTCACTTATAATAGAAAAAAATACTAAATTATATATTGATAATATTAAAAATATTTCAGAAGATATAGATTTAGAAATGTATAATTATATTCATAATAAATTAATAGAAAATGGTTATAGGCACTATGAGATAAGTAATTTTGCAAAAGAAAAATATCAATCAAAACATAACTTAGTTTATTGGAAAAACAAATCATATTATGGTTTTGGTTTGTCTGCAAGTTCATATATTAATAATGAACGTATAACAAACACAAGAAGTATAACAAAATACATTAATAACAATATAGATAGGACAGTTGAACAATTAAACATAAATGATAAGATGGTATATGAAATGATTTTAGGGCTAAGGCTTGATGAAGGGGTTTCATTGGAACAATTTTATTTAAAATATAATAAAAGAATAACTGAAGTATTTAATATAGAAGAATTAATAAAAAATAAATATTTAGTAATAGAAGATGACCATTTAAAAGTACCGTTTGATAAATGGTATGTAATAAACAGTATATTAGTTAGTTTTTTGGAGGTAAATAATGGATAAAATAAAAGTATTTGAAATGGAATTAAATTATATCAAAAATGAAAAGATAAAAAAAAGTACAATGACAATGCTTGAATTAATACCAGATTATATATTTAAAGAAGCTGCATCTTCAACTGGTAAATATCATCCTAGATATGCACTAGGCGATAAAGGATTAGTGAGACACTTGAAAGCAGCGGCAAGGTTTGGTTATGAACTATTAAATGATCCATGTATAGGAGATAAATATACTAGCGATGAGAAAGATTTAATGATTATGGGATTAATATTACACGATGGATTAAAAAGGGGATTAAATGAAGAAAAATATACAAGATTTGACCATCCTATCCTAATGGCTAATTATATAGAAGAAAACAAAGATAAATTAGAACTAAATGATGTAGAAAGAGAACTTGTCTGTTCAGTTATAAAAACTCATATGGGACCATGGACTACTGATTATAATGGAAATGAAATTTTAGAAAAACCAAAAACAAAATATCAGAATTTTGTCCATATGTGTGACTATTTAGCTAGTCGTAAAGCCTTTTTATTAGAATTTGACAAAGATAATAATATTTCTTGTTAAAACTTTGTTCGAATGTTATAATTAATATAGAGGTGATTATATGAAGGGTAAATTCATAGTAATCGAAGGAGTAGATTGTTCTGGTAAAGAAACCCAATCTAAATTAATTGAAGAGAAATTAAAAGAAAAGGGTTATAAATGTTTAAGACTATCTTTTCCAATGTATGATACTCCAACTGGGAAAATAATAAAAGAAAATTATTTGGGTAAAAATGGGAAAGGTTTATTTCCAGAAGGTTCTCCTAATGTTGATCCATATATTGCAGCTTTATACTATGCTGCAGATAGAAAATATAATATTAATAAAATACAAAAGTATTATGACCAAGGGTATTATATAATATTAGATAGGTATACAACATCAAATATGGCCTATCAAGGCAGTAAAATTTTAGATAAAGATCAACGTTTCTATATGTATCAATGGATCGATAAATTAGAGTTTTGGTTACTTAATTTACCAAAACCTGATAAAACCATTCTTTTGCATATGCCAATTGAGCAAGTTCTACAACTCGAGAAAAAAAGGGAAAGATTAGATGATAATGAGAAAGATGAAAACTATTTAAAAAGAAGTATAGATGCCTATATTGAGCTTAGCGAACTATATGGCTGGTATAAAATCGAATGTGTAAACAATGGTATGATTAAAACAATTGACGAAATTAATAATGAAATAATTGATATTGTAATAGAAAAAAATAAGTAGCTTATGCTACTTTTATTGTTTAAAAACGATAATTATGATACAATTCATACAGTTAGGGGGAATTGTTTTGTTAGATAAAATATTTAAATTATGTGAAAATAATACTGAAGCAATTAATTGTCTAATGAATCTAGATTCCAATTCACTAGAGCAATTTATTCTAGCTTACTCACAATACAGCGATTCTTTTGATGCTTGTAAACAATTTCTTTTTTATTTTGACATAGATAATAAAAAAAGTAATTGTTATCAAGAGTTTTATGAAAAACTAAAACTATATTTTCCACTAGATAAGAAAATAATAGAAATAGGTGATGGTTGGTTTCCAACTATTAATCATTTAATTGATTATGAGCAAAGAAAAATAGGCAAGGGAAGTATTACTTGTTATGATCAAGAACATAAAATTTTAAGTGATGGAAACATAGTTTTTAAGAATGAAAATATAGATATAACTACAAATATAAGTGAATATGATTATATTTATTCAGTAAACTGTTGTGATGCAGTTGAATTAGTTATATCTTTAGCCAAAAATAATAATTTAGAATTTATTATATCAACTTGTACTTGCCCTAGAAAAGTGCCACAGGATTTTCTTAAAGTAATGGATGCTATTGAAGAATACAAATATAAAGCCTTGTATCAACAACTATTAGAAGAGATGAACTTTTTTAAAGTAATGGCTTTAAAATACGATTTGAAAAATTTAGAACTGAAAAGAGTATTAATAATAAACTATATACACTATATTTAAGAGAGAAGTATCAGAAAGATGATAGTATATTTAGTTATAATATTGATTTAACTGATACAGCTCCTATTCTTATTAAAAAGAAAAATAGATAAATATATATCTATTTTTTATTATTATTTTGAAGAGGTATAATTGGTCGTAAAGGTAAAGAATTAACTTCTGGAGTTTGTTTTTTTATATCCTGGGTATTAACAACTGTAGAAGTATTCAAATTAGGAAAGATTATAGAAGTATCTTTTATATTAGGTTTAATACTAGTATTATTTATTTGATTATTATCTGGTATTATGTTATTAGTTTTTTGATTATTATTATTAATAGAAGGAATTACTGAATTGTTTTTTTCTATAGTAACAGAATTGTTATTTGGTATTGAATTAATTGAATCATTTTCCTTTTTTTCACTAAATATTGTTGAACTAGGTAAAGGTTGAGTGTTGTTAATAGGAGAAATTATAGCATTATTCCTATCTTTACTAGTATCATTAGTACTCTTAATAGCATCTTTTATAACAGAAGTAGTATTAGCTGAAACCTTAGAAGATACAGATGTTCCTATACGTTTTAACTCATCAAGTTCACGGCTTAATTCTCTATCAAATTTAACTTTTTCTTCATCTGAAATATCTTCATCAAAAGTTTGATAATAAGAGTCATTAATATCATTATCAATTTCTATAATTCTATATATTTCATCAAAAGTAGTAGAACCATCCAAAATTTTTCTAAGTCCATCTTGTAATAATGTAATAACATTACCACTACCATAAACTAGTCTTTTCAAATCTTCCTTATCAACTGAAGTATTATTCAAAGCATTTCTAATGTCATCATCAATCTCTAATACCTCTTGAATTGCAATACGACCCCTATAACCCTTATTGCAATGTTCACAACCTTTTGGATTAGCATCTATTATTTTATCAATATCCTTCTTTAAAGCAATCTTAAAGACTTTCTTTTCATATGGAGTAGCATCACGTGTTATTTTACAATGAGGACATACTGTCTTAGCTAGTCTTTGCGAAATAATACCAGTTAAAGCAGTAGAAAGTAAATATCTTTCAACATCCATATCTAATAAACGTTCAATGGTAGCTAAAGAATTATTAGTATGAAGAGTAGATAAAACTAAATGCCCTGTAATGGATGCTCTTACAGCTATTTTTGCTGTCTCACTATCACGAATCTCACCAATTAATATAACATTAGGATCTTGACGTAATATAGAACGTAGAGCAGTAGCAAAAGTCATACCAATTTCTGAATTTACTTGTACTTGGTTCATTCCTTCAATATTCATTTCAATTGGATCTTCAACAGTAATAATATTTGTTCTTTCTTTATTAAGAACTTGTAAAATAGAGTAGGAAGTAGTACTTTTTCCTGAACCAGTTGCTCCAGTTATTAAAATAATACCATTAGGAACACCTATCATATTTCTAAGTTTTACAAAGTTTTCTTCATTAAATCCTAACTGGTCTATACCATTTAAACTACGAGAGTAATCTAAAATACGAATAACTATTTTCTCACCTTCATTAGTAGGAAGGCTAGAAACACGCATATCTAAATCTCTATCACCAAATTTACCTTTAATAGCGCCATCTTGAGGAAGTCTACTTTCAGTAATATTCATTCCGGCCATTAATTTTAAACGAGTAACCAAATTTCTTTCATAAACTTTTGGTACTTTTGTATAATCAACTAAATCACCATCAATACGTCTTCTGACAACCAAACCATCTTCCCTAGGGTCAAAATGGATGTCAGATGCGCCACTTTTAGAAGACTCAAGTATAATAGCGTCAACTATCTTAGTAATTGGCGTTTTAACATAATCAAAACTTACCATCCTATCTAGCCCCTTTTCTATTCTTTAAACTTTGTATGGTAATTTACTATAATTTAGTATATAATAATATTTAAAGAATAGCAAGAAGGAAAAGATGATATTATGAAAAAAAAATTAAATGAAAATGGCTTTGCACTAGTTGAAACTTTAGTAGTAGCACTATTTGTTGTGGTTATATTTATGGTTATTTTCCAAAACTTTTATCCACTTATAGGTAGATTAAATAGATATGATAACTATGATGATATAGACACTAAATATGCTACATATTACATAAGAAATATGATAAATTCCCAAAATAATTCAACAAGATCAACAATTTTTAATAAATTAGGCAGTAATACCATCTATAAATTTAATATTAATGATAGTACTAATGAACTTTGTGAACTATTAGATAATAAAGATTTTTGCTATTATTATATGGAAAAAGCACAAGTAAGTAATATTTATTTAACTCAATATGAAACTAGGAATTTAAAGGAAGCTCTAAGAAATAACACTATACCATCTCAAGGTATTTCAAGAGCTGCTGAATTATATATAGACTATATTCCAACTTATTCTGCCACTGCTTCTAGTGGTGAAAAAGCCGGCTATATTAGAATCATAGTTGAAATAAGACATGAAAATGATGATTTAGAACAAAGCGAGAAGTATTATTATACATATTCAAATATAGAATTAAATATGAATACTATTGATACTAATAAATCATTTAGAATTATGAATGGTGATACAACAAACTATGAAATAGGGCAAGCAATAGCTTTTGATTCAGAATTATTTCACATTATACAAATGAATGATGAGACAGTTACTTTGCTTTCGGCATATAACCTAAACATTGGTTCATATACCAATACAGGTGTTTATGGATTGCAAAATATTCATGCTGGTACTATTGAACAAAGTATTACAACAACAAATCCTTCTGGCGTATCATCTACGGGTACAACTCAAACAACAACTAACTACACAATTGGTGGCATTCCTTTAACTAATACTATTTCATGGGAAAATAGTTCTAAATATATTTCTACAACAGTAAATTCATATTTAAATGCCTATAAAACATATCTCAACAATTACATTACAGAAGTTGATGATTTTACTATTAGACTTCTAACTGGAGAAGAATTTATCAACTTACAGACCAATTGTGAAGCAGGAACATGTATAGTACCAGAATGGCTAACTAATAAATCATATTGGTTATCTACAGGTAAACAAGGGAATAATTGTATAGATGCATTTAAAATTAATCAAAGTTCATATGAATGTATAAAAAATTTTAATAATAATTATTTATATGGAATAAGACCAGTAATAGTATTACCTAAATCAATGTTTAATTAAGAGGAGTAAAGATGAAAAAATTAAATAATAGAGGACTTTCAATCGTTGAAATATTAGTATGTTTTGTTATTGTTTCTGTTATTTCAATTACATTATTAAATACAATAATGGAATACAAATCATTAGAACAAACAGAAGCTATTAGAAGTAATGTCTTATCTTACAAAAATGTCATTACTCATGCGATTCAAAATGATATTATAAGTCACAAATTAAATAGTTTTACAATACAATCACACAATATAGTAGATGATAAAGAAACATTAGAAATTAATATGAAGTTTTTAGTACCATTCCAAGAGACAGATACTAAAGTTTTAAAAGTATATCTTAGCTACGATAAAAACTATATAGTGTATCCGGACGAGTACAATCAACCAATAAAATATGTTTTAGAAGCAACCGACAAAGTTTATGATTATCAAGTTAATCGTATGAAAGAAGTAAATAATATACGTTTTTCTACTCCTATCATTGTACCAAGTGACTCTGTCTTCTCCCTTGATATACCAATCTATCATAGTGAATTAAGTAATAATTATCATATACACATAGTTGCCCCACTTACAAAATAGAAACATAAAAAATTATATAAAGAACAATATTTATTGAAGTTGCTATTAATCTACCATGAAAAAAGTAAGAATAAGGCAACTTTTCTTTTTTTATAATACTATTTACTTGCATATGAATGTTAAAGCCCCCAAATGATAAAAAAATAGAAATAACAATACCTTTAAATAAATTATTAAATCCATAATTATTAATCAAAGAAATACCTCTTGTTATATCAAAAAAACCCATAATCAATAACCTCATTGTATCACTTTTAATATAACTACATACCAAACTCCCTAAAGTAGTAAAAATAATAGAGTTACATAATACAATCATAACAATGGGCATAGTTTTTTTAAAAGATTTATTTAAACAAGTTACTAAATCTAAATAATTATTATGCAAATAATTATAACTAATATGTCTATTTTTTGGTCTTAAAAATAATGCTATTATAAAATTACTTAAATAATGACTTAATAAAACAATAATAGCCATTTTAAAACCGCATATAATTTTAATAGTACCCAGAATAAACAAAGGATTTGAAAAATGGGTAAATAGTAATAAATATTCTGCTTCCTCTAAACTAATCAGCTTTTTATTATAAAAATCAGCTATATATTTACTTCCACTAGGAAACCCAGTAATCATACTTAAAAAAAATATAAATAAACTATTAGGAGTTATTCTAAATATATTGCTTATAAAAACACCGAAATTGCCATTAAAAATACTTAATATTCCATAATTTATCATTAAGTCTGCAATTGTATAAAATATAAACATACAAGGAAATAGATTATAAAAAAATAACTTAACTGAACCTACAGTAGAACTCATTACAACTTTCGATTGACAAATAATAATGATAAATATGACAACTAAAAGCAACAATATAAACTTTTTTGAAGTTTTTTTTGAAATATTAGTCATAAAACAACTCCTTTTTGTTATAATGTTTGATAGAGGATGATTAAATGATTAATAAAATATATATAAAAATAAAACAATTTATTCACAACGAATGGAAATTTTTAATTATCTTACTTCTATTAGTGGGTTTAACAATCTATCCTGTTGATTGTTACATAATTACTGGAGGAGGTATTATTAGTGCCACTGATAGAGTTAACGTAGAAGGAAAAAAGGAGAAAAAAGGAAGTTTTAACCTGGCTTATGTATCAGAATTAAAGGGTACACTATATACATATTTATTAAGCTATATTATTCCATCATTTGAAAGAGAGAGTACTGATAATTATAAATATGATAAAACAGAGAATACAAAAGATATAGATTTTAGGAATAATCTATTACTAAATGAAGCTAACAATAATGCTATTTATGTAGCTTATACCAAAGCTAGAAAAACTATAAAAGTAAAAAGTAAAAAACTATTTGTTTATTATGTAGACAAAGAAGCAGATACTGATTTAGAAGTTGGTGATGAAATAATAGAAGTAAATGGAGTTAAAATTAATGACTATGATGAACTAAGAGAATTAATTAATACTCTAGATGAAAAAGAAGCAATAAGTATAAAGATAAAAAAGAATAATAACTATAGAACAAAAACAGCTACTATATTTACACGTGATAATCAAAAATACATAGGAATAAACCTTATAACTGATACCGAATATAAATTAAGTCCTAAAATAGATATTACCTTCAAAAAAAGTGAAGGTGGTCCATCTGGCGGTTTGATGATGAGTTTAGAAATATATAGTCAATTAATAAAAAAAGATTTAACAAAAGGAAGAAAAATAGTAGGTACTGGAACAATTAATAAAGATGGAACATGTGGAGAAATTGATGGAGTAAAATATAAATTAAAAGGTGCAGTAAAAAATAGTGCAGATATTTTTATAGTACCAACTGGCAAAAACTATGAAGAAGCAGTAAAAGAAAAGAAAAAACATAATTATAAAATCAAGATAATTGAAGCAAAGACATTCAGTCAAGTAGTAAAAGAACTATCTTGATTTTTTTATTTTAAAAATTGTAAATACTTGTTTTTAACCTACTATTTTGTTAAAATAAACATTGTTAGAAGAAGTGGTGATAATATGCGTAGAAATGAAGTTGACAGAACAAAACTAAGCCCTATGATGCTTCAATACATGGAGATAAAGGATAATTATGAAGATACAATTATCTTTTTTAGACTAGGAGACTTTTATGAGATGTTTTTTGATGATGCAATTATAGCATCACGAGAATTAGAACTTACGCTTACCGGAAAACAAGCAGGGCTTGATGAACGTGTACCTATGTGTGGAATTCCTCATCATGCATATTCATCATATATTGATACATTAATAGAAAAAGGATATAAAGTAGCAATATGTGAACAAATGGAAGATCCAAAAACAACAAAAGGAATGGTAAAAAGAGAAGTTATTCAAGTAGTAACCCGCGGAACGAGATTAGATAATAGAGTAGATTCTAAAACAAATAATTATATAGCCAATATTTATGACTTTGATTACTGTTATGGTATAAGTTTTACAGATATTTCAACAGGAGACTTCTTTGCTGAAATTGTAGAAAAAGATGATTATAATGTTATACGCGAAGTAGTTAGAAATAACTTTACTGAAGTTATAGTTAATGATACTATAGATCGAGCATTAATTAATACTTTAAGAGTTAACTATAATATATTAGTAACAATTACAAAAGAAGTATGCGATAGTGACTTATACTCATATATTTATAGCGATATAGATGATATTAGAATAATAACAACAATTAAACATCTCTTAAATTATATTGTAGATACTAAAAAGAAAGAATTAACTCATTTACAAAAAGTAGAAATAATAAAAAGTAATGATCACTTGATATTTGATGGAAATACTAAGAAAAATTTAGAACTTACAGAAACAATACGCATGGGAGATAGAACTTATAGTTTATTATGGTTACTTGACAAATGCAAAACAGCAATGGGTTCAAGGTATTTAAAATATAATATTGAAAATCCCATAACATCAAAAAAAGAATTAGAAAGGCGCTATAATTTAGTTGAAAAACTATCTACTGAGTTTATTTTAAGAGATGAGTTAATGAAAGAATTAAATGAAGTGTATGATTTAGAGCGCCTTGCTGCTAGGGTAAGTTATGGTAATTTAAATGCGAAAGATTTAATTCAACTAAAATCATCTCTCTTTCACTTGCCAAATATTAAAAGGATCTTAAAAGATCTTTCATATGATAAGACAATAGAAACATTAGACGATATTTATACATTATTAAATGAATCTATAAATGAAGATGCACCTTTCTCAGTTCATGAAGGTGGATTAATTAAAGCTGGATATAATAAAGAATTAGATGAATTAAGACAAATAAAAAATGGTTCTAGAGATTTTATATTATCTTTAGAAAAAGAAGAAAAAGAAAAAACAGGAATTAAAAATTTAAAGGTAGGGTATAACAAAGTATTTGGATATTATATTGAAGTTAGTAAAGGAAATGTAGGATTAGTAAAAGATGAATTTGGTTGGGATAGAAAACAAACCCTTGCTAACTGTGAAAGATTTACAACACCACTACTTAAAGAGAAAGAAAATATTATACTTGGTGCTGAAGAAAAAATAATTAATTTAGAATACAAATTGTTTATGGATATACGTGAGTATGTAAAAAGGTTTATTACAAATTTACAGCAAATTTCTAAAACTATCAGTGAAGTAGATATGTTACAGTCGTTTTCTATTGTTGCAGATGAAAATAAATTTGTAAGACCAAATCTAACTGACTCTAAAATTATTGAGTTTATTGATTGTCGTCATCCAGTAGTAGAAAAAGTAATGAAAGACAAATATATACCTAATGATATTATAATGAACAAAAATACTGACATATTACTAATTACAGGACCTAACATGGCGGGTAAATCAACATATATGAGGCAATGTGCTATTACAATTATAATGGCCCAAATTGGTTCGTTTGTACCATGTAAGAGTTGCAAAATGCCTATCTTTGATAAAATATTTACAAGAATTGGAGCAAGCGATGATTTAGTAAGTGGAGAATCTACTTTTATGATAGAAATGAAAGAAGCCGAATATGCTATAAGTGAAGCAACAGAAAACAGCCTAATACTTTTTGATGAACTAGGAAGAGGTACAGCAACTTATGACGGAATGGCTCTCGCCCAAGCAATACTTGAACATATTCATGAAAAAATTAAGGCTAAAACAATGTTCTCTACGCATTATCATGAATTAACTATCTTAGAAAAAAATTTGAAAAGGCTTAAAAACGTTCATGTTTCAGCTATTGAAGAAGATGGTAATATTACATTTTTACATAAAGTAAAACCAGGAGCCGTAGACAAAAGTTATGGTATTCATGTAGCAAGTCTTGCAGGGCTTCCTAAATCATTAATTGATAGAAGTAAAGATATTTTAAAAGAATATGAGAATAAATCACCAAAAGAAAATAAATATATGCAAACTAGTCTATTTGATTTTGAGCAAGCAAATCAAACTGAGAAACCTAAAAACACCATTGAAAATAAAATAGAAGAAATTAATCCCCTTGAAATGACTCCAATGGAAGCATTAACATTTCTTTACAATCTAAAAAAAGAAATAAAAGAAAACAAATAAATTTGTTGTTATGTTCATAAATATATAGTATAATCAAATTGAAAGGAGTAAACGTATTATGCAAACAAATATTCAAGAAAGAAATATTGCTGTTGCAATCATACTATCTATTGTAACTTGTGGAATTTATGGCATTTACTGGTTTGTAATGTTAACTAATGAAGCAAATGCTTACAGCGAAGATAATACAACATCAGGAGGTGTTGCATTCCTATTAACACTAGTTACATGTGGAATTTATGGCTATTATTGGGCTTACAAAATGGGTGAAAAATTAAAGATAGCTCAAGGAAAAAATGGTTTAGCACAAAAAGACAATGCTGTTTTATATTTGATACTTGAAATTTTAGGTCTAGGTATTGTTGGTTCGGCATTAATGCAAAGTGATCTAAATGAAATTACCAGAAGTAAGTCAGGCATTAATACTGCTCCTCAAGCATAATTGAGGAGCTTTTTCATATGAATAAAAAAATAATTAAAATATCATTAGTTGTTATATTACTCATTCTTATGAATGTATTTCATATATATATACCATGTATGTTTCATAAAATTACAAATTTATATTGTCCAGGATGTGGTCTAACACGTATGCTTATTGCTATATCAAAAGGAAATTTTTATCAGGCTTTTAGATATAATATGTTACTTTTTATCCTTTTTCCAATATTTATGTTTTTTATAATAGATTACATTTATAAATCACTTATAAAAAAAAGACCATTATATCAAAAAATTCCAGACAAAGTATATGTAGTAATAATTATTATTTTAATGTTGTTTGCTATATTAAGAAATATATTTCCAGTTTTAGCACCAACAACAATTTAAAAGTTTAAATTTTAATTGAAGAGAGAATTCTCTTTTTATTTTGTTTTAATTATGATATTATTATTATGGTGATATTAATGAAGAACAGAAGTGAATTAAGAGAAATAGCTATGAAATGTTTATATCAAGTATATATTATAGAGCAAACTAATCTTGATTATGATATTAATAGTATTATTCATGAACAATTAGAAATAGAAAATGAATTTGTAATTACTTTAGTTAATGGTGTTTTAAACAACAAGAAAAAAATTGAAGACTTAGCTAATAAATATTTAGTAGATTGGACAATAGATAGACTTAACAAAGTAGATAAAGCCATTTTATCTATTGGCATTTTTGAGCTTGTCTATACATCAACTCCATCAGTAGTAGCAATTAATGAAGCTATAGAACTATCTAAAAAATACAGTGACGAAGCAGTAACAAAAATGATAAACGGTGTTTTAGATAACATATACCATAATGAGGATATTGATGAAAGATAAATATATTAGCGTAATACAATTAACTAAATATTTAAAATATAAAATAGATAATGATCCTAATTTAGATCAAGTATACTTAAGAGGCGAAATTTCTAACTTTAAAGCGCATTCAAGAGGGCATTTCTATTTTACATTAAAAGATGAAGAATCTAGAATTAACGCCGTAATGTTTGCAAGTAGTGCTAATAAAATTAAATTTACGCCAGCTGATGGTATGAAAGTTTTAGCAACAGGTAAAGTTAGTATTTATCCTGCCAATGGTGGTTATCAAATATATATAAGTGAAATGTTAGAAGATGGAATAGGAAATCTTTATGTTGCTTATGAGCAATTAAAGAAAAAATTGCAAGAAGAAGGATTATTTGATGAATCCAAAAAGAAAAAAATTCCATATATACCACAAAGAGTAGGGGTAGTAACAGCTCCAACAGGAGCCGCTATTAGAGATATTATATCTACCATCAAAAGACGTTGGCCATTAACTGAAGTAATATTGTTTCCAACTCTTGTTCAAGGAGAAGGTGCAAAAGACGACATCGTAAAACAAATAAAAAGAGCTGAAGAATATGAACTTGATACCTTAATCGTAGGACGAGGTGGTGGAAGTATTGAAGATTTATGGGCTTTCAATGAAGAAATAGTTGCTAGAGCTATTTATGATTGTTCAATACCTGTAATAAGTGCAGTTGGCCACGAGATAGATTTTACTATTGCAGACTTTGTAGCTGACATGAGAGCACCAACACCAACAGGAGCTGCCGAATTAGCCGTACCGAACCTAAGTGACATAAAAAACCTATTATCGCAAATAACTATTAGACTAAATAAAGGTATTATTAATAAATTAGAGTTAAATAAAAGACAGCTTAAAGATTTACAAAACAGACATATTTTTAGAGAACCAATTAAAATATATGAAGCAAAAGAACAAAAATTTGATTTTCTTATAGAAAAATTAAAATATAATATTTTAAATATATATACTAATAAATCTAATAGATTTTTAAAATTAAAAGAAAATATAATATTTAAGGATGCAAATATACTAATAGAAAAAAATAAAAATAATTATATTAGAATATTAAGTAAATTAGAAACACTTAGCCCACTTCTTACAATTAAAAGAGGTTATTCTATTACTAGAGTAAATAGTAAAGTCATTAATAGTATCAAAGATGTAAAAAAGAAAGATAAAATAGAAGTTGAGCTTGTAGATGGAAAAATAAATGCGGAGGTAATATAAAATGGCGAAAGAAAAAGAATTAAGTTTTGAAGAAAACTTAGAAAAATTAGAACAATTAGTAAAAGATCTAGAAAATGGTAATGTTTGTCTAGATGATGCTATTGAAAAATATCAAGAAGCTATGAAACTAGCAAAAATTTGTGATGATAAATTAAAGAAAGCTGAAAGTGCTATTACTAAAATAGTTAATGATAATGGCACTTTAGAGAATTTTGAAGTAAAAGAAGATTAATTCTTCTTTTTATTTATTAAACAATATATACATGATATAATATATATAGATGTACTAGAATAGGAGATGCTTTATGGAATTTTGTATACTTAAAGAAGATGAGTTCAGAAATTTTTTAAATACTAGTGAGCAAAAAACATTTTTACAAACACCAGAAATAGGTAAACTTAGAGAAAAATCAGGATGGACAGTTCACTATCTTGGAGTAAAAAAAGATAAAAAAACAATAGCAGCTGCCATGTTTGTTTCTATTACAAGACATTTTGGTTATAAAGAGTTTTATTCACCACGAGGACTCCTTGTGGATTATCATAATAAAGAACTTCTTAGTTTTTTTACTGAAAATATAAAAAAATATGTAAAAAAGAATAAAGGATATGAGTTTAGAATTGATCCATATGTTATTAATATAGAAAGAGACACAAATGGAGACATAGTTGAAAATGGTATAGATAATACAGACATTAGAAAAAACTTAAGTCTATTAGGATATAAGCAAATAAAAAAAGAAAATATGGAACAAGTCGGATGGATGTATGTTTTAGATATAGATAAAAAAACAGAAGATGAAGTATTAAAAAATATGAAACCAAACACTCGTAATACTATACGTAAGACTTTAAAAAATGGAATTGAAATAATAGAATTATCTAAAGAAGATTTACCTTTATTTCATAAAATAATGATTGAAACAGGTGAAAGGAAAGGCTTTTCTATACGTAAACTAAAATATTTTGAAGATATGTATGATTTATTTCATCCAAGAGGTGAAATAAAATATTTACTTACTAAACTAGACCTTACTAAACACATAAAAATGTTGGAGGAAGATAAAAAAATACAACAACAGGAACGTGAAAAACTAAGTGATGCCAAATATAATGATGGAAAAAGAAAAGCTATAGATACAGCTATTAGTGGTATTGAAAAAAGAATTAATCATGCTCAAGAATTAAAAGAAAAACATGGAAATGTTATTAATTTATCAAGTTCAATGTTTATAATGACAGAACCTGAAATAGTCTATTTATCAAGTGGAAATTATGAAGAATTTATGTCATATAATTCGCAATATTTAATACAATGGGAAATGATAAAATATGGGATTAACCATGGCTTTAAAAGATATAATTTTTATGGTATAACAGGTAATTTTGATAAAAATGATAAAGATTATGGTATTTACGAATTTAAAACTGGTTTTAATGGCTTTGTTGAGGAATTAGTAGGAGAATTTGCATATCCTACATCGTTTATATACTATATTATAAATTTAATACATAAAATAAAAAAATAAAGAAAAGCTTAGAATTATCTAAGCTTTTAATTTTCTGCCTCTTCAAGCATAGTTGTTATAAAAATACCATAACCTTTTTTTGTATCATTAACAATTACATGTGTGACAGCACCAATAATCATATTATTCTGAATAATAGGGGAACCACTCATACCTTGCACAACACCACCTGTTTTTTCAAGCAATTGATTATCCATAATTTCAAATAAAATATTCTTTGTTTTAGAATCTTTGTTTATTTTTAAGATATTAATTTTATATTCTCTTATTTCATTATTATTGATTACCGTTCTAATAACAGCTTCGCCAGTTTCAATATCATCCTTTGACGCAACTTTTAAACTATTAGTATCAGGTAAAGAAAAAGTATAATCACCAAAAATACCAGATTCAGTATTTTCTTTTACCTCTCCATATATTTCACTTTTATTATAATTAGCTTTTTTCTCACCAGCGATACCATTTTCACTTCTTAAAACGCCTGTAACATCAGATTTAAAAATTTTACCATCTTTAATTTCAAATTTTTCTCTAGTTGTCCTTTCTAATATTTCATGACCAAGTGCTCCAAATTTACGTGTTTCAGGATCAATAAAGGTAAGCGTACCTATTCCAATAATACTATCTTTAACATACAAACCAGTTTTATAAACACCATCAATATCTATTCTATCCTGAATTATTTCTTTTTCTTTATTATTTCTAACAACTGTATATTTAATCTTAGTATTACCACTATTATTAATAACAGCAGCCATTTCATCTATATTAAAGACTTCTCGACCATTAACCCTAATTATTCTATCTCCAATATTAAAACCACTATCTTTAGCTATAAAGTGATCAGACACCTTATAAAAGCCAACAACAAGTATTCCATTAGAATTAACTTCAATCCCAACATTTTCCCCTCCTGGTATTATGTAATTAGAATAAGCAAAAACATTAAGTGGAATTGTAAAAAACAGATAGAAAAATAAAGAAATAAGTAGTTTATTCTTTTTCATTTTCTCCTCCTCCTATAATTAAACTACATTATTAATATAATCAAAGATTATACTTTTAACGTAACAATAATTTCCTTTTAATTTTTATACTTGCAAAAACATAGTAAAACAGCTATAATAAGCACTAATTGGAGGACATTATGGGAATATTTGTCATTATTACATATATATTATTTGGAATATTTTTATTTATAATTTTAAATTTTTTAAATAAAAAATATAACTTAACTTTAATTGAATATATATCATTTTCGCTTATATTCATGTTTTTAGTTGCAAGTATTTATAGTAAAAGTTCAAATATTTATTTAATAATTATATTTGAGTTTATTGCAAATATAGCATATACAACATATTTAAAAGAAGAAAATTTTTTCAAGTATAAAAAAACTATTATTATGTATATAATATTAATAATATTAGGTTTTATTATTAATCAAGAAGTTATTAATAAAAATAATATTTTATTAGATAGTAAAGACATTAAATTGATAATATGGTTATTAATTATACTATTTTTATATAATTTTTCTAAAACAAATGAGATTAAATATAGTTCAGATAAGTTTGAAGAAGAAAAAACAAGTATTAATGACAATGAATACATAATAACAAATTATGCAAAACTAAAAAATAAATACAAAGATGTAATAAAAATAAATAAATCCCTTACAAATATAGTATACGCAGGTATGATTTATTTAAACTATTTAAGACCAAACTTTTTAAGAAAAATAGATTATTTTAAATTCAAATTAAATGGCAAAAAAAGAAAATTAGGTATCATGCAAATAGAAAGTATAAAAATGATTGATGATGTTGAATCTATAGAAACATCTATTACATCTATTGAAAAAATTAATACTAAATTAATAAAAAAGAACATAAAGAAAAAAGAAATAACAAAAGAAATTATAAAACAATATTATAAAAACTATGACACTGATGAAATAATTAAAATTTATGAAATAATAACCAAATTTAATGAAGATTAGGAAGGCCTTTTTTCTAATCTTTAATTATTATATAATAATTAAAGAGGTATTTATGAAAAAAATATATATTGAAATAACTAATAACTGTAATTTAAATTGTAATTTTTGTATTCATAATAAAAGACTTAATCAATTCATGAAGATAGAGGATTTTAAAAAAATACTATTAAAAATTAAACCATATACTAAATACTTATATTTTCATATTCTAGGCGAACCTTTACTTCACCCCAAAGTAAATGAGTTTATTGATGAAGCCAGCAAAGAATTTTACATTAATATAACAACTAATGGATATTTAATAAACAATTTAAAAAGCAATAAAGTACGTCAAATTAATATTTCACTACATAGTTATGATAAACGATATAATGTAGACTTAGAAGAATATTTAAATAATATATTTAAAACAGTTGATCAATTAAACAACACTTATATATCTTATAGATTTTGGATAAAGAATAAATATAGTAAAAAAATATTAGAAATTATTAATAAACATTATAAAACAAATTTTAAATTAGAAAATTTAAAAAAATCAAATACAATTAAAAATAATATCTATATAAATACATATAATGAATTTATTTGGCCCGATTTAAATAATAATTATTATAACGAAAAAGGAGAATGCTATGGATTAAAAGATCATATTGGCATACTAGTAGATGGAACAATAGTACCTTGTTGCCTAGATACTAAAGCAAATATAAATTTAGGAAATATATATAAAGATGATTTAAAAGAAATGCTAAATTCAAAAAGAGTAAAAAACATGCTAGAAGGATTTAAAAAAGGCGAAAAAAGAGAAGAATTATGTAAAAAATGTAACTTTTTAAACCTTGATAGTTAAACATTTTTAATATATACTTATTACATAAAGGAGTATATAATGATTGATGTAATAATTCCTGCTTTTAATGCGCATGAAACAATTGAAAAAACACTATTAAGCATTTTAATTCAAAGTTATAAAGATAAAGTATGTGTTTATATAGTAGATGATAAATCAGATAATGATTATTCTAAAATAGTAAATAAATTCAAAGATTATTTAAATATAAAATTATTAAGATTAAAGACAAATAAAGGTCCAGCGGAAGCCAGAAACTATGGATTAAAGCATTCAAAAAATGATTATATAATATTCATTGATAGTGATGATGTTTTTTATAATCATTACAGCATTGAAATCCTATATAAAAACATCATTAAAAATAATTATGATTTAATTGTAAGTTCATTTATAGAAGAAATAAACAAACAAAAATATATCACTCACGAAAACACAAAAATATGGAATCATGGAAAAATCTATAAAAGAGAGTTTTTAACTAAACACAACATTACTTTTCTAAATATTTCAACCAATGAAGACTTATATTTTAACTTTTTAATTTTTATGTTAGAACCAAGAGTAAAATATATAAACGAGCTTACATATGTTTGGAAAAATAATCCATCATCAATTACCAGAAAAAACAATCATGAATACAATTACACAGCAATAAAAAGCTATAATAAATGTATTTGTGAAACAGTATATGCTTTAGAAAAAAGAAACGCAAAAAAAGAAAATATTGCAAATGTATCATTTTTTGGATTGTTGCAAATCTATTATACATATTTATCATATTCTAAACAGAACAACAAACCCGTAATAAATGAAATATATAAATATACAAAACAAAACATAGATATATATTACAAATACCAAAAATATTTAAAAAATGAAAATAAAAATCATATTATTTCAGAGGAATTACAAAAATATGTCAATAGCAATTTGTCTACATATTTTCTTCCAGATAAAACATTTCAAGAATTTATAAAAGAGGTTGAACAATATGAAGAATAAAACTTTAGATTTAATTATACCAGCATATAATTCATTTGAGTTATTACCAAGAGCATTAGGTAGTGTTGCTCTGCAAGAAATAGATTTTAATTTAAACGTTATTATCGTAAATGATCATTCAAAACGCAGTTATGAAAAAGAAATTAATCTTTTTAAAGATAGATTAAATATAACAGAAATATATTTATCAAAAAACTGTGGAGTAGGTGTTAGTAGACAAATTGGTTTAGATAATTCAAAGGGGGATTATATAGTATTTTTAGACTGTGACGATTTATTCTATGATGAAACATCGCTACAACAACTATATGATATGATGAATTTTGGATATTATGAATATGCATATGGAGCTATCATAATTGAAGAAAATGCGAAACAAACAAAGTATAACAATCATGATGGATGCTTGCATGGTAAGATTTTTAATAAAAAACTACTAAATAAATATAATATTAATTTTAATGCAACACGAACTAGTGAAGACAATAGTTTTAACCATATATGTTTATTTAATGCAACTAGAATAAATAAAACAACTAATCCGTTATACATTTATAAAGATAATAATAATTCATTAACAAAAGGCTTAGATATGGATGAGATAGCTTCCAACTTGATTGACTATATTAATAACATAGAATACACTCTAAATCACGTTAAAAATAAGTTTAGAAAGGACGTAGTTCTTTATTATATTCAATCATGTTACTATGTTTGGAATAATTATACATATTATAGTAAAAAATATAAAAAGCAAGCAGAATTAATACTAAATAAACTAATAGAGCTTATCAATAATACATCATATTATAAAGATGATTTAATTGATAAATTATATCCTCAAATGTCATTTAGTGTTTTTAAAAATTTAATAAATTTAAAACAAGTATAAATCGAATTAAAACCTCCAAAATATAACTGGAGGTCTTTTTATGAAAATAAATCTTTTAGAAGCAATAACTGTAATACCAAGGTGTTTAGGTTCTATTGCCTTTTTATTTCTTATTACTAAAATAATGGGAAAAAAGCAAGTATCACAATTTAGTTTGTTTGATTATGTTATAGGTATATCCATAGGTAACTTTACAGCTGAAATGACACTAAATAGGGAAGTGCAATATATTAATGGCATGATGGCAATACTTACTTTCGGCATTTTATCATACGTCATATCAAAACTAATAAATAAAAGTATTAATATTAGAAAATTCATTATAGGTACTCCAACAATACTAATAGACAAGGGTAAAATCATAGAAAAAAACTTAAAAAAAGTAAATATTGATGTTAACGATTTACTAGAAGATGCTAGAATATCAGGATATTTTGATATATCTGAAATAGAATTTGCTATCATGGAGGCAAATGGAAGTATTAGTTTTCTTGTAAAAAGCGAATTTAAAAATCCAACTATTTCTGACTTAAAATTAAAGAATAATAGAACAAGTTTAAGTGCTAATTTAATAGTTAATGGAGAATATATGGAAGACGCTATTAAACATAGTAATATTACAAAAAAAGAACTAATACAAGAAATAAAAAAAATGAATCTAAATACGCCAGATTCAATTCTTTTATGTACGCTTACAAATAGTAATTTAAAATTTTATTTTAAAGACGAAAAAGAAAAAAACCAGTCATTGCTTGAATGACTAAATAAAATAAAAAATTAAAGCTCCAAAAAATCCAAATATCATTATTAAAACAGAAATTAAAGATATAATCTTTACAGTTTTCTTATTCATATTTTCACCTCATAATAATTATAAAATATTTGTAAAAAAAAGTAAATTAAAAAGACTATTAATTATTTCTATAGTACATATAATTTATTGGTGATATAAATGAAAGAAAAATACATAGTAAATAGCAAGAATAAATATAGAGAAATAAAAAAAAGAAAAATATTTTTAATATTACTAATATTATGTGCTATAAGTTTAATCTGTGGTATATTATTTCTTGCATTTTTAGATAAAAACGGTAAACAAATAACAGTAAACACTATTACATCTTTTTTTAAAGAGTTAAGCACTAAACCCAATAAAGATCTTATTATCAATACACTTAAAAATAATATCCTAATAACAATAATTATGTGGTTATTAGGTGTATCATTGTTTGGAGTTATATTTGAATTACTATTTTTAGCTATAAAAAGCTTTACTCTAGGTTTTTCTATTACTTCATTTATATATACTTTCAAATTTAAAGGAATATATTTAAGCATATTATATCTTTTTCCAAGCATTTTTAATTTAATTATTTATTTCATACTAGGATTTTTTGCAACTAACTATTCAATATATTTATTTAATTATCTTTTTAAAAACAAAGAACACAACTTGAAATTATTAATGAAAAAATATATAAAAGTACTTCTAATTTCAATGATATTACTATTTATTAGTAGCATTATTGAAATATTTATTGTTCCATACATTCTAAAACTTTTTACAAAAACTCTTTTCTAAGCTATAATATAGTTGGTGATTTATTATGGACAAAAAAACGGTTGTCATTGGAATGAGTGGAGGAGTAGATTCAAGTGTTTCTGCCATTCTATTAAAAGAGAAGGGATATAATGTAATTGGACTTTTCATGAGAAATTGGGATAGCTCAATTAATAATGATTACTTAGGTAACCCTAATTTAAACAATAACATCTGTCCTCAAGAACAAGACTATAATGATGCTTTAGCTGTGTGTAAAAAAATAGGTATACCTCTACATCGCGTGGATTTTGTTAAAGAATATTGGGATAATGTTTTTGAATACTTTTTAACCGAATTAAAAAAAGGAAGAACCCCTAACCCAGACATAATGTGTAATAAATATATAAAATTTGATTACTTTGTAAGAGAAGCTTTAAAACTAGGAGCAGACTTTATAGCAACAGGTCACTATGCAAAAATGGAAGATGGTTATTTAAAAAGAAGCCATGATCAAAATAAAGATCAAACATATTTTTTATCTCAATTATCAAAAGAACAACTAAAAAACGTTATTTTCCCTTTGGGTGATATAGATAAACCAGAAGTAAGAAAAATTGCCTCTCAATACAATTTAGAAACGGCAACAAAAAAAGATTCAACTGGTATTTGTTTTATAGGAGAAAGAAACTTTAAAAACTTTTTAAAAAACTATCTCCCAAACCAAGAAGGCGATATAGTTGATATAAAAACAAAAAAAGTTCTTGGTAAACATATAGGGTTAATGTATTATACAATAGGGCAGAGAAAAGGATTAGAAGTAGGTGGAACAAAAGATAAATTGTTTGTTGTAGGAAAAGATTTAAATAAAAACATTTTATATGTATGTGAAGGTGAAAACAATGAATACTTGTATTCAGATAGTTGTATTGTAGAAAACGTAAATTTTAATTGCGATTTAAGACCTACTAAAATGACTGCTAAATTTAGATATAGACAACAAGACAATGAAGTAAACGTCGAATATTTAGAAGATGGTAATTTATTAGTTAAATATGATCAAGTTAAAAGTGTAACTCCAGGACAAGCATGTGTGTTTTATAAAGATGACATTTGTCTTGGGGGAGGCATTATAAAAGAAGTAAGAAAAAATAACAAAAAACTATGGTATTTATTATAAAAGTCAACAATTTTTTAAAAAAAATATGTCAATTTACACTTGACTATTTACGTAAAACTGATAAAATTAATTTAGGAGGGTAGCAATTATGCAGGAGTTATATAGATTAATAAATGAATTAGGAATATCTAAAGTTAGATTAGCAAAATATTTAGGAGTATCGCGTCAAATGCTATACAATTATTTATCATTACCTTCTTTAGATGAATGGCCAAAAGAAAAGTCAGTAAAACTATTGAGTTTACTAAATATAAAGAGTGGGGAAGAGTTAAAAGATATAGTGGTTAATGGTGACTACATCATTGAAATAGAAAACAGATTAAATGAAACAGTAAAAGATTCATCTAGTCGTGAAATAGTTGCAGATTTAAAAGGATTTAATAAAAAAGAACAAGAAGTTTTATCTGATATTATTAATCTATTAAAAGAAAAACTTGCAGATGATAAAACAAAAGATACATATTACAGTTATATTTATCTTCATCATTTTCTACAATCTATGGAAACTGCAGGAGAATTAAAATATATACTAGCTTATATGTCAAAATCTCTAGGTTTTACTAACCCTAATGATTTTGTATTTAATAAAGATAAACAGTTTGTATTTGAAAGTATAATGTTTTCTGCTATGACACTATATAATAATGGAGGATCATCAAAAACTAAACTTGCAGAAGCTCATAAACGTTTTGTAGAAGATATTGAACATAAAAAAGAAGAAAAACTAAGTAGAACTCAAGAATTAAATACAGCTAAAGTACAAGCCCTAAAAGAATTAGGTTATAATGAAATAAATGAAAATAACGCTAAAGAAGTATTAGAAAAAATAGCTGAAATTCAATCAAGAAAAGTATAATACTTTCTTTGAAAGAGTAGTATAAAGAAAAGAACCATAATTAAAAATATTATGGTTTTTATTATTATATATAAAATAACAATTTATAGAAGTTAACATAATATCAATTATAGGAAGTTATATATAATTGTTTAAAAAAATCATTTCAAATATACATATTATATATTCATATGCATATTTCTATACATTATATTATATGTAACTACATAGTATTACTTATTCATTATATAGTATTAATAATATAATTAATTATTTATAATTATACAAACTCATTTATAGAAATTGAAATAATGATTAATAGTTAACTATCTTATTCATTTAGTTTAATTTAAGCAATCGAGATTAAGTTAGATGTATAATTATTAACCTCAATTACAATTATTTTATATTTCCCGGTTGTTATTATTATAATGATTTAAAAATACAAATTAATTTTAAGCAATCGAAATCAAATTTTATGTATAGTTCTTCACTTCAATTCCAATATTAAATATACAATCAATAGTTAATAAGTTTATATTATTTGAATATAAAGTAGGGGACCTATCAAAAAAAGAATAGTTGTTTACTAACTATCCCTTTCCCCTACTACTTTATTTATTCCAATTCATCTAATACACTAATTCCTAATTCTGTTTTTTCAAGTTCAAAATTATCAGCAATAGTAGCGCCAATTGAACCAAGTGAGCTTAAAGGAGAAAGCTTTTTAGGATTAGAAAAACCGATACTATAGAAAATTACAGGAACATTTTCTCGTGTATGATAATTTCCTTCGAATGTTGGATCATTACCATGATCAGCTGTAATTATTAATAAATCATCTAATTCTAATTTATTTAGTATAATAGGTATTTCAACATCAAGCTCTTCAAGAGCGTTTCTATACCCTTCTACATCCCTATTATGTCCGAAATTAGAATCAAAGTCATTTAAATTAACCATACAAAGACCTGTAAATCTCTTATCCATTATATTAAGTAATTTATTAACAGCTTCTTGATTATCAGATACTTTAATTATCTTATTAATACCATTATTATCAAATATATCATTAACTTTACCTATACCGATAACATTATACTTATTATCACTTAATTCGTTTAAAATAGTCCTTTTAGGAGGTTTAATACTATAATCCTTACGACTTACATTACTTAACTTATATTTACCAGGTTTTCCAGTAAAAGGTCTTGCTATTACTCTAGCAACTTTCCATTTATCATCAAGCGTTATTTGTCTAATTCTTTCACAATATTGATATAATGTAGAAACAGGAATAACGTCTTCATGTGCAGCAACTTGCAAGTCAGAATCAGCAGAAGTATAAATAATTAATGAACCATAACTCTGCTCTAACTCCCCTAGTTCATTTATAATATCAATACTATTACCACATGATTTATTACCAATAATTCGTCTTCCAGTAACTTGCTCGATTTGATTTAATAAATCGTTAGGAAAGCCATCATTAAATGTCTTAAAAACAGTTGAAGATGAAATTCCCATCATTTCATAATGGCCATTTAAACTATCTTTACCAATATTTGTAGGTTTAGCAATAGTATAATATGCATCAACATTATCATTATCATCCATATTAATTGTATTTAGTAATCCTATTTTTTTTAAATTGGGTATAAATAGCTCTGTTTGCTCTAAAACATGACCTAAAGTATTAGCCCCCTTAGAGTTATACTGAGAAGCATCATCTGCTTCCCCTACTCCTAATGAATCTAAAATCATTAAGAAAATTCTTTTAAACTTCATATTTACTCACCTTTTTCCTTTTTAGTACGCGGATGATATGAAACATAATCATTTTTTACTTTATTATCACTAACATGCGTATAAATTCTAGTTGTAGATATATCAGAATGTCCTAACATCTCCTGAATACTTTTAAGATCAGCACCACTATTTAATAAATGTGTTGCAAAACTATGTCTTAAAGTATGAGGAGATACATCTTCATTTAACCCTTTTTCTTTTAAAAGAGCCTTCAAATTCTTAAAAAATCCTTGTCGTGTAATCTTTTTTCCATGGTTATTTAAAAACAAAGCATCGCACATATCTTTCTTAACTAATGAACTTCTAATATCCATATATTGATTTAAATAATACATAGAATATTCACCTAAAGGTATTATTCTTTCTTTGTTACCTTTACCAATAATTCTAATGAAACAATTAGTAAAATCAATATTATTTAAAGTAAGATTAACTAATTCTGAAACCCTAAGACCAGTTCCATACATCAATTCTAACATAGCTTTATTACGATAGTCAAATGGAGTCTTTAAAGTAATATCCATTAATTTATCAACATCCTGAACAGATAAAGCTTTAATAACATGTTTTCTTAACTTAGGCCTTTTTATCCCAACAGCTACATTTTTACTAGTAATATTTTCTTTTTCTAAATATGAATGATAATTCTTAATAGAAGTTAGCTTTCTAGCAACAGTAGAAATCTCATCATGACTACTTTCATTTAAAAACACTAAGTAATCCTCAATATCTGATGTTTTAATATCATTTGGTTTAAGAATACCCTTTTCAATCATATATAAAGCATACATATTTAAATCATTTTTATAAGACAAATATGTATTATCACTTAAGCCTTTATCAATCATACAGTAATTTAAAAATTCCAAAATAGACTCATCAAAATCCATTATTACCACCTTATATTATTATATAAAATTATTAATACTTTTACAACTTTACTTTTTTTGATACAATATATAGTGGTGAACGCATATGGAAAAACCCTTAGCTTTAAAACTCGCTCCAAAATCACTTAAAGATGTAATTGGGCAAAGTCATTTAATTGGAAAAGATAAAATACTAACAAATTTAGTTAAAAACAAAAAATTGTTTTCAATGATTTTATATGGAAAACCTGGAATTGGCAAAACTTCTATAGCAAACGCCATTATTAATGATTTGAAAGAACGTTTCCGTTTTTTTAATGCTACTATTAATACAAAAAAAGATTTAGATATAATTATAGAAGAAGCAAAAATGTATAATGGCATGATTCTAGTTTTAGATGAAATCCACCGTCTTAATAAAGACAAACAAGACATACTACTTCCACAACTAGAAAGTGGATTAATTACTCTAATTGGTATGACCACATCTAATCCCTATCATGCAATTAATCCAGCAATTAGAAGTAGATGTCAGTTATTTGAATTACAAGAATTAGACACAAAAGATATCATTAAAGGTCTAAAAAACGCAATTAAACATCCTGATTTAAAAGATATTAAAATTGATAATAAAACAATAGAATTAATAGCTCATCTTTCCGGAAATGATCTAAGATACGCTTATAATTTACTTGAAGTATGTTACTATGCAACAAGTGACAAAAAAATTGATGAAGAAGTAGTTAGAAAAATAAACAACAAACCTGTATTTTTCTCTGATAAAAATGAGGAAGGTCATTATGATGTATTAAGTGGTTTACAAAAATCTATTCGTGGAAGTGACGTTAATGCAAGTCTTCACTATGCAGCTAGACTGATTGTTGAAGGTGACTTAGATTCACTGTTTAGACGATTGTCAGTGATTGCGTATGAAGATATAGGATTAGCCAATCCTAATATTGGTCCAAGACTTGATGCAGTTATTAATGCCTGTGAAAGGCTTGGACTTCCTGAGGCAAGAATTCCAATTAGTGAAATAATAGTTGAGATGGCATTATCTCCAAAAAGCAATACCGCACATATTGCCCTTGATGAAGCAATTAGCGATATTGAAAAAGGAAATGTAGGAACAATACCAAAACATATCAAAACAAATGCCTTAGAATATAAATATCCACATGACTATCCTAACAGTTATGTAGTCCAACAATATTTACCAGACAAATTAAAAAATAAAGAATACTATCACCCTAAAACAAACGGCTATGAAATAAATATTAAGACAGTTTATGACAAATTAAAAAAAATAAATGATGAAAACTAACATCATTTATTTTTTATATATTTATAATATACATTAAAATAGAACCTTTAGAATCAATTAACCCTGATTTAATTTTATAATCCATTTCACTTAAATTCTTAATCAACTTTATTAATTCATGCCTATTAACATATCTTAATAATTCAATAGTCTTTTGTACCCTGTAAGGATGTTGTTCCAATTCTTTAGCAATTTCATCCTTCCTTTTATTCTTATCAAGTAACAAATCAATTTCCATCATTAATCTCAACTGACTCTCTAATAACCCAATTAATGATATATCATCAACTTGGTAATCCTCCAATAATTTATACTTTTCAATGGCCCTCTTTTTATCTTTAGAGGCAATATTTTTAATTAAGTCAAAAACTATATCATTAGAATTTCCAAGATGTTTTACCGCAAGTAAAGATACATCATGAACACTTATATTCATATCAGTATCCTTATATTGAATAAGTTTATCGCACTCTGTCTTAATAATATCAATATTATTATTAGAATACTCAATAAGCATATCAACTACACCATTTTCTAATTTATAATCTTTAAGTAACTTTTTAATTTCTTGAGAAATATTAACTTCCAATTTTATAAAATTAGTTTTATTTTTTAATTCCTTATTAATCTTTTTAGTATTATTAAATTTTCTAGTTGTCATAATAAGTAGATTGTCATCATTACTTTGTTCTAAATACTTAAGTAAGTGTTTAGTACTCTTATCATCTTGTAAATAATCAATATTTTTAATAATAATTACTTTTTGTGATGATAAAAATGAATAAGTATCCAAATCTATTAAGGCATTATCTAAAGTATTATCATCTTCCAAATCATATATACTCATAGTAGCTTCTGAGAAACCATTTTTGATTAACTCATCAATTTTGTTATTCAATAAATAAATATCATCATAAACCAATAAATAATTATTTTTCATTATTAAATACTTTCTCTAAATGTGCTTTAATTTCATTCAATAATTCAGTATTACGCCCTCCACCTTGAGCAAATGTAGAACTACCTCCACCATTACCTCCAGAACTAATAGAGGCATCTTTAACAACAAGACCTGCATTTACAAATGAATTACTACGGCAAACATAATTAACACTACCATCATCTTTCTTATTTATAAAGAAAACACAACCAGGTTTCATTTCATTTACTAATGTATCTGCAATACTCTTAAGTATATTTAAATCCATATTATTAACTTCCATTATTAGTCCATTAATACTAGTATAAACTTTAACATTTGAACGATATTTTTCTAAATCATTTAATGTATTTTCTTCTATTTTCTTTAAATACTTCTTTTCAAGTTCTCTTACTTCAGATTGAACATAAGAAAGCCTATTCTGATTAAAAATAATACTTTCATATCCTAATAAATCAGTATTATCAATATCAACATCAAATTCCAAATCAATATTTTTCTTCTTTGCCTCATCCAAAATACTTTTAGCTTTCATTAATAATTTAATAGTCTCATCATTATATGGTTTAACCGTATTATATAAAGTATCTTCTATCTTATCACCAGTACATCCCTCTATTCTGTATACATTTGTACCTTTATTTTCATATGAGTAAATAGCAAATCTTTTAATATTTAATGTATTAGTAGTATGGGTACCACCACATAACTCTATAGATTTTCCAATTTTAACTACTCTAACCATATCCCCATATTTTTCGCTAAATAGTGCCATAGCACCTATTTCACGAGCTTTATCAAGTGGCATTATTTCGGTAGATACAATAGTTCCCTTTTTAATTAAATCATTAACCATGTTTTCAACTTCTACAACTTTTTCATCAGTTAATTTTTTTGAATATGTAAAATCAAGTCTTAACTTTTCTGAATCAACATAACTTCCAGCTTGATGAACATCACCTTCTAACAAAGTACGAAGAGCATAATGAAGTAAATGAACACTACTATGATTTTGTTCTATCATTTTTCTTCTTTCTTTATCTAAAACAAGTTCACATTCATCTTTTTCATGAATTACACCATCTAATAGTTTAACCTTATGAATATGTTGCCCATTTGGTCCCTTAAATACATCCAAAACACGCGCTTTAAAGTTCTTTCCAATAATCATACCAGTATCACTAACTTGCCCACCAGAAAGAGCATAAAAACAAGTTCTATCAAGAGCTATATATCCATCATGATTAATTTCAGGAACGATACTATCTTTAGAAAATATTGCAAGTACACTAGTTTTTAAACGATAAATACCATACACAAATGTAGACTCATCCTTAAAATTTAATAACACTTCTTTTTGGCTAGCCATTTTAGTAGTATTAATATTTGCTCTCCTTGCCATTTCTTTTTGAGCATTCATATACTTATCAAATTCACCTTTATCTGTTGTATAACCAAGTTCATTTAAGTATTCTAAAGTAAGTTCAAAAGGAAATCCATAAGTATCATAAAGTCTAAAACTATCAGCTCCACTAATTGTACCATCAGTTGAATTTTTAACTAACTCTTTTAAAATTCTTTCACCTTCACCAAGTGTTTTTAAGAATAATTTTTCTTCTTCTAAAACAAGTACTTCAACATCAGCGCGTCTTTCTAGTAAATATGGATAGGCATCTTTCATATTTTCTACAACAGCAGAAACCAATTTATACATAAAAGGTTCTTTTAATCCCATTGTTCTACCATATCTTTCACTTCTTCTTAATAACCTACGAAGTACATATCCTCGCCCACTATTATCAAAGTATGCTCCATCACTTAAAGCAAAAGTAATAGTCCTAATATGATCTGCAATTACTTTAATAGGAGTCTGACCCTGATATTTTACATTCGTAATTTTTTCAATAGCTTCGATAATAGGCATAAATAAATCTGTTTCAAAATTGGAATCTACATCTTGAAAAATCATACACCAACGTTCAAGGCCAGCTCCTGTATCGATATTTTTATGCGGTAATTCTTTATAATCCTTTCTTTCTAATCCTTCTTCTTGATTAAACTGGCTAAAAACATTATTCCAAATTTCAACATAACGTTCTTGTTCATCATCACTCTTAAACTTTGAGAAAGCGTCTCCTAAAGGATCATATTTTTCCCCTCTATCATAAAATATCTCTGAATCCGGTCCACAAGGTCCTGCACCAATTTCCCAAAAATTATCATCTAATTTAATTATGTGACTAGGATCCATTCCTACTTCTATCCATTTATTATAAGCATCACTATCATAAGTATAAACAGTAACATATAGTCTTTCTTTAGGAATACCAAACCATTTCTCGCTAGTTAAAAGTTCATAGCTATATTCGATAGCTTCATTCTTAAAATAATCTCCAATAGAAAAGTTACCCATCATTTCAAAAAAGGTTTGATGACGACGTGTTATACCTACATTCTCGATATCATTAGTACGAATACACTTTTGTATACTAGTTAATCTTTTACAATCAGGAACAATAGTTCCATCAAAATATTTTTTAAGAGGAGTAACACCAGCATTAACCCATAACAAGGTATCATCATTTATTGGGATAAGTGGTGCACTATCAATAACTTTGTGCCCATGACTTTTAAAAAAGTTAAACCACATATTTCTAATTTCATTATGTGTCATTTTTTTCATTTAATTTCCTCCTTTACTATTTCAAGTGCTTTTTCCTTAAGTTCTTCTAAAGTAGTATTAATAACTTTATAATCATAATCATCATAATTATCCAAAGCAATTTCTGTAATATGTTTTTGTTCTTCATTACTTAAATTGCTCACTAAATCAGGCCTTTTTATATGTATTTTTACAATATTCTTATATACATTGCTAACTTCATCAAATTCACTAGGTAATCTAACATCTGCAACTATTATAACATCAAACATATTATTTAAAACTTCCATATCTTGAATTAGTCTATCAGTAAAAAACTTAGGCTTATTCATTTTTTCTCTAATTATTTCAGTACCAATTTTTTGAAGAAGACTGCGAGGTTTAGTATTATCACCGCCATCCCATCCAAAATAATCAATTGCAAAATGCTTAATATAGTTGCCAATATGCATAATACAAGTTTTTTCTCCATATTCCTCAAAATAATCTTTCATATACCCTGCCAAAGTATCTTTTCCATTTCTTGCTTTCCCGGCAATCATATAAATTTTCATAGTTTCCTCCTCCAATTTTCAACCATTTCAATTTTTGGTCCAATCATATATTTATAATGTAATTGTGTTAAACAATTTCTTAAATCATTTTTAATCTTATTAGAAATACTCTTATATTGATCTGTATTATTTATAATCGATAAATAATACTTATACAACTCCTCATCACTAATTTTATAAAAAGAATCTTCAATATCTTCACTTGGAGCAATAAGAGGTAACATTTGAAAACTAGTATTATCAAAACTAGATACAACATCAATAAAAGGAGGCAAAATATATAACCCTTTTCTTTCCTTTAATAGATCATAAACATCAATAAAAGGTATTTCTTCCCCACTAATAAAATCCTCATCAGTAAAGAATAATATATCATCAGTATTATTTTTACCTGATAACATAGCAAAATTATTAAGCATGAAATGTAAATCTTCCGGATCATTCAAATAACTCTGATATCTAACTATAGGTGGATCAGCCTTATTAGTAAATAAAGCTGTTCTTATCTCATTATTTGCTCCATACTTACAAGATAAAGAAAACAAATTTAATATATCACTATATAGCAATTTAAAGTGATCAAAACCATCTATTTTCCTTAAAACACCACTATTACTACAATTCATTATATCATTAATAAATAATTCAATTGTATTATCATTCAAATATTTTTTTAACGACTCTAACTCATATTCGTCATATTTATAAAGCATAAAAACCTCCACAAATAAAAGACCTAGTTTAGGAGGGCAAAACATGCCCGGTACCATCCTAAATTTGGTCTTAATTACTGATAACGGTCTCCCGTAAAACTCCTAAAGTAGCTTCCTAATACTATTTTAACTCTTTTCACCAAGCAGAGTCTCTCTATAAAAAATCATACTAGTACTCATCTTTATTCAACGTTTCATCTCTTTTTCATATCTATTCTATCAAATTAATTTTAGTTATACAACTAAAACTTAAACTTTTTCAAATTTTTCCATAAAATCGATTTTTTCATCAATAAATTGGAATAATAATTTCAAAGTAGCAACTACAGGAGTAGCAACTATCATGCCGACAATACCAAAGAAATGTCCAAATATTAGCAATGCTGCTATTATAGTAATCGGATGTAGCTTCATAGTATGTCCCATAATAATAGGTTGATAAATATTATTTTCTAAAGCTTGTACAATAAAGATACTAACTATAGTCAATACACCTGTAAGTGGTGAAATTAAGAATCCAACAATTACAGCAGGAATAGCACCGATCCAAGGTCCAAAAAATGGAATAATATCAGTTATAGCACATATCAAAGCAAATAACATAGGAGCCTCATGACCAGCTAGAGTTAAACCAATAGTTTGACTAACAAAAACTAAAGCCATAACAATGAGTACACCTTGTATATATCCTCTAAGTGACTGATTGATTCTTTTACTTAACTCACGAGCATCTTGCTTAAATTTAGATGGAATATACTTATAAACTTTAGCAGTCAATTTATGATAATCAAGTAAGAAATAAAATCCTACCATTAATGATAAAAATAATGTCGCTAAAACATTAACAATAGAAGTAGCCCCACCAATAATAACATTAGTAACACTTCCAATACTTTCACTATCAATATTTTCTAAACTATTAAATAAACTCTTCTTCAAATAATTAAAAGTATCTGTTTTAGAAATACTTAAATTTCTAGAAACTTTATTAATAAACGCCTGAAGTTCATCAACCATTGTAGGTATCTTAGTAGATAGTGTTTTAATTTGATTAACAATACTAGGTACCGTATAAGTAAGAATTAATGCAAGTACTCCTAAAATAATAATATATACTATTAAACAAGCTAGTACTCTAGGCATTTTACGGTCCAACTTATCAGCAAGTGGGCTTGCAATCCATGCAATAATAAGGCCTATAAAAATTGGACTAATAACACCTAAAAAATCTAATATTATTGGTAGAACATGAATCTTTTGAAGTAAAATAATACTAGCACCAATAATACATAAAATAATAAGTATTTCAAGTAGTTTATTAACTTTTACTCCACTACTAGCAAAATCATTAATAGCCGTATAATCCAAATTTTTGCTTTCAGTTTTCTTTCTAAATAAACCCATATAATCATCCCTCTTTATTAGTATATCATATTTATACAAATTTTTACTTATAAAATTGTTAAAATTTGACAACTATTATATAATATAATTGGTGATTAGATGTATACAATTAAAGAAAACATATCAAATGAAACGGAAATTAACAAATCAAAATTTATTACTTTCCTATATAAAATTAATAATGTAGAAGATATCAAAACATATTTAAATCAAGTAAAAAATAATTATAAAGATGCAACTCATCATTGCTACGCATATATATTGGATGCAAACGAAAAAATGAGTGATGACAAAGAGCCTAGTGGAACTGCTGGCTCTCCTATTTTAAATGTATTAAAACAAAATAAATTAAATAGAATTCTTTGTATAGTTGTAAGATACTTTGGTGGTATAAAATTAGGCGCAGGAGGTTTAGTTAGAGCATACAGCAACGTTGTAAAGGAAGCATTAAAAAAGGCAGAAATAAAAGAATTAGTTAAAGGAAAAAAAGTAAGAATTGAAATAGACTATAATGACATTGATAAACTAAATTATATATTAAAAGATAATAAAGTAATATATAAAGAATACAATGACAAAGTAATCTATGAAGTATTATTAAAAAACGAAGATATTAAAAATATAGAAATATTTAGTTATCAAATACTAGAAGATATCTTTATAGCAAAATAATCAAGACACTACTATAGTCTTGATTATTTTTATTTATCAACTAATTTTAAAATATCTTCCTTACTACTAAATCCAACCTTCTTCTCTACAACAATACCGTCTTTAAAAACAATTAATGTTGGAATACTAAGTATTCCAAATTTCTTAGAAATATCCCTAATTTCATCAACATCAACTTTAAGTATTTTAATATCATCTAATTCTTTATCAACTTCTTCCAATATAGGATTTAACATTCTACAAGGTCCACACCAAGAAGCATAAAAATCAACTATTACAACTTTTTGTTTTATTTCTTCATAAAAATTATCATTATCATTTAAATATTTAATCATCCTACTACCCTATCTATACTTATCTAAAACTACATTAAGTTTATCATAAGTCTTAATTTTCTTTTCTTTAATTAATTTATCAATAGTAGAAATATTTACTATTCTATTTTTTAACATAATATCCATCACTTCAGCATTATAAATGTCACTATTTTGTAATCTATTTTTATCATCATCTATTCTGTATGTTAAATCATAAACTTCATCTATAGAATTACTCACTTTCTTTATAGATTTTGTCATCATTATCTTATTATCAATAATAATATCCTTAATTTTAGAATCCCTATAAGAAGCAATTTTTGCATTAAATGGAACCGACAAAACAAGAAGTATGAAAAAAAGAACAATATACCCAGTAACAAGTCCAACTACACCACCAAGTAGTTTGAAAGGAAATACTAATATTTTATTAAGTCCCATTACTTTTGAAAGCAAGCCAGTTATTTTAAGTATTATGTTTAATATTATATATAAAACAACAGAAAGTATTACAAAAGATATCAACTGATAAAACAAAACGCTTAATGATTGTATTTCTACCCCAATTAAACTAAAAGAAACAATAGGTAATTTTTCAAGAAGAAAATTTCCCAAAGGATTCATAAGTAAAAAAGAAATATATAAAACAATAACAATTCCTAAAACATTTAGTGTTTCCCTAAAAAAGCCCTTTCTATAACCTTCAATTCCAAATACAGCTAAAATTATAATTAAAACTATATCGCAAACATTCATACATCATTCCTCCTATTATTATTATAACAAAAATAAATAAAATATGCTATAATAAAACAAGAGGTGAACACATGAATATAGTTTTAAAAGTTAATAAAGAAGTTCAAGATAAAATGATCAAATATTATGAAGATAAAAAAAGAGATAAAGAAATCCCTTACGTAGTGTTTCAAGCTGAAGAAAATGACACAGTAATTACCATGTACACATCAGGAAAAGTCATGTTCCAAGGAGTAAGTGCTGATGTAGATGCTATGATGTGGCAAGAAATGATGGGAGTATCAAAGGAAGAAAAAGAAAAGAAAGCAACTCTTGAACAGCAATATTATAATTCATCAGCAGTAGGTTCAGACGAAGTTGGTACAGGTGATTACTTTGGCCCTATTGTTGTTACTGCCAGCTTTGTAAAAAAAGAAGATATTGAATTTCTAGAATCACTTGGAGTTGGCGACTCAAAAAAAATTAGTGATGAAAAAATACTGAAAATAGCACCACAGATTGCAAAAAAGATTAAATATCGCAGCATAATACTATCTAACAAAGAATACAATGAAAAATATACAAAAGATGTAAATATGAATAAGATTAAAGCTATCATGCATAACAAAGTACTATTTCAATTAATAAATGAAGAAAAACCAGACTATGATTACATAATAGTAGATGAATTCGCAAGAGAAAATAGATACTATGCATATTTAACAGATGTAGATAAAATACAAAAGAATATTACTTTTATTACTAAAGCAGAAGATAAAAATTTAGCAGTAGCCTCTTCTTCAATCATAAGTAGATATATTTTCTTAAAAGAATTTGATAAATTAAGTGATAGCCTTTCTATACCTCTAGCAAAAGGAGCTGGAGTAGACGTTGATAAAATTGGCGAAGAAGTAGTAGAAAAATATGGCCAAGAAAAGCTTAAAGAAATAGCAAAACTAAACTTTAATAATACAAAAAGAATATTACATACCATGGTATATTAAAAAGTATAATTCAACATAAGAATTATACTTTTTTTATTACTTTAACATCTTCACTATTATTTTTTAATAAAATGATTGAACTAACTAAATTAATAAATTGATCTTCTTTAGGTTCAGTATAACTAATAATATAATCACCATCAACTGAATGATTTGCTATAGAATAACATCTATTTAATACTTCTATAGCATCAGAATTAATTTTATCAGATGAAGACTTAGTCATCTTCTCAACGATTTCCATAGCATTATCATAATAATACGTATCAGTTATTTTTAATTGGCATTCAACTAATTGAATTTCTTTTTCTAATTCAAGATAATCCATTTCTCTTTTATCTATCAAAGAATATAAATATCTACTATTTTTAGGATTATTAATTACATTTTCAATTCTTAAATTATTACTATAATTTGTTTTTACTATTCCTAAAGTACTATTATAAATATTAGATAAATACCAAGCTTTAACTTCATCAATACTATTATTAACTGGATCTATTAAATCAAAACATAATTGAGCAACTTGCTCTTTTTTCTTTCTAGTCATAAACCCTTTATTAATCACTTTTTGAATCATATTAATTATATTTGTTATTTCTAAATATGTAGATAATGAAATCTTATTTCTATGAGAATTAATATATTTTTCAATATCATAAATATCTTTTTGACCCTTTAATTTATAAAGCCCCATTCTATTGGGATTAAATTCAAATAGATACTTTTGTTTTTCATCATAAAACTTATTTAATTCTACCTTAAATTTATTTTTTAATTCATTTATATCATTTAAATTATCATAGTAAGCATGATTAATATCTCCATCAATAAATAAATTAGCTATTGACTTAGGAAAATTTAAAATAAATCTTCTCTCTAAATATTTCTTTCTTAATTTAAAGTATTCACCTAATAAACCAACAACCTCGACATTAAACTCCAAATTTAATGCTTTACTAAACGTACGAGCCTCATCAGAAGACATTGCACAAGGCATAACTTCTTGCACATTTAAAAGAAGAGATTTTATTCCCTTAGACTTTAAAGTTCCTAAGCTAAAATCTAAATCATTTAACAAAGCATCATACTTTTCAATCAACTCATTTTTATTATCAGTAGCCACTTTTATTAAATGCTCCAATTCTTTAATTTTATCAGATTTATATCTCTTTATTTTGTTTTTACTAATATCAGGTATACCAGAGACATCTCCTATTTTAACAATGTTTAAAACACTTTTATCTTCAACTAATTCCTCTTTATAATCATTTATCTTATCCGTATTAAAACCAAGTTTCTCTATATCTTTTCTTGTCATATTTTCCTCCATAAGTGTACTTATTATATCCAGAACAAACCCTAAAGTCAATTAAAAGGAATAACTATTTATTATTCCTTTCAGTAAACTTATTAAATTCTTTAATTTCTTTATCATCAAAATCAGTAGCATCAAGCTGTTCAAATAATTTCTTTTGTTCTCTAGATAATTTTTTTGGTATTAATACATTAAATATTAAATACATATTTCCAACATTGCCAGTAGTTGAATTCTTAATACCCTTTCCCTTTATTCTCTGTTTATCTAAGTTGTTAACTCCTGAAGGAATATTTAAATTAACATTGCCATAAAGAGTAGGAATAATTTTTTTACATCCAAGTACAGCCTCAGTTACAGTTAATGGTATTTCTAGATATATATCATCACCATCTCTATTATAGTAATCATGTTCTTCAACATAAAATTCTAAATACAAATCACCATTAGTTCCTCCATTACTACCAGGATTACCTTTACCAGAAAGTCTAAGTCTTTTTCCAGTATCTATACCTGATGGTATATTAACAGTAACTGTCTTATGATTTTTAACCTTACCTTTACCACCACATAGATCACATTTTTCTTTGTAAGTATGACCTTCACCATGGCAATCAGGACATGTAGTCTTTGACAAGAAAGATCCCAAAATAGTATGTTGCTCAGAAGTAATAGTACCAGAGCCATGACAGGTAGGACAAGTTCGCTCACCTATTCCACCTTTGCCACCACATTTACTACAATTTTCAATCAAATCAAGTTCAAATTCCTTTTCACAGCCAAATACCGCTTCTTCAAATGATAATTTAACTTTTTTTAAAACATCACTACCTCTAGTCCTACGAGAAGTATTTCCTCCACCAAATGAAGAAAAACCTCCTCCAAAGAAACTATCAAAAATATCTCCTAAATCAACGCCATCAAATCCACCACTAAATCCAGAGAAACCTCCCATACCTTGTGCACCGTTTTGAACACCAGCATGGCCATATTGATCATACATTTTTCTCTTATTCTCATCACTTAAAACTTCATAAGCTTCTTGAACTTCCTTAAATTTTTCAGCAGCTTTAGGATCATCTTTATTAAGATCTGGGTGATATTTTTTTGCTAAACGTCTAAAGGCACTTTTTATTTCCTCTTCTGTTGCACCTTTTTCTACACCTAATACTTCATAATAATCACGTTTACTATTCATAATTCACCTCTATTTTTTGTATACTCTAACAAATTCCTCTAATGTTTGGTTAAACATATTATTAGCGCTATCAAATACTTTTGTATCATTTAAATTTATATAAATTATTTTTAATAACTCTAACGGATAATCTTTACCACCTGATTTTAATAATTCTAAATATTTTTCTTTAAATCCTTCAGTATTATTTAAAATATTATCAGCCACATAACAAGCTATTGAAAGACTAGTAGCATATTGATAAACATAAAATGGTGAATAAAAATGTGGTATTCTGATCCATTCGTACCTTATTTCATCATCTACTACTACATTATCTCCAAAATAATCTTTATTTAACCTATAATATAAATCATTTAAATAAGTACTGGTTACTACCCCTCCATTATCTACATAATCATGAGCCTCTTTTTCGAATTCTGCAAACATAGTTTGACGATACAATGTTGCTTTAAATAAATCTAATTTTTCATTTAATATAGCTAATTTTTCTTCTTTTGTTTGTGCTCTTTTATACATATAATCATTTAATATTAATTCATTTGTTGTAGATGCTATTTCTGCTAAAAATATTACATAATCATGTGTAGCAAATGGCTGATTTTTAGAAGCAAAGTAAGTGTGCATTGAATGACCTAACTCATGTGCTAAAGTACTAACATCATTATACTCTTCTGTATAATTAAGCATCACATATGGTAACGTATCATAAGAACCTGTAGAATATGCTCCACCTCTTTTATTTTTGTTTGGATATTTATCTATCCACCTATTATCAAAAGCCTCTTTTAATTTATTAGTATATTCATCACCATATACTTTTAATGCATCCATTACTATTTCTTTTGCTTCATCAAAAGTATACTTTTTATCAATACTTTTTATAACTGAAACGTATCCATCATATAAATGAAATTCATCTAATCCAATCATTTCTTTTTTAATATCAAAATATCTATATAAATTATTTAAATTAGAACGTATACTCTTAATTAAATTTTCATATAGTTGAACAGGAATATTTTTTCCATCCAAATAACTTTCAATTGATGAATTATATCCCCTTAATTTGGCATTAATACTATCTTGATTTAACACACTAGCATAAAGACACGTTATTGTATTTTCAAAAGATTTATAACCTTCAAAAAGACTTTTAAATGCACTAATTCTAACATCTCTATTTTTAGAACTTATACATCTAGAATACATATTTTCATTAAATTCAACTAAATTACCATTTTCATCAATAACATCTTTAAATTTCATATCTGCATTTGTAAGATAACTATAAGTATTATCAGCAGTTTGAAACACAGGAGTAAAAGCCGCTATTATTTTTTCTTCTTTATCTGATAATGAATGCTTTTTTTGTCTTAAAACACTATCAATCTCGTGTTTATATGGTTGAAGTGATTCTTCTTTTTCAATAAAACTTTTAATTCTTTTTTCATCTTCTTTAATTATTTTAGGTACGACACATGAATTAATCTCACTAAATTTTGTATATATAATAACTGTTTTATCATATAATTCTTGATATGTTGAATTAGCCGTATCTTCATCTTTTTTACAGTGTGCATATGTAAACATTTTATCTAGAATTCTAGTAAACTCTTCAACATCTTTATAATATTTTGCAAAACTATTACTACTATCTAACAGTTTAGCACAATCTTCTTTTATTACAGGTAACATCTTTTCTAGTTTTTTATAATCGTTGTTGTATGCTTCTAAGTTTTCATATATTAGTTCTAAATTCCATTTATCTTCTTCTCTTACTTCACTTCTAGTTTTTTCTGCCATAATATATCTCCTATATTTAAGAAAGTAGTCCTAATGACTACTTTCAATTATTTTTCTTCGTAATCTGCTTCCTCTGCATCATCATCTTTTTTCTTTTTGTTATTCTTTTTATCTTCAGAGTCTGCTTCAGTATTTTCGCTTTGTGCTTGTTGATATACTTTTGTAGCAAGTTCCATAGCCTTTTCTTGAAGTTTATCTTTAGCCTCTTTTAAATCATCAAGATCAATTTCATCTTTAGATAGTTCTTTATTTACTTTTTCAATTAATTTTTCAATATCTTTCTTTTCACTATCTTCTACCTTATCTCCTAAATCCTTAAGTGATTTTTCAGTTTGGAACACTAATTGTTCAGCCTCATTACGAGCTTCAGCTACTTCCTTACGTTTAGCATCTTCTTCTTTGTTCTTTTCTGCCTCTTTCATCATTTGTTCAACTTCTTCATCAGATAAAGTAGTATTAGAAGTAATAGTAATAGATTGTTTTTTATTTGTTCCTAAATCCTTTGCAGTAACATTAACTATACCATTAGCATCAATATCAAATGTAACTTCAATCTGTGGTACTCCACGAGGAGCAGCTGGAATTCCAGTTAATTGGAAGTTTCCTAATGTCTTATTATCTGCTGCCATTGGTCTTTCACCTTGTAATACATGAATATCTACGGCAGGTTGATTATCAGCTGCAGTTGAGAATACTTCCTTCTTAGAAGTAGGAATAGTTGTATTTCTAGGAATTAATGTAGTCATAACACCACCTAATGTTTCAAGTCCAAGAGAAAGTGGTGTAACGTCTAATAGTACTATATCATTAACATCTCCAGTTAACACTCCTCCTTGGATAGCAGCACCCATAGAAACAACCTCATCAGGATTAACCTCCTTAGATGGTTCTTTTCCTAATTCTTTCTTAATTAAATCATATACCATTGGAATACGAGTAGAACCACCAACAAATATTACTTTATCAATATCATCCTTAGTAAGTTTAGCATCCTTTAAAGCTTTTCTAACAGGTTCAAGTGTAGATTCAACTAAATCACGTATTAAATCTTCGAATTTAGCACGAGAAAGCGTAACGTCTAAGTGAAGAGGTCCTCCATCTTCTCCTTGAGCAATAAATGGAGCAGATACTTGAGTAGATGTAACACCTGATAAATCTTTCTTAGCTTTTTCAGCAACTTCTTTAAGTCTTTGCATTGCCATCTTATCTTTAGATAAATCAACACCATTTTCCTTTTTAAATTCAGCTACTAAATAATCCATAATAGCTTGATCGAAATCATCTCCACCAAGTTTATTATTACCATTAGTAGATTTAACTTCAAAAACACCATCACCAAGTTCAAGAATTGATACATCAAATGTACCTCCACCTAAATCATAAACTAAGATAGTTTGAGACTTATCTTGTTTATCAAGACCATAAGCAAGTGCAGCTGCAGTTGGTTCATTAATAATACGTTCAACTGTAAGACCTGCAATTTTACCAGCATTTTTAGTTGCCTGACGTTGTGAATCATTGAAATATGCAGGAACAGTAATAACTGCACGATCTACTTTCTCTCCTAAATAGCTTTCAGCATAATCTTTCATATAAGAAAGTATCATTGCAGAAATCTCTTCAGGTGTATACTTTTTATCTTCTACTTCAACTTTCTTTCCTGATCCCATCAATCTTTTAATACTACTGATAGTATTCTTATTAGTAATAGCTTGACGTTTAGCAGCATCACCTACTATTCTTTCACCTTTCTTAAAAGCTACAACTGAAGGAGTAGTTCTACCACCTTCAGGATTTGGAATAACAACAGGACTTCCTGCCTCCAAAACAGATACACAACTATTTGTTGTACCTAAATCTATACCTATAATTTTTCCCATATTAATCTCTCCTATTCATCAATTTTATTAATTTTAACAGTTGCGGGACGAATAACTCTATCATGAAGCATATATCCCTTTAATAGTACTTCAAGTACTTCATCATCTTTTTTATCCTTAACATTATCAGTAAGAAGCGCTTGTTCTAATTTGGAATCAAATTCTAATCCTACACGACTAATCTCAGAAACTCCATACTTGACAAGTACATTATTTAAATCCGAAAACATTAGTTTAAACCCTGATAAAAACTTTGAAAATGCATCATCTAAGTTATTATCATCATATTTAACAGCTCTCTCAAAATTATCAATTACTGGAAGAAGATCAACTATAATATCCTGATTACAATATTTTTTAATCTTTTCTACTTCTTCATCTTTTCTTTTTCTATAATTAATTAATTCAGCTTGAGTATATTTAACTTTATTTGAA
The DNA here is from genome assembly GCA_017525855.1 of Bacilli bacterium. Next base: position 92,749 of record JAFXSE010000118.1, read on the forward strand.
AGATCTTCACTTAGTTTTTTTAATGATTCATTTTCAATCTTTAAAGCTTCAATCTCTTTATTTTTACTTTCAATTTCTGAATCAATATCAGTCATCACTTCATTAATTTCAGGTTTTTCAGCTAATATTTCTTCTGTTTTATCATTTTTATTACTTTTTTTTGCCATAATTTATTACCTTTCAATGTTTTCTTTAATATATTCAAGTATTCCAACGACTCTTTCATAATCCATTCTTTTTGGTCCAATGATTGCTATTGTACCATTATCTTCCTTAGATTTATAATTTGTCTTAATGACAGTTACATCATCATCTATATTATTTTCTTCTCCAATATAAATTTCTATGTTGTTACTATCATCCTTATGAATACTTCGTATATTATCTATTACATCTTTATTTTCAAGTTTACTATATAGTTCCTTCATTTTAGTACTATCAGTAAATTCAGGTTGATCTAAAATATTATTTTTACCTTGAAAATTAACATTACCTTTTATATTAGTAAAATCTGTAAACACATTATAAAAGGCATTATAAATTTGTTCATGTTGCTCTACATATTTACCGATTATTGGCTTTACTTCAAACTCTAATTTTTGTGATACTTCATCAATTGGTGTACCTACAATTAGGTTGTTGATTAGTCCTACGGTCTTTTTTATTTCATCATGACTTACATCTCTTAATGTAATCATTTTATGTTGAACGTGACCTTTATCAGTGATAACAATAACAGTTATACTCTCATCATTTATAGGAACAACTTCAATTTGTTTAAGTAAATTATCATGAGATGTGCTACCCAAAACAACTGTAGTATAATTTGTCATATCCGCAACTACTTCTAAACTTCTAGTTATAGTATCAGATAAATTAAGTTGATGATTGTCAAAAATTACTTTTAATTTATACATATCTTCTGCTTTCATCTTCTTAAGTTCCATTAAATTATCAACATAGTAACGGTAACCCTTTTCGCTTGGTACACGTCCACTAGAAGTATGAGTCTTCTCTAGTAAGCCTATATCCTCTAAAATTTTCATCTCGCTCCTAACGGTAGCTGAAGAACATTTTAATCTCTTGCAAATGAGATTGGAACTTACTGGTTTAGTTAATTTAATGTATTCTTCTACAATTAAAGTTAATATCCTTTCTTCACGCTCTGTCAACATGAAATCAACCTCCTAGCACTCTTTTACCAGTAGTGCTAAAATAATTATATCACTCCTTTAGCAATTGTCAACTCTTATTGCTAATTTTTCATAAAAAAAACTGACTACGTCAGTTAAAATTAATTTAATGCTTTCCTAGATATTCTAACAACCACTCTTATACATACATCAGACTGAGAATAAGAAGAAGTATTTATCTTATCGCTATTTACGATATATACATTACTATCTAAAGTAGCAACTCCAGTATACCATTTATAACCTATCTTAACCCAATCACCAATAGTAGTTCCACCTTCCATCTTAAGTCCAATGTTATCAGCCTGTTCTAAATTAATAAGTGTTGCAGTAGCACTATTTATAGAAAGTTTATTATTCAAATAAGCTTGATATTTTTGAACATATTGATAAATCGTACTATTGTTATCAAAAACAAATGCAGGATATTTAGACCCATAATCAAAATTAATATCAGTACCATTAGTTGTCCAATAAGCTGAGGAAGAAAAAGATCTCATTATTATTGAAGCCGTTGAATCACTACTTATTTGTTTAATATCACCATTACTATAACTAGCAAGCACATTATCAGAAAGTAAATAAACTTCCATATCATTAATTGCTACAATATGAAAATTCTCCAAACCACATCTAACAGTATCCCCGACTTTAGCAGAATCAGAAGTATTAAATAATGCACAAGTAGACCACTTAACACTATCTTTATTTAAATTGTTTTCCATAGTATCAACAAAATCATTTGAACTCTTTTTTCTAAATATTAAAGTACTATATAACATAGCCATAATCAAAACAGCAATAATTATGATACTATAAAATATTGTAGATATAGCAAAACCTTTATTATTAAGCCTCTTCATACCATCACCTACCATAAATATAGTATAACACTACTTCTTTAAAATAACTACTTTCTTTTCTCCATATTTTTTAAATTTTACTTCTTTTAAACCATCAGGAGCCTTAATTTTATTTAAATCATCACTCTCACAAACAATAAGACCACCATCACTAATTAAATCATATTCGCTAATTAGTTCAAGGCTTTTTTCAATATAATTAGTTTTATATGGAGGATCTAAAAATATTAAATCAAATTGAATATCATTAAAACTCTTTAATGCAAGTTCATAATCCATTTTAATTATAGTAGCAAAATCATTAATTTTATTAAGATTTTCTTTTATAACTTTACATGCCGCATTATTTTTATCAACAAAAACTACACTTTCTGCTCCCATGCTCAAAGCCTCAATTCCAAGAGCACCACTTCCTGCAAATAAGTCAAGAACTTTTCTTCCATTAATATTATTCTGTATCATTGCAAATAAACTCTCTTTTACTCTATCCATTGTAGGACGTGTACCGTCAATATCAAACCCCTTTAAAGAAATTCCCTTATACTTACCTTGAATGACCTTCATCTCTAACACTCCTAAAAACACTTTTTAACTCTTTATTAATTGAAAAAATTATATAATTAACACCATTTTCTAAATGTTTGTATTCTCTAATTAAAGTTTTATCATCAACATTATCCTTATTTTTAATTTTACTAACTAATTCAATATCATTTTTTATATTATTTTGAATATTTTTAATATTAATTATTACTTCCTCTTTATCTAAAGAATCTTTCAAATTATTGATTAGTTTATATATTTCCATAATATCTCCTATAATAGAAAAACACCCATATTACAGAGTGTTTTAAAGAAGGCGATGCGCACAAACATCGACCTAGAAGTCCTAACAAAATATCATTAGAACTTCTAACATGATAATAACAGAAGTTTTAAAATAATGCAATAGTTATTTTAAAATTTTTAAAAATTCGCTCATCATAGATATACTATTATACATTTTTTCTATCCTATCTTCAGTCGTTAATTTATACTTTTTTTTCATTTCTTCATCCATCATTTCTAAATAAGATGGATCCCTATTTAAATAATGATACCAATAAGAGTTTTCTTTTAAATATCTCTTTAAATTCGGATTTTGCTCAATAGCTATTTTAACATTTACCTGCATTAATCCTCGAAATATTTATACATAGGCCTAGCCTCATAAGCTGATTTTTCTATATTTTTTGCTTTTCCAATTCCAATTTCTTGTAATAGACCAATAGCTTTTTGCATATTTTGAATACTATTTTGAACAGTTTCCAAATCTATTCCTTTTATAGTAGAGACAATATCACTAAGTCCGCTATCTTTTATAAGATTAGCAGTTACACTACTAGTGTTTAAATAACTATTCCACACACTACTATCCTCACCATATATATCATAAAGTTCATATAACTTTTGCCAAGACACTTTATCATTTAACACACTGCGAGCAAGTTCTGGATGAAGTCTTGCAAAATCCTTAAAACCTTCCTTAGACATATCATCACCTATATAATTTTATGATAAAAAGAAAAAAAAAGACTTAATTTTAAGTCTTTTGATAAGTAATATTAATTTCTTGCTATAGCATTAGTATCAGCTTGAACATAATTAGTACTAAACTTAAAGTAATATGTAGTATCAGCATCTATATCTGCTAAATCACTTATGTTTATTTCAGAATCATTTCTATATTCTACACGTACTTTATATGTTTCTCTAGTTGGTGTAGAACCTGACTTTTTAGCTAATAAATGATAATCTTCTATTGCGCTTCCATCAGCATAAGTAACAGTATATCTAAACATTTTTGGTAAAGTTGCAACTGTTTCATATGTACTGTCAGTATAAGCTACATTTGAAACTCCATTTTCTGCAATCATAGCATTAATAGTTCCATCGTTTACTGCATCTACTGTAAATTCATAAAAGTCTCCTGGCTCTGGTAATGTTACAGCATATGTAACTTCTGTTGTTGAAGTACCTGTTGTAGTTGGAGCAGTTGTAACATTTTCTCCTGTTACACTACCTGTTGTAGTCTGAACATTATCCCAATATATATTCCATCCCACTTTCTGTACCTTACTTGTACCATTAATTTTCAAAGTTGTTGTAATTGCTGCATAACCTACTGATATTACTAGCATTAAAATAAGTATTAATACTAAACTTTTTTTTCTATTATTTTTCATTATATAAAACTCCTCTCTATTATAATAATAATCTACGTCACAACAAAAAGGCAAGCTAACTTTGCAAATTTTAATTGCTTTACATATAAATTTACATAATAAAAAAAGAGACAACACATATAGATTGTCCCCTAATTTTATTTTAAAAAGTCATCAATAGTAAGTAATCTATTATCAATATCATCTAAATCAACTTGCTTTCTTTTGGGTTTTTCCTCTTCCTTATTACTATCATCTTCTATATTATTATCCTTAGTTATCAATGAAGAAAAGATAAAGGCATCCACAACATTATGTTTAGTTATCTCTTTTCCGATTGAATATCTATCACTTATAGGGAGTTCAGTTATTTTAACATCAATTATTGTACTAGATTTTAATCCCAAATGATTCTTAGAGTCCGTAATAAATGTTTTTAAAATATTATGAGGATTAGACTTAACTTCACGAACAATAAGTAATCCCTTACGAGTTCTAGTAGAAAGTTCAAATTCAGAAAGCTTAATACGTTTAGCAGTATTTTTATCTGTAATAACGATTAAATAGTCATCATCTTGATATGAGAAATTACTTAAAGAAACAACTTCATCATTCTTTAAATTAATAGCTTTAACTCCACCTGCTTTAACACCTGCAATAGGTATTTCTGATGTACTAAATGAAAGTCCAAAGCCTCCTTTTGTAGTAACAAATACAGCATCTTTTTCTTCTAGACAAACCTGAATTAATTTATCATCATCTTTTAACTTCATACAATTAATTGGTTTACTCCAACGACTAACACTAAACTCTTTTAAAACAGACCGTTTAATCATACCATTTTTGGTTATAAGTATAATTGGTCGTTCACTACTAAAATCATAAGCTGGAATAGCGCCAATTATCTCCTCATTTTGGCCAGTAGGAACTATATTACTAATATGTTTACCCATTTCCTTCCATTTCATATCATATATAGCATGAACAGGAATATGCAAATAATTACCTAAAGAAGTAAATACTAATAATGTATCAAGAGTATTCATCTCATATTGACCAATAATATAATCATTTTCTTTTAAAGTAGGACTATCATTAGTTGCTGAATAACTGCGAAGACTAGTACGTTTAATATAACCATCTTTAGTAATCATTACAATCACATCTTCTTTAGGAATCATATCAGTTTGGTCAATCTTAATTTCCCTTACCTCTTCTTTTATAGTAGTAAGTCTTGGAGTATCAAACTCATCCCTTACTTGTTTAAGTTCTTTCTTCATAACATATTTTAGTGCTTTTTCATCCTCAAGAATAGCACTTAAACCCTTAATTAATTTATCAAGTTTACCTTTTTCTTCTTCCAAAGCAACAACATCAGTATTAGTCAAACGATAAAGTTGTAACACAACAATAGCCTCAGCTTGTTCATAAGTAAATTCAAACTCTTTAACTAAATTATCTTTAGCATCACTTTTATTTTTAGAAGCTCTAATAACTTTAATAACTTCATCAAGTATTGATAAACACTTAATTAAACCATCTACAATATGAACTCTCTTACGAGCTTGATCTAAATCAAATTCAGTTCTTCTTTTAACAACTTCCCTTTGATGAGAAACAAATGCATCAAGCATTCCCTTAAGTCCTAATAATTTAGGTCTACGATTAACAATAGTAACCATATTAAAACTATAACTTGATTGTAAATCTGTATTTTTAAGTAAGTAATTAAGTATTAGTTCACGATTAGCATCTTTCTTCAAATCAATAGCTATTCTTATATCTTTTTCACTTTCATCTCTAACTTCTAAAATACCCTCTACTTTTTTGTCAAGACGAATCTCATCTATCTTTTTTACAAGTAAAGCTTTATTAACTTCATAAGGTATCTCAGTAATAATCAAAGACAATTTACCGCCTTTTTCTTCAAATAGAGTCTTTGAAGTAACTACAACTTTTCCCTTACCTTTAGTATATGCTTCCTTTATTCCATCAAGTCCTTCAATAATAGCTCCTGTTGGAAAATCAGGCCCTTTAACAAACTGCATTAACTGATCAAGTTCACTATTTGGATGATCTATTAAATAAATAGTAGCATCTATTACTTCACTTAAATTATGTGGTGGAATATTAGTAGCATATCCTGCAGAAATACCGGTAGCCCCATTTACAAGAAGAGCAGGAAAACGCGTTGGTAACACAGTAGGTTCAACTGTTGAATCATCAAAGTTTGGTGAAAATTCTACAGTATTTTTATCAATATCACGTATCATTTCATTGCTTATTTTAGAAAGACGTGCCTCTGTATAACGATAAGCTGCTGGACTATCTCCATCAATAGAACCATTATTACCATGCATATCAATATATGGAAGTCTTATTTTCCAATCTTGACTCATACGAACCATAGCATCATAAATAGAACTATCACCATGTGGATGATAATTACCAATAACATCCCCTACGGTTTTAGCACTTTTACGATATGGCCTATCAAAAGTATTATGCTCCCTATACATTGAATACAAAATACGTCTTTGTACAGGTTTTAAACCATCTCTTGCATCAGGTATTGCTCTATCTTGAATAATGTATTTAGAATAACTTCCAAATCTCTCCCCCATTATATCTTCAAGGGTATAGTCATATATTTTTTCAATTACTTCTTCTGTTTCTGTCTTTTTCTTTGGCATAACTATCCCTCCTAAATCTTATAGTCATCTTCTAATGAGAATTCAACATTTTCTTCAATCCACTCTTTACGAGGACCAACATCATCTCCCATAAGAACTGAAACTCTTTTTTCTGCAAGTTGAGCATCTTGAATATTTACTCTAATTAAAGTTCTAGAACCAGGTTGCATAGTAGTCTCACATAACTGATCAGCATTCATTTCACCAAGTCCCTTATAACGTTGAACTTCACATTTTTTACCCTTAGTAAGTTTTTGCATCTCTTCAATATTATAAGCATAATCTACAGGTTTACCTTTACCATAATCGATTTTAAACAATGGAGGTAAAGCAACAAACAATCTACCATCTTCAATTAGTGGTCTCATATAACGATAAAAGAAAGTAAGAAGCAAACATTGGATATGTCCACCATCTTCATCCGCATCACTCATGATTATTACTTTAGAGTATTCGCAATCCTTAATATCAAAATTAGGACCATATCCAGCACCTATAGTATAAATCATAGTATTAATTTCTTCATTTTTTAAAATATCTTCTTCTCTTGTTTTTTCTGTATTTAAAACTTTACCACGTAATGGAAGAATTGCTTGGTAACGTCTATCTCTACCTTGTTTAGCAGAACCACCTGCTGAATCACCCTCTACTAAAAATAACTCTTTTTTAGTTTTATCTTTAGATTGAGCTGGAGTAAGCTTCCCAGAAAGAGCTCTTTCCTTTGGGCTTACTTTCTTCCCCTTACGTGCCTCTTCTCTAGCTTTACGAGCTGCCTCCCTTGCAATCTTACTACGAAGTGATTTATTAATTATTTCAGTAGCAATAGCTTTGTTTTCTTCTAAAAACATTCTTAATTCTTTATCAACTACAGCATCAACCGCAGTTCTAGCCTCAGGCGTTCCCAATTTACCTTTAGTCTGTCCTTCAAATTGAAGAAGCGCTTCTGGAACTTTTAAAGAAATAACTGCAGTCAGTCCCTCTCTAACATCACTTCCCTCTAAAGATTTATCCTTAGCTTTAATAAAACCATTTTGTTTAGCATAATCATTAAATACGCGCGTTAAAGCAGTTTTAAAACCAACTTCATGACTACCACCATCAATAGTTTTAACATCATTAACAAAAGATACAATATCTTCATTGTAAGTATCTGTATATTGTAGTGCAACTTCTACTTCAATCTTATCTTTAACACCAGCTATATGAAGCACATTATGTAAAACATTCTTACCTTTATTTAAATATTCAACGAACTCATCTATTCCTCTTTCATAACAAAATTTACTTCTTCTGCCATCTTCTTCATCAATTATTTCAATTGTAATACCCTTCATCAAAAAGGCACTTTCTTGCATTCTCTCACAAACAGTAGTAAAAGAAAAATTAGTAGATGAAAATATAGAAGGATCTGGTAAAAATCTTACAGTTGTACCAGTTTTATTAGTACTTCCAATCTTTTTAAGCTTGTTTACTACATGTCCACCATTTTCACATCTCATGTAATAAATTCCTTTATCACGTTCAATTGTTACTTCCATCCATTTTGAAAGTGCATTAACAACACTCGCACCAACTCCGTGAAGACCACCTGAAACTTTATAACCTTCACTTTCAAATTTGCCACCAGCATGAAGTACAGTAAAAATAACTTCAGGTGTAGGTTTTCCAGAAGAATGCATACCAACAGGCATACCACGTCCATGATCTTCAACACTTACAGATTTATCAGCATGTAAAATAATTTTAATATAATCACCAAAACCATTTATAGCCTCATCTATAGAATTATCAACTATCTCCCAAATTAAATGATGAAGTCCTCTTTTATCAGTTGAACCAATATACATACCTGGTCTTTTACGAACTGCATCTAACCCCTCTAAAATCTTAATCGAATCATCATCATACTTTAACGCCATCTTTACACATCCTTAACTATATTTATTATACTTAAAAAGTAAATAAAAAGTAACTAATTTTACATTAATTTACATATTATTTGTTTAAAACTCTTAATATGACAACCTATATATTTTCTACACTTAATACTTATAACATATCTTCAAAATAAAAGCAAATTAAAAGAGTAACATCGTTACCCTTAATCCATATAATCTGCTATTCCCTGAGCAGCCTTTTTTATTCCATGTTTCATATCTTCCAACATATCTGGATTTTTCTTTTTATACCACATAAGCGCACCTACTCCAAGTCCCATAGCAAACAATATTTTACCTTTCATAATTTTCACCTCATAAATATTATGGTAAAAATTATTTATTTTATTCCCTCAACTAAAAACTTTTTAATTGTTGTTCTCCTAACATTTGCTTGATCATTCATAACACCCATTCGAAAAGCATCAAAATCTCCAACTAAATATAATTTCTTTTTACTTCTAGTAACTGCAGTATAAATTAACTTTTTATAAAGCATTTTGTTAAAGCTCTTCACCAAAGGAATTACAACAACATCAAATTCGCTACCTTGACTTTTATGAATAGATATAGCATATGCTTTTTTAAAATTCAAAAAATTAGTAGGTGTATATTTAACAACATTACCATCAAAATCTATATATACCTCTTTTTTAGATGAATTCACAATTCTATCTATTATTCCAATATCACCATTATAAATATTATCATCTGGCATATTTGTAAGTTGTATAACCTTATCATTTTCTCTATATTTTATACCAGATATAACTATTTCTTTTTTTGAAGTCGTTTTTGAATTAAAAACATCTTCTAATTTTTCATTAATAGAATCAATACCATTTATTGTTTTATACATAGGAGCAAGAATTTGAAAATTTTTATAAGAGTAATCTTTATAAGCATATGATATTTCATTTATTTTATCTAACACTTCATTTGTACCACACTCTATAAATGTTAAGTCTTCATCACGATTAAATATATCTTTACTTAGATTACCTTCTTTTATATTATAGGCCAAAGTTATAATATTAGATCCTTCTTTTTGTCTATACAAAGATGTTAATCTATTAACATTAACCGAAGAACTTTCAATTAAATCCTCTAAAACTTGTCCTGGACCAACACTTGGTAATTGAGAAACATCTCCAACCAACACTATTTTAGTATTGATGCTCAATCCTTTTAGAAGACTAGAAAGCAAATATACATCTATCATACTTGCTTCATCTATAAGCACAAATTCTACTTTACTCTTATTATATTCATTTATTTGAAACTTATTTGTATCTTTATTCCACTTTAAAAATCTATGAATTGTAGATGCTGCTAAATTAGTAGCCTCACTCATTCTTTTCGCAGCCCTTCCAGTTGGCGCTAATAAAGCTATTTTATTTGTTAACTCACGTCTACTTATTTTATTAAGTTCACCATATAATCTACAAATTCCCCTCATAATAGTAGTCTTACCAGTCCCAGGACCACCAGTAATAACTAAAAAGTTTTTCAAACAACTATTTTTTATAGCCTCTTCTTGTTCTTTGTTATAATCAATTATTAAATCTTCTTCTACTAGCTTTAATTTTTCATCTATATTCTTAAAAATACTATCCTCTTTATGCATTAAAAGATTAATTCTTCCTACAATAAATGTTTCAGCCTCATACATGTTTTTAGTATAATAACAATTATCTTTCTTTACTATCTTATCCTTTTTTATTAAATTATCAAATGCCTCATTTAATAATGAATTACTAATAGTAACCCCAAGAACACGTGTTACAAAAGGATCAAGTTCCTCAAAACGATAATAACTATGTCCATAAGTCATTTCAAGTTCATTCATAATATATAAAATACTTGCTTCTACTCTATTAATATCATCAGGCAAAGTATTATTCTTTATCGCGATAGAATCTATTCTTTTAAAAGAAATTTGATCAATATCATCTATAATACTATATAAATTAAGGGCAACTATTTCTAAAGTCTTTTCTTTATAATAATTATAAATAATCATTGCTTCTTTAGGAGTAAAACCTAAATTACCAAGTTTAATTATAGTATCATAACTAGCTTCATATTCTTTTAATCTATTATATAACTCATTTTTATTTTTTTCTGTAATTCCAGGAATAAGTATTAAATTATTAGGATTATTAAGTATTGTATCAAAAGTATCTTTCCCTAAAACATTAACTATTTTTTTAGCTTTTGCTTCTCCAATCCCTTTAAATAAACCAGAAGTTAAGAATTCTACAATACTATCTTTTTCTTCCGGTTTACACCTTTCATAACTTTCTACTTGAAATTGTTTACCATATTTATCATGAATAATAAAGTCCCCATAAAACTTATATATATCAAAATCATTTAATTCATGAAAATATCCAGTAAAAGTAATTGTAGTATTGACTTGACTTTCCCATTCTTCAACGTTAGTTTCCTTAATTTTAAACAATCCAATTACATATCCACTTTCTGATTGAAATATATTTCTTTTATATTCGCCTTTAATATACTTAATATCATTCATTCCATTCACCTATAACATATGGATAACTAATACCTTTAAGTTTAACTTTAATAAATGTATGTTCCTTCAATTCTTTATTGATTTTTACATATAAAAAATTACCCGTATGACCATAAGTACAACCATTTTTAATAGTTTCTGTTAACACATCAACTTCTTTACCAATAAACTTTTCCATATACTTTTTTTCCAATTCTTTAGAAACATCAATCAAACGACGAGCTCTATCTTTTTTTATAGAGTTATCAATATGACCTTCCATCTTTTCTGCCTTTGTATTCTTTCTAACTGAATATGGAAACACATGAATCTTGCTAAAAGCAATCTCACGTGAAAAACTAATCGTTTCTAAAAAATCTTCTTCACTTTCACCTGGGAATCCTACTATTATATCTGTAGATATAGAAATATTTGGTCTTATACTTCGTATCTTCTTAATCTTTTCTCTAAAGTAATTTAAATCATATTTACGATTCATTAATTTTAAAATTTTATTGCTACCTGCTTGTAAAGGTATATGTAGATGATCTACTATTACATCATTATTTTTGATTACATCAAGAACTTCATCATTCAATTCTGTTATCTCAATTGATGAAATACGAAGATTCCTTAACTTTTCTATCTTAACTAATTCTTTTAATAGCTTAGCAAAACTAGTATGAATATCAACCCCATAATTACCAGTATGAATACCAGTTAAAACTATTTCAGAATATCCATTATCAGTAAGTGTTCTAACCTCGTCTATTACCTTATTAAAATCTTTACTACGGCAACGTCCTCTAACATAAGGAATAATACAAAAACTACAAAAATTACGACATCCATCTTGTATCTTAACAAAGGCACGAGTTCTACCATCAAATGTTGTAATAAACATATCTTCAAAATCTTGAGCTTCTTCCTTTGTTAAGTCTCTAATTTCTTGTTTTTCCTTAAAATATTGATCAAGTAGCTCAACAATTTTACTTTTATCTTTATTTCCTAAATATATATCAACCCCATCTTCTTTATAATCTTGATTAGCCTCAATAAAGCAACCCATAACAACAACACAGGCATGCTTATTTCTTTTAACAGCTTGTCTAATTATTTTTCTAGATTTTGAGTCTGACGTATTAGTAACACTACATGTATTTATTATATATACATCACAAACATCATCAAAACTAGCTATTTCATAACCTGCCTTCTTAAGTTCTGAGATTACAAATTCACTTTCATACATATTAACTTTACAACCTAGTGTATATATTCCAACTTTCATACTTCTTCCCTCTTTTGTCTTTAATATTATACCAATAAAAAAAGAAAAAAACTAGACTAGTCTAGCTTCTTTTGCAATTCTTTTAAGGTTGCTATAAACTCATTCGTTTTTCTTATCTCTTCATCAAATTTTTCATAATTAGCAGTATTTTCTAATTGTAACTCTTGAGGTGAAGAAACAACACTATGTTCCTCTATATTATCATTAGATCTTTCAATACCATATATTGGTGAAATGATAGGACTATTTTCAAAACTTGTAGAGAAAGCTTCTTTTCTTGTAGGTAAAATAGATGGAAATGCAACTTGTTTAATAGTTTTCTTATCTTCAACCACTTCAACAGTAGGAATGGAATTATTTTCCTGGACAATAGGAACAACTTCTATTTCAGCTTGCTCTTCTTTTTCTATTTGCTTAATCATTTGTTGTTCTGCTTCCCATTTAGCTTGTAAATCCTGAATACTTATAGGTTCATTGCCTTCATCTTCATACTGAACATCCTCATTTTGACTATATATATCATTAGCCTTACTCATTAGTTCATCAATACTTATAATGGCGTTTTCTTCTTGCTCTTTTTCAAAATTAGTAAGTGTAATATTATTATCTATTTGCTGTTCTTTTTCTTTCAATTCTTCTTCTTTTAAACGTTTCTCAAGCTCAGCTTTTATTTCTAATTCCTTAGTTAATCTTTCTAACTCCTCTTTAGCCTCTTCTTTATTAAGTTCAATAGGAGCATATACTAACTCTTCTTTATCATCTTTTTTAGAAGTATTTACAGGTTCATCTAAAGGTTTTTCCTCTATAACAATAGGAGCACTTTCTACCTCTATTTTTTTACCATCATCAAATGTCATATTAGAATCAGAATTAACATCTTTAACTTCTACTATTTTGTCCTCTTTAATGCTTTCAACAACATCAATTTCTTTATTACTATTATCTATAATAGTTACAGGCTGAACTTCTGGCATTACAGCTTTTTTCTCAGGTGTAATAACAATAGGATCATTTATTCTATCTTCAATAACACTATTTACATAATCATTTAATTCCTTAGTATTCTGCTTCTTTCTTCTTTTCTCACCACTATTCTTAAATACATGCATAACTACCGCAAAAAAAGAAATTATAATAATTCCTATATATATATAAATAGCTAAAGTACTAGTTAAAAGCTCTGCAATATCTATCATAAATTCACCTCTATTAACTTAAGTCTATCATAACTATTTTTACTTGTGAACTTATTTTTAAATAAATTAAAATTTTTGTCATAACTTTACAATTAGTTTTTATAAATTCTAAAATTACTATTTTCTGAATATGTTGTTAACATGAAAGAAAAATTTATAAAATCTACAATCATTTTAATTATTGGTGGAATTATAACTAAAATACTTGGAATGATTAACAAAATAGTTTTAACAAGATTTCTAGGTACAGAAGGAATAGGTATCTACATGTTAATGCTTCCAACATTTATATTATTTGTAAATCTATCTTCATTTGGTTTTCCAGTTGCCATATCTAAAATGGTAAGTGAAGATGATAAAAACAACAAAAGATTAATCTCTACATCCATTTTCTTTGTGCTTTTTCTAAATTTTTTATTAATGCTAATAATTATAATTATTTCAAAATTTCTAACTATAAATTTACTTCATGAAAAAAGATGTTACTATGCAATACTTTCTATAAGTTTAGTACTACCATTTGTATCAATATCTAGTATTCTAAGAAGCTACTTCTTTGGGAAAGAAAAAATGATTCCTCACATAATATCAAATATTACAGAAGATTTAGTTAAAATCGTAATTATTATATTGATACTTCCAAAATTCTTAGCAAAAGGAGTTGAATTTGCTGTATGTTTTGTAATACTTTCAAATATAGCATCAGAAATAACTTCAATTTTAGTATTATTCCTCTTTCTACCTAAAAACTTTACTTTAACAAAAAAAGATATTACTCCATCAAGACTATATTTAAAAGAAAGCCTTTCAATAAGTATACCAACTACAGCTACAAGATTAATCGCATCAATTAGTTATTTTTTAGAGCCAATTATTCTTACAAGTGTTTTAATACTAGTAGGTTATAAAAACAATTTTATTGTACATGAATATGGTATTTTAAGTGGCTATATAATACCAATAATATTATTACCAAGCTTTTTTAGTATGGCAATTAGTCAAGCTCTGCTACCCGTAATAGCAAAAGAATATAAAAGAAAGAATATAAAAGAAGTAAAGAGAAAGATAAAGCAAGCAATAATCTATTCACTACTTGTTGGAATTCCCTTTACAATAATTCTAATATTTAAGCCAATAATACCATTAAAACTAATCTATAACACACAAGAAGGAACAAATTACATAAGATTTCTTGCTCCAATATGTCTATTTCAATACATCCAAGCACCACTATCAAGTGCTTTAGATGGATTAGGTATGTCTCATGAAAACTTCAAAGCTAATCTATTTGGAGTACTAATAAGACTTACATTTTTACCACTTTTATCACTACTAAAAATAGGACTATGGGGATTAGTCCTATCTACAAGCCTTAATATAATTACAGTTACACTAATTAACTTGAATCAAGTACGAAAAAAATTAATTATAAATATATAATTCATGTTGAGCTCTAGTACAAGCAACATATAAAAGATGCTTTTCCTCCCTCTTATAGCGAGACTCTGGATCATTATAAACAATAACCCCATCAAACTCTAACCCCTTAGAAAGATAAGCTGGAATTATTACTAAATCTTTTTTAGACTCCTTTGTATTATCATCAATCAAAGTAACCTCAACATCATCTTTTATCAAGTTATATATTTTAGAAGCAATCGCCCCATCTTTAGTAATAATAGCTAATTTTAAATATTCTAATTCCAACATATTTATATCATCTATTAATACTTTTTTTAAATCCACAATATTTCTTCTTAAAGATACAGGTTTACTATTTTGCCTTCTAATAGCGTTTACATGCTTAAGTCCTAATATTTTATTAGTATACTCAATAATTTGAGGTGAAGAACGATAAGTTTTATTAAGTTCAATATACTTAGAATCACTAAATATCTTTTCTAAATCCTTTAATGACTTATGTCTATAATATGGATTAATATTTTGATGTATATCACCCAAAATAGTAAAAGATGCTTTCTTAAATATTTTAGAAATAATAATATATTGTAATTTACTATAATCTTGTGCTTCATCTATTACTACTTGTCTAATATTAGCTTCATATGTAAAACCACATAATACACCCTTCATATAAGCAAATAGTAGGCTATCTTCATAATTTAAAATATCTTTATCAACAAAACTATCTACAATAATTTTAGATAACTTAATCTTACAAAACTTACTTAAAAAGAAATGTCTATATATTTCTTTTAAATCTTCACTAAAATTACTGCATTCCCTAAGTAACTTTCTAAAAGTTAACTTCTTTTTCATTTTACCACTATATAAGCCATAACATATTTTCTCTGCCATTTCATCTAATCTTTCTAAAAGAGGAAACTTATCATACTTATAATGTAACATTTGATTTAAATCACTTTTAGAAATAATATTTTTCTCTTCTTGTAAATCTTTTTTAAAACCAGTATGACTAATATAAAAATTTAAATAATCATCAAAATCCTGAATAATTTCATCACTTTGTTTATATTTAACTAATTCTATATTATCTTCTTTATAAGAATAATAACGTGAAATAAATTCAGAAAAAGTCTCAACGTCTTTATATTCAGTTACAAAAAAACTTAAATAATCATTAAAAGTAGTTTGTAAAGTATTATCTTCACCAAGTTCTGGGAGTACATTAGATATATAATCTGTAAAAATATTATTAGGAGAAAAAATTAAAATATTATTAGAATTTAAATGTTCTAGTCTATAAAGTAGAAAAGCTATTCTATGAAGAGCAACACTTGTTTTTCCACTTCCAGCAATACCTTGAACAATTAAGTTCTTATCCTCTAAATTTCTAATAACTTTATTTTGTTCTTCTTGTATTGTATTTACAACATTTCGCATCTTATCACTAGATGAGGTTGCTAAAACCTCTTGTAAAAGTTCATCATCTATATTTAAAGAATTATCAAATACTCCAACCAAGTAATTATCTTCTATTTTATATTGACGTTTTCTAAGAAGTTGTCCCTCAAACTTACCACCAGGAGCAAAAAAATAACAAGGTCCAGTTTCAAAATCATAAAACAAACTACATATTGGACTTCTCCAATCATAAATAATATTATTGTTATCTTCATCTTTTAAATATGTAGTAGATATATATATAAGTTCTTCTTCATCTTCTTCATTATCTTTATATATAATAGATGCAAAATAAGGTTTACCTTTTATTTTAAGTAATTTTTTCAAATACTTTTCTTTAGTTAAAAGTTGTCTTTCCTCTTCATCTGTAGATGCCTTAGCTTGAACAATATCAGCACTATCAAAAGAATTAGAATCTTGCCAAGCTAGACGTTTAAATTCAACTAAATCTTCACTAGATATTTTAACACTTTTCTCTAGTTCACCAATTGTATCATCTAATTTTTTACTTACCTCTTTTAAATGTTTCTTTTCATCTTTTTCATCTTCTTTTGTTATTGCCATATTATCACCATAATTTAATATACCATAGTTTTATTATTGTAGAAAATAAACTTTACAAAAAAGTGTAAACAAAAAAGCATGCAAAAGCATGTTTTATTTATTATTTAATTTAGTAACTAAATCTGTAAATTCACTTTGTAACTCTTGCAATCTTTCTTCAGTCTTAGCTTCAAATCTCATAGTTAAATTTGGCCCAGTATTAGATGCCCTAACTAATGCCCATCCATCATCAAATAATGCTTTAACACCATCTATATCTAGATATTTATATCCTTTTTCTATGACATAATCTTTTACTTTACTAATAATATCAAATTTAATTTCATCATCAGTTTTCACTTTTATTTCATCAGTAGAAATATATTTAGGAATATCCTCTAGCATTTCATCTAAACTCTTATCACTTCTTGATAATAATTCAAGTAATCTAAGTCCTGCATAAAGTCCTGAATCAAATCCTAAAAAACGATCATTAAAATAAACATGTCCAGAAAGTTCAGCACCTATTGGTAATTTATGATTATAAACAGCAGCTCTAGTATAAGAATTACCTGTTCTTGAACACTCACATTCTCCACCTAAACTATTAATAACATCTTCTACTGCCTTACTACACTTAACATCATACAAAAATCTTTTTCTTTCTACTTTATTAAATATATCTTTAATCATCAATATCAAATAATAATCCATTGGAACAAACTTACCACTATTTGAAATAACTCCAAGTCTATCACCATCACCATCAAAACCAAGACCAACGTCAGCTTTTACTTCTAAAACCTTTTCTTTTAACATTGTTAAATTTTCTTCTACAGAAGGATCAGGGTGATGATTAGGAAAACGCCCATCATTACCACAACAAATTGGAATAACCTCCACAGGGAATAAATTATATAACTCTTCTGCAATTATACTAGTAGTACCATCTCCTGCATCAATAACCGCTTTAATTCTTTTATTTCCAAATGATAAAGATTGTTTAAATAAATCAATATATTCGTCCTTTATATCATAAGTACTAACCTTACCCTCACCAGTTCTAAAATTACCATTAGACATATAATCATAAAAATCTTGAATTTCTTTTCCTTTAGAATTACCACACGTATTTAAAGTATTTAACGAAAATTTAAATCCATTATCATCTTTAGGATTATGGCTAGCAGTAACCATAATACCAGATTGAATATTAAGTCTAATACTGGCAAAATAATACATTGGTGTAGTACAAAGCCCTAAACTAACAATTTCAACACCAGTCTCTTTTAGTCCTAGTGTTAAAGCCTTATATAGCTTAGGAGAAGATAATCTATTATCGTGTCCTATCAAACATCTAACTAAGCCTAAATCTTGTATTTTACTACCAAAAGCAAGTCCAATAGTATAAGCAACACTCTCATCAATATCAGATGGATATACTCCTCTAATATCATATTCTCTAAATATTTTTCTGTTTATATTTTTGTTTATTTCCATTATTATTCTCCTTACTATTCTTATTAGAAACTTTTCTTTTAATATTTCTAGTAGTATTTACCACTTTATCCTTAGTATTATTAATAACTCTGCCAGTCTTTACTATTGTTTTCTTAACCCCTTTTAACAAAGCTTTAAACTGTTTAAAACTATCCTTATTTGTTCCTTCTAGATAAGGAAAAGCTTTTAACAAAGCATTATATAAAGTAGCATTCTTTTTAATTCTATCTAAAGCTTTTGCTCTTGCTAACTCTGTATGATCTGTACTTTTATGATTATAGTTTTCTATATCTTCAATTGTAATTCTAATATTAATTAATGTTACAGCGGTAATTATTAAATCTGCCATAAAAACTATAAAAAATAGTATTGCTATTAATAAAAGTACAGATGGAGAAAATAATCCAAAAAACTTTTCTAACAAAGGATATAAAACATATGCTATTAATAAACCTGCAAAACCAAACAAAAATGAATTTGATAAACATATTCTTCCATCAACATTAAACTTTTGACTTGAATAGTCCCACCATCTTATTTTAAATAGCTTTTCCATAATCCAACTAGTAAAATATTCAATAACAGAACAAACAATAACAGTAAATGCAAATAAAGCACCAGGATAATCAAAATACTTTTGAGATAATGCAATAATTAGAATAGCTCCAACCCCATAAATAGGTACATAAGGTCCAAATAGAAACCCTCTATTCCACTCTAAATATTTATCTATAATTGAACAATATATTACTTCACAAATATAACCTAATACACTTATCACAAAAAAAATCATAAATACATATGACAAAGTATAAAGTATGCTCATATCTACCACCATTATAATGGTATCACGTTCAAAATGTAATGTCAAAAAAAAAAAAAAGAGTATTACTACTCTCTTTATTTTATTATTTTAAATTTAAAACTTTTGGTGCACCATCATTCATAGTAGGATTAGTAACCATATCATTAATAATACTATCAACAATTTCTTCATTATTAGGATCAGGTAACTCAGCATCTGGCATTACAGCACCACTACCATCAAGCGTCTCATCCTTATAAGTATTCATCAATGTACCATCTTCTAAAACTACACCATCATTATACGTAACAACAGTATCATCTACTTGATAACTTTCTTCTTCACTTTCCAAATAATCATCAAGAGCAATTTCATATTCTAAAATGTCATCTTTACTAGTAGAGTCCTCTTTATCATCCACTATTTCATCTGAAGAACGATCAGGTAATATAACTTGATCCAAAATATCATCTAAAGCTATTTCTTGATCTTGAGGTGCAACACTATCAGTAATATCTTGATCAGATATATAATTAGAATCTAAAGTATCATCAGAATCATCAACATAATCACTATTATCATAAACAGGAACTTGTTGTTCAGTATAGTTTAAACTACTATCATCATTAACTTTAGTATCTTGAATATCTTTATCTTCTTCTTTTACTTCTTTTTCTTCTGTTTCTTCTTTTTCTATTACGACACCATTAGTATTAATATTATAAGAATCATAATTAGACACATCAACATCTTGAAGTTCAATATTATAATCATCCATCTTATATAATTCTTCTGTAATTAAATCCCTATAATTAGATACTTGTGGTAAATTATCTTCTTCTCCATATGCACGACTTACATAATAATTACTATTCTGAATCTTAACAATCTCATCAATCTTCTTATCAATAATTTGATCATATAACCCCTCAAAATAATCATTTTCTTCTTTATTAAACTGATTGTCAACTGTAATATTCATATTCTTCATAGCTTCAATAAACTCTAATACTGATAACTTATAAGATTCTATATTTTCATAATTATTATCTATTCCAGAAAAATCTTTTCTTACCATATCATAAAACTTTATCATGTATTCTTGTTTAACTTCTTTAGAATCATTACTATTCATTTCAGTAAATAAAGTATCATATTTATTATAGAAATCAAATCCTTCTTGAGAAGTAAACATATTAGCTTTAAATAAATTTTTACTTTGAATGTTATGAGCAAGAGCATCTTGCTTAATAGCATATCTAAATTCTGCTTTTAATAATGGACTATCTAATATATCATTACCAAAAATAGCTTGAATATCATTTGCTTCAATATCATTATACATTAGATACTCACTAACAATCTCATCATAAGTATGAGCAAGTTTTGTACCCTTATCTCCTTCAATAAAATCATTAGCAACCCTAACATTATATCCAACAAGAGACTTTCCAGTATTAGAAATAAAGTTATAACGTACATTATTCTTATTCTCTAAAGCTTTTAAAACATCTTCTGTTGTTTTACAACTTATAATTTCTCGAGTATCATCATTAATTATTTGCCTATTATTTGAATCATTTTGTGAATCTTCTTTACTATTTTTATCTTCATAATCTTTTATAT
This sequence comes from Bacilli bacterium, assembly GCA_017525855.1. The sequence continues at coordinate 114,004 of JAFXSE010000118.1, forward strand.
TCTTCTTATCATTATATAAACCAATAGCAATACCAATTGCAACAACCCCCCCAGTTACAAAAGCAACTAACTTCTTCCAATGTTTTTTTATTTTATTCTTTATTTTAGTAAAAATACTAACTTTTTGTTTTTCTTCTTTAGTATCATGAGATTTAGTATTTACAACTTTCTTATCTTCTATTTCACTATCATCTTTTTCATTATTAGGATCTTTTTTTTGAGAACCATTAATACTTGGTAATGGTCTAATATTTTTCTTTTCTTTATTAAAAGCAGTAGGATGAATTATAGCAGGAAGTTTTTTCTCTCTTGCACTTTCCATATATTTATCCCAGTTTTCAATAAGTTCACTACCAGTAGTTGCAACAACAAATTTATATGATAATAACTTTCTTACACTTTTAAGTTTTAATCTTTTAGCTTCTTTTACCATTTCAAGACTAGCAACATCTAACCCTACATTCTTAACAGTACCATCATTATAGAATAAAATTGCTTGTTTAAACTCTTGATTACCTTCACCAATGAATCTATATAATACTATCTTAGTTACTCTCTTTTCGTCCTTAACATTTTTTTCATCACTAGATACCTTAGGAGTATCTTTTTTCAAATCATCATTTTTATTAGTGTTGTTACCACCATTATAATATTGATTCTTATGTTCATTATAAATCTTCTCAAACTCATCACGGCTAACTAAACTAAAACTTGGATATAGCTGATAAGTGACTTTAATATTCTTATTTTGAGCTAATTTTTCTGCTTTTCTCAATGATATTCTTTCATAATTAGTACCATCATCTTGCTTTTTGTTATAAATAACATATGCTTCATCATTATCATAACCACTACCCAAATAGAAATGTAGAGACTCTATTTCATCTACTTTTGCATTTAATTCTTTATCTAAATCAGCATACTCATCAGTTATATATATTTTATTTTTCTTAACTAATTTATCATAATTATATATTTTTTGACTTAAAACATATTCTAATTCTTTATAAGGACAACTATATGTTTCAACTTTACCAGTACTTGTATAAATATCTACAACAGCCAAATCAATATCATTTTCTTTTATTCTACTTACATATACTTCTTTTACCTTTTCAATGATATCTTCCTCAAAATTAACTGTTTCTGAATCAAGAGACTTAATAACATCTTTTTTTAGTAAATATCTTTTTTCTTTTCTCCATTGCTTTTTATTATTCATAAAATCATTATAATTAGATATTTTAAGTTTTAAATCAGTTTTCCATGCTGGAAGAATTAAACTATTATTAACCGGATTAATAGTAGATACTTTTTCTTTCGTACCATCTTCATAAGTTATATATGCATATGAAACAACAACATCACGTTTATTATATTTAGTTAAATAAAATTCCATTCTAATACTTTGGGCTTTTTTCATAAAATATATCCTCCTTAATTATAAGTTCTAGTACGAACGCTTGCATAACAAGCAGTTGCATATACGTTTTCTTTAATACTAAATTCTTCTTTTTGTTTATAAACAACATAGAAGTTTACATTTTTACTAACTTTATTAGAACATTGTGCTGTAAATGAAGTAACTTTTTCCATTGGATAATTATACTTATATGAGTCATAGTAATGAACACTTCCTTCAGTACCTAAATACTTATAGTATTCATTACCACCAAACCTTGGAGTACTCTCAGTTGAAATTTGTCCTCTATAAGTCCAGTTATTTGTTGTCTTCTTATTTAACGATAAGATTTCTTCATAATTTCCTTGAGTTCTAAATATATTGTTGCTGACAACTACATAGTTATAGTTACTGCACACAGTCTTAGTTTCATGTTTAATATATTTTAAAGCTGTATGTTCAGTATAAGACGGTGTACTCTTAGTACCAACAACTTCTTTTCTAGTATAAATTTTTACTTCTTTTAAACAATTAGTATCATTAATATCACAAGTTACTGCTTTAGTATCACAAGATGTTCTCTGATAACTTTGCCATTTACTAAATTCACTAAGTACTTTTTGTGGTGCTTTACTCACATCAGTATCAGTACTTTCTGTAGGTTGTTGTATAACTACTTGATTATCATGATTACTAGAATTAGAATCTAAAGTTTTATTATCAACATTATCTTGTTTTTCACAAAGTACAGTATCTTTACAATAATCATAATTTGAAACATATATTAATTTATCACGATTAGAACCACCACATTTTAAATATGTTTTCATAGTATAATTATCCTGATTCTTAGTTAATTTAACATAAGACTTATCAACATCACAAACAGTATTAGAAATCTTAATTTCATCACTCTTCTTAGCTTTTATTAACTCACCTAAAGTAACTTTTTCACTTTGATTATTAACAGTTGGAATATTATCCTTATTAAAATAATTAAGTCCTGCAGTTTGTAACTTATTTAATGAACTAGTAGTAATCTTAACAGTCTCAACAGATACAGTTTTCTCCTTTTCCACCTTTTTAGGTTTCTTATATGATAAAAATTTAGGAACTATCCATATAAGAATAACAATAATAGTTAATATCAAAAATATTTTTAATATTAAACTACGTAAAGAATAATTAGAATTATTATAATCCTCAGTATACATATATAATACCCCCTAGAACGCCATATATATTAACATAAAAAACGTTTTTTGTCAATAGAATGATAATATTAAAGGCAAACAAACAAAAAAAGGAAATACTTAAATTTCCTTTATCTTTACAATTGTTGTACCAGTATTAATAACATCTACTTGAAAGCTTTCAACACTCTTATTTTTTCTTAAATATTCATGAACTGCCTTTCTTAGTATTCCATCACCAATACCATGAATAATTACAACAGTATAATTCTTACTTTTAATATTATCTAATATAAATTCATCAACCTTATATACTGCATATTCACGATCAAAACCATGTAAATCTATCTTAGGATAACTCGAAAGTATCATACTATTTATCCCTTACTTGACAATTAAATTCATTAGTAACCTTGTCAATAATATTATTAAATGTACTCATAACTTCTTCATCAGTAAGAGTACGTGAAGGATCCATAAACGTTAGAGAAAAAGCAATAGACTTTTTATTACTAATTATATTCTCACCAGTATAAACATCAAATACACAAACATCACTTAAAAGTCTACCACCAGCACGTTTAATACTATTTATAACCATTTGGCTAGATATATTCTTATCAAGAATAAACGCAATATCCTTTTGAACAACGGGATACTTAGGAGCTTCTTTATACTTAATAGGTTTAATATTAGTCATTAAAGCTTGAAGAGATAATTCAAACACATATACTTCATTTCTATTTATCTTAGGATGAACTCTACCAACAACACCAATTTTCTTTCTATCAAGTAAAATATCAGCAGACATACCAGGATGTAAATCACTACAAGTTGAAACTTCAAAACTATATCTATTTCTAAATCCCATATAATCAAGTAAATTTTCAACTATTCCTTTAATAACATAAAAGTCAGCCTTAATATTATCTTTCCAACCATTAGTTATATAATTACCATAAATAAGTCCAGCAATTTTAGATTCCTCATTATAATCTTTATCATAAGTTTTCGCAATCTCATATAGTAATATATCATTTACTTTACGCTTTTTATTATAATCATAAACATTTAATAAAGAAGGAATAATACTTGTTCTTACAACACTCTTATCAATACTCATTGGATTAGGTAAAACAACTTGTTCTTTATTATCATAATTAAACAATTTAGCCATATCACCAGAAACTAAAGTATATGTTTTAGTCTCATTTAACCCTAGTGTTCTAAGTCTTTTAGATACCTCTTTACGATACCCTACATCACCAATATATTGTCCTCTTTTAATAGGTACAACCGGTAAAGTAGACTCAAGATTTTGATAACCATAAAGTCTACCAATCTCTTCAGCAATATCATTAACATTAGGATCAATATCAAGCCTTCTCTTTGGAATAACAACACTAAATTTCCCATCTTTAAATTCATAACTAAATCCTAGTCTTTCAAGTTCAATTTTCATATCATCTAAAGAAATATTAATTCCTAACATCTTATTAACATCATCTTTTTCAAATTCTACTATCTTATCACTTTTTAAAATATCATCATAAACTACTTTATCAGATAAAACTACTGCACCAGCATACTTCTCTAAAAGATAACAAGCTCTATCCATCGCCATATCAGTATATTCATAGTTTAATCCCTTACCATAGCGAATAGATGCCTCGCTTTTAAGATTTAAATTAGCTGCTGTATATCTAATACTTACAGGATCAAATATAGCAGCTTCTATTAAGATATTAGTAGTATCATCTGTTACTTCGGTATCTTCTCCACCCATTACACCAGCAATACAAATAGGCTTTTTACCATCAGTAATTACTATATCACTAGACTTTAACACTCTCTTATTACCATCTAAAGTAACTATTTCTTCACCATCTTGTGCATCTCTAACTAATACTTTATCTCCAAGTTTATCTTTATCAAAGAAATGAAGAGGTTGACCATATTCAAGCATAACATAATTTGATATATCAACAACATTATTAATTGATCTCATACCAGCTGCTTTTAATCTCTTTTTAATAAATTCAGGACTTTCTCCAACTTTAACATTCTTAACCATTTTAGCAGTATAATAAGGACATTTCTTAGTTTTAACTTCTAAATTAACTTCTTTCAAAACAGAATCATCTATTTCACTATAATCAGAAACCGGTAACACAACTTTTCTATTTAAAATAGCACCAATTTCATAAGCAAAACCAATGTGATAATAACAATCATTATTTCTATGTTTATGAATATCAAGTTCATACAAAGTATCATCAAGTCCTAAATACTTAAGCGGATCATCTCCTACTTTAGCATCACTACCTAACTCTTCAATACCTCGTTCATAAGCTTCATCAGTTTTTTCTTCTAAACCAAGTTCATATAAAGCACAAATCATACCATTAGATTCTACTCCCCTAATCTTACTCTTTTTAATTTGAAAATCTCCCGGTAAAACAGCACCTTCCAAAGCAACTATTACTTTTAGTCCTTTTCTAACATTAGAAGCACCACATACAATTTGAATAACTTTATCACCAATATCAACTTGGCATACGTGCAAATGATCGCTATCAGGATGATTACTACATTCTAAAACCTCACCAATAACTAAATGATCAATATGATTAGTAATTACTTTCTCAACATTAATACCTGATTCAGTAACTTTAACAGCTAATTCTTCTAAATCTTGATCACTAATATCAATATAATCTTTTACCCACTCTAAACTAATCATTTTAATTGCTCTCCTTTCTATCAAATGTCTTAACTTCTCTTAAATCAGTATTATAAATAGCACGCAAATCATGAATATCATACTTCTCCATAGCAAGTCGATCAGCACCAAATCCAAATGCAAATCCTGTCCATTCCTTAGGATCATATCCACTCATTTTAAGAACATTAGGATGAACAATTCCAGCACCAACTACTGTAATCCAGCCACTATTCTTACAAATGTTACATCCTTTACCATGACATTTATGACAAGTAATATCAACTTCAACACTAGGTTCAGTAAATTGATAATAACTAGGATGAAAACGAGTTTCAGTATCTTCACCAAACAATTTCTTAAATAAAGTATCAAGAGTCCCCTTTAAATCACTTAATGATATATTCTTATCAACTACTAAACCTTCAATTTGCATAAACTGATGTGAATGAGTAGCATCATCATCATCTCTTCGATAAGTCTTACCAGGACAAATCATTCTAATAGGAGTCTCTCCTTTTCCTTGTAACATCGTACGCACTTGTACAGGAGATGTTTGACTTCTAAGAAGAACTTCTTCACCTTCAATATAAAAAGTATCTTGAGCATCTCTTGCAGGATGACCCTTAGGAATATTTAACATTTCAAAATTATACTTATCTAATTCTATTTCAGGACCATCAACAACATCATATCCCATAGACATAAATATCTCTTCAACTTCTTCAACCACTTTTTCAAGTATATTAGGAGCTCCACTTGGTATTTTAACAGCAGGAAGACTAATATCAATTCTCTCACTTTCTAACTTCTTATTTAAAATCTCAGTCTCAATTCTTTCTCTTGTTTTTTCATAATAATCATTAAACTTATTTCTTAATTCATTAACTTTCATACCAAACTCTTTCTTCTTTTCATTTGGTACATCCTTAATTTCACTATTTAACTCTGTAATTAAACCTTTTTTACCTAAAAACTTTACTTTTAAATCATTAAGTATCTTAATATCACTTACATCTTTTAATTCCTTTTTTAATTGTTCTTTTAATTCCTCTATTTTACTATTCTCCATAATATCCTCCTAATATCTACCAATAATTTCATTTAATCTTTTTACTTTATTTAAAGTCTTATGGTACTTATCTTCCTTATCATATAAAACTGAATCCATTCCAATACCTCTTGGAGCTATATAGTCCTTATCTAAAGAGTCACCTATCATTAAACACTCACTTGGTTTATAAATCCCACAAGCATTAAGATAAGCTTCTTTATGAGGCTTAGTAAATTGATCCCCACAGTATATATCATCAAAATACTTATAAATACCTGCTTTCTTTAATCTTTCTATTTGTAATCTTGAAAACCAATTTGTTAAAACAGCTATACTCTTATTATTATTTTTTAAATATTCTAATAATTCAATAGTTCCATCTTCAATATAATCATCCATAAGCATATTGTTTTCTATCCAACCCTCAACTATTTCATCTGTAACATTTACACCAGTTGTATCGGTTAAAAAAGCACTTAATGTAGAAACATCATATTTAAAGAAAGAATTTTCATATTCCAAAAGAGCAGGAAATAACTTATCTAAAAAATTGCGTGAATCATTTCCTAAAACTTCTTTAAAATACTCTTCTTCCCCACTATAATCTCCTGTTAATAATGTACAATCTAAATCAAATATAAACCTTTTCATACACAAACCTCCAAAAAAAATAACTATAAATATAAGGACGACTGGTCGCGGTACCACCTTACTTTATAGTTATCTATACACTCAAATATCTTAACGCGATTAACGCTTATAGTTTTCTCTATAAGACTCAAAAGACGAATTCATAAACTATTACTGATTATTTACACCAACCATAATCTCTCTATTAGTAAGGAAGTTTACTACTACTTCTTTCTCATTGCTTTACATACAACATTATAATATATATTATAATTTTTTTCAATAATTATTTTGGCAAATCACTTTTTTGATATAATTTATCCAACTCATTCATTTGATACCAACAATCAGTAAAAATACCACGTTCTTTTAAATAATTACTAGATAGTTTTATAGTCTCAACAATAGTATCTTCTTCAACCCTATCAATACCATGCTTATCATCTAATAAACAATAATCCTCATCAACAATATCTCCATTAACACTTAAAACACCACTTATTAATCTATATAACTCTATATCATTAATATGAACATGTTCTTTAATACTAGAACCAGTAGTTATATATAAAAACGAATGTTCATAACCATCTATTTTTAAATCTCCAGTTACATGAACCTTATAAACTATACCAGTAGAAATTTTGTGATTAAGTATAGAAAAATTGCCATCAACTATTTGTCTTTTTACATATTTAAGTTTTTCAGATGTCACTACCATCCCTCCAGGTACATAAGATTATATACTTTAATAATCTTTTTGTCAATTAATAAAATCAACAAGTGTGATTATCAATCAAAATTTCCTAACTAATGTATCATATATAATTAGGTAATTATTTATGAATGAAAAAAATTAGTATATCTAAAATAAATTATAAAGAAAAATTAAAATATAAAACTATTATTTAAGAAAATAATATCTATTACAAAAAAAGAAACACCACTAAGGTGTTCAAATAATTTCATTTTCTGTATTACTAATACTAGCAAATGTTCTATTTCTAAGTTCTCTATACAAAGCACTCTTATTAAATACATCTTCATTTGTTCCTTTTGACATTACTTTGCCTTTATCAAGAACAACTACTCTATCAGCAATCTGCATCATTTCTGGTTTATGTGTAATCATAATTATTGTATGATCTTGTTTTAAATCTTGCAATATTTCTGCAACTATAGTAGTTGAATTTGGATCTATATTGCTTGTTACTTCATCAAATAATAATATTTCCGATTTAGTAAGTATTGCTCTTGCAATAACCAACAATTGCTTTTGTCCTTCAGAAAACAATCTTTCATCCTCGTTAATTATTGTGTTATATCCTTTAGGTAAACTAATAATAAAATCATGAATTCCTACTCTTTTACAAGCCTCTATTTGATTTTTATGATTACTATCAACTAAAGACAAATTATCCTTAATACTCATTTCAAATATAAAAGGTTTTTGAAAAACTCCAGAAACATTAGAAGCATAAGTCTTTTTATCATAGTTATATATACTTTCTTCATCTATAGTTATACTTCCAGATTTTATTCTATCTAGTCTATATAATAAGTTTACTATTGTTGTTTTTCCAGAACCACTATGACCTACAATTGCTGTAATTTCATTTGGATATATTTTAAACGAAACATTATTAAGAATTGGCTTATTTTTTATTTCATAATTTACTTTATCAAATACAACTACACCATTAATATAATCATTTGTAATATCACCAAAATCAATATTATTATCAGCTGTATAATCTAATATATTTTTGATTCTTTTTACTCTTATTCCATAATTACTCAAGTTTAATAAATAAGTAAGCATAGAATCAGTACAAGTAATAGTTAATTCAAAGTAGCTTATTAAAAGAACCAACTTATCAATAGTCATTTTACCATTACATACTAAATATGCTAAAAATATATATAATAATATTTTGCCTATATATACAATATAAGGCATTTTACAATATCTACTTGTTAGTGCATCTCTTTTACCTTTATATTCTTGTGTCCATTTAACTCTTGTTTTATCCAATCTTTTATTTAGACTAGGCATCATATTTAAAGATTTTACTTGTTTCAAGTTTATTAGCATTTGATTTAAAGTATCAATTACTTTATCCTCATATTTTCTTGTTCCTTCATAATATTTAGAAACTCTTTTTGAATTATTATTCATAAGAATAATATAAATTAAATCAATAATAAGTGCAACTAAAGCAACAACTATGTTATATGAACTAAAAACTAAGAAAATTACAATAAGTTCAATAAATCTCATTAAAGCTTCTGAAGCAGCATTCATAACATCTACTAAATATCTAACATCATCACTTGTAGTATCAACAATTTTACCTTTTGATATTTTGTTAAATATTGAATCATTATTCGCCACATGTTCAAATAACTTTTTTTGTACTTCCAAATGATAATAATTTGCTAAAACTGTATATGTGTAATAATTCCAATGTAACATGCTAAAATATAATATATAAAATACCATATATAACAATACATAATACCAAATTCCATTAAAATTGTTTTCTGTTACAACCGCTATAATTCCTGCTGTTGCTATTGGGGGTAATAAACTCGATAAATTGTATAAACAACAACTAACAAACATTTGAATTACCACTATAAATTTATCATTAGCTATTTTTGTTAAGGTTCTTACGGTATCAAAATATCTTCTCATATTATTACTACTTTATATCTTTTTCAAATTCAATGTCTGTTACATCATATTTTTGCCTATTAGATATATAATTTAATAATTTTTGTGATCCCCAACCTATTAACGCTAATATAAAGAAATAAACGAACCCAAATAAAGTAAATGTTGGTGCTGAATCTGTAAACAAATCAAGCAATGCTGCCCCTGCACTCATTGAAGTAACAATTGTTAAACTATTTACTGATTTACTTGTTACATCAGATTTTAAACTCTCAAATTGTTTTTGTGCTGCATTTACATAATTTTGAGTCATTCCCCATAAGTATTGAATGTATTGTAGAGTATCTCTTAACGTTTCATATCTATATCCTGATATTTCTAAGAATTCAGCAAGTTCTTCATCACTTTTAGCAATTTTTTCTCTAGTTGGGATATATGTACTCATTTGTTTTATTCTTCCATCAATTAAGTTTATTGTTTTAGCATATCCTTCAAGTTTTGTTGTAAATTTAACTATATCTGAACCTTTAACCTTAGCATGTTCTTTGACTTCATCAATCTTTTCCCAAATAATTCTATGAAGATTTAAATATCTATGAAGTTGTCCTTTAAATTCACGAATAAATACTTGTTCTTCTATATATCTTTCAATTTCATCAATTGATTTAGATTTATTATTAATAAAATAATATTTATCTCCACGAATAACATTATATTTATCATTTTTAAATTCAAAATATTTTTGTTTTTCTGTTTTTACAAGTAGATCTTGCATTTGTTCCTCTGTTGCTTTATCACAAACAATAAAATATGGATACACGTTTTTAATTCCAGCTAGCTCTTTAGGAACTGGTGCACCTAAACTAAATAAATAATTTAGTGCAGGTGATAAACTATTTTCATAATAATCTTGTACTTTATCAATATCTGAAAACAGTGTATCTTCTGTTACATTTTTATTATTTAATACAATTAATCCATCTTCAAATATCTTAACGCTTATTCCTACCCCAGTGGAAAATGAAATAAATTCTTCTCCAGATACACCATATTCAATATTACCTATTTGAAGATTTTTTCTATGTTCATTCAACTCCTTTGAATCTAATTTTAATTCTGATTTAGAATCTCTTAAAAAATCATAAATTTCAGATAACTGTAACATAGTTCTCTGAAACCAACCACCTATATAAATATTACTAATTTTCATTACTACACCTTCCTAATCTATATTCTTGGTAAAAAATTTTGCATCCATAACTTCAAATCCATAGCTATGATAAAGTCCATGTGCTGCTTTTCTGAAATTCTTTGACCATAATTCTACACATTTACAATTATGTTCTTTAGCAATTTTAAAACATTTATCTAGCATTCTTGTTCCAATATGTCCACGCCTTAATTCTGGTTTAACACATACATGGTTTAATATTGCATAAGTATTCATATCCTCATAAATTGTTGGAATAATATTAATTTTTGCATGAGCAATAATTTCATTATTTAAAACACCTATAATGTAAATCTGATTCTTGTCAGATTCATTTTCTTTATAAATTCTTTTAGCATATTCTAAATCAGTATTTTCATTAAAACATTCATTACACAATTGAATAATACCTTCAACATCATCAAATGTAGCAATTTTAAATTCTACACTCATAGTACCCTCCTTTAGCTTTACTTAATCTAATTATACTATAATTTTAAAAGCATTAAAATTTTTGTTAATTATTTTACATTTTTTTACGTATAAAACTATTATAAATTTTAAAAAATATTAGCCAAATTGTAGTATAAAAAATTTGCAGAAATATTAACAAAAAATAATAAAAAATAGAGTAATACTATATACACTACTACTCTACTTTAAAATATAAATAAACCACCTAGATATCCAGCGTGGCAATGGTAAGTGCAATAAAAAAATCCATATATCATTCAGATTAATTTGATTTTGCGTAGCTTGTCTTTTTCTTCTTGAGTTATTGATAAATCTCCATTTTCTTCAAATCTTTAATTTGTTCTCCTACTTTTTTATCAATAACACAACTCTACGATATATCACACAATTAAAAATATAGTCATTATCTTTCAAAATCATCCTTTTACTTATAGTATTACTTTTTGTAATACTAAAATAAAAGAAGCACCTAACTAAAACATAGCTAGGTGCCAACCATTTATTGTTAACACTGAACACTGCTAAATATTAAGTGTTCCTTTTTATTGTATGCAAGTTTCCTTGACAAATACATAATAAAATAAAAAAGAACTTTTTGCAAGTTCTCTATATTTAAAGTTCGAGCATTCGAACAGATTTTTCAGTGGTGCGGGTAACAGGAGTTGAACCTGCATGTCATAGACACTAGATCCTAAGTCTAGCGCGTCTGCCAATTCCGCCATACCCGCATCGTGGTGGACCCTATAGGACTTGAACCTATGACCGCCCGGTTATGAGCCGGATGCTCTAACCAACTGAGCTAAGGGTCCATGACTACTTAATATTATCACATAAATTTATAAGTTTCAAGAACTATTTCAATTTTTTTTGAAAAATATTAGTAGTTTCTAAAGACTTAGTATCACCAGATAATTCACTATAAGTTTGACTCATAATTTTTCTAGATTCCTTAATATCGTCTAAACACTTCATAAAAGCATATTCATCATGAGGATATGTGTATTGATAAACATCGTATCTATACTTATAAGCATCCTTCCTATCAATAGTTTCAAATTCATAATAATTATCACTACCAGGAAGCTTAATTAATTCAAATTGCGTATCAGTATCATAAACTCCTATAACAGCAACAGGACGTTCATCTACAAATCCCAATCTATAACCATATTGATATGTATCAGATAAAGCTTCAACTTCAGAAATATCATATCTATCTGGCATTTTCTCGAAAATTAAAACACTCTTATGTTTCGGTATTTCCTTCTTTTTATTTGAATTATTATTCACAATAATACTTTTATCATATGAAACATTTAAAGCCCAATCCATTTTATAAAATGAATTACTAATATGTTTTAACTCTTTCTTTTCCTCTTCTGTTTGTTTTACTAGTAATTTTTCTCTTTTAAGCTTTTCATAGCAATCACTAACATTCTTCTTACTTTTAAAGTAGGAATAAAACAAATTATAAATTGGAAATGCCATCTTTACATGACTGTAATCTTTAGCGGTATCTTCAACATGACTATTAATCATATCCCTTACCTGTTCACTATAATCTTTATCTACTCTATAACCATTATTTAAAATAGTTCTAATTATTTGTGAAATCTCATTTTCACGAAGAATAAGACTCATAGATAAAGTAGTTATTTCTAAAAAACCACCAAGCATTAAATACATCATCACAATTCTCCTTTAAAATATCGCCTTCATATAAGTAAATATTGAAGTTATTTGCCTATATTTTGCACTTTTATATTTGTTATCTTTAAAAATACCAGTTATTATCATTTCTTTATCTTTTATATTATATTTAGCTAAAGCAACTTCTTTTTCTTCAGCCATAAAAACTATTCCTTTATGATTAATATTAATTTTTCCCTTACTAATTATATTATTTTTAGTATATGTATAATCTATAGAATTATCTTTTCTGATAATAACAATCAATGAATCATCATTTTTATTATAAAACATATTTTTAAATGAAGTACTTGCCACTAAAGCAAACAACATAAAACTAATTAATAATAAACTAAGTACAATCAATATAATCTTAAATATTTTCATAACTCACCTTGTCATAAGAAGAAAAATAACTACCAATTGGTAATTATTTATCAAGCATGTTCAACAAATTAATTTTAAACATATCTCTTTCAGGATTAGTTTTAGATATCATAACACCCTTATATGTAGAAAGTTCAGCTCTATGTCCCTCATCTAATATACCCTCTGGTGTAATATTAGTAAGTAATATAATATGCTTATCTAAATATACAGTATAATGTAATCTAATTTCTCCATGAACCTTAGTAAATAACTCATCAGTTGGTAATTTTAACTCATAACTCTTAGTATTCAATTTACTATCCTCTTTTACAAGTTCACCTAAGAACTCTCCTTTACGAAGTCTTGGATAAAAATCAAATGTTAATTTTTTATAAGCTAACATGTTATACTTTCTTACAGATCTTTCTTTCTTTCTAAAATCATTTTCATCTAAGTATTCAAAAATATACATATTCTTTGCTTCAGTCATTTTAACGCCCCCTAACTCGTCTCATGCCTTGTATCTTCAAAGTAAACATATTATAGCACATTAACCGTATTTTGTCAACAAATGTCAAATATTTTTCTACTTTAAATCACTTAAAGACACCGTTTTTACATTTTCACCATCAACACTAAAAACAATACTAAGAACATCATAATTATCAAAAACAGAATAACTGATACTATAAACAACTTCTTCCAAAATCTTATTATTCTTATCATAAAGATTGCTATTAAAGTCTAAAAAGAATACATTTTCTTCTTTATTATAAGAATTAAGTTTAACATCAGTATTTAAAAAACTCATAAGATTAGGTTCATAAATATAATTAGTAGTTAAAGAATCTATAATCACTTTAATTTTATCTTGATTATCATTTACATACTTAGTAACAGGTACATAATAATTATTATTATCTATCTCTTCTAAATAATAAACCACTACTTTATGAATATCATTTCTTTTATCAAAATTATATACTTTATTAATACCAATATTTTTAGTCAACGGATATTCTATTTTGTTTTTAGAATTAGGATATCTATCTAATAATTTACCCTCTACTTGTATAAAAATACCTTTTATATTTTTTAAACTAAATAGACTATATACAATACTTTCTATCTCTTTTTCTTCACTTTCCAAACCAACATTTAAAAACTCTTTTGAAAAATTAATAGTTACATACTCTTCGTCATAATTAATATTTAATATTTTAGTCTTTCTAGGAATAGTACCTCTTAACTCATTAGGAAAAGAATTATTATTATGAATTATTAAATTATTTAAAATGGCCTCTATTTCTTTTTCCTGACTATTTTCCGTTAATAAAATCTTACTCTTTACCAAATAGTTGTTTTTATTAAGTAAATATATATCATGCGTTCCAATACCAGTTACATATTCAAGTTCTAAATTAACATCCATCACATTTTCCTTATCAAAACAACCTATTATATATACAGTAAGAAAAACGAATAATGCTATAGATGTAATTAATATCTTTTTAAGAGCTTTTCTTCGTATCACAAAATCACCTACTAAATTGTATTCATAAAAATTTTTAATATTACAAAAAAAAGAGAAAACTTCTCTTAGTTAATGATTATTTCTCCTAATCTTATAAGCTCAACTACAGCACTTGCTCTTCCATTTACTCCAATCTTTTGCATTACATTGGATATATGATTACGAACAGTTTTTTCACTAATCGAAAGTTCATCTGCTATCTCTTTAGTAGTCTTATTCTCTATAAGTTTAGAAAATATTTCATTTTCTCTTGGTGTTAATATTTTCTTAGACATAAAACATCCCCTCATACTTTTCTAATGTATTATATGAAAGGATAGATAAATAAGTTACTTTTTCTCAAACTTAACAGTAATATACATCTTATTATCATATTCTGCTTGAATTAGTCTCATAACGTCATTAGCAAGCTTACTATCATGTTTAGAAGAAATACATACAGTACTTACATTTGAATTATCTATTTTTACAAAACAACTTAGATTAAGTTTCTCTTTTAATTTCTTTTCAATACCCTCTTCCTTACCCTGTAATTCATTTAAATATTTTAATTGTTCATATGCATTATTCTTTTCTTCAGTTGTTATTTTATCACTAGTTAATTGTTGTTGTAAGGCCGCCATTTTTTCAGTTCTTTCTTCTTCTAAACTTACCCTCATAGCTTCTATAGTTGATGAAGTACTTACTGTAGTTTTAACCTTTTCTTCAGTTTTCGTTGTTTTAGTTGCATCACTTCCTAGTAATAATTCATTAGGCATTGTTACATAATAAATTCCTAGTACCAAAACCAAACTAAATAATGTTAAAAACCATAAATTATGTTTATTCATTTCTTCCTCCTATCATTTAATGATATGAAGAAAAAAAGTACTTTATGAATACTATTTATTTAAATATTCTAAAGCACTAATTAAGGCAAGCTTTCCATATTCATATGTTAAAGACCCTTGCATATATACAATATAAGGTTCTCTTAATGGACCATCACAACTAATTTCGATTGAAGATCCTTGAGTAAATGACCCAGATGCCATAACGACAGGATCACTATATCCTGGCATATCCCATCCCTCAACTACTGAATTTGAGTCAATTGCACTAGCTTTTTGAATTCCAGAACAAAACTTAGTCATCTTAGAACTATCACCAAAAGTAATATTTTGAACTATATCACTACGCAAATCACAATATCTAGGTTCAACACTATATCCCAATCTTTCCATGACTAAACTTGTAAGAATTGCAGTCTTTAAAGCACTACCAACAACACTAGGAGCCATAAATAAGCCTTGTAATATCTTCTTATTCATCCCCATTGAAGGACCTACTTCTAGTCCTTCACCAGGAAGAGTAAGTCTTTCTCCAACTAGCTCAATCAAATCACTTTTACCAGTAACATAAGCACCATTAGGAGTAATACCACCACCTAAATTTTTAATAAGAGACCCAACACAAATATCAGCACCAACCTCAATAGGCTCCCTATAATCAACAAACTCACAATAACAATTATCTACCATAATAATTACATCTTTTGAAACTTCTCGAATAACTTTTATTACTTTTTCTACTTTATCAATTGAAATACTCTTACGAGTAGAATAACCTTTAGATCTTTGTATTTCAATTACTTTAACTTTATGGTTAGAAAGATAATTCCTTATTTCATCATAATCAAAATCATCACGAACAAGTTCTATTTGATCAAAACTAATACCAAAACTCTTCAAAGATGAAGGATTATCTTTAATACCAATAACTTCATCTAAAGTATCATAAGGTTTACCCGTTATACTCAAAAGTAAGTCCCCTGGTCTAAGAAGAGCAAAAAAGCAAACATTCAAAGCATGACTTCCAGATATAAACTGACCTCTAACTACACTCTTTTCAGATTTAAAAATATGTGAATAAATTCTTTCTATCTTATCCCTTCCAGTATCATTATAACCATATCCAGTAGTTTCATTAAAATCACTCTCAACTACTTCTTCCTGATGAAAAGAATCAAGTACTTTCTTGCTATTAAAATAGACAATATCATCAACACCCTTAAATTGTTCAGTTAATTCTTTTTCACATTCAGAAACAAAATCAACATAATTCATTAACAACTACCTCCATCTACCCTTATTACACTTTGATTAATATATGAAGCATCATTACTACATAAGAATAAAACCACTTTACTAATCTCGTCAGGTTCTGCAAAACGTTTAAGAAGTATTTTTTCACTTTCTTCTTTAATATAGTCTTCTCCTAAATCTTTATTCTTATCTGTCATAACCCAACCAGAAGCTACTGTATTTACCCTAATAGGAGCAAGTTCAACTGCTAAATTATTAGAAAGAGAAATTAAAGCAGCCTTAGAACAATCATAATCAGCACTATAAGTATAGAATGTATCTATTCCATTAGTTGAAGATATGTTTACAATTGATGAATCCTTAGACATTAATTTGGATGCGTATTTACAACATAAAAAAGCACCAACCAAATTAACATCATAAACTTTTATAAAATCATCTCGCATCTTATCAAGAAACACCCCATCATTATCAATACCAGCATTGTTAATTAAACAATCAAGACGTCCAAAATGACTTTTAACTTCTTCAAACATTTCTTTTACTTCATCTTCACGAGATATATCACATTTAATAGAAATAGAATCCACTCCAAAACTCTTTATCTCATCAACCAATGATAAACTAACATCTACATTATTATGATAACAAACAACAACATCATAACCATTTTTTGCAAATTCTAGAGCAATACTTTTCCCAATACCCCCAGTAGCACCAGTAACTAAAACAACTTTATTCATATTATCCCTCATTTCTTGTATAATTATATCACAATAAACTATAAATAAAAACACCTGAATAGTAAACCAATTCAGATGTATATTCATATAAACTTAACTAATAAATTAATATTTTTATTCCAAAGATATATCAGTCTTTAGAACTTCAATGACAGGCCGAACGCCATTGGCAAAGTCCACGTGGTAATTCTCGAGATCTCTGCTGTCGCCATACACCTCCCACACGGTGAAATCATTGGACACATAAGACGTTTCTAACCAATAATAGCATGCTCCCCCTGAACATCCTCCTGATGTCTTTGAATAAGCACTATCTTCCATTAGGTATTCGCAACTATCTAATTCTCCGTTTGTAAAACTTCCTACTGTTCCACCACAACTTTTATTTATTTCTTGTACTGTTAAGAGTCTAGCTACTCTATCTGTATAGTTGAATGGATTCTCTATTGTATTTGAACCATAATCTGTAGTTGCAGCACCTTGTTCATTTACTATTGTTCTTGATGTACTCTTTAAATTTATGTTTTCATTTGCCCATGTACTCCTTGTTGGAAGACTTGGTAAAAGTGTTACTGGTCCGTGCCAGTTTTCTATTGCGCTATTTTCATAGTAATATGCTGTTCCTGATGTTCCTATATTTTTATGGTATATAAGTACTGCATAATTGCTATCAAACTGGTCTGTTCCATCAACTGTTCCTGTATATAAGTCTGATACATAATAGAATCTCTCATAGTCACCATTTCCTGATACATCACAATCTAAGGCATATCCTCCGCTTTGACCATTTGTTAATTGTCCGTTTGTTAGTTTACTTGAATCTGTATGTCCATATGTTATAATCGCTCCTTGTGCATAGCCTTTTGCTCGGCAACCATAACCACTATTACTGTTACATGTTTCTGTATTTAGAGTTTCTGCTTTTTTACATACTGGATAATTATGTGCCACTTCTGTAATATTATTATCCGCTTGGACATAATTGATAGTAAAGTTCAAATTAAGTGTTACTTCTTCTACATCATTTTCTAAATTATCTCCATCTTTATATTTAATTTCAAATTTAATAGGTTCAGTTGTATTATGTTTTAAAACATCATTTACTGATATTTCTTCTCCAGCAGCTGGTTTATCATAATTTAGACTATATTCAACTACATCCTGATATGCAGCAGGTATTGTTATAGGTGTAATACTTCCAATTTTAGCATCTATTGTGCCACTGTTAACAGCATCCACTTTATACCAAAAGCTTTCACCTGGACTAAGTGTTACATTAAGGCTTACTTTTGTATCTCCAACTAAAGATACTTTAGTATTATCAGAACTTACTAAATTAGCGAAATGAACATTCCAACTATTCTTAGATATTTTAGTAGTACCAGTAATACTTAATACAGACTGTAAATAGGCATAACCAAGTCCTATAGAAACAAGCAAAAAGAAAACTAAAACTAAATATAGTTTTCTCTTAGTACCTCTACTTTTATATCTACGTCTATTATATTTTTTCATAGTATCACCTATTTTATTATCTATTAAAATAATAACCCATTATTTAAATATAGTCAATTTATTTTATAACTTTTTATAATAACTATACAGTCAAAATTTATAAATCATATTTATAAAAACCTTCATTTACAGACTTTCCAATTTTACCTTCTTCTATATATTTATTAAGTATATCTAACATAGCATCATAATTATATGGTAACATCATCTTTTTTAACAAAGGATCAAAAATATTAGGTACTTTTTGATATTGTAAAACTATATTTCTAGCAGTTTCTAAACCAACAGTATCTATAATTTGGAAAGGCCCTTTTGGTGCTCCTGTCCCTAAAGTCCATGCTTTATCTATAGTTTCCGGATCTGATACTCCATTAGCTACTAAATCCATTGCAGAAAGTAAAAATGGAACTAACATAGAATTTAATATATATCCTGATTTTTCTTCTTTAGCTACTAAAGGAATCATATTAATTTTTTTACTAAATTCTACCACTTCATCAAAATATTTTTGATCAGTTCCACTATGACCCATTATTTCTGTAATATTATTTTTCCAAATTGAATTAGCAAAATGCATAGCTAAAAACTTTTCTTTTCTTCCTGTATAAGTTGCTAATTTAGATGGTAACAATGTTGAAGAATTAGTAACTACTACTGTTTTTTCTTCAAGTAAAGGTGCTATCTGTTTATATAAAGCTATTTTAACATCAATATTTTCTGTAATTGATTCAATAACTAAATCTGTATTCTTTAAAGCTATCTCTTGCTCAGTTTCAATAACAATACTTTGATATGCTTTATTAACTTTATCAATCAATTCATCTTTATTAAAGTTTTCACTCTCACTTATTCCTCTAGCCCAATTAACTGATTTTATTCCCTCTTTTGCCATTTGATTAATTGTATCAATGTAAGTATTATGTAATTTTTCAAGTTTTTCTAAAACACTTTCTTTTGAGTCTTCTTTACGTATTAAAATAGTAACATCTACTCCACAATAAGCACTTTGAAAAGCAATTTGACTTCCAAGTATTCCTCCGCCTACTACTACAATCTTTTTATAATTCATTTAAAATATCCTCCTTATAATTATATCCAATTATATTATAACACAAATGAGACTAATTTCTTAGTCTCATTATTATAAAATTTAATGATGGTGATGATGATGATGTTTAATATCTACATTATCTATCAAACATTCTCTATTGCTACACTTTTCTTTTTCTGTTTCTATTTCAATAGTAGAATGACATATATTATGTTCAATTAATTCATCTCTTACTTTATGTTTAACATAATCATTATATTTATCTACAACAATATGCATAGTAGCAAAATTATTATAACCATCTATACTTCTTATATGTATATGATGAACATCAATTACTCCATCCACTTTTAAAATATGTTTTTTTAATTCTTCTATATCAATATCATTAGGAGTTATTTCTAAAAATATATCCATAATAGTTTTAAAATTCTTTAATGCATTATATAAGATAAATATTGCAACTCCAATAGATAATATTGGATCAATTAATGATATATTAGTAAACTTAATCAAAATAGAACCTATTAATACAACAATCCATCCTAAAACATCTTCTAACATATGTAAATTAACAGATTTCTGATTTAATGAATCTCCATCTCTAGTAACATATGTTGCTATAAAGTTAACAATAACACCAAATATAGCAAATATAATCATCCCTTTATAATTTATCTCTATTGGATTAATTATTCTCTTTACAGCTTCATATATAACAAAGATAGAACCTATTATTAATATTATTGTTGTTATAATACTTCCTACAACAGAATATCTTATATAACCATAAGTATGATTCTTATCTATTTTCTTTTTACTTTTTCTTTCTAAAAAGTATGAAATTCCAATACTTAAAGCATCACCTAAATCATGAATTGAATCAGATGTAATAGCAATACTTCCTGTTAATATTCCCCCAACAAACTCTATTATTGAAAACATTATATTCAACAAAAACGCTATTAAAATATTTTGATCAGTCTTCATATTATTCATTACCTTTTAAACTTGTAACCATATCTATATTTTTAATCTTTCTTGCTAAAAATCTTGACACAAGATATGAAACTACAAAAGTTCCTACAGCTGATATAATATAACTTTTAATATCAATAGCTGCTCCAAAATCATAATGTTCTTCAATTGCTGTTTTAAACAACCAATCTGTTAAATAAAAACCAAGTGGTAATCCAATAATAATAGATACTATTGCTATCCAATTATTTTGTTTAATAAATATATTTTTAATACTTTGATCATTAAAACCTAATACTTTTAATGTAGCAAATTGATATTGTTTTTCTGTATATGAAAGTATTCCTAAATTATAGATAATAATTCCTCCTAATAATACTGCTATCCCTATAATTAAAACTAACATAGTCTTCATCATTGAAAGCATTCCTTCCATGCCTTCTTTTAAATTAGAAATATCTTGAATTGTTTCAATATTTTTAATTTCTTTAGTTTTACTTAAATTAATATTAGTATACAAAGAATCTGGCTTATACTCTATACCTAAACTTTCTAAATATTTTCTTGTCATTGTTACATTTTGATTTTGTGGGTCTTTATTAAATCCTATTATTTTTGATGTATAGTATGTATTATCACCATATATATGCCATGTTATCTTATCACCTATTTTATATCCCTTTGTTTCTGCAAGTTTATATGTTACATATACACCATTATCATTAGGTTTTTTAATAATATTATTCTTTTTATCTACAAATCTTATATAATTAGACGCATCATGAACAAATATATTATTTGCTTCTCTATTATCATCTTTATCTTTAATTTCAATACCTAAACTCTGTGATGTATAATTACCATATTTACTATATAAAGTATCTAATTCTTCTGAAGATATATTTTCTTTAATATTTAATTTATAATCAAAATTATATAATGTTTCAAATTGTAGTTTAACAAAGAAATTCATTGAATCTAACATACCTAATGCACATACAATAAGCATACAACAGCCAACTACTCCTGCTAGTCCCATAAATGTTCTAATTTTATTTCTTAGTATATCTCTTATATTCCATTTTGAAGAGAATTTAAGTTTTTTAAATGCACTCTTCTTTGTAATATTTATTGCACTACTTTTAACACTTGGAATCTTATTTCTAAGAGTTTCTGCAGGATTTTCTTTTAAGATACTTCTTCCTATTATATATGTAATAATTGCCACTATTAAAATAACAATTATTGCAACTAAATAACTTGTAACATTCATAGATGGTTTACCATTAGGTATTTCAAAGAAAGCCATCTCTAAATCTATAAAAACATTACCTATAAATAAATAACCTAATAATAGTCCTACAATAGATGCAAAAATACCAACCCAAACTCCATATCCTATATAATGAAATAGTATTTTTCTATTACTAAATCCTAATGCTTTTAATGTACCAATTTGAGTTCTTTGATTTTTAACTACTCTTGTCATTGTAGTTATAACAGATAACATTGCTATAAATAAGAATATACCTGAAAATACTCCTACATATGTCTTACCCTCATCTATTTCACCTTGATATGTAACATAAGATGCAGTATCTTCTATTTTTACTATAGCTTTCGCATTCTCAATATTATCTTCAATACTTGTTTTTACTTTACTAACATTCTTTTTATTATTAACATCTACCATAATACTATTAAAAGCTATATTATTGCTATCTATTTCATTAATAGACATATATGCAAATCCAAACTCTTTTCTATCTGGATATAGTTCTGATTCATCTCTTACATCATATAAGTGATCTGGAACATTTATAAGTCCCAATACTTTTTCGTGAAGTTCAATACCCTCATACTTCACAAGAATACTATCTCCTACTTTAATATTATTTTCCATTGCATAAAATCTATCTAACCAAACACCTGATTTATTCTTATCAAACTTTTCTCCTTCAAATATATAAAACTTTGAAATTTTATTTGATTCAATACAATTTAACAATAAAGTTTTATCATTATCAGTAATAGCTGTAATAGATAATTTTAATTCTGCATCTGAAACATTATCTATTTTCTTAATTTTATCTAAATCATCATGATTTAAAAGTCCCATTACATTTAAATCTTGTAAATTGTTTTCAGTATAAAACTTATCTGCTGTTTTACTCATACCATCCATATATGCTTCAATTCCAGAATAAGCCATTACACCAATCATTATCATTAAAAAAATTGTTATAAATTGAGATAAATTTTTCTTAATATCTCTAAACATTTTTCTTCTTAACATAATTACCATTTAACCTCATCTATATTTTTTGGATGGTTATTTAATTGATTAGATTCAACTTTACCATTTTTTACTTTTATAACTCTATCTGCTATTTCAGCTATTAATGAATTATGTGTAACTATGATAACTGTTGTATCTTGATCACTTTGTTCTCTTAAAAGTTTTAATACTTCTACTCCAGTTTTTGAATCAAGTGCCCCTGTTGGTTCATCGCAAAGAAGTATTTTAGGATTTTTCATTACTGCTCTGGCAATAGAAACTCTTTGTTGTTCTCCTCCTGATAATTCTTGTGGGAATTTATCAGCATGTCTTAAAAGTCCCACACTTTTTAATACTTCTTTAGAATCTTTATCTGTATTAGTTACATCTTTTATTAAATTAACATTTTCATCTACTGTTAATGTAGGCATTATATTATAAAATTGAAAATAAATCCTACATCATTTGCTCTATATCTAGTTAGTTGCTTATCATTATATTTAGCAATATTATTTTCACCAATATAAATATCTCCAGATGTTACTTTATCCATTCCTCCAAGCAAATTTAAAAGTGTTGACTTTCCCGCTCCAGATGGTCCAAGTATTACAACAAAATCTCCTTGATTAATACTTAAATCAACCCCATCTAAAGCATTAAATTTTTGTTCACCGACTACATAAGTCTTCTTTACATTTTTTAATTCTATAAAACTTTTCATTATATTTCCTTCTTTCTAATATGAAACATATTTCATATTTATTATATTGCCATCTTATTTATTAGTCAATAGAATATGAAAAATATTTCATATTTTTTTAAAATATGTTATAATACTTCTAGGAAGTGATCTAAATGGATGAAAATGTAAGAGAGCCAAAACAAAAAAGAGCTATTGAAAAGAAAGAAAAAATAATCGATGCTGGATTTGAGCTTATTTGCAAAAACGGTTATTATAATACTAATACTGCTGAAATAGCAAAAAAAGCTGGTGTTTCCACTGGAATTATATATCAATATTTCAAAGATAAACACGATATATTTATGGAAGGTCTTGAAAAATATGGAGATGAAATATTCTTCCCTATGTTAAATATTGATATCAAGAACTTCTCCATAAATAATTTTGAAAAGTCTTTAAATGATATGATAAAAGCATATATAAAAGATCACAAAGTATCGCAAACAGCCCATGAAGAAATAACGGCAATGGTTCATTCAAATAAAGATGTTGCCCAGTTTTTTTACAAAAGAGAATTACTTATGACAGAAACAATTAAAGACATTTTAATTAAAAATAATTTTAAAGATAATAATCTAAATGAAAAAGTTCACGTCATGATTGGTTTAATTGATAATTTATGTCACGAAGTAACCTATCATAAGCACAGTAATATGAACTATGATATTATGACTACTATTGTTATTAATAGTATCAAAGATCTATTTAAAAATGATATAAAATAAAAATATATTCAAATGAATATATTTTTATTTTTTACTTTTTTAATTGTAAACCATCTTTAAAAGCATCTCCAACTCTTTCAGACACTTTATAATATCCATGTGTATAAGGATCAAAAGCAATTGCTTCTAATAGATTAATATCTACATTATCTCCATTCATTACTTCCTCATCTGCAGACACTCCTACAACCTTACCTACAATTCCCCAATTACTTTCACTATCTAATAGTTCACATTCCATACAAACTGGAAATTCATTAATAATTGGTGCATCAACCTTTTCACTTCTAATTGCAGTTAAACCACTATGTTCAAATTTATCCTGAATATTATTTCCAGATACAACCCCAAAATAATCAGCTTCTTTAACATGTTTACTATCAGCAATACTAATTGTAAACGCTTTTCTTTCTTTAATATTTTTTACTGTTTTATGAGATTCAGTTAGATTTAGAATTACTTCATCTCTTTCAAACATTGTTCCCCAAGCAGCATTCATAACGTTTATTGTCCCATCTTCATTATAAGTAGCAATCATCAACACCGGCATTGGAAATATTGCTTCACGAATTTTAATATTCTTCTTCATTTTCTCATCCTCCATAATTATTATAACACAAAAAAAGATTGAGTATTTACTCAATCAAATTATTTAGTTAATAATATTAATAAAGTTAAAGTATTTACCAATTCCAATTAAGACTATTAATGAAAAATTAATCATTAATATAAGAATAATATGGCTTTTTCTTTCTTGAACAATATTAGCAATAAACTCCCTAATTAATGCATTAGTATAAAAATACCACTTTGTTTTACTACCTATTCCTTCACAATTGATACCTTCATTATTTGCTATAACACCACTTCTAAATACATGATAATTAGTAGTTGCAAAAACAATATTCCCTTCATTGTTAATCTCATCAATTTTTTTCTTAGAATATTTCATATTTTCTTTTGTACTTGTTGATTCACTTTCAATTATTATCTGTTTTTCATCTACCCCTTGTTCAATTAAATATTTTTTTATAGCTTCAGCTTCTGATATTACCTCATCATGTCCTTTTCCACCAGATGGTACATAAACAATCTTTTTCTTTGTAGTATCATACTGCTTTTTAGCAAACTCAATTGCTTTATCAGCCCTACCCTTTAATAAAGGCGTTAATGTTCCATCACCATTTATTTTTGATCCTAATATTATAATAAAATCTTTATCATATTCAGGAACATGATATGCGGCTCTAAAATTACAATATAACGTAGCAATAATTAATGTATAAAAATATGACAAAGTAGCATTCACACAAACATCTAAAGCATATTTAATAAAGGCTTTATTCGTTCCTAAAAATATTTTAGTAATAATATAATATAACGTTTGACTTCCAATTGTTCCTATTAATGCGAATAATCCTAAAAGAATGCCTAACATTTTTCTAGGAGAAAAACCCTCCTTTTTGATTAAAATAATATTAGTAATGACACTATATGATGCAAGAATAATAACACAAGGTAAAGTTAACATTGTAAAAAAGGAAAATGATTTTAAAGTATTATTGTAAATATCAACAATACTTAATATATTCCAGTTTTGTATTAATAAGTTAATTTGCCTTAATATATTAATATTAATAAATATTAAAAGTCCTAAATTTAAAACTATACTATAAGAGTATTTCTTCTTATCATATTGACCTTTTATATACAAAGTACAACCAATAGCTACTCTAATTAAAAACAATATTAATATTATTTGAATCGATTTACTTAGCAAAACGTTATTAGACATGTCTGTTTTTTTCAAAATAAAGATAGTTAATACAACAAATAACAAAGTAATAAATAAATATAGTATTCTTCTTTTTTTCATAATATCACACTCATAAATTGATTATAACATAAACATAGTTTTATTAATATAATAATTATTTTCTCTTTCTTTTCTATCTATAACAAAGTTAAATACACACATAAAAAATGAAATAATGTTCCTAACAAACAAAAGATATGAAAAATACTATGCATATACTTTTTTTTACGACCAATTCCATAAAGAACAGATCCAATAGTATACATAATACCACCTAATATTAATAGAATAATACCACTAAGTCCTATCGTACTAGAAAGTGGCTTTATAAAAAATAATATTCCCCATCCACTTAATAAATGACATATTACCTGAAGAGAACTAGTCTTATCTATCTTAATTGCAGTTGCAGTAATTCCCACTGATATAATAATGGTAATCCCTAAAAATATCATTAATCCGAGGACTCCACCTACGCCTACCAAAGAAATTGGAATATATGTACCATAAACAAGTAAAAAGACATTACAATGATCTATAACTCTAAGTACTTTTTTTCCTTCCAAATTACGAGATAACGCATGATAAACACATGAAATAGTATATAAAATAATCATAGTAGCACCAAATAAAGCTACTGTAGTCTCTTTCAAAGCACCATTTGCTTTAATAACCATTAAAATAAGAGCCACTATAGATAAAGCAGCACCAAAGCCATGAGAAATAGCATTAAATAATTCTTCACCTAATGTATAAACTGGAATTCTAATATTTAACTTTTTCTTACTTTTAGTACTTTCATATTTTTCTAATGCAGCTATTATCTTATCAGCTTCATTCTTTGATATATTAATTTCATTCATCAAATATCTGTCAAGTTCCACCATTATCACTCCATAAATATTATAACATATAAAAAAGACTAATTTTTAGTCTTTTATTTGTTTTAGATTTTTATTATTTATATTTGTTACTATTTTTTTACCCGTCTTAGCTTCAATTTGCTCTCTTGTGTTTTTAGCTATTGTACTTCCTTCTATTACTGACTCTTTTGCATTTTCTTTACTCTTTACATCACTTGATTTAGATATTTCAGTTGATGATACCTCTGCAAGCATATTAAGTACTAATTCCATATTAGTCATATTATCTCTTAAGTTTTCTTTAGTAAGTCTCTTATATGATTTATATTCTTTTACAGAATAACCACTCCAAGTTTTCGTTAGAAGATTTGTTAAATCTGCAAAATCTTTACTACTTTCTACTCCATTATTCTTTAATTCATCAGTAAATTCTTTTCTAGCATCAATTGCCTTTAATCTTTGATTAATCCAGTCATCTGAGTATCCTTTTCTTCTATAGGTATCAAGTGCTCTATTAATAGTAATCTCCGGATCATATTCTTCATCTATTCTTTCTTTACCTAAGCTAGCAAGCCATAACTTTATTGGTTCTGCTTTCTTACTAGGAATCGATTCAATTATACGAAACATTCCTTCTAAATCAACAACATCAGTTAGTCTATTCTTTCCATCTTTAGCTAACATTTTCAAAGCGTGACAATTTGTCACGGTTTCATTTCCTTCTTCTTTTAACCTTTGCTTTAATTTTCTCCAATATGCAGTAGAATCTTTACTTTCAGTTAAGATAGAAACAATATCAATAACACTAATATAATATTTTTCTTCATCAGAATTCCAAACTGTTCTTACTTTTTTATTTTCAAATGTTTTATTTAATAGTTGTAATTCATTATTCATTTTCACCCTCCTTTTTGACAATTTCTAATTTGTATCCTAAAGCAGATAATAACTTACAAAAATTACCAACTGACATAGAATGCATATTTTTTTCCATTCTAGCAATAGTAGACTGTGCTATTCCTATTCTATTTGCTAACTCTCTTTGACTTAAATTTGATTCATATCTAATTTTTAAATATTTACAAATTAAATCAAATTCATCATTATTAATTACGTCTTTACTGATATTTTTCATCATGTATCACCTCTAATTTAACAATAGCAAATATGCATCATACTGTCAATAGAAAAAGACTAGATTTTTCTAGTCCTTTATTTGGTTACTTTGACCCCTTACTTTTAATTGCAGCTTGTGCAGTAATATTACTCGCAACACATGTACCATACACTATGAGCAAACTATATGTACATAAAAAATGAAATTCTTCAAGCATTCAAAAAGAAGATTAATCATAGTTTATAATTTATTTAACTTTTTTATATAATGTATCTTCGTTATTAGAATCTTTTACATTTAATGTATCTCCATCAATGCTGAATGTTGTATCTAAAGTTTCCATATCTTCATCTGTGTACTTGAAAGATATTTTGTTTCCATCTATAGTGTATTTAAATTTCACAATTGTTCCGGCTGCATCATATTCTCCAGTTCCATCTGCATTAAACTTATAGATAAAATCATAACCTGTTTCATCATTCTTCCATTGCCCTACTATTTCTTTGTTAGAATTAGCTTTACCACAACCTACTAATGCAAAACATATAACTACTGCAAAAAGACCTAAAATTAATTTCCTTTTCATCTAAATTCCTCCTTCTAAATTAAATTATATCATACTTTTTTTATTTTATAATTCTATTTTGTATTATTTATTGAAATAAGTAATTGTTCGCAAAAATTTATATTTTCTAACAAAATAAAAACTAGATTTCTCTAGTCATTATCTATTTAATTACTTATTGTTTTTTGCTTTGATTGTAGCTTGCACAACTGCTCTATTAGGAATGGTGATATTTATACTGCTTTTTAATACTTTTTTACCTCTTGCGCATCCATTCTATTACAGTTGTATATACTTAAATATATTTAATACTAATAAAGTTAAAACAATTTGTATTATATATTGTTTTTAGTAAAAAACAATACGAGCGTTTATTTGTATTATCTACTTATTTTTTTACTATCATTTTTTTGTCTTTCAACAATTTTCCCTTTAGGAATAATGGTCATTTCATATACAATATAGTCCATTCCTCTTCTAAGTTGATTATCATGACAAATATGATAATCATATATTTGGTACTTGCTCATACTTCCCGGTTCCATTTCATAATCATTCATATTTAACATTATCTCCAAAACAGGTTTTTCACTAGTTAAATCATCTACTATAACTTTTCCTGCAGGAGTATTCACTACCTTTTGAGGAAATATCGCTGTTATAGGTGTACCTTTTTTAATTTTTATTTTATACATTACTGGTTTTTTATAGTCAGTAGTCTGATAATATCTTTTAGCTGCTTCACTTGATAATGATGTTGACAAAAAACTTCCAATAACTGGTTTTTCGTTTGGATTATCCGTACTAATACATCTATAAACAGTTATATCTTCTGGCAATACTATATCACATCTAATATTATTTAATATTTTTATAATATCAAGTATTCGTTTAATATAATGTTTATTAAATATTATTTCTTTTATGTATTTTCCAAATTCAGTTTGTTCATATTGATATGGTATTCTTAAAATTTCTTGAAAATAGTATAATGTAGTATCACATCCTTTAGGATAAAACATTTCTGATAATTCAAGTGATTTTCTAAATTGATCAGAAAGAACATTTTTAATTTCTTCCTCAGTCATATTTTCATAATTTGGAATACTAGTAATAACATTTATTATAAGAAATAAAGCGGAATTGTATGCTAAAAGTGCCATTTTCTCATCATATGTTAATGAACTATTTTCATATTGTTGAATCAAGTCTAAATATATTCTTTTCTTCTCATCTAAAGCACTTTGGGTTACCTTTATTTTTTTTTGGCTTTTTTCTTGCTGTAATTTAAAACATTCATCCCGCTTTGCTAAAATCTTTTTACAATATAAATCTATATTGTCTTTTCCTTCCTCATAGTTTACACCTAAGCATAATTTTACAAACATAAGATCATCTAAATAAAAATCATCAAATATATTAGCATTTATTTCTCTTTGTTTATCTTCAAAATATGAATATAGCAAGTTTAATTTGTTGGCACAGTCACTTATTTCTTCTATCGATAAAAAATGATATTTGTTTGAAATATTTTTCAACTCTTTTTTAATATTTTTTCTATTAAGTAAAATCCATGCTCTTGATTTTTGCTTTAATGTTAATAGATATTTAATTTTTTCTATATACATTTTAGCCTTTTTATATTTTTCTTCATTTTCTATATATTTATAAAAATAACCATGATTATATATATCTAGTAAAAATGTATTACTTTTAAAATCTTTATATAGTTGTCTTCTTTCTTTCTCCTTAGATAATAATTTTAGGTCTGGTAATTTATCCGCCAAAATCTCTATATCCGATTCACTAAAATCAATACTGCATTCATTAATTGGTTTGAAAATATACACTTCTAGTGACTTTTCATCAAAATCAAATTTACCTGGAGGTATACTAAATACACTAGTTTCTAAACTTAAAAAAATATTTTCAAGTGAAGTTATATCTAAACTGTTAATAAATTTAAAATACGCTATCTTGTTTTCTATACATAAGTAATCTTCTTTTAATAAACTAATATACTCTTGTTTAATAGTACTAATTTGATTATTCTTATTTTCTATCTCATATACAAGATCAGAATACGTAAACTCCTTGCCATCTCTTATAAAACGATACTTTTGAGTTATAAAATTTTCCAAATCAGTAATCTCTAGCTTTATTAATTCTTTATGTTGTAACATATATATATATAATTCTAAAAATTCTTTCATTTTTTCAACACTATTAAATATAAACAATCTATACATTTCTCTATCAGTCGAATCTTGTATTCCACAATTAACAATTAATCCAGATTGTTTATCGTCTTTATATGCTTTAACATTTGGAAGATATCCATAATCTTGCATAATACTTTCTATAACTTCAAAATCAATCACATTATCACACCTTAAAATAATTATACCATAAAAAAGACCATATTTATCATCTAGTCTTAAATTTATTTTTATTAGTTCTTCTTTGCTTTAATAGCAGCTTGTACTATAGGCAAGTTTGGGGCGATTAAGACTAAAATGACTTATTTTCTATAATTTGTAAATCTTATTTATTATCAATTTTTTTATTATCATCTATATATTTATAATTTAAATTATTCTCAGACGTTATTACTGACTGACCCAAATAACTTAACTAAAATTAATTATATTGCTTTAGAAATTCTTCTAATTCTGTATCATCTTTAAAGATGATATCAAAAATATTATATAGTGAATCTGTAGCATCAAATTCACCTATTGCATAACATTTTTTACCCATGCCATAAGCTATTCCTGCTTCGATATGTCCTGATTTTCCTGCAGGTAATACTAGCAATAGATTTTTACAAGCTTTTTCATTATCTAAATCTTGTTTAAAAATATTCAAAACAATATCACTTTTTAATCCTAGATTTTCAAATACTTGCATTTTTTCTTCTTCAGTTTGGCCTTTTTTGCCATAACTATTCATAGTGTCATCATTTTTTAAAAAACAATAATAAGAAATATTATATTTATCAAAAATATCACATATTCTTAAAATGCTATCTTTGTTTCTAGTTTTACCTGCTATAAAGAATTCATATTTTGTATTCATATTATCACTTCCGTTCTAATTGTAACATAAAAAAGACTAGATTAATCTAGTCATTTATTTCTTTTTAATTAATTGTTTAGGCATATTACTTGCCAAACTATAATTTTTATAACTTTCATCTTCAGTTACTTCCTTAAATACATTAATAAACGAAGGTGTTTGTATCTTTTCATTTTCATCTGATAGTTCTATTTCCATTATTGCTTGTTTATCCCATTCAGGATATATATCTATTTCAAAATATTGATTATTTTCAGATAAACAATATCTAATTTTATGGATTGGATGTAATCTATTATCTGCTTCCATTAGATATTGAATATATTCATCCTGAGTAATTCTTTTTTCTACTTCAATTCTTTTAATATCTGATACTTTTCTTTTCTCAGTTAATGTGTACATATAATCTCCATCTATACCTCTTGCTCTAACTCTTCTTTCAGTATCATCTACACTTTTTAAATATGTTTGTACTATATCTACTTTCGTACAATTAGGCATACTTTCAAGTTCTTTTATATCAGGAAAATATATAATAAATTTTCTTTCTATTTCATAAGGTACAGGTTCTCCCATAAATGTTGTAATCTCCTTTAATAGTCTTTCTAATTTTTCTTCAAAGTCAGTACTATTATCTATAATTCTAAAATGCGGATGTCCTGTCCAAGCAGATATAACTTTATCATCTAATACTCTAGCTTGTTCAGGTGTTTCAGTTCTAGCTGCATTATTAGATAATGTATAAGCTACTTCAGCTCCTTTAGCTGCTGTTGCTAAATGGAATACAGCATCATACTCATCTCTTTCTTTAATCTCTGTAGTATTTAATGCTTTTAATATCTTTTTAAATTCAACATCTTTAACATATGCTTTTGAATCTAACATACCACGATCACATACTATTAACACTTTTTCATTATTCATTGTTCTAGCAGCTGCTTCATATAATTGTTCTTTACATTTTTGTAATTTCATTTGTGTTACTTGAAAATCAACACTTGTTCCACATGTCCATGGTGCAACACCATTAGTGATTAATTCTGTTGCAGTTTCAGGAACAAATAGTACTGTATAACCTCTATTAGTAAAATAATTATTGATCCAACTTAATGCTGTAGTTTTTCCAGCACATGGACCTCCTGTTAAAACTATTTTTGTTATTTTAACTTGCTTTTTATCTGAATCAAAACTTAACAATTCATCTAGAGATACATTATATAAAGCTGCTAATGATTTAAGTTTATCTAAATCAGGTTTGGATTTACCCATTTCCCATTTACTAACCGCTTTATCACTTACTTCCAATTGATAAGCAACATATCTCTGAGTTAGTTTATTACTTTTTCTTAATTGATATAAATAATTTCCAAAATTAATATTTTTCATAATTCCACCTCACTACATCTTAATTATACAATAGATTATTGAATTATAATACAAATTCTTCTCTACTGTTGGTAGAGTTTTTAGTATTAAAACTATATATACCTCCATACTATTTATAACACAAAAAAGACTAGTTTTGCCTAGTCTTTTACTTATTTTATATTAGTTCTTCTTTGCTTTAATTGCAGCTTGACTAGCAGCAAGTCTAGCAACTGGCACTCTATATGGAGAACAAGAAACATAGTTAAGTCCTATTTTGTTACAAAAAGCAATAGATTTAGGATCAGCTCCATGTTCACCGCAAATTCCAAGTTCAATATTTTCTCTTACTCCTCTTGCAAGAATTTCTGATATAGCCATTAATTTACCAACACCATCTTCATCAATAGATTCAAAAGGATCTTGAGTAAATATCTTCTTTTTATAATAATCATTTAAAAACTTAGTAGCATCATCCCTAGAAAAACCATAAGTCATCTGTGTTAAATCATTAGTACCATAACTAAAGAATTCAGCCTCTTTTGCAATTTCATCAGAATTAAGTGCTGCCCTTGGTATTTCAATCATTGTACCTATTTTATAATCTATTTTAATATTTTGTTCACTAAATACCTTATTTGCCTCTTCAACAACTAATTCCTTAACAAACCTAAATTCATTAACATCACCAACTAAAGGTATCATAATCTCCGGAACCGGTTTAACACCTTTTCTTAAAACATTAATTGCAGCCTCTATGACAGCCCTTGTCTGCATTTTAGCAATTTCAGGATAAGTAACATCTAATCTACATCCTCTATGTCCCATCATAGGATTAAACTCTTTTAAAGAATCAACTTTACTTTTTATAACTTGATAATCTACATCAAGGCTTTCAGCAAGTTTTACCATATCATCTTTTTCTTTAGGTAAAAACTCATGTAAAGGTGGATCTAAAAAGCGAATGATTACAGGAAGATTATCCATCTCAGTAAATAGTTTTTCAAAATCATTTCTTTGAAATGGTAATATTTTATTTAAAGCATCAATTCTAGATTCCAAAGTTGGAGCTATAATCATTTTTCTAAAATTAAATATTCTTTCTTCATCAAAAAACATGTGTTCTGTACGGCAAAGACCGATTCCTTGTGCTCCAAATATATGAGCGACTCTTGCATCTTTTGGATTATCAGCATTAGCTCTAATTTCAAGATTTCTCTTACTATCAGCCCACTTCATAAACGTTTCAAACTCACCGCTTATAACAGGATCTAACATTTTAATTTGTCCTTCATAAACATTACCATTTGCCCCATCCAAGCTAATATAATCACCTTCATGAAGTACAAGTCCTTCATTTGTTGTAAGTATTTTTCTTTTTTGATCTACTTTTAAGCTTTCACAACCACTTACACATGTTGTACCCATACCACGTGCAACAACAGCAGCATGTGAAGTCATTCCACCTCTAACAGTAAGTATTCCATGAGCAACGTTCATTCCTTCTATATCTTCTGGCGAAGTTTCTTCACGAGCCAAAATAATATCTTTTACACCATCTTCATAAGCTTTTAATGCATCACTCGCGCTAAAATACAATTTACCACAAGCAGCTCCAGGAGATGCTGCAAGACCTGTAGTAATGATTTTTTTAGTCTTAACATCATCCAAATCAAACACAGGATGTAATAATTGTTCTAAATCTTTAGCTTCTACTCTAAGTAAAGCTTCTTCTTCAGTAATTAAACCTTCATTTACTAAATCAACTGCAATCTTAATAGCTGCTTTAGCAGTTCTTTTTCCATTTCTAGTTTGTAACATATAAAGCTTTTTATTTTCAATAGTAAATTCCATATCTTGCATATCTTTATAATGTTTTTCAAGAATATCACATATCGTTAAAAATTGCTGATAACAATCTGGTAATATTTCTTTTAATGTATCAATACTTTGAGGAGTCCTAATACCAGCAACTACATCTTCACCCTGAGCATTCATTAAAAACTCACCAAATAAGCCTTTTTCACCAGTTGAAGGATTACGAGTAAAACATACACCAGTACCAGAATCATCTCCCATATTTCCATACACCATTTCTTGAACATTAACAGCAGTACCCCACTCTTCAGGTATTTCATTTAATCTTCTATAAGTTTTTGCTCTATCTGTATTCCAACTTCTAAATACTGCTTTTATAGCCTCTAACAATTGTATTTTAGGATCACTCGGAAACTCTTCTCCAACAAGTTTTAAATACTCACCTTTATATCTTTTTATAATCTCTTCTAAATCCAAAACAGTAAGTTCAGTATCCAAAGAAACATTAACTTCTTTTTTATATTCATCAAATAATCCTTCAAAAGACTCTTTTGGCAAATTCATAACAACATCACTATACATCTGAATTAAACGTCTATAACTATCTAAAACGAATCTTGGATTATTTGTTTTAACACTAAGCTTCTTACAAATCTCATCATTCATTCCCAAATTCAAAATAGTATCCATCATACCAGGCATACTAGCACGAGCACCACTTCTTACAGATACTAAAAGAGGTTTATCTACGTCCCCAAACTTTTTACCAGTTATTTCTTCTAACTCTTCTAATTTTTCAAATATTTGTATTTTAATTTCATCTGCTATTTCCTGATTATTTGAATAATAACTACTACAAACTTCAGTTGATACTGTAAACCCCTGTGGTACAGGAAGCCCTAAATTAGTCATTTCAGCAAGATTAGCTCCTTTTCCACCAAGGATTTCTCTCATATCCTTGTTTCCTTCTTTAAATGAATAAACGTATTTCATAAGTCACCCTTCCTATTCTATATAATTATATCAAACATAAAAAAAATACGCCATAGTAATTACTCACTTGACATATTAAATTTTACAAAATAAATATTACTTATTTTCTAAAGTACTTTTTATCAAATTAATCTCTTTTTTTAATTTTAGTTTTCTAAATGAAAAACCTTTTGGAAGAAGACTTAAAATTATTTCTCTAGATTTTAACTCTTTAGTATAATACATATTAAACATCATATCTTTATTTAATAAAAGTTTAGGTCCAAAAAATATTTCTTTTTTAGAATACTTTCTTTTTCCTTTTTTAAACTTCATAATCTGATAAATATGTTTACCATCTTTTATTAATATTTCATCTTCTATATAATAATTAACACTTATTAAATATTTCCTAACATCCATTTGATAATTATTAGGCGAAAGTATTAAAGTATCAATTGTTTTAAAACATTCTGGATGACTTTTAAATATTCCTATTATATTTCTACCACCCATGCCTGATATTATTATAGTATCTAAATCATTAGTATATACGTCTAATCCATTACCCATTCTTAGTTCTATTTTGTCTTTTAGTTTGTGCTGATTAATATTATTTTTTGCTTGTTCTAATGGTCCTTCTTTATTATCACTTGCAACTATTTTTTTAAATTTTTTATTTTTATCTTGAGCTAAATATATATCTAAAAATGCATGATCACAACCAATATCTAAAAAAGAGGAACCATTATCTACTAAATTTCCTACTTCTTTTAATCTTTTATTAATTATCATTAATCTATCATGAAATCCTTTAATTTTCTTGAACGAGATGGATGACGAAGTTTACGTAATGCTTTAGCTTCGATTTGACGAATACGTTCTCTTGTTACTCCAAATATTTGACCAACTTCTTCTAATGTTCTACATTGACCATCATCAAGCCCAAATCTTAAACGTAATACTTTTTCTTCCCTATCAGTAAGAGTTAAAAGAACACCATCTAATTCTTCTTTTAACATCTCTTGAGTTGTATACTCTTCTGGCCCCATAGTCCTTTCATCTGGTAAGAAATCACCCAAATGAGAGTCTTCCTCTTCACCTATTGGTGTTTCAAGTGACACTGGATCTTGACTAATTTTATATACTTCACGTACTTTTTCTACAGGAATACCAAGTTTTTCAGCTATTTCTTCATCAGTTGGTTCACGATTTAACTCTTGAGTTAATTGTCTTTGAACACGTGATAATTTATTAATAGTTTCAACCATATGAACAGGAACCCTAATTGTTCTTGCTTGATCAGCTATTGCACGAGTAATAGCTTGTCTTATCCACCAAGTTGCATAAGTTGAAAATTTATATCCTTTAGTTGGATCAAACTTATCTACAGCTTTCATTAAACCAATATTTCCTTCTTGAATTAAATCCAAAAAAGCCATACCACGACCTACATATCTTTTAGCAATACTAACTACTAAACGCAAATTAGATTCAGCAAGCATTCTTTTAGCTTCTTCATCGCCCTCTAATGCCCTATTTGCATATTCAAACTCTTCATCAGATGTAAGTAAGTTAATACGTCCAATCTCTTTTAAATACATTCTAACAGGATCATTTATTTTTACATCTTTAGTAAGTGTTAAATCTTCTACTTCTACATCTTGAATTCCAGATTGATCACCAGAAGTATCATCACTACCATCTTCAGCAACGACATCTATTCCCATTTCTACTAGTGTATTATATAAATCATCAAGAGCATCACTATCTATTTCTAATCCCTTTAATTCTTCAGCTAATTGTTCATATGTAATAAATCCTTGCTTTTTTCCTAAAGTAACTAATTTGTTTTTTCTTTCATCCATTGTCTTAATTTCTTCAACCATTACACAACGTCTCCTATTCGTAACTTTCTTATTTCTTCGGCAAGTTTTGCTTGTTCAAGAGGATCAACTTCATTTTTCATTTTCTCCTCTATATGTTTTCTTTGTTTTTCTTTACTATATTCTCTAATAACTTTAAAATAAGTAAATAAAACATCTTGAGTAACTTCATCAACATAATTATTATTTAATATACTATCAAGTGAAGTAATTAACTCTTTTTTATTTTGCATATAAGTATAAAAATCAGCAATATTTATCATCCCATATGTTTTATAATAATATATTATTTCTTGTACTAGTATTCTCACATCTTCATCTGGTAAAAGAAGTCTTTCTCTTTCTACTTCACTTATAACCCATTCATTAGTAAGCATATAATATATTACTTGTTCTATAGCTTGCCTATACTTATTTTTTCTTGCTTGCTTTTTTATGCTTTTAACTTCAATTATCTCTTTTGGCTTAGCATTTTTCTTTAGCTCTAAAAACTTTTTGTCCAAGGTATTATACCCTAAATCAAATTCTTTTGCAAGTCTTTTCAAAATTATTTCAATACGAATTTCATCATTTACATTAAGTAATTCTTCTAATACTTTATTAATATAATTTGCCTTTTCTATGTCACTTTGAAAATTAACATTATTACGCATAACTCTAATTTTGTAATCATTATAATTTTCTGCTTGTTCAATATAACTTAAAAAACGAGTCTTTCCCTCTTTTAATATAAAACTATCAGGATCATCATCATTAGGCAAAGTCACTACTTTAACTTCTATGTTTTCTTTAAGAAATTCCTCTCCTATTTTATATGCCGCATTCTGCCCTGGTTTATCGCCATCTAAACATAAAACAATATTTGTTGAAAGCCTTTTTATAAGTTTCATCTGTTCATGAGTTAGAGCCGTTCCCATCAAAGCAATAGAATTATCTAGCCCTATTGTACTTGCTCTTATAACATCCATGAACCCTTCCATTACAATTAAATATTTATTCAATCTAACAGCTTCTTTTGCTATATGATAATTATATAATTGTTCACCTTTAATAAATATTGGAGTCTCTTTAGTATTTACATATTTACTTTCAGAACTATCTTTATATATTCTTCCAGAAAACCCAACAACTTTACCAGCTATATCAAACAAAGGGAACATAATTCTATCTTTATATATATCATTATTATTAGTAGACAAGCCTATCTTATTAAGATCCACAATATCATATTTCTTTTTTATCAACAATTGAGTTAAATCATTAACATTAGGTAAAGATAACCCTATCTGAAACTTTCTAATAACTTCTTTATCAAGTCCTCTTTTTTCTAAATAACTTCTTGCCTCTATACCTGCTTGAGACAATAAATTATTCTGATAATACTTACTAGATAACTCATATGCTTCATAAAATTTAGTATATTTAGTATTTTCCTTTTTTAATTTTACTGTTTTAGTATCTACTCCTACTCTATCACCTAAGTACTTAAGCGCTTCATTAAAACTCATTTTATCATAGTCCATCAAAAACCTAAAAACATTACCAGTCGCGTGACATGTAAAACAAGTATAAATCTGCTTTTCACGGGAAACAGACATAGAAGGATTAGTATCATCATGAAATGGACAAATACCAAAAAAGTTTTTACCTCTTTTAATAAGAGATATTCTTTCACCAATAATATCAACTATATCTGTTTTGCTACGTATTAAATTACTTAGTGATTGTTCATTCATACCATTATCTCCAAACATACCTATTATGTCATATTTTACTTAATATTTCAATTAATTTAATGATTTTATCTTATTATTTAAACTACTCTTTAATATTTGAATATCAGAATGTGATAAATAAGAATTATAAATTAAAGAATTAAATAATTTATCTTGATTACTAATACTATAACAATCTAGTGCTGTTAAACATCTCAAAACTTTATTTCTAGATATTAATACTCCACCAATATTATATTTATTATCATCTTGATAATTTTTATCAAGTTCCTTAATCATATCACATTCTAAAACATCATTAGAAATACTTAACATAAATGAATCATCTAAATATTTCTTTATATCTTTATTCTGATATTTATCAGTCTCAGAACAACAACTATCATCTAGATATTTATCTTTAATAAAGAATGAATTCTCACTTAATAACTCTTCATTTATTTTTTTTACATTAACATCATCTAAAATTAGATTACTAATATGAATTCTTTTAACCAGTGTATTTCCATATTGTATATAATTATCATGTTTAATAATAATATCACTACAATCTTCTTCTATGTAATGATCTATAATATCTAAACTCTTAAAATCTAAAAGATAAGGCACATTCTTATGATTAATTTTTATACCATAGTAACTATACATATTTAATAATTTATCTAAATAATCATTATTTATAAATAATATTTGATAATTAATATCAATAAGACTAACTATATCTACATCATATTTACAAAGTAAATCAACATTCTTTAAGTAATTATTTAAAACTGTATTATCTATTAAAATATCAATATTATAATTTATAATATCATTATTTAAATAATCTTTATGTAATAAAGAAACAACACTTGATAAATCTAGACTCTTACATAAATATATAATTCTTTTTAGATTATTACTAGATAAATATATATTATTATTAGAAAGTAATTTCATATTATTTTCTAAAATATCAAAATTAATACTATTAATATTATCCATTTTTTCTAATAATTCATAATGATATTCTCTCATTATATATTTTAATTTTTCTAATGGACCATACTTAATAGTTTTATTTAGTGCTAAATGTGCACTTCTTCTTGCAATTGACTCAATAATATCTAGATCATCATTTTTAAATAAGTACTCAATACTGTTACTAGGTATAAATTCTTTGTTTAGTTTTCTTTCTAACTCAGACATTTTTTGAATTTCAGGAATCAAAGTATTATTTTCTTTTCTAAGTCTATTTATTTCAGATTTAACTTCCTTTATTTTTTTCTCAAGATGTACAAAAAGTCCTCTTTCAACTATTAGTGCAGCAGTAGCTCTTTGATATTTATCTTGGTAATACTCAGCAAGATTAAACCATCCCTCAACTGCATTATATAACATAAGTACAATAGATCTATGTTTACTATCTACTTCGTGTAATAAAGAGGCATAATAAGTTTCATAAATAAACCAAGATAAAAATGCAAAATCATGAGATAAATCAAAATAATTTTCAAAATCCTTATGATTAAAATGCTCTTTAAAAGTGGGTAAAAACTTAAACTCAAAATCATTTTTTTGCTCTTCAGTTAGAGTTTTACTAAGTTCATCATTATTTTTAACATGATTATACTCATAAAAAGCCATGATCTCACAATAGTTATATTCTTTATCTTTTAATCTAT
Source organism: Bacilli bacterium (assembly GCA_017525855.1). The sequence goes on from JAFXSE010000118.1 coordinate 155,957, forward strand.
CACAATCCCTAATTAAATTACTTAATAAAGATATATATTTTTCATGAACTTCTTTACTTTGAAAAAAATCATGTGATATAGCTATAGCTTTTCTTAATTCCATAATATCTAAATTTTTCAAAGTGTTAATAGAATCCACTAACCTAGATTGTCCAAACTGACTATCAGCTTTTTCAAGTATTTTTTCAACCCTTACTAATAAATCATAATTATCAATATAATATTGATTATAAGCAACTTTCTTTTTCAAAGAATCAATATACTTACTCATTATAATCACCTGTTTTCACTAAAACTTTATCACCACTATCAAAACTCTTTATAATATTATCTATCTCAATTTGTGCATTCAAAAACTCATCTGTTTCAAGGTGTTTTTTTAGTTCTTTTTTCATCCTACGATACTTATTCATTCTAGTTATTAACTCATGTCTATATTTCTTATCACTATCTACTTTTTTAGTAAATAAAGAACATATAATAACAACATTAGGAGTTAAAAAATGAAACACTACTCTTTGCTGATTAGATCTAAGTTCATAAAACTCAGACAACTCATTACTAAATCTTTTTAATCCCTTAAACTCCTGTGTTTTAATAGAATTAATCATATTAATTAAAGTCTGCTGTTGTTTATTTTTTCTCATATCTTTTATTATAGGAGATAAATTAAGAGAATCTGTAAAATCTAATCCTTCAGGAAGATAAAAAACACAAAAATCATCAGTTTTAGGAATTTCTATTTCTTCAATTTCATAAGTATTATAATCAACTAACAATTCAAATAAATTCTCTAATTGTTCAATATCATTATCAAAAGTACCTTCATTATCCTCAAGACGAATATCATAATATGACTCTAATTCTCTTCTTACAGCAAACAATATTTTTTTAATTTCCCTATTATGTTCAATGCTATCTTTTTTAGGTAATAACCTTAACTCTATCATCTCATCAATTGTTTTACAATGAAGTAAAGCCGAAATATTAATAGAAAAATTATTTTTTTCTTGATGAACACTCTCTTCTTCATTATCATGTTTTAATTCAGCATATGAATAATTTACTGGAACAATATTTCTATTATTATCTATACTATTTTGATAATTAGTATCCATAATCTTCATTAAAACCACTTTCTTCTCTTCTAAAGATAAGGCTTTATATTCTTGACTATCAAGTATTCTATCTACATTAGCAATATATCCATATTGATTAATATAACTTAAAACATCCATAATTATCCCCCTTAAATACTTCACATATTATATCATACTTTATTTAACATTTCAACAAAAAAAGAGTAACATAAAGTCACTCTTAATGTTTATCATAATATCCACCTATATCAAATTATCTCGTATAAATGTATCAACTCTTTGATTTAAATATATATCAACTTCACCCCTATTTACAACTTTTATAAACCCTAATCCCTTAATAACAATATCTTGATTAAAAGGTAATTGATAAGTTCTTTTAAACATATTCTTTAAATCATCATGACGTGATGAAATAATTCTTTTAGTCTTAATATCATTAGATAAATACAAAGTAAAACTATTCTTTTCACCATCTATATAATCAAGTCTTAATAAATCACCAACAATAATTGATTGCCCTCGTCTTAACTGATAAGTTTTTGCTTTAATCTCCTTCTTAGGAGTTATTAACTTCAATGTTTTTTCATCTACATAATTAGTAATTGAGCCCTCATCTATTAAACCGGGAGTATCTATTATAGTTAAATAATCATTTATTTCAATATTAATTAAATTCAAAGTAGTAGATGGAAGTGGTGAAATAGTAAGTTCTTGTTTACTATCAGAATAATTCTTTATAAGCTTATTTATTAAGCTACTTTTACCAGCATTAGTATGCCCACAAACATAGACATTTTTAGTTACCTGAAAATACTTAATTCTTTTCAAAAGATAATCTATATTGATATTCTTTTCACTACTTACAACAACTATGTCATTAAAAAAATCATACTTATCCTTAAAATACTTAATTAATTTTTCATCTTTTACACTTTTAGGTATAACATCACGTTTATTTAAAACTAAAAGTATTTTATTAGGTAAAAACTTTCTAATATCAAATAAATCTTGTTCTATATTTAAAAGATCTGTAACATATATAACTAAATCCTTAGTCTTACCAACTACTTCTAATATTTCCTGATACTCTTCATTTGTTTTAGTAGTAGCTTGATACTCTCCATAATTCTTTAATCTAAAACATCTTTGACATAAATCATTTTCAATATTAACTGTATAACCTTCCAGGAGCATATTTTCATCTTGTAAAACTACTCCACAGCCTAAACATTTTTTCTCATTCATAGTATTTACCTCTTTCAAACACATTTCTCTTCTTATATTTTTTCAGTTTTCTATTTTCAAACACTCTATTAATCTTAGTAACCCATAAATCCTTTTCTTTAATAGGATCAACCAAAATAGTCATAATACCAAATCTAGTACCAGCATAAATATCAGTTACTAATTGATCACCTATAATAACCATTTCATCTTTTTTAAAGTTATATTTTTTACTAATCTTTCTAATACCACGAGTAAAAGGTTTTAAAGCTTTACCAACAGCATCGCAATCTAAGGAGTTCTTATATTTTACTATTCTTGAGCCATTATTATTGCTTACTATAAATACATGAAATCTTTTCTTTAAATCATTAATTAATTTAATAACTTTATCATTTGGGTACTCTTCATCAATTCCACCCAAAGTATTATCAAGATCAAATAATAAACACTTAATATTATTTTTTTCTAACTTGTTATAAGGTATATCAAAAATAGATTTTCTATACATTTTGGGTACGTATTTCATCAAATCACCACCTATATTATACATTAAATGTCTAAAAAAGGAAATATCAGAAGTATTTCCTTTAATTATTTACACGTTGTCTTATCATTTCCGTTGACTCAGTAATTCTAGAAAAAGTATAACCATTTTCTTTTCCATACTGAATAATTCTTCTTAACGCATCTCTTGTATACCACTTAATATCATGCATTAATACCATATTTACTTTATCATGAGAAAGTTGACCAACAACATTATTATAAACAGTATCAGCACTTCTTGCACGTCCTGCATCATCGCTATCAACATTCCAATCATAATATTTATATCCACTTGATAATAAACTTTGAGTAAGTGTTGACATAATTCCCACGGAATATCTACGGCTTACAGTATTACTACTTCCACCAGGAAAACGTACAAGCATACTAGTCTCTCCTGTTATTCTCTTAATTCTATCCTGAACTAATTTTAAATCACTCCAATATGCATCAACTGATCTATAAACAACTGCATAATCATGACTTGCTGTATGAATAGCAACAGTATGTCCTTCATCATACTCACGCTTTACAAGTGAATCATCACCTTTATTAGTAATAAAGAATGTTGCTTTTACACCTTCTTCTTTTAAAATATCTAAAATAACATCAGTAGTACCAGTTTGAGGCCCATCATCAAAAGTTAAATAAATAGTTCCTTTACCATCAGCCTCTTTTACATAAACCGTCTGTTCAGCTGTAGCAGTATTACCAGCTTTATCGCTTACTTCATACTTAAGAGTATATTTACCAATAACATTAGTATTAACCTCTCCACTTATCTTTACAGAAGAATCTAAATCACTATCACAATTATCTACAACACTATAATTCTTTGAAAAACTCTGTCCAACAACAACATATACAACACTACTAAGGTTTATTACAGGTTTTTCTTTATCTTTATATATTAATTTACGAGTGACAACAGAAGAATTACCACTACTATCTGAAACAGAATAAACAATCGCATCTTCATCTTTTCTTACTTCAATTTTATTTGTTATATCACCATCATAATTATCAAAAGCACGAGCCCCATCATCTTTATATACAGAATTAGGACACACATATGTATTAACATCACCCACTAAAGTTATCTTAGGAGATGAATTATCTACTACCTTTACTTTTCTTATTACAGAAGACTTAAAACCACCAAAAGAAACACTATATTTTATCTTATATATACCAATTTTTTTACTATTTACTTTTCCAACTACACTTACCTTATCAGTTAAATCCTTACCAATTATTTTAGCAGTATAGCCAGGTTCATTAAATTTTTGTTTATAATTTAAAACAATAGTTTCTCCCTTCTTTAATTCTATTTTTGGAAAGAATATAGAATATACAATAGTTATAATTGATAAAACTAATAAAGAAACTCTAACTATTGTTCTTAAAACACACCAAAACTTATTACTCCCATCACTTACTAAAAGCATAATACCACCTAATAATATTTTACATTTATATTATCCCTTTGTAAATAATAAAGTATACGCATTTTTAATCTAACTGTCTATTTTTAATAAATTCCCTTAATATTTTAGTAAGAGCTCTTTTCTCTATTCTAGATACATAACTTCTAGATATTTTTAAAGACTTAGCAATTTGTTTTTGAGTCTGTTCTAAAGTATCAAATAAACCATATCTTCTAATTAAAATCTCTTTTTCTCTTTCAGTTAAAACATTAAAATACTTTTTCAAAAGAACAATATTATCCTTAAGTGCAATATTTTCAAAGAAATCCTCCTTTTGTGTCTTTAACACATCTAAAATAGCTATTTCATTACCATCTTTATCATATCCAATTGCATCATTTAAACTTACATTCTTATTATTTTTATTATTTGCCCTAAAATACATTAATATTTCATTTTCAATACAGCGAGCACAATATGTAGTAAGTTTTACATTCTTTGAAATCGAATATGTATCTACACCCTTAATTAATCCAATAGTTCCAATACTAATAAGATCATCTTGCTCGCCTTCTTTAAAATCAAACTTTTTAACTATATGTGCAACTAATCTTAAATTATGTTCAATTAGTTTATTACGAGAATTTCTATTTCCTTCTAACATTTCTTTAATATATTTCTCTTCTTCTTCACTTTGTAATGGTTCTGGAAAGACTTGGTTTGAATAACTACCTGTAAAAAAAAGATGATGAACCATTTCAAACATATGAAAAAACATATAAACCACCTCAGTAATTTATATGTCAAAATTAGTCACTTTTTTACAACTTTATACTGTCAAAAGATCCTGTTCTTTAACTTTTAAAGCTTCCTCAATTTTTTTATTATAAGTATTTACTAAATCCTGAATTCTATTTTCTAAACCTTTTAGACTATCTTCAGAAAGTTCTAATTCTTTAGCATCCTCCAAAGCTTCATGTCTAATATTTCTAATTGTAACCTTACTCTCTTCAGCTAATGCTTTAACTTGTTTAGTAAGTTCACGTCTTCTTTCTTCTGTTAAAGCAGGTACAATGATTCTAATTGTTTCACCATCATTTGTTGGATTATATCCTAAATTAGAAGCATTAATTGCTTTTTCAATTGCAGATAAACTACTCTTATCAAAAGGTTTAATTAATAATTGATTACCTTCAGGAACTGATATAATAGCAAGCTGCTTAAGTGGAGTCATAACACCATAATATTCAGCTTGTACTCCATCCAAACTAGAAGGATTAGCACGTCCAGCTCTAACAGTTGCCATTTTTTTATCTAAGTTTTCTAGACATTTCTCCATTTTTTCTTTTGTTTCACTTAATAGTTCATTTTCCATTTAAATTCTCCTTTTTAATTAATTTTACTATAAACTTCAACCTAAAACAAGTAGTAGTTTCTAACTTGAACAAATTTATATAATATGATATTTTTAATAAGAAAGGATGGTTTATGAAAAAGAAATTTAGTTTAATTTTTATTATTTTATTATCATGCTTTATTTTAACAGGATGTAATAGAAAGGATGATGGCTTGTTGAGTGGAAAAATTAATGCTGAAATAACAATAAAAGATTATGGTGTTATCAAACTCGAATTGGATGCTGATACAGCACCTATTACAGTTACTAACTTTGTAAACTTAGCAAACAATAAGTTTTACGATGGTCTTACATTCCATAGAATCATAAAAGGTTTTATGATTCAAGGAGGAGATCCAGAAGGAAATGGAACTGGAGGAAGTTCTAAAACTATTAGAGGTGAATTTGAAAATAATGGTGTAAAAAACAATATTAAACATATAAGAGGAGTTATTTCAATGGCCAGAAGCCAAGCAAATGATAGTGCCTCAAGTCAATTCTTTATAGTTCAAGAAGATAGTAACTATTTAGATGGACAATATGCAGGTTTTGGTCATGTAACAAGTGGCATGGAAATTGTAGATAAAATATGTGATGATGTAAAAACAGAAGATAATAATGGCACAGTATTAAAAGAAAACCAACCAATAATAGAAAAAATTAGAATTATAAAATAAAAAAGCGTTTCAAATGAAACGTTTTTATTTTACTAATTCAACACTCTCAAAAACATAATTAGAAGTATCACTATCATACTTAAAACTATATTTATACTGATTTAAATCATCCTTACTTTTATTAATATCAAAATCTTTTTTATCTACATCTTTTAACTTATCACTTAAATTATTAGAACCATCTATCTTTTTGTATACACCATCACCATTAACAAAAGCAACTACTTCATATATATAAATATAATTATTATTCTGAACAGCCTTTAAAGTAGTATAAACTACCTCAATATCATTTGTTAAACTACAACTATCATCAGACATAGTATATTCTCTATTCTCTACATTATAATTAAATACAGGACAATTACCAACTTCCTTATCAGTTGGAATAACTACTTCATAGTTTTTACCAAATAAATTAATACGTGCTTTTTCTAATTCCTCAATAGATACAGAACTAGAAAAACTACTCTTATTTCTATAAGCTTCCTTTAATAATAGATTTTCCAAATATGAAGAATCTAAATTCTCTGCCTTTGTCTTATCTTCAAGATATAACGTTCTCTCACTAATAGATCCATCTTTAAAATGAATACCCCTCATTAATTTTTCTACATCATAACTATTAACACTTAATTCCTTATCTTTTGAAGTGTTACTTTCTTTTTTATCTTCTTTTTTAGAATTACTTTGTTTTGAATCATTTTCTTTTAAATAATAATTATTATAACAATAAAAGCCCCCAACCCCAACTAAAACTCCTATAAGAAAACCAATAGAAACCCTTAACCAAACTCTTTTCTTTTTAGGTTTAAGTCTTGGTGCTCCAACTGTAACTTCATCTTTTCCTCTAGCCATAACTACCTCCATCTTATATTCCTATTATATAACAATAAGAAAAAAAAACAAGAATTTTCTTGCTTTTAATACCATCAGACTTTAACTAATTTTTCTTAAAACGAGTGGACTCTTTTTCACAGAACAATCAAATTCTTCAATAGGCTTAACTTTTCCTAACTCATCTATCATCATATTATTTCCAAAAGAACCATAAGTTAAAAACTCTAAACTATCTAAATCTACACTCTCTAAAGATGTATACTTATTTCTAATAAAGAAAACTCCTGTATTCTTTAATTTTGGCATTCTTAAAGTATTTATAAAACTATTATTAGGTATAAAATAATCACCACAAACTTCAACATTAGGAAGATTTAACTCTTCCATATTATAATTCCAAAATAAGAAGTTATCACCAATCTTTTTAACATTAGGTAAGTATAAACTGCGAAGTTCCATATTATACTTTAAAAAATCATTATCTATCTCTTCCAAATTAGGATTATAATAACCAACTATTTGATTAGTCTTATCAATAACAACAACTAAGTTATTGCCATTCTTTAAAGTAATATAAATTGTTCTTTCTAAGGTATTATTATCCTTAGTAACAGATATTTTATCTATATCACAAAACCCATCAACAAAGCTATCATGAATTCTCTCATCATAAGTTCTAATACATTTATTCTCAAGATCTAAAATAAAATAATCCATTACGATATATTTTTCTTTCTCTTGATATTTATCAACTACATTATTATTATCAATTATTGTATTATAAGGTCCATATCCAATACCATTAATAAACATATTATACTGATAGAATTTTTTATCATTTGCTTTTAAATAATTAAGCATTTGAAAATCAGTAATATAATTATCACAAATATTTAATCCATATTGAGCTTCAAAACTCTTAGTTAAACCAGGATTAATATTTTCTAAATTACTATCAAATGTATTATCAGCATATTTAACATTAGTATTATACCTATTCTTAATAGATATAATATTTACATCCCCCTTAGTAAACTGAATACTAATAACACTAGTACCATATTTATCATCACGTGTAGGAATAGCCTCTCTTTTTATATCATCTACATTCTTTTTAACAGCAAAGAAAACATGATGAGTTTCAAGTCTACCACCTCTAAAAGTACATATTAATTCATCTGGTCTATAATACTTTCTAAACTTTTCAATATCTTCTTCACTCTTACACAGATATATTCTATATCCAGCCTCATCCATTAATTCTTCAACTGTCTTATTAGACTCTTTAAAAAATATCTCTCTCCCAAATAAACTATGAATAAATACATTAAAATCATTAAGTTTTTTATTCATTACCAAATTAGAATATAATAATTTAGAAAAAGAAAAATTCTCTGATAATAACTTATATAAAAGCCCTTCTCTTTCTAATATAGTAGGAAAAGCACTCTTACAATAATGCATCATATCTTCTCCATACTTATTTTTTATCATCTTCAACTCTCTCATCACTAAACACCCCTGCTTTATTAATGGAACCCATCTACAAATGCATGCATATTATACACCATTTTCAAAAAAAAAGCAAGAAAAAAGAACCATTAAGGTTCAATTTTAACTAAGCTGCATTTACTTGACTCATTACTTCTTCAGCAAAGTTCTCTTCTTTTTTCTCTATTCCTTCGCCAACTTCATATCTTACAAATTTAATGATTTCTCCACCATTATTTTTAACATATGTATTAACATTAACACTAGAATCCTTAATAAATTCTTGTTCACTTAAACAAATTTCTTTATAGTATTTATTAATTCTACCATTAACCATCTTTTCAGCAATATCAGCAGGTTTTCCTTCATTCATAACTTGTTCTTTAATTACTGATTTTTCATGTTCTAACATTTCTTCTGGAACATCTTCCTTATTTAAGCAAACAGGATTCATTGCAGCAATATGCATAGCAACATCTCTAGCAACATCTCTATCTGCACCCTTTAAAACAACAACTGAAGTAATCTTACCACCCATATGAGAGTAAATTCCAAATACTTCGTCATCATTCTTAGTAATCTTTTCAAAACGTCTTAAAGAAATCTTTTCTCCTATTGTTGCTGTTGCTTCAATAATTCTTTCAGCAACAGTTTTACCATCCCCTAATTTAACTTCACGAGCCTCATCAAGTGTATTACAACTATTAAATAATAAAGCACCTCTTAATTCAGTTAATAGATCTTTAAACTTATCATTTTGAGTTACAAAGTCAGTTTCACAATTTACTTCAAAAATTATCGCATCATTATCATTAGCTGCACCAACAGTTAATCCCTCAGATGCTATTCTTCCTTCTTTTTTAGCTGCTTTAGCAATACCCTTTTCTCTTAGCCAATCAATTGACTTATCCATATCACCACTACAAGCCTCTAATGCTTTCTTACAATCAAGCATTCCAGCACCAGTACGTTCTCTTAACTCTTTTACATCACTAGCTTTAAACATATTAATCTCCTTATAATTATTTTTCTAATGCTTCAATTATTTCAGCTTTCTTCATTGTAGAATATCCTTTAATACCAGCCTCTTTAGCCTTTGCTTTTAAATCAGCTAATGTTAAAGCATTTAAATCTTCCTTAACTACTTCTTTTTCTTTAACTTTTTTATCTTCTTTTTTATCTTCTTTTACTACCTTTTTAGTTTCTTTCTTTTCTTCTTTTACTTCTGATTTAACTTCAGATACTTCCTTTTCTTCAACTTTACCAGCTTTCTTATTACCAGCCTTATCCTCTTCTGAAATATAATCAATAACTTCATTACCATTTACTTCAGCAATAGCATTAGTTAAAACACCAATAACAAGTTTAACAGCTCTAACAGCATCATCATTACCAGGAATAACATAATCAACTAAATCAGGATCACAGTTAGTATCTACAACACCAAACACAGGTATTCCTAAAATATGTGCTTCTTTAATTGCATTTTCTTCCTTACGAGGATCAACAATAACCAAAGCTTGTGGTAACTTCTTCATTTCACGAATACCACGTAAATTCTTATTTAACTTTTCATATTCTTTTTTAATTTGAATAACTTCTTTTTTAGGTAAAAGATTGAATGTACCATCACTTTCCATTTTGTCAATTTCATCCATTCTACGAACTCTTGAACGAATTGTTTTAAAATTAGTAAGTGTACCACCTAACCATCTTTCAGTAATAAAATAATTATCAGTTCTTAAAGCAGATTCTTCAGCTGCTTCTTGAGCTTGTTTCTTAGTTCCAACAAATAGAACTTTTCCACCTTCTTCAGCAATTTTTTTCATTGCTTCATAAGCTTCTTCTAACTTCTTTACTGTTTTAGTTAAATCTATAATGTAAATATCATCTCTTGCAGTATAGATGTACTCCTTCATTTTTGGATTCCATCTTCTTCTTTGATGTCCAAAATGAACACCAGCTTCTAATAAATAATTCATTGATACAATTGTACTCATATTTTTTCTCCTTTTGTTTTAATTCTTCTATAAGTCTTGAATCTTACCACCACTTAGGCACTAGGCAAGAAAATATAACTTATATGTCTATTTTTTTATTTGTTTAAAGCTTCAATAATTTCAGCTTTCTTTAATCCAGTTACTGAAATACCTTTTTCTTTAGCAACTTCTTTTAATTCAGCTACAGTCATCTTACTATAATCAACTGTTTCTTTCTTAGTCTCTTTTTTAGACTCCTTCTTTTCCTCTTTTACTTCTTCTTTTACTACCTTTTTTTCTTCCTTCTTTGCAGTTTTTTTAGAAGCACCTTTTACTGTAACCTCAGTTGTATTTTCAACTTTACTAGCAACAACCTTACCATCTAGTCCTTTTTTTGCAACACTAACTAATTCACTAAATGCTTTAGGATCATTTATAGCAATTTCAGATAACATCTTACGATTTACTTCAACTCCTGCTTTTGAAAGACCATTAATAAATCTTGAATAACTAATTTCATTTTCACGACATGCAGCATTAATTCTAGTAATCCATAGTTTTCTAAAATCTCTCTTCTTTTGTTTTCTATCTCTAAAAGCATATTGACCAGAATGCATTAATTGTTCTTTTGCTGATTTATATAATCTATGCTTACTACCAAAATAACCTTTAGCAGCTTTTAACACTTTTTTATGACGAGCTTTAGTAACAGCTCCATTTTTTACTCTTGCCATTTTTCTTCCTCCTCTTAATTTACTATTAGATTAAGTTCTTTAATCTATTATGATCAGCTTTACTTAATTCATTACCTTTTCTATTTTTTCTATTAAATTTAGATGATTTACTTCCAGTATTATGACGACTTCCTGGGCAATAAATCTTTACTTTACCACTTTTTCTAACTTTTAGAACTTTACTTGTTCCTTTATGTGTTTTAATTTTTGGCATAACTATTCCTCCTATTATTTTTTATCTTTTTTTGGTACTAGTAGCATTGTCATCTGTCTACCATCTAGTTTTGGCTTTTCTTGTACATCTGCGTAATCTTCAAGTTTTGAAGCAAAACGATTAAGTACTTCTTCACCAAGTTCAGTATGAGCCATCTGACGTCCTTTAAATCGCACAGAAACTTTTATTCTGTCACCCTTTTCTAGGTATTTAATGACATTACGAAGTTTTGTTTCAAAGTCACCTACATCAATTGTTGGAGATAAACGATATTCTTTAAGTTGTGACATATTAGCCTTTTGCTTCTTTAATGATTCCTTTTGCCTTTTTTGTTTTTCATAACGGTATTTATTATAATCCATTATTTTACAAACTGGCGGATTAGCATTTGGGCTAATAAGCACCAAATCATATGATGCATAACTTGCGAGTGTCAAAGCATCACTTAAACTCTTTACTCCTAACTGTTCACCCTTAGGTCCAACTACTAAAACTTCACGAGCTCTGATCTGTTCATTAATTAACAAATCATTTTTACTGTTTGCGATAACTAACACCTCCATAAAATAAGAAAAGTGAGTATATTTATACCCACTTAAAAACCATAAGAAATAATTTTCTAACTTGGCTTTTTACCTATTACTATTCGTAATCAGGTGGATATAAATCTCTTTCCATTTCTTAACTGTTATTAATTATATTCCAAATTATTAACAAAGTCAACACTTTTTTTCTTATTTACTAGTAGAACCAATTCCACCAGCTCTTACATTAGTAATTTCCTCTTCATTGTCTACTGTTAAAAACTTAGTAAATATACCCTGACATAGTCTATCACCCTTTTTAACTATAAAATCTTCATTACCCTCATTTTGTAAACATATAAAAGCATGACCTTCATTACTAGGATTATTATAATAATCACATTCAAATACCCCTATTTGATTACACATTCTAACATTATGTTTTATACCAGTACTACTTCTTACAACTATTAAAAACATCTCATCACTATTCATATTTACCTTAAAACCAGTTGGTATCTTTTTAATCTCTTTAGGCCTCATAGTAAAATCAAATAAACTCTTTATATCATATCCAGCACTATACTTAGTACTTCTTTTAGGTAATTCATACTCTAAATATAAATCTTTATCATCACATACATCTTTTTTAAACTGTTCAAAACTAATTTTCTCAAAATATCTCATATTTACTCCCAGTCTACCAAAGTATAAAAATAACTTAATAACATAGAAGATATAATTAATCCACCAACAATATCACTTAACCAATGTACTCCAGATATTAAACGGCCAAATATTACTAATAACATTAATATAAATAGAAAAGAGTTTACTATATTTAAATATGATTTATTCTTAATATAATCTTTATTAACATATATAGCACTCATACATACACAAATAGAAAGCATAGTATGACTAGATGGGAAAGATGCCTCTAAAACACCCTCTAAAATAACAGGTCTATAATTTATTATTACTTTTTCAAATAATAAATAAAAAGCAAGAACAACTACATAAAAAACACCCAATATAATAATCTTTCTATCCACCTTAAATAAACTTTTTCTTTTAATTAACTGTATTAATCCAACAAGACCATATATTCCTACAACAATCAAAACAATAAACCCAAGTATTTCAGTTATTTTATATAAAGAACTATTATACCCAGTTAAACTATGAAAAGACTTATTAATACTAGATAAACCAACTCTACTTCCCTTAGGTCCAATACTATCAACATCTACACATTTAACAATAAATATATATACTATTGAAAAAACACTTAACATTAAAGATAACAAAATATTTCTCTTATTCTTAATCATAACTACCTCCTAAAAAATACTATGTTATTAACCATAACTATTGTATCAAAAATAGATAAAAAAAGAAACACCTATTACAATGTTTCTATTTCCTCTTTTGTAAGTCCAGTTGATTTAGATATTATTTCTATATCTACACCATTATCCTTGAAATTCTTAGCAACTTCTAATCTAGCCAAGTGTTCACCTTCAGCTCTTCCTTCAGCTCTTCCTTCAGCTCTTCCCTCAGCTCTTCCCTCAGCCCTTCCTTCAGCTAATCCTTCTTTTCTAAATTGAGCTCTTAAAGAGTTCTCTATAAATTCATTATCTTGCTCCGCTGTTACAAATTCATAGAATTCAGGATCTTCATTTATTTTTTTTACTTCTTCCATAAACTTACTTATCACCTTATCCTTCTTTGATAGATTATTTAACTCTTCAGGTTTTAAATCAAGCATTATTAAATACTTATACTTATCTATCAATTTTTCATCTTTAGAATACCATAAGTTAAGGTAATAATCCATATTTAATTCATATATAATAAAGTTATTTACAAAATTTTTACCTTTATCATCCCTTACTTTATATATCCGTAAAGCCTCTTCATCATGAAACCTATTTTTTTCTTTATATAAATTAATCATATTGTATGTAAGATTAATCTGAATAAACTCCATCTCCTCATCATATTGTTTTCCCCTTAACACTTCTCTTGAATAAGAATTACATATAAAAGCCATATTCCTAGGTCTTACAAAATCTTGCAAATAATTATTTACTTCTATATGTATATTTTCTTTATCAGTCTTTACATGAAAATCAAAATGTTTTCTCCTAATATAAATATTACCATTATTCTTCTCTAAATTTAGATATATTATTTCTTTTATTTTAATATTTAATATACTTTCTATTAAAGCTATAAGTAAATCTTTATTCTCCTCCTTCATAAATACTTCCTTAAAAGTAATATCATATCTACACGTATAAAACTCTTTTTCCTCCATATCTCTCCTTCCTAGTGAAATTCCCTGTCATATAAATTATTCGAAACCTATTCTACTTTTTCTAGAAAAAGAGAAATTTTAAATATTTTATTTTATAATGAAATAAAGAATACATAATAGCAATGTCATCATTAAAAACATCATAAAATATTCCAGACTTAATTACTACTACATATTCTTTATATTTTATTTTATAACTATTGTAGGTGTCTATAATTTTCATATACTACACCTCTATTTAATTTTTTTTGTTATAGGCATAGGGAATCTTCACTTTTCAGATATCTTACTAACCAAATCATCCCATCTATAACTATATTTCATCACGAAGATGAGGACAATACTTGTTTTCCCAGGCTTTTCATTTTTAAGTTCTGTACTACTCTTATACTCCTCCAAAAATTCATAGTTTCAGGGAAAGATGCGGGACGGAGCCCATAGTTCGTCGAGTTGGAAGCATTGTTATTGTTCAGGTTGCGGTTGTTGCCATTGACGTTATACACGTTGTTGGAATTAGACGAGTTGGGCGACAGAAAGAATCCGTCATTATATATTAGTATTACCCTAGAAATATTTTCCAAATATTTCCAATTACATATTATCAAAAGATATATTATTATTCAGTCTTTTCATTATATTTTTTTGCATTTTACACTCAATATTGTAAATTGCTTACAAAAAAATCGGTCTTCTGTCGTCCGATATTTTCCTTAGGAAAATTCGCCCTCCTGAAGACATTGTACTCTTCGTTTGAGTATTCCTGGTTTTCCTTTTTTCTACCCTTATTATATTGTAGATATTTATTCTAGTGAGATATTAGACTTTAGAACTTCAATTGCAGGACGGAGCCCACCGTTCGACGAGTTGGAAGCATAGCTAACGCTCAGGTAGCGGCTGTGGCCATCGACGTAATACACGATTCTGGAATAAGACGAGTAGGGCGTGTCTAACCAATATCCGTATGGTCCACTACCTACTTCATATCTAGTATTCTCCATTAGAAATTCACATTTTGTATGAAGAGCAGAAGTTGAACCACATCCTGTTACTACTTCTTGATATGTTAATAGTCTTCCACCATATGATGTATAGTCATAGTTTGCATATGTGTTTCCGTCTCCTGATGTTGCACCAATATCATCTACTAATTGTCTAAAGCTATTACCACTACCATCTCTTTTTAATGTGTTTTTCCAATCAGTACTTAATGGCATATTGCTCATAAAATCTGAACTAGGTCCATGCCAGTTTTCATTTGATGAATAATAAGCAAGTGTTGAAGAAGGTGTAGCAACTTTATTTGCTACATTACTATAATAGATTAACACTGCATAATTACTATCATAGGCAACAGTACTATTTGTTGTATCATAGTACATTAAATCACTGACATAATAGAACCTCTCATTATAATTGGTTCCTGTTCCTGTTAAATCACAATCTAAAGCATATCCAGTACTTGTTCCACTTGTTAACTCTCCATTTACTAGTTTAGTTGAATCAGTATGTCCATATGTTATTGGTGAACCAGATGAATAGCCTGTAGCTGAATTTAGACAACCACTAGTTCCTGAAGTATATTGACATGTTGTTTGATGTAGAGTTTCTGCCTTTTTACATACTGTTGTTGCTTTAGTATAACTATTTAGTTTTACATTATTTTCCATTGTTAAATCTTGATTTAAATAAGCATAACCTATACCTGATATTAAAACTATTGCACATATTATATATAATATTATTCTTTTATTTTTGCCCATAGCCTCTCTCCTATTTTACTAATATAAGTTTACTACAAAATAGAAATTAGTGCAATAAAAAAGAGAACAATTAGTTCTCAAAAGCATCCATTATAAGTGGTATTACATTTTTCTTACGTGATACACATTTATCAATAAAGTCACCAACATGTATCTCTTTATCATATGTTTGATTAATTATATCTTGTCCTTTATCATTAAAGATTATATAACTACCATTTTTAATAATATCTGTTACATATAATACTACTAAACTATAATTATTTGATTCAGCTGCATCATTCATTACTTTAATATATTTATCTATATCTTTATTAATATCTTCAAAATTCATTGTAAAGAATTGTCCAACTGCAAATGTTTTATCTCCTACTGTATATAATTTATAATCATTATAAAGTACATCTTCTATACTCATTCCCTCAAGTGAAGTTCCAGCTTTTAACATTTCTAATCCATATTCTTGATAATTAACCTGAGCAATCTTAGAAAGTTCTTCTACTGCTTCTCTATCTTTATCAGTAGTAGTTGGACTCTTTAATATTAAAGTATCAGAAAGTATTCCAGATAACATCATACCAGCAATATCTTTAGGTATTTCTACATTTCTTTCTTCATATAACGTATATATTACTGTATTAGATGATCCAACTGCCATATTTCTATAATTAATTGGAGCATCTGTTGTAATACTACCAATATTATGGTGATCTACTATTTCTACTACTTTAGCTTGCTCTATACCATCAGCACTTTGTAGTTTTTCACTATGATCTACTAATATTACTTTTTTAGGACTCTTATCATTTAAATCTGTAATTCTTAAAAGTCCTAAACATTTATTATCTTTATCTACTACTGGATAATTAGTATGACGTAATTTATTATTAACATCAAGTACTGTATCAACATAATCAGTATCTTCAAACTTAGTAGGATTATAACTACATACCATTGTTTTTAAATAACTACTTAATGAAATTAATTTAGATATATGATATGAATCAAATGGACTTTTAATTATATTAACTTTATTCTTTCTTGCTATATCAATTAAGTTATCATTAATATTACCATTACCAGCAACTACTATTAATAAAACTCCTTCTTTAATTGAATACTCTAAAATATCTTGTCTATCTCCAACAATAAGAATAATCTCTTTATCAAGTTCAACTTTTTCTTTAAATGTTTCAGTTGAATATGCACTAACTAAAAGTTTTCCTTTTATTTCTTCATCACATTTTATTACTTCTTCACCATCTAAAACTTTTATAATATTTTCATATGAAGTATGAATATCATTATCATGAGCATTAAGTAAAGATTTTGATAAATCTTTAATAGTTAAAAGTCCAACAAAACTATTATCATCTTTAACAATAGGTACTCCTGTTAAACCTTCTCTAATCATATATTGATATCCATCATAAATGGTTTCTTTTTCATTTAATATGAAATCTCTATGATAATTAATATCTTTTAATTGTAATTTTACATCATTAAGATATTTAGGTTCTTGAACATTAAAATACTTTAAAGCATATTTTGTTTCTTTATTTAAAGATCCAAGTGCTCTTGGTTCTGTATCATCACCTAATTGATTTTTTAAATATGATAATGTAATACTTGCCGTAATAGCGTCAGTATCTGGTTTTTTATGTCCAAATACAAATGTTTTCTTATTCATTAAAACTCCTTCTTTCTACTTGAAAAGTATAACACAAATATAATTCAAAATAAACAAATACTTTACAAAAATACCTTTTTTTGATAACATATATCACCTAAGGAGACACATTATATGATAGAAAAACTACTAGAATTTTTAGAAGCATTAATAAAGAGTTTACTTAAAAAACTATTTAATCATATAAAAAGAAGAACTATTCAAATTTCAAAATGGTTTTTAAAACATTTTATAAGTTTATTTAAAAGAATAACTAATAAAGTAAGTAATAAAATAGATTTTATAAAAGATAGATTTAAATGGTTCTTTAATGAATATATTATAAATAAAGTTTTGCTACTAAAAAAAGTAAAACATAAAAAACTAATTTTAGGAATGCTTTCTGTTTTAGTTTTTTCATTTTTTATAACTGGTTTTTTATACTTTAAACCTATTATATTTAAAGGTAACACTAAGGATAATAATAGTTTAACTTTTGTTGAATATAATACTCATACTGAAACACCAACTATTGAAGAGTCTAAACCTGAACAAGAAAGTATATCTCCAACACCAGTAAATAATTCAACACCAGCTGTTGATAATAGTTATCGATGGCCAACAGAAGCAGGATATTATATTACTACTTATTTTTCTTGGTATCATGATGGTATAGATATTGCTGGTTGCTACTACAATTCTAATATATATGCAATATATGGAGGAGAAGTAGTAACTTCAAGTTATACATATACAAACGGAAACTATATTATTATAAGAGATGATAAAGGAGTTTACTCAATGTATGCCCATCTTGCAAATAGATATGTAGTAAGTGGACAAAGAGTTGAAAAAGGTACTGTAATTGGAGGTATGGGATCAACTGGTAGAGCAACAGGCGTACATCTTCACTTTTCTACTTGGTATGGTTACCCATATTATGGAGGTACACCATTTAATCCATATAATCTATATTAAAAAATTAAAACGACACATCTGTGTCATTTTAATTTTAACTAATACTATAGTTTTTCTATTTCTTCTTTAGAAACACCTGTACATTCACTAATCATATCAATATCTATACCTTTGTCTTTTAATCTTCTTGCTACCTCTAGTACTCCCATTTTTTGTCCTTCTTTTATTCCTTTATCTTCTTCCATTAACATCATCTCCTTCTTTTTGAAAACGATGTTGTTATACAATGGACTTTATCAATTGTAAAATGGATAACTTTTAAAATTCAAAATTAAAAGTGTCTAAATTATACAAAATTCCCATAATGATTTTAACAATTTCAGATAAAAAATATACTCTCATAAGTAAAATTGTTATATTACTTCTTCAAAACTTTCACCAATAATAGAATACAAATAAAGTTTTATAGGTTTATTTATTATTTTACCAATCTGTTCTTTATATCCATTAAGTTGTTTCACATAAGCATCATCTAAAACATTATTTAATTTATAATCAATAATTATTACCTCATCATTATTTTCAATAATTAAATCAACAATACCTCTTTTCATCTCATCATCAGAATCAGTAATAAATTCATATTCTTTATACATTTTACTATTAATATTATTTTTAATAATATCACTGTTTAAGAACTTACTTATTTTATTTTTCATAAAACTATTTATATCTAAATTATCTAAATTAGGATTCTTAAAATCTATCTCTTCTAAAATTTGATGAATCTTAGTACCAACTTCCATTATTTCTTTTTCTTCTTTTTCTATCAAAGAAATATGAGTTTTTGAAAAATGACTTTCTTCTTTATTTTGAATATTAAATTCTAATGGTTTTACACTAATTTTATCTTCTTTAAATAATTCTAAATCATTATCTTTAAAACTATATAAATAATCATTTGTATATTCCACATCTTTTTTTAATTCTTGATAAGGTTTCAAAAGAGATATAATACTTTGTATAATACTTCCAAAAGATATATATTTATCTTTCTTAACATTAGATACAACATCATGTAATAAAACATCATCATCTTGTTCTTTAGTAACTAGTATTATTTCTTCTTTTGCTCTAGTTAAAGCTACATAAAATAATCTTATTCTTTCACTAATATCTTCTCTCTTAGACTTTATTCTAAATAGTTTCATCCTTATAGTAGGTATAGTCTCTTCATCAATTTGAGGAAGCATAATACCATAATTATTATCAAAGCTTATTTTTTCTTTTAAATCCATTTGGTTAAACCTATTATCAAATCCTGCAAAATAACATATAGGAAATTCTAATCCCTTAGATGTATGAATAGACATAATCTTAACACTATTAACACTTTCTTGAAAAGGTTTATATTTAATACTTAATTCATTTTCTATTACTTGTTCTAAATAATATGATAAATCATATAAAGTATACCCTTTATTAGAAAAATCACTTAGTAAATTAGTAAAATATTCAATTCTTTTTTCTTTTTCTTGAATATCAGTTGTAGAAAGTATCTTCTCATCATAATTAAATACTTCTAATATCTCATAAAATAATTCTTCTAATGGTAAAAAATCAACTTTAGAACTAATCTTCAAAGCAAGTTTATATATTTGGCTTTCTTTAAAACTATTATCTTTAAAAGTATCAAAAATATCACTATCACTATAATTAAATAAGAAACTACGAGCAAGTGACATATAACAGTATTTAAAGTTTACAGAATAATCATTATCATGAATTAAAAGAATAAATTTAACTAGATTTTTTAAAACATATATATCATCTGATAACACAAGATCAGTATCACTATATAAAAGAAGTGGTATATTTAAATACTCAAATATTTGTTTATACAACACAAAATTCTTTTTAACATCTAATAGTATGGCAAAATCACTATAACAAGCATCCCTTAACTCTTTTTTATCTTTATCGAATATTTTATAATGATTCAAAACTTTTGTTTTAATATCATTACCGATAATAAAAGCTTCTTTAACTGCATTAGAATAATCATTACCTTCTTCATAAGTTAATACTTTCATGTTATATCCTTGAGTAGTATTTCCTTCTTCACTATAAGATTTATTTCCAAATATCATCTTATGATCTTTTATATAATTTGCTCCACCTATATCATCTGTCATAATAGATGAAAATATTAAATTAATATTATCTAACACTTCAAAACGGGATCTAAAGTTTTTATTTAAATCTATCTTTATACCTTTATTATTATCTTTAGAATATGTATCATATTTTTCTTTAAATATATATGGATTAGCATTTCTAAATCTATAAATTGATTGTTTTATATCTCCAACCATATATACATTATGGTTTGCTATCTCATTTATAAATAATTCTTGAGTATCACTAGTATCTTGATATTCATCTATTAGTATTTCTTGGAAACTATATTTTAATTCATCTCTTACTTCACTATTTTCTTTTACTAATTTAATAGCTAGATGACTTATATCATTAAAATCATATAAACCTTCTTTTTGTTTAATATCTTCAAATTCATCATTAAGTCTTAAAACAATATCTACTATTTCTAATGTATCATCGCGACTTAAAATAATACTATTTTTTATTTCATTTAAATCTTTATATATAAGTAAATCTTTTAAATCAGTAATTAAACTTTTAATCTCATCTTTTAAAACTACTGCCTCTGTAGTATAGCTTTTATTTTTTCTAGGCATAACAAAACTATCTACTGCTTGTTTTAAACTATCATAACTACTACAATTAATTATCTTATTTAATTCTATATTAAATTTTTCTAAAGTATCTCCCTCTAAATATGAACTAATCTCATTTACTAATTCTTTAATACCTTCTTGTTTTTCTTTTATTATATCCAAATACTCATTTACTGAAGAGTTAACACTTTTTTCACTATATAAATTTTCTTCATAATGTTTTAAATACTCTTTTTTATCATATTTTAAATCTAATTTGCTATTTACTGATAAAATCATTCTTTTTAATTCTGTATCATCTTTTAAAGCAAAGTGAGTTACTAAATTGCCAAAACTATTTTGTCCTTCTTGATACTTTTTATTCATTATTTTATCAAGTATTTCTTTTTTACGAATATCAATAATAGTCTGATCTGTTATTTTAATATTTTTATCAACATTTATATATGTATGATACTTTTTTACTACTGATAAACTAAAACTATCAAATGTTGTAATATATGAAGAATCTATTAATTTTAATTGCTCTAAATATCCTTCTTTTTTTAGTGCTCTTCTAATCCTATCTTTCATCTCTTTAGCAGCAGCTTTAGTAAATGTTAAAATAAGTAATTGATTAATACTAATACCATCTTTTACTTTTCTTAAAACTCTTTCGGTTAAGACAGCAGTTTTACCACTTCCAGCACCAGCAGAAACTATAACATTATTACCTTCTACGTTTATAGCTTGCATCTGTTCATCAGTCCATCTATTTGCCATCTTAATCACCTCCTAAAAAGTCTAAGTCTTCTACCTTTTCTAGTTCAACATTATCACCAATATCTCTATAACATAAATCTCTATATTTACAATGAAGACATGATTTCATTTTCTTATCAATTACTTTAGGACTAATGTCAAACTTAGCATTTATTATATTATCAGCACTTTCTTTAATTATTTTATCAGTATAATTAACTAATCCTAGAACTTGATTACTATTAAGTACCCTCGCAAATCTATTAAATCCCTTGTCATTAACACTCATTCCACTAATTATATTACTCTTAGTATAAGTATGATCAAAATGTCCTAAAATAATTTCATCTATAGTACTGTAACCCCTTAATTTTAATTTATTATTTATCTCATCTTGTATAGACTTCATATTATTTTTAGTAATATTACCTAATAACGTTTTTTGAAAATAACATCCAACAAAAATAGGATTAGTAAATAAGTTACTTTTTTCTATTAAATAAATATAAGTAGCCAACTGCATATCAAGTCCATATTTCATATTATTTAAAGATGTTGGAAAACTACCAGTTTTATAATCAATAACAGCATAATAAGTATCATTCATATTTTTATAATACATTATCTTATCAATAATACCCTTAAAAATAGCATCCACTTCAAAATTATTTAATGGTATTTCTAACTCTTTTTCAAAAAATGCTTCTTTAAAATCAGTATACTTCTTTTGTATCTTCAGAACATCAATAATCATAAGAAGTTCTTTTTTTAATCTCTTAAGTAAAAATTCTTCTTTTGCATTTAATACTCTTTTTTCTAAATAACTATTAAAACTCTTTTCAAAATCAAAATCTTCATAGAAACAAAGCGAAAACAATTGATGATATAAACTACCTATAAAAGCCTGAAAAGTATCTTCATATGGATCTACTTTTAAAACATATTTAACATAATAACTAAAAGGACATAAATTATAAGCATTTAAACTTGTATATGATAATTTCAATGGTTTATCAATATATTCAAGATAACTCATCTTTTTAATCCCTTTAAACTTATGATTATATGTATTATAATCAACGTTTTTATATGTATTAAGTAATAAATTCAAATCCTTATGTACAGTTTTATATTTATAATAATCATCAAGCATAATACTTAGTTTTCTTTTATTATATTTATCAGAATAATTATATAACTCACGATTGTTTTCTATCACTTGCATATTATAATCTTCTACCATACTACTAGGATAAAACTCTTCACTAAATCCATGTAATTTATAACTAATATTTAAATTCTTAATACTAGTCATTTTATTATAAACAAATTGTCTCATAATAGAATTATAATTAACACTATCCAAAACACCTAAAATATTCTTCTCTTTATCACTTAAATAATCTTCATCTTTTTTTAAACTTGGGAAAACACCTTCATTAAAATTTAAAAGGAAAACATAATCATCATCACTATTTTCTAAATCAATAAAATCTACAACTTTAACACTTTGATTATATTTAATTGGAGAAATATTAGTATTCTTTAATTCTTCTTTTATAATTTGTTTATAATACTTACTATCTTTTATATCTACAAAACTATTTAATAAATTAATAAACTTCTTAACTATATTTTTATTCTCTTCATCTATATCAGGTATCTTATTTGTAATAAAATATTCATTAACAAATAATACTGTATTTAAAGAGATATTTTCATCTAATTCTAAAGGTATATTATATAATTTAAATATTTTCTTAAGTGCATAAAAATATTCATTA
This sequence comes from Bacilli bacterium, assembly GCA_017525855.1. The sequence continues at coordinate 180,069 of JAFXSE010000118.1, forward strand.
TCAACATTTGCTATATATATATTATTAAGAGATATACCTTTATTGATTAAATCTATTATTTTTAAAACTATACCTTCTACTTCATCAAATATAGAACTATATTTTTCTACTATTAAACTTTTATTATTAACTTCTTGTTCTACATAAAAAGAATTATATTTATCAAAGATACTCTTCATATATGGATCAATAAAACTATAATCAATTATTATTTTTTTTCTTTTTAAATATTGTTTAAAAGTAGAATTAAAGATTAAAAGCTTATTATCAATTAAATCTTTCTTAATCTTTTTTAAATCTTCAATTCTTTTATTTTCATAATTTTTATCTATATCAATATAATATAAATTATTTAAATATTCTTTTGAAACAGAATATGAAACATTATAATTCTCCATTACATAGGGATATATATTAGAATTATATGTATAAAAATATTCTTTTTTAAACTCATCTATTGTCATAAACTTAATATTATAAAGTTTATTTACTTTAGATAATTGTTTTAATAATAATTCCTTTTTATTATTAGAACATATATATAATGTTTCCTGGTCAATGCTTTCTAACATAATATCACCTTCATTTTATATTATACTTCACTAAATAAAGCAGAACAAGAAAAAAGAAGCTTATTCAGCTTCTTTTGTTGCTACTACTTCTTTACCTTTATAACTTCCACATTTTGGACAAACTCTATGTGGCTTAATTACTTCTCCACAAGTACTACACTTAGTAACACCAGGCATTTCCATAGCATTATGAGCTCTTCTCATTCTTTTTCTTGTTTTTGAAACTTTACGGAATGGTACAGCAAATAATTGTATATCTAATTTCATCATCTTCATCACTCCTCTTCTTCATTTTCTAATAATTCTTTAAATGGATTATTTTTAGTGGTTGCATCTTCTTCACTAACAAGTTTCCAACCATCTCCATGGAATTTACTGAGATCCTCGACCTTAGTAAACTTCAAGGGCATCTCTAGAACAATATTTTCCCACAAAAGTTGCAAAATATCAAGAGAATTTTCTAAATTTGTTACAAATTCTTCTAAATCTCCTTCAATTTTAAATGAAAATGGGTAATTCTCATCCTTCAAAGAAATAGAATCTTGTAAAATCATAGTACCTGTAACATCAATATCAATATAATCAATATCATCGGTCTCTCTTTTTATACTACCTACTACACTAATCTTTGAAAGGCCACGTATATCAGTATCTTTATAAAAACTCTCTGGTATCTCAAATAAATCATCAATTATAATTTTTTTATTTACATTACTATGTAACAAAGATAAATCTATTTCCTGCATCTGATCACATCCGTACATAATTATATACTTCTTTATACATTTTTTCAAGCATTATTTTAGTTTAAAAAAAGAACTGAAGTTCTAAACTCCAGAAACTATATAAATAATACAAGCAATACTTGTAAAAACTGCACAACAGCCCATTATAATTCCTGAAATAGCCTTCCCATTCTTTTGCTTAGAATTACCTACTATTCCTAAAATCAAGCTAATGATTCCAGGGGCAAGAGAAAATAAAGTATAACCAATACAAAATCCTATAATTGCGCCTAATCTTTCCTCATCAGTTGTAAATTGTAACAATTCCTTCTGTAAAGTTGGAATGCTTTTTGAAATACTAAGTAACATAGAAAACGTCCAAAATACAGCGATTATGCCAAGAATCATACTAGCCATTGATATGCCATTAGACTTTTTAGGAGCTTCTTGCATTGTTTGATTTATAGAAACTTCACCACTAAGTTTACTTCCACATTGAACACAAAACTTAGCACCTTCTTCTAATTTACTTCCACATTGTGGACAAAACCCCATATAAAACACCTCACTTCATCTTAAGTGTACCATAAATTATTTTAAAAAATAAATAAAAAAAACATCTTGCCTGTCAAACAAGATATTCTTTGTGTGGTAAACCATTTATATTTATACTTGACAGGTATAAACATAAAAGTAATCAAGATCCCACAAAATGTACATTTCAGTTAATAGCTTGATTTACGATAGTATAAAATACTCTAACACAAATCATCCTCGAGAACTATCACCCACGAAAGATTACACATTCCCGAAAAAATATTAGAGTTAATAAGGATGTACTATAATAACATTTTACTATTACTATAATACGAAAGATATATAATTAAAGTCAATTTATACAACTAACCTACCTTACACATCTATAAAAAAAACTATCTCTATTAACTAATAACATATTAACATATATAATTTAATAATGCAATACTTTTTTAATATTTTTTATATTAATTTACTAAAGCTTTATTTAATATTCTAAGTAAAGCTTTATTACCTTCACTAGTTAAATGAACCCCATCAAATTTAACATAATTATTATTATTTTTAATTTCTTTATAAAAATTAATTACTGTAACAAACTCACTATTTAAAGAAATACTATTATTCATATCAATTATATAAATTTTATGATTATTACATAATTTTACTATTTCATTATAACTATTATTGTTTAACTTTGTTTTTGAATTAAACACTAGCACAACATTATAAGCTAAAGATTTATCTAAAATTTTCTTATTTATAATCTTTTTTAATGAATTATAATTAAAACTTTCATCAACAATAAATTCATCATTTGAATACTTATTTTCTAAATCATCATATATTCCTAGTAAAAGATCATCTCCAATAAAGGTAATCCTATTTTTTTCTTGTTCCTCATGTTCTTTTATCTTCTTTGCTTTTTGTTCGTTGAATTCACTTAAATACTCTTCGCATATTGCATTATATATAGTTTCTGCATAAACTTTACCACCTAATGAAGTTGGATGTACTTGATCTTTGCTTAAATACTCAGGATGCCCTTTAGCAACACTTACCCAATCAATTATATGTACATTACTATGTTCCTTAGCAAATGATTCTAATTGAGAATTAAAAGTATCATAATCAGCATGTGTCGCATTAACCCAAAAGACTTTTCTATCCCCCACAGTTTCCATAATTGCATCTGTATATTTTTTATAAAATTCACCATTAGTTCCTATGTTAAACAAAACTACATCACTAAGTAAATTTTTATTTTTAATTTCCAACAATACATCATTAGTTTGGCGAGTTGTACGATTAACCTTTCCATCAAAATAACCATTAGGAAAAGTTTTATATAATTGGTTTATAGTTCCTAACATAATAGAATCTCCAACTCCAACAATATTTAAGTTCTTAACACGTTCTCTAATACTTTCTTCACTACTATTTAAATCATTTAAAGTATTATTCCATTCATCCTCATCATTTTTCCTTTTGTTTTCATAATCTTTTTGTTTCTTTTCAACTAACAACCTATTTTCATTTAATTTCTTCTCTAATTTTTTCATTTCTTTTGAATAATCATCAGCCATCAAATATCTAACAAAACCAATAAGACTAAGTATTAATATTAAAAATCTAACTATATTATACTTATCACCTTTTTTAATATTAACAGTCTTATAAAGAATATATGACACTACAAAAACAATTATAATTATTAAAGGAACTTTAAAAAAACTACTTATATTAATCTTTTGAAACAAAAATATAACAGGATATTGACACAAATAAACTTCATAACTTAATTTAGATAAACTAAATACTTTTCTATCCAACTTATTAAAACTATTATCATCAAATATTGCATAATCGATTAAACGCATACTTATAAGAGAAGTAATAAGCATTGAACTACTGAATAAAATAGATTTATCATTTATGAATAAGAACATAATAACAAGCCCTATTAAATATAGCCAAAACAACAAATTACTAATAATTCTAGAATTAAATTTTATTGGCCTATAATAAACATGAACAAAGCCTAAAAGCATACCAAGCAATAACGAAAATGATCTAGCAAAAGTTCCATAATAAGCAAACATAACATTTTTATTCATAACTTTAATAAATAATATATAACTAGTTATAGCAAATATTAATAATATGAAACACGGTAATACTTTACCTATATATTTTCCAAGCCACCTAAGAAACAAGTATACAACAGGAAATATTAATTCAAATTGAAACAAAATTGAAATATACCAAAGATGAATAAACGGTGAAGAAATACTTCTAACAAAATAATCTAAATTAGCATTTAACTGCCAATAATTATTATATCCAAATAATATTGATTTTACTTCAGGTTTCAAATTCATCCAATTATTATTTGGTAATAACAACATAATAAAAACAGATATAAAAACTACTATTAACAGCGGTATATATAGTTTTTTAAATCTACTTATATAATAATCTTTTAATGAAAAATGCATCTTTTTAAAACTTGATACAACAGCTAAATAACCACTCAATAAAAAAAAGGTACAAACTGCTAAATAACCACCTTTTAATATTGACAAATGATATAACAAGACAGCAAAACAAGAAACTACTCTAATTAAATCAATCCTTTTATAATACTTAGAATTCATACCATCACTACTTTCAAAAATATTATATCATATAAAAGAAAAAAATGCTTTGAAAACTATATAATTTCAAAGCATTTACTTTTTAATGGCGTCCTTGGGCAGATTTGAACTGCCGACTTATCGCTTAGGAGGCGATTACTCTATCCTACTGAGTTACAAGGACATCACAAAAAATAATATACCACAAAAATATAAAAACTCAAACTATATAAATTAATTATTTAAACTTAAGTAATAAAATAATAAAAATAAAATTAATAGCAGTCCTAAACTCATTCCTAAAACTATAAGTTCTTTCATATACACTAGCAATATCATCAACTATATCTACAATAACGCTTTCCCTATATTTAGGAAATTCAAGTGTTATAGGAAACATATGCTTAAGAATAATATCTTCTTGTAATTTTGATATATCAAAATATTTTTTAGCATTTTTTAAAGCTATTTTAGGATGACTAGTTAATGCTTTAAATCCTCCCATATCGTCTGTCTCATCAGTAAAAAAGTCATGAAGAAGAGCAGCCCTTGTTGCTTCTATATAATTAAGTTTTAATTTTTTGGTAATTAAAAACGTATAATAAGAAACTCTTAAAGAATGATTATATCTTGTAATACCATGGTGCCTAACATTCATAATTTCAAGAAAATGTTCATTTTGAATAATATCATCAATGATTAAATAAAACTCTTCATTTTCATAAAAGCTCTGTTCTTTTAAAGACTTCATTAACTCATCCTTTCTATTTTTACACACTAATAATTCTAACATAACTCGAGTGTTAATTCAACAATATAAAAAGATGGAGTGTAAACTACAACTCTTTAACTTATCTCTTCTAATAGTTTACTCATCTCATCTTGTTCTTCAGTACTAATTTCCTCTTTTTCTAGTTCTTTATCAAACCATGCAGGTACTGGTTCTTCTTTTTTTACTTTCGTTACTCTAGAATTATCCTTTTTATCTTTATTAATAATCTTCTTTAACTTTTTATGCTCTTTTTCTGTAACTTTCATAGCATCCTCAACAGTTTCAACATTTAGTCTTTTCCATTGGCCAACTATTGTTTCAATATAACTCTTACTTAACTTTTGATTATTAATTTTTAAAACATAACTAATTAAAACATTAACAACACCAGGATTTAATTTTTGATCTATTAAGAGATTTTCTATTAGCCTTAAATCTCTATTTGTAGGTTCACTACCTTTATATTGTGCCTTCAAATAATTATATGGTGTAGTATTTTCAAAAGTATATACCATTTTTGCCCATTTTGAATTATCTCCTATCGGTTTTTTCAAATAATCCGGTTGCTTACTATAAACTAATGTAGGTAAACTACCAGAATGATCAAGCTGATAAACATTACGACAACTTTTTCTTAAATTATTCTTATCAATAAGACCTTTCTCGTTAATTGAGTCTCTTACAAGCATCTGCATGCTAAACTCATCTATATTATATGTAAAAGCAAGCGAATTAATAAGTTCCCTAACATCATTAGTAAAACATTTTTCATGAACCATATTCTTAGGAATACTAGATATCAATAAATTAAAATCTATGCTATTATTTAAAATAAATCTACTAGTACTTTTAGATACAATATCATTTACAACAAACTCACTTCTACCAGGAACAGATGTAAAAACATCACCAAAATTTTGTGTAATTTCTTCGTAATCTTTTAGATTTAAATGTGGTACTTTAAAATAATTTAGTAATTTGTTATATTCAACTTTACCCAAATTATTATATAAAACTACATTTAATATTGGATGGTTAAAAAATTCATTTGGAGATATAGGAGAATATATTAAATATACATAGTTGTTAATATTTCCCTGTTTGATATAAGTCTTTAATAAACCAACAGCTTCTAATTTTTCTCTAGCAATTACTATATCATCTAATCTCAATTGCATTGTACTCATCAAATGATGATGTGTAATATCTTCACTCATCATCATATTTTTATTTAAATCATCAATTAAAGTTAAATACAAGCTTACAGCAGTATATCCAATTATAGGCTGATATAACATAGTTATTATTTTTCTATCTTCTTCATTAATAGTAGTTTTATTAACAACAACATATGTATCAGCAGGTAAAATTGTTACACTTCTCATAAGCATCACCTACCAATTATATTACAACAAATAATTTAAAAAAAAAAGAAAAATATAATTATTTTTCCTATGTCAATAAATTAATAAGATCATTAGTATTAATACCACTATAAAAAAGTAAAATAAACGCAAGAAGAAGAAAAGGTCCAAATGGAATCATATTATTTTTACTTTTTAACAATACAATAAGTGATATAGGAAGAGCAATTATACTAGCAAGAAATATTGTTACCATTCCAACCATTGGTTCAAGTACAAGTCCAAAAACAAATAGCAACTTTACATCCCCGCCACCTAAACTTTCTTTCTTAAACGCTTTTTCTCCTAATATCATAGTTAAATACATTAACAAAAACAAAAATATTCCAGTTAATATATGATACCCAACTGATATTACTCCACCCTTCAAAAATTGAAGTAAAATTAAAACTAGACTAAAAGTAACAATTACCTCATCAGGAATAATATAATATGTTATATCTGTTACTAAAACCACAATAAACAAATTAGCTATAGTAATAGCAATTAAATAATCATATGAAAAACCAAACCTATAATATGAAAAGCCAAAAAGTAAACCTCCTATTATTTCACATATAGGTATAATAACTGGTATTTTGCATTTACAATATCTACATCTACCACCTTGAAGAAAATATGATAAAAGCGGTATTAATTCAAACCATTTTAATTCATGTTTACATGTATCACATCTAGACTTGCCTTTTATAAAAGTAACCTTTTGTGGAAGCCTCATTCCAACAACACATAAAAATGAACTAATTACCATTCCAAAAACAAATGAAACAATCAAATATATACTTTGCATTTTATTAAATACCTCTTAATTAATTTGATTATAAATATCAAACATTGGTGTTATGATTGAAAGTAATAATACTCCAACAATACCCGCTAAAATAATTATCATTGCAGGTTCTATCATACTCTTTAACTGATCAACTGATGTTTTATGAAGCATTTGATAATGTTCAGATACTTTCTCCATCATAAGACCTAACTGTCCTGTATTCTCCCCTGTAACTAACATTTGATATGCAATTTCAGGGAAAGCCCATTCACCCTTAAATGATTCAGAAACAGTATTACCTTTAGCCAAATTAACCATTGTCTTATTTATTATTTTTTTATAAATCTCATTATTTGTTATCTTAGATAATATCTCCATTGAATCTGTAATAAATACACCATGATTCAATAAAGACGCAAAAGTTTTAGTAAAATTATATACTTCTTTATATATAATGATATTACCAATTACAGGAATTCGCATTAAAATAACTTGTACCGTGGACTTAAACGACTTAACTCTAGTATATAAATACCAAAAAGTAATAACTATAGCTATAATAATACCAAGTATTATAAGATAATTATTTTTCAAGAAATTTGACATTCCTATAATTACTAATGTTATAGTTGGAAGAGATGCCCCTTGATCTTCATACAACGATACAAACTGAGGTACCAAATATATCAACATGAAAACCAAAACACCAATTGCTAAAATTATAACAATTACCGGATATGTCATTGCACTTCGCATTTCTTTTCTTACACTTTCTATTGATTCATAATAATCAGCCATGTCGTCTAATATTGTTGGTAAATCTCCAGTCATTTCAGCGGTTCTTACCATATTAACTAACAATGAAGGAAATGTCTCTCCCTGCTTATCCATAGCATCACTAAGAGAATCACCTCTTAATAAATTATAAAGAAGTAATTGATAAGCTTTTCTTTGAACTGGCTTTGTAGCTTGCTGCGAAAGAATTTTCACTGACTCTGCCAACGGAATACCAGCTTTAATATAAGTAGATAATTGAGTTAAATCAAAAGCTAAATCACCTGCAGATATTTTAGAAGTCAAATTTATATCAATATCATACTTTTTCTTAACATTGACAACAATATCAGTATATCCTTGCAATTCCAAAAAGCGTTTACAATCATCTATATTTTCAGCCTCAAAAATACCAGTTACTTTTCTACCACTAATTGTTTTTGCCTTATATCTAAAAGGATACATTGGTCTAGTCTCTTTAGTATGTTGTCTTGTTTTTATACCTTCCAAAGCTTCATTAGATTGTATACTAGAACTATTAGTATTAGTGCCATTAGCAGTACCATTTATATTGCTAGTAGAAGAGACTTCTTTAGTCTCTTTTATATCAGTCATATCCATCAAAGCACCATTATTATTAGAATTAGAATCATTCTTCTTACGTGAAAAAAAACTAAATATACTTTTCTTAGGTTTATTCTCTTTTTCCATACAGGACCCCACTCCTATTCTAGTAATATTTTAACAAAGTTTTTTTTAATTAAAAGATATAATATAAAACTTTTTTTAATATTTACATATACTAAAATATAGAGGTGATAAAATGTATAATAACCCTTTCCTTTACAGTAATCCAACTTCTTTTTCAAAACTAGGTCTTTTAAAAAGTCTAAAAACTATTAATTGGAGCACCTTTTTAGGAAATGCCCAAAAAACACTTGGAGTTATAAATCAAGCAATTCCCATAGTATATCAAGTAAAACCAATCATGCAAAACGCTAAAACTATATTTAAAATAGCAAACACTTTAAAAAAAGCAGACAATAATAATATAAATACAATAAAAGAAGATGTGTCTAATACAAATTATTCATATAATGATAATAAACCAATATTTTTTTTATAAAATAAAACGATACCTGAATTTGGTATCGTTTTATTATTTAAACTAATTATTATACTTATTAATAAATTTATCCTTATATTCAAGTAAATTATCTTCCTTTATTGCTTCTCTTATTTCTTCAGTTAGTTTAATTAAAAATCTTATATTATGTATAGAAAGAAGACTTCCTCCTAAAGACTCACCAACTGTAATTAAATGACGAATATATGCCTTGGTATAATTTTTACATGTATAACAATCGCATTCTGGATCAACTGGCGTAAAATCTCTTGAATATTTAGCATTATTTAAATTAATTTTTCCTTCTCTTGTAAAAGCTTGGCCATGACGAGCTATTCTTGTTGGTAAAACACAATCAAAAATATCTACTCCACGAATTACTCCTTCAAGTATATCTATAGGATCTCCAACTCCCATTAAATATCTTACTTTATCTTTAGGTAAATAGCAAACAGAATAATCTATTGCTTTGTACATATCTTCCTTACTTTCGCCATCATTAGCAACTCCACCAATACTATAACCATCAAAATTCATCTTAACAGTTTCTTCTGCTGAAAAACGTCTTAAATCTTCATGTGCCCCACCTTGAACTATTCCAAATAAAGCTTGATTAGGATTAGAATGAACATCAAGCCCTCGTTTTGCCCATCTAAGCGTTCTTTCAACACTATTTTTTAAATATTCATAACTAGCACTAGCAGGAGGACATTCATCAAAACTCATCGCAATATCACTATCAAGTTTATTTTGAATTTCTATTGATTTTTCAGGAGTTAAAAGTAGATTCTTACCATCTATATGACTTTTAAAACGAACCCCTTCTTCTGTTATATCTTTTTTCTTATTTTTAGCAAGAGAAAAAACTTGAAAGCCTCCACTATCTGTTAAAATTGGCCCATCATAATTCATAAATTTATGAAGTCCTCCTGCTTCATTTACTATATCTTCACCAGGTCTTAACCATAAATGATATGTATTAGCAAGAACAACTCCACTACCACATTCTTTTACTTGATCAACAGTTAAACCCTTAACTGCGGCACGTGTTCCTACTGGCATAAACATAGGAGTATCAACTTCACCATAATTAGTTTTAATTTTACCAAGACGTGCCTTGCTATTTTTTTCTTCTTTTATAAGTTCATACTTAATTTTCATACAATCACTTCCAAACGATTTAAATTATACTATATATATTATAAAAATTCTATTAAATTTCAAAATTTTAAATAACTTATCTTAAACTCTGATTTTTATTTTTACTTATATACCTTCATACATAAAAATAACTATTTTCAGTAAAACCAGATGGTAAAGAAATAAAACTATTTGGTGTTTTATTCCCAAAATGATGAAATAAAACTATACATAACATAGCTAAAATTCTTAATAGTTCAATATTTAATTCTTTAATACATGAATAATACTTTATATTTTTCTTATCTAATACTTTAATTAATTCTTTTTCAAGAGTATTATATTCTCCACAATTAAAGATTACCTTCTCTACTTGAAAGTTGTTAACTAGATTAATTGCTTCACCCATATGATCAAAGTCTCCATGTGGTGATATACGTTTATGCATACGAATTTAGAGAAAGAAAAAGAACTATCAATCTGATAATTCTTCAGTAATAATTATTTCTTTATATAATTTAAATATGCTTTTATTAAATCCACATCCATTAAATTTTCAGGAACTTCATCAGGATTAAAAAATCTTAAACGTTTTGTTTCTGAATCTCCTTTTAATGTAGATTCGTCACTTATTGAGACATCAGCTAAATATAATGATGTATTATTATAAACAATATCACCATTTGGATAACTATTTTTTCTAGATTCACCAGACAATGTATCTATAAGTTCAATTTCATTAGGATTAAGTTTTATTCCAGTTTCCTCGTAAGCTTCCCTTACAGCAGTTACTCTTAAATCTTCACCTAAATCTTGACATCCACCAGGAAGTCCCCATTTATTTCTATCTGTTCTTTCTTGTAATAATATTTGTCCATTTTCATTTCTTATAATAATAGCTGCACCAGTTTGAATAAATGGTATATGACTAATTCTATCATCAAGTGCCATTCTAAATAAAACAGGATATCCACCATACCTAGCACTAAATTCTAATAACTCTTTTTCATTTAAACTTAATATAATATTAACAAATTCTTCATGTGTGTATTCTCTCATTTTTTTATATTCCATAAAATAACCTCCAATAACTTATATAATTATATTCATATTTTTATAATTTACAAAATACCTTTTAATTCATCTATGTTTCTTATTTCTTTATACTCATCTTGAAAAATACCTTTACGATTATAAAATATTGTTTCTATTCCAATAGAGACAGGTAACTTGATATCCATATCAATATTATCGCCAATAAACATATAATTATTAATGTTATTTCCAACAATTTCTCTTAAACCTTTCATAGATGGTTTAACTGGTAAGACATCCCATCCTAGAACCTTACTAAAGTAATTATCTATCTTATTAATTTTTAATCTTAGTATTTGATTATCTGTAAACCAATTCGTATATGCAATCAACTCATATTTATTAGATAAATATGCTAATATATTCTCAACAACTTCAATATTTTTAAGAGGAATTTTTGCATATATTTCTAATAATTCATCAAATTTTTGTTCATCAAAGTCAAGTGACAATTTATCATTAATGTAATCTATAAAAAATTGCTTTGTTATATATATATCAGGATTATTCTTTTCTATTGTTCCTATAGTTGAATATAATTCTTTAGCTGATACATTCAAGTTATATTTATCTATAAAAAAATTGTATGCATCTATCCATTCGTCAGATATAAATAATAAAGTGTTATCTAAATCAAATATTATTTTCTTTGATTCATTATGTTTAGCATTAGTAACAAATTTTATTACTTTTTCTCTATCTTTTTTACCGATTTCATTTTTGCATCCACTATTAACATCTACACCATATGGTTTAGCTGTTTCAATTGCAGTTTTTACATTATCAGGATTTAGTCCGCCAGCTAAAAAAGTCGGTTTATTTAATAATTTTATTAATTCACCACTTTTATTCCAATCATGCATAAGCCCAGTACCACCTACTTGATTTGTTTTTAAGTTAAAACTATCTAATAAATAATAATCCACATATATCATTTTTTTATAATCTGTACAAATAGTTCCATCACTTGCTACATGAATTAATCTAACTAATTCTATATTTGGTAATTCATTTTTTATTTTTTCTACTTCACTTTCATCAATATCTGAATATAATTGAATTATATTATTTCCAATATATTTTGTTAATTTAATTATTTCATCAGCACTTGTTAAATGTGTAACTAATGATACATCACATCTTTTATTTACGTATTCACATATCTCTTTAGCTTTTTCTTTATCAACAAAGTCATTACTAACATGTTCTTGTCCAACTAAAATTCCAATTATATCAGCTCCAGCATCAATACACATTTGTGCTTCTTCTATACTTGTATTAGCACATATTTTTACTTTCACTATTCATCACCTATGTCTATTATATCATACTAATTCATATTCTCTGGCAATTATTCTATCATCAGAACAATATTTAATTACATATTCATTTGTTTCTTTTACAAAAAGACATACAATATTTTTGGTTGTTAATTAGAAATGTATATCTTTTCTTTTTATTTAAACTTGCTTGAATGGGTTTTCAAAAGGGGTTAATCCCTTTGCCCACAGATATTAGCTTTGCCAATATCGTAGTGGGTTACTAAAATGTCTTTTTAATTTTAAAAAGCGAAAATCCATTAGTTATGTAATTTCTTTTGGATTTCTACTATTTTTATCTCTTTATATCTGATTGTTCTTCTCGATTTATAGATACAGTAACATTTGTATTTTCAAAAGATGCTTGTAAACTTTCCTGTATATCTTCATCTGTCATCACTTCGTATCTACGTTTACGTATTTTTATATTAGATGCCAATGATGAAATATATTCAGTCAATTTTTGTAATATTTCGTCATTTGAAGAAATCTCACCATTTTTAACTTGTTGTTGTAACTTTTTTGAATAGCAAATTATTACAAATCTATTAATACTTTTCAAACAATTGCCAATCATATTCTTTTCAAATAATTGTAATTTCTTATCATCCATATGGTTGATTAGAAAATCTGTATTAGATATAAATTTCATTATTTCTTCTTCTGATACATATTGTTTAAGTTCATCAATTAACCCTTTTAAATTAGAATTTAAATATAAACTTTGAAGTTTTTCTTTACCTATTATTTGCTCTAATTTTTCTGCTATAAACACTTGATATTCATAAGTACCAGTAACAGAACTATCAGGCGTAAAATATCTTTGAGATAGCAATTCGGTATATCCCTCATTTAGTCCTTTTCCTAAAGAAACAACACCTGATTTCAAAGATGCCTGTTGAAAACCAGAATATCTTATTCCATCTTTATATGTAGAACTTGCCATATGAAATAATTCATGATAAATTGTTGTTTCTGCAGTATCATCATCAATTGTGATTTCATTTTTTTTAGGGTCATATTGACCAGCAGTTTTTGACCTTAAAATTAAGTTTTGAATACCAAACTTTTTTGATCTCGTTTTCAAATCATTTATATTATTATAAAAGTTTGTTAAATCTTCTGATGAAAAATTATTAATTACAACATCAGCAAATTTTACTATAGATTCGCCATATTTTGTTGCAACAATTTTGTTGATATCAATTTCACTATATTCTGATGTTAATTCAGGTGGCAATGTTACTTTAGAGATATTTTTAGGTTTATAATCTCTATGAAGTTTATAAGTATCAATTGCCTTGCTAGTAACATAGTAAATAATTAATGGTTTTATAGCATCAAGAATTTCTAAATAATTAATTTGTTCTAATTGAATAATGAAATCTTGTATTGTAAAATTTTCTTTATTATCCATCATTTAATAACACATCCTTACTATAATTCCTTTAACCTTCTATCAATTTCATCCCATTCTTCATCTGTTTCAATAGGATCTAATTTATTGCTATCATATGGATAGTAAATAGCAGCAAGCACATTTAAACTTCCATCCCCATCATTTGTATTATCAGTATAAACAATATAGTTTTTATTTGTTTTTGTCCATTTAAATGCAATTAAAATTTCATATTCAATTTCTTTTCCATTTTCATCAGTTAGTTTTAATATTTTCTTTTCTTCCATTTCTAGTTTCCTCCTACAATGAAAATATACCACATTTCAAATAATTTTTACATAGATTTGACATTTTTATATTATAAACTCATTCCCATATCATCATCTTTTTCAATTTCGTCATCATATTCTTCATAATCATCATAATCTTGCTCATATTCATCTTCATATAAAGGTGTTCTAATAGTTCTATATTGATCAGGTAATTAACATAATTAAATAGTTCATCTCTGTCATTTAATAATTTACTTTTTAAATCTGTAATAGTTAAGTGATGTTTGTATGGTTTCCCTTTTAAAAAAAGCAAATCTGTTGTTTTAACAAATGATTTCCTTTTGTTAAAGATTGTTTATCTTGTTTGCAAATAATAATACCTACTGTATCATTTTCTTCAATAGTTTTTATATTTTTATCAATATAATTCATATAAGTCATTATTTGTCCCGTGTGTTCTTTCTTTAATTCTGTCACTTTTAATTCAACTACTACATAACATTTATACCTAATATTATAAAGTAATAAATCAACATAATTATATCTATTACCAAATTTAATTGGATATTCATTATCTATAAATGTAAATCCAGCCCCAAGCTCTTTCAAAAAAGATGAAATGTCCTCAAGTATTAGTCTTTGCAATGCTTTTTCTGATATATATTCATAATTATTACTGTTTTTAATTCTTATCGGATTAGGAATTAAATCGTTTGGGCTAAGAATTTCATTTTTGTTTAATTTGTTTCTTGATTCAATAGGTATTCTTTTATATTCATTACTTTTTATTTTTTCTTGTAATTGTCTTTGAGTTAAATTATTATTTTTAGATATATTTATATAATATATTATTTCATCATAATCACTTATCGATAATAATAGTAAATAATGTGACCAAGTTAATTGTGTCAACATTGTTGTCACTTTCTCATTGCCAAATACATTATAGAATTTCTTCATTCTAAACAAAGTTCTTCTATTATACTTTTTACCAACTTCAATAACTAACTTTTTAGAATATTCATCTATAATATTATCTCCATATTTACCACCAGCTTCATTTAACAACTTACCTATTTCAAAATATGTGATAACTTTGTGTCTTTCTTTTGAATAATCTTTAACTTTTGAATATATTTCATTATCTATTATTTTATTTTTTATTTCATTATAATAATTCATATTTACTCCTTTCTATGGACTACAAGTCTCAATTCTTAATTTATTATTTTTAATTTTAAACATAATACTTCCATCTTCGTCTGTTCTATATATTTTTGATTCTTTTAGATTATCTAATACTTCTTTATTTGGATGACCATATCTATTATTCTTACCAACAGATATAATGGAATACCTTGGATTAATTTCATTTATAAAATCTTTTCCACTGCTTGTTTTAGATCCATGATGTCCTACTTTTAATACATCTACATCTGGTAAGTTATATTTACTTAATATTTCTTTTTCAGTTGTAGTTGATGCATCACCCATAAACATAAATTTATAACCATTTAGATCAGTATATATAACATTTGAATTATCATTTTCATTATCATAAACTTTAGTTTGTAAAAAGTATAATTTGTTATTATTGATATTTAACTCTTTAATACAGGAGTAATATTTTATCTTCTTTTTATCTAAAACTTTAATTAAATCTTTTTCGAGAGTATTATATGGCCCACAATTAAAGATTACTTTTTCTACTTTGAAATTATTAACTAGGGTTATTGCTTCTCCCATATGGTCAAAGTCTCCATGTGTTAATATCAAATAATCTATTTTTCTAATTCCTTTAGAACGAAAATATGGAATTAGTGAATTAATTACAATACTTTTAGTACTTTTTCTAATCTTCCAATCATCCGCCTTTTGTTTTATTTCCCCTCCTGTATCAATAACTACATTAGAATTATTAAGTTTTATTAAAGATGAATCCCCTTGACCAACATCGAAAAAATATACATAATCAACCTGAAAAATACTATAGAAACAATAATGAAGAATAAGTAATATAATAAAAATTAAATATAAAAATTTATATTTAAATTTGTAAAGTAAAATAATAATAGCAACATATAAAATGTAATAAAAAATACTTACTTTTGGAAAAACTATTTTACCAAAATCAATTTTACTTATAAAAAGTGATGTTTTCTCTAAAACAATTATAAATAGATTAAATAAACCATCAGTCCACGGAAAAAAGAGCGTAATAACAGCAAATGGAAACAAAATGCTATTTACATATGGTACATAAAACAAATTATAAATAACACTCATAAAATTAGTTTGATAAAAATTATAAAGTGTTATAGGTAAACTGATTATAAATGAAATTATAGAAGTTAAAACTAATTGATAAAAAGCATTTTTATTATCTAGCAATCTAGAACACATAATCAATGCCATACTTATAGAATATGAATATAAAAAACCCAAATCATAAATATAATATGGATTTATAAAAATAGTAATAGACAAAGTCAAAATAAAAAGATTACTATTTGTTATATAAAAATAATTATATTTATTAATTGAAGAAAGTAAAAAAAACAATACTGCCCTAAGTATAGCTGGAGGACTACCAGTTAAAAACATATATATAAATATCAAAATATTAACAATAATATATCTTTTTTTCTCCTTAACTTTTAACCTTTTTAAAAGCTTTAAAACACCTTCAGCAAGCACTGTGACTTGTGTCCCTGAAATTGCAAAAAGGTGACTAATACCATTCTCTCTAAAACTATTAATTACTTTATCTGATACAAAGTCAGTATTCCCTAACAACAACATCTTAATATAAGGACCCGATTTCAAACTAGATAGATATTTAAGTATTAAGTTTTTAAAAGAATAAAAAAGATTAGTATGAGAAGATTCAATATTTATTTTATCAATACTAAATAGATTATATATATGTTTAATTCTTAAATATTTTTCGTATGAGAAAGAATTATCAATCGTTGCTGTATTTATTTTCATCACTTTACCATAAAGCTTTACAGACATTCCAAGAGATAATTTCCTACTAATAGAATCAAACTCACTCTTTGTTTTAAACTTATAGTATCCCTGTATTTGTTCAATATAATCAACTTTAACTATAATCGTTAATAAATTACCATCATACTTAATACTTGTAACTCTACCATCAACAACACTATCCGAGCTATGAATTACACTATCATATGGTATAGTTAATCTAATAATCATAGCTAATATTGATACTATTAAAACTAAATAGTAAAACTTATTTAATAGTAATATACGCCTCAATTTGAGCATATAATCCTTCTCCAATACCATCAACATTCATCAAGTCATGAACACTACTAAATAATCCATTCTTATTTCTATAATCAACTATACTCTGAGCCTTATTATCACCTATCCCAGGAAGACTCTTTAACTCTTCTACACCCGCTGTATTAATATTGATTTTAAGAGTTGAACTAGTATTAAAATTATTTACATCATCAATACAAGCATCATTAGAAAGAGAATCATTATCTTTTTGTAAACACCTACTTTGTACTTGTTTCTCTATTTCTTTAATCTTCTTAAAATCATTTACTTCATCTCTACTATAAATAATTATTACCATTTCATCCTTAATTTTTTTACTCAAATTAATTACAGTAGTATCAGCATTATCTGTTAAACCTCCAGCTATATTAATAACATCAATTACTCTACTATCTGACTTTAATGAATAAATACCAGGAGCTTTTATTTCTCCTTTAATATCAACTTTTAATAAATTAGTATCCTCTTTTTTTAATAAAGTATTATCATTTTTACTTTCAAGAACAATGTCATCTTTACTCACTTTTTTCTTATAAAAACCTTTATAAAGAAAAAAAACACCAGTACTAATTAAAAAAACTATAATAATACATAACAGAATTACCTTTCTATGTCTATAATGAAAAGACATTATAACACCTCCTATATGTATTATTCTAAATAAAACTAAAAAAACAAAAAAAAAGAAAACTTTATTTTCTTTTTTAGAACTTTTTTTTAATAATTTTACTGCTACACATAAATTTATTCATAAATATATCATATATATATACAAAACTATTTTGATAATCTTCACTATCATAAGTAATACTATTTAAATATCCATCTTTAAAATCACAACTATAATCATTATCAAAATTTTTATTTAATATTATATTTCTATTTTGAATAGACATAATTTGAAATAATAAGTAAGAAGAAAAAAATCTAATAGTATCAAAATGTTTATCTTTAGGTATCAAATCTGATAACATCGTAAATAAATCAATTGTATTAAAATTATTCAATTCATTATCACTAAAATTATATCTATTGCTTATTTCTAATTTTGATATTATATACTTTTTTAACCCTTCATCAATAATTTCTTTTTTCTTTTCTATATTTAAACAATCAAACTCATTTTGATACAAAAACAAATTAACTTTATAATATAAATCATTAAACATATTATCACCAATTTTTCTACTATTAAATTATCAAGTAATATTTATATCAACATAAAATTAGTACTTGCATCAAGTACTAATTTAAGACAAAAATTATAATTTAGCTCAACCAACCTGACATATTAAAAATAACATAAAACAAGTTAGTTTTCAACAAATTAATAATATTTTATTAGTTTTTCTTAGTCTTTAAATTATCTCTTATTCCTGTTTCAACACTTACTCTCTGTACAGCAGTCAATGCTGCAACTAAACAAATAGTAAAACTTCCTCCATAGCTCATAAACGGAAGTGGAACACCAGTCATTGGCATAAGCCCAAATATACCAAGAAGATTAACCGCAATATGTAAAAATATATAAATCGCAACACCATAACAAATAGTACTTCCTCTATTAGTATAACTCCGCTTTCCAATCGCAAGTATTCTATATAATAATACCGTATATAAAATTAATATAATTATCCCAACAATAGACCCCAACTCTTCAACAGTAATAGTAAAAATAAAATCAGTATAAGGTTCAGGTAAATACAAATATTTTTGAGTGCTATTGCCTAATCCTTTACCAAGTAAACCTCCATTATTAATAGCAATATATCCATTACATACTTGATTACCTGTACTTAGTAATCTATCACAAGGCCTAGTAAAATTAAGACGCTCCATTTGCCTCTCTAAAATCAATTGTTTTCCAGAAGTTAAAACAACGAATGCACCCATAGCTATTATTCCAACAATAACTAATATAGTTTTACTTTTAATTGCTTTACTAATAGGCTGAGCAATAAAAATAAACCCAACAATAAGAGAATAAATAATTGTTGTTCCTAAATCAGGTTGTAAAAATATTAAAACAGCAATTACCATACATAATCCAATAGGAAATAAACTTGCCCAATAAGAGTTTAAATTATTTTTATTTTTTTCATAATAATCAGCTAACCAAATAATTGATATTACTTTAATAAACTCACTCGGCTGAAAACTAAAAGGGCCAAAATCATACCAACTAACTGCTTGATTTTGTGCTTGTCCTACAACAAGTAAAATTCCAAGAGAACATCCAACAACTAAAAACAACAATTTAGAAATAATACCATAAAACTTAGTATTAAAACTGACCATAACAACAGCTAATATAACACCCACAACTAAAAAGACTGTCTGCTTTATAAAATAATTATATGGACTTACAGCATGTTGCATATAAGCAGTAACATTAGATGAAGAAAAAACCATTATTAACCCCACAACAAAAAGAATAACTGAAATAACTAGTAATGATTTGTCCATATACTTAATTACTCTTTTCATAACGGTCTCCTATTCTTATTTATAATAACACAGATTAGCTTTTTTTTCTATTTTATTTAAGAATTAATTAAATTATTTACAGTCATAATGAACACTTTTTTATTTTCAACATATTCTATAATAGAACAATAAAGGAGGCTAAATTATGTATTACTACGGCGGAGGTAGTTGTGGAAATTATCAAACTCCATACTATCCAGTATATAATTATGGAAATAATAACAACAATTACGGTTCTACTTATGCAATTATTTTAGTATTATTTATATTACTAGTTATTGTTATCGGAACAAGATATGCAAATTAAGAGCTTTGCTCTTTTTTCTTTACTTTTTTAGATATTTGTAGTATAATAACACTGTCAAAAAGAGGGGTTTAAGTTAGGAGATGAAGTAATGTTAAAAACAAAAGATATATTAGATGAAAAGAACAAACTATTAAGAACAGTTAGCAAAGAAGTTACCTTTCCTTTAACTGAAAAAGACAAAAAAACAATTAATGATATTATTGAATACTTAACCAATAGCCAAATACCTGAACTTGCTGAAAAATATGATTTAAGACCAGGTATGGGAATGGCAGCAATTCAACTTGGAATTGCCAAAAGGTATTTTGTAGTTGTACATGAATATGAAGAAAAAAAATTTCACAACTATGTAATTATAAATCCTAAAATTATCAGTACTTCAGAAGAAAAAATTTATGTAACTGATGGAGAAGGCTGCTTAAGTATTAATCGCGAAACAATTGGAATAACACCAAGATATGCAAGAGTTACCATCGAAGGTTATGATATGGATGGAAATAAAATTAGAGTTCGTGGTCGTGAAGAATTAGCAATAGCATTTCAACATGAATATGATCATTTAGATGGTATATTATTTATAGACAAAATTGATAAAAAGAATCCTTTCAAAGATCAAGATAAAATGAGAGGTATATAAAAAGACGTTAACCAAAACGTCTTTATTTTTTGTTTATTTTAGGCTTAACACTTTCAGCTACAAAATCAAATGTATTATCTCTATATCTTAATAATCCAGCATAATACGTCTCTTCTGTAATAGGAATATTATTTTCCAAGAAGTAACTAATTAAAGCAAACTTCTGTTCATCAGTTATAATCGTTCCTTTTTCAATATCACTATCATTCTTACAATTATATACTACTAAATCATCAAATTTTTTCTGAATAGCAGTATAAGATAAATCATTTATTTGACTATATCTTCTTGCAAAATTTTTAAATTCACCCATTTCACTTATTGTCATTACCCTTTTCAACATATAAAATAGTTTCATAGGATTAACTTTTACAGCTAAATAATAATCAATAATATCGAATTCTCTACTTTTACCATTCTCAATTACAATCCCATTATCCATTTTTTCTATTAATTGTTTTCCTGATAATATTATATTATCTTCAAATATTTTTTCTCTTCTATTAATTTCATTTAAATAATAATTATATAATTCAGGATTTAAAAATCTAATTACTCCAACTGTATATTCAAACAACATTTTAGAATAAGGCTCTAGTTTACAAAACTCATCAACTGTAAGATAATCACTCATTAAAAACGAATAAATAACAGTCTCATAAGAATCTTTATCCTCTTCTAATTGTTGTTGAAACTGTTTAATCCAATCATAATAACTTAACAGTTTTTCTTGACTAGATTTTGTAATATATAACTCTGCTCTACATGATATAAGTTTCTTTTTGTATTCCTCTGCATTAATACCATATTTAATACAAGCAATTTCACCAACTTTTTGCATATTAGGCTCTACTAAAAACCTAAGTTCTTTATACATAGTAGTAAATGATTTATTAGATAAATTATTTTTTTTCATATTTTCTCCTTTTTGATGCATGTTTTAAATTATAAATGAAAAAAGAAGTCATGTCAATGAAAACTTCTTTTTTATTAACTTATTTACTACTAGATATTAGCTTTTTAATTGAATTAATAGCAACTTTTATCTCTTTTTCAATATCAAAGTTACTTTCTTGACTAAGTCCGCATTTTTCTCTTTCTTGATTCCAAACCACTAAAACTATAGCACCTGCATGAAGTTTTAATACAGTAGCAACCGAGAATAATGAAGCAGTCTCCATTTCACTACATAATGCGCCAGCTTTTATAAAAGCATCCCATTTATTTTTTAAATCATAACCAACAGGCATCCTTTCAGGATTATGTTGGCCATAAAAACTATCTTTACAATGAACAACACCAGTATGATATTTATATCCTAATTCTTCACAAGAATCCCTTAATGCAAGAACAACATCTAAATCAGCAACAGCAGGATATTCTATAGGTAAGTATTCTTTACTTGTACCTTCCTGTCTAATCGAAGCAGTTGCTATTACTAAATCTCCGGCACTAGTATCTAACTGCATTCCCCCACTAGTTCCAATTCTTATCAAATGAGTGATACCTATTTGAGCTAATTCCTCTACACAAATTGCTGTAGATGGCCCTCCCATACCTGTAGATATAATTAAAACCTTTTCACCATTCAGTCCTCCTAAATAAGAAGTATATTCCCTATTCTGAGCTATTTTTTTAGGTTTATCCAAATATTTAGCAATATTACCAACTCTACCAGGATCCCCAGTTAATATAGCAAATTTTGCACCATCCAAATCACTTTTACTCAAACGAATATGATATTTAACTTCACTATCTACCATACCAACCACCTCTATCCTATATACTATTATATCATTACCTAAATTTATTTACAATGAAGTAATAAATAAAATTTAATATAAACAAAAAAATCGCCATTTAGCGATTTATTATAAAACTTTAGTTTTACTTTTTTCTTTTTTATCTAGAGCATATCCTAGTAAGAAAGGAAATGCCATAAGAGACAAACTTGAACTCAAATAAGTTAGATTAATGACAGCATCTTTACTTGTATCTGAAATCATTTTTTTATCATCATAATCAGCATCAAAAGTAATATAATTAACTTCATAATTATTAAATTTTGGTATACTTTCAGTTTCCACATATGTACAATCACTAATACTAATTTTATCTTTTTGTGAATTTTCAATTAAATCAGATATACTTTTAGTATTTAATAATTTATTTTGATTACTAACATTTTCTTTTATAAACTCTATTGTATCATTAGATATTTCTTCTGTATCCACTAATAAAACTTTACTCTTATAACAACCATCTGATACTTCTTCATAAGGTGTTCTTATTGCAATAGCATCCCCATTATAATCTTTAGTAGTATAAAAATCCACTGATTTTTCTTCATCACTAATTGTAACCTTATGTCCTTCATATTTATTATGTGTAAAAGGTATTACTCCTCTATTAACAAATGAATAACCATTTACAGTCTCCATACCTACAGAACATATAAATGCTGCTAAATATATTTTTAAATTCTTTCTCACTACAACTCCCCATTTCTAAAGCGAGTATATTTTAACATAAACTAGCTAATTTGTCAAATTAAACAGTATTTATCACCTTTAACAAATTCTTTTTATTTCTTAGATAAATACCAGTATATTTATCATAATACTGATCAATAAAATCATTAATTTCACTAATACTCTCATCTTTTAAATCAAGTTTTGTTATTTTATCTATATCTACATAATAAAACATTCTAATAAGTTTTATAGTAGTAGGTTTAACAACAGTCTCTATTGTATGACAATTCTTACATATAAAACCTCCATGATCACTACTAAGAGTTAAAATGTTTTTATCATCTCCACATAAACTACAACAATCAATACTAGGAGAAACGCCTAAATAATTAAGACATTTTAATTCCATTATATTAGTTAATATTAAAGGATTAAACCCCTCATCAATCTTTTGAAGTCCTGCTCTTAATAAGTCAAATAATGAGTTGTCATTACTCTGTTTAGCTACTTGTTCAAATAACATGAGTATGTATGTAGCATACGTAATAGCATCAAAATTACTTAATATGTTATTATAAGAGTTTTTAACATCAACATCGATTAATGTAGATAAACCATTTTCTTTATAGTAAATATGAAAAGAGCCATAAATCAATTTACGGCTTACACCTCTTAATTTATTTTTCATATT
Organism: Bacilli bacterium; assembly: GCA_017525855.1. The sequence goes on from JAFXSE010000118.1 coordinate 204,543, forward strand.
GCGACATCCTTTAGACATAACACCTATAAGGCCACGATCTTTAGTTAATACATTTAAAATTTTACTTGATTCACTATAATTAGTTTCTCTAATTACTATTCCCTCTATTACATCTATTTTCATTCACTCACCATCTTTTAGCTTTATATATAATAAATAATAATTAATATCCCCTGTTTCTTTAAATAATTTCCATAATGTTTCTTTCATAAAAATCACCCTATTTATATAGTGGTGATTTTCATATTTTTTTATTCATCTTCTTTTAAACCTAATTCAGAAAAGTATTTTTCTTCATCTCTCCAATTTTTAAGAGTTTTTACATATGTTTCTAAATATACTTTCTTACCTAGAAACTTCTCCATATCAACTCTTGCTCTTGTTCCTATTTCTTTCAACATCAAACCTTTTTTACCAATTATAATTGGCTTAATATTTTCTCTTTCTACTATAATTAGTACACTTATATTAACCTGATTTTCCTCTTCTACATATTGTTCTGTATAGCATGTTACAGTATATGGTATTTCATCATGAGTTAATTGTAATACCTTTTCACGAACAAACTCCGCCATAATAAATTTTAATGAAACATTAGTAAGTTCTTCTTCTGAATAAATCCTATCTTGATCTTCCAAATAATTTTTAATAGTACTCAAAAGTTCATCTATATTGTTTTTATTTAAAGCAGATATTGGTATTATTTCTTTAAATGGATATAAATCTTTACTTTTTACAATAGTTTTTAAAATTTGTTCATGTGATAAAGAATCAATTTTATTAATTACTAAAAATACAGGTATATCAATATCCTTTAATTTATTTAAAACAGCTATATCCTTTTTACCAATACCCGTTTTAGCATCAATTAAAAATAATATTAAATCTACATCATTTACACTCGAATAACTCTTTTTATTCATTAAGCTTTCAAGTTTATTAAGGGGCTTATTTACCCCAGGTGTATCAACAAAAATTATTTGACTATCATTATCATTATATATTCCATTAATTAAATTTCTTGTTGTTCCAGCCTTATCAGATATAATCGCTAATTTCATATTTAAAATACTATTTAATAGTGTACTTTTACCAACATTAGGTCGTCCTACTATACTGACTGATCCTACTTTCATTATTTGACATCCTCTTCTCTAAACTCTTCAAACGGATAAGGACATAATTGTTCAACAGTAAACTCTGTCACATTTCCAGTTTGTGAGTAACAATATACCATAGCATTCTTATCAAACAATTCTGAAATCATTTGTCTGCATACAAAACAAGGGAATCCTGGATTTTCGTTATTAGATGCTAAAATATGTATTTCTTTAAATTCACCTTTCTTTACTCCAGAAGCTATAGCTGAAAAAATTGCAACTCTTTCTGCACATGCTCCTGCTCTCGTAGAACAATCCTCTACATTTGTCCCAATAAACTCTCTATTATCTTTAGTTACAACTATTGCACTCACTGAAAACTTTGTATAAGGTGAGTAACTATTCTTTCTAATTTCTAATAATTTTTCAAACATACTTATACCTCTCTTGTTATATTAAACTCTTCTAATACTTCTTCTTGTTTACCAAACATTACTTTTTCATCTTCCTCTGTCATATGATCATACCCTAACAAATGATAAAAGCCATGCACAGCTAAAAAAGATAATTCTCTTTTAAATGAGTGTCCATATTCTTTTGCTTGTAAGTGAGCCTTATCTAAGCTTATATAAATATCACCTAACATCCTAATATCGCTACCATTAATAATGGTATTATCATCTTCCAAAGCAAAAGTAATTACATCGGTTTCTCTATCAATATTTCGATAATTCTTATTTAATTCATGAATATATTGATTATCAACAAATATAACATCAAAAGATGTATTTTCTAACTTCTCCTTTTCCATCGCAAACATTAAAACATCATTGAGTAATTGTTCTTCCTGAACTTCTTCATCTGTTAAATTATTAAACTCTATTTTATTCATAATCCACCTACCATACTACTGCAACAATACATAAAAGTATTAAAATTGAAACTATATTTAAAAACCATTCTTTTCCACAAAAAGATGGAGCCCTATTTTTGAAATGACAAATACCTTTATATAGGTAATATCCAAAATAACCACCTATAGTATTTAAAATAATATCATCCACATCAAATACTCTACCAATTGTTAATTGAACACATTCAATTGATAAAGATGCAAGTACTGTCAAAAAAACTATTAATTTAGCATTATAATCATTCTTTAATGTATATGATGTAAAAAGACCAAAAGGTACAAACATAATTAAATTACCTAAAACATTTTTAAAAAACAGTCTACTACCAATCTTATATCGAAATATTTCTTTAAATGGAATAAAATTATTACTAGACCAATTAACAACATCTTGACCAGTTACAACCTGGAATAACATAAGAACATAAATTATCATAGAAAGCATAATCAATTCCTTATATAATACTACATGTTCATGCTTTTTTATAAGATAACATACTCTAATTGAAATAATAATAACCATCGAAACAAAGACCATAGGCCAAGTCATATTAATAACATCACTAATAGTACTAGTTACTGTTCTCACTTTCTTCACCCTCTTGTAGTTCACCAGATATTTTTACATAATCAGTAATATCTTCTTGAACCTTGAAAAACACATCTACTATTATTGTACTATTATTTATAGTCTTTTTCAAAACTTTTTTATTTAAAATAACATCCTCATCTTTTAATTTTGTTTTTAAACTCTTAATAGCTAGTTTCAATGCCTCTTTTTCTGCGTTACTAGTTGTAAATTTTTTATCTATTATTTTTAATTCATAGTTTTCTTCAACTACTAATTTAAAAGGCAAAAAATTACTTTTTAATAAAACTCTATCAAATGTTTCATATGACTTATTTTTATCTTTAATAGGAAGTGAAATTCTTTTATTAGAAATTCGTATTGTTAAGGCTTTAAAAGTATTTCCTGTACGTATTTCTTCATGATATCTTTTAGGAAGACTAACACCTACTTTATACCAAACTTCACCTAAAACCTTTCCATCAGCTTTTACTTTTGCTACTTCCCTATCTCTATTCATTATAGTACCACTAATTAAAACATCTCCCTTTTTTACATAATCATATTTTTTTCTAATTATTTCACCAGCTGATGCTTCAATCTTAACTATCATAGAATCCTTTTTAGCAACAATATTCCTAAAATAATTATCCTCATTTTTTTGATTAGTCAATCTCTCCTCAACATTAACAATATATTTAGTACCAATATTATCTATTTCCAACCATTCCAATTTATCTTTTTCTTTTTCTAAAATCTTATTTCTAATCTCTTCTTTCTTTTCATAAGATACTCTAAATTTATATTTTTCCAATCCAAACTCTTTTAAGTCTTGTAAAACAAGCTGTCTTATTTCTTCTTTTTGATGCACTACTTCTATTGAAAATATAAGTTGAGATAAAAAAATAATTATAAATAATGTAAATAACAAAAAAATTAAAATAAACTTGTATTTTTTTATTAAGTGTTTTAGTTTCAAAAAACCATAATGATTTATTATTGATATTCTATAACTAGTTTTCATTTCAATTATTTTCCTATAATCTTCTTCAAGTACTGTTATCTTAACTTCGTCTTCACTTTCTACTATATTAAAAAGTTTCACTTTTTTCATAACAAGCATCTTTAAAAAACTATTAGGATTTTTACCTTTAATACTTAATCTATACCTATTCATTGTTAAGTTCAACTCTCTTAATTATTCCTAAAATAAGTACTTCATTATCTAAAAGTTTATTTAATTTTAAATCTTTCCCGAATACCTTAATTTTGTTTTTACCTTTTGTAAAACTTATTTCATTTTCCGTAATGTCCCTTAACCTATCATAATTACAAATATTTACTCTATCTTCAAAAACTATTATTTTTAACTCATTATCAGATATATACTCTCTTAAGCTTTTTAACATTATATCACCAATAAATTATATGAAAAAAATGACTATTTAGTCATCTCTATTTATTAGTTTAATTTTTCTTTTATCTTAGAACTTATTTTTGACATATCAAAACGACCTTTAACTTTTGGAGTAACAAGTCCCATAACTTTACCCATATCTTTCATTGAAGTAGGATTTACCTCATTAAAAATGTCATCAATTATCTTATCAACTTCTTCTTCTGTTAATTGTTCTGGTAAATACTTTTTCAAAATCTCTACTTCTTTTGTAGTCTTTTCTACTAAATCATTTCTATTACCTTTTTCAAATTCCTTTATTGACTCATTTCTTGTCTTAATTTCTCTTGCTATAACTTCTGTAAGTAAATCATCATTTACTTCTCTTTTCTTATCAATTCTTTCTTTATCAAGACTACCCTTTGCCATCCTAAGTACTGATAATGTTTCTTTATCTTGACTTTTCATTGCTTCTTTTATATCATTCATAAACTTTTCTAACATAACATCACCCTCCTCTTTAATTATACATTATTTTAAAAAAAAGAAAAGAGACAACTTAGTCTCTATCTCTATTAGCTTTATTTCTTTTTCTTGAATTTTTAATGCCTTCTTTTTTAGCTGCACGTCTACGAACGCCTGGTTTATCATAACATTCTCTTTTTTTGCACTCAGAAGGGACACCATCTCTAGCCACTTTTTGTTTAAATTTTCTTAGAGCCATATCTAAGTTTCCATTTTTAACAGTTACTTGTGTCATTGAATTTCCCTCCCTTCATTTCCATAACTACAATGAATTATAGCAAAAAAGTATTTATTTTTCAACAATATTCGTGATTTTTTTTACTTTTTTTACATTTTTTAGTTAAATTCATCTGTTTTTTAAATATATGATATAGTCTATAAAGAATTACTATAAACTAAATAGAATTAATTTAAAGGGCACATTTTTCCTTCTGTGATTCTTCTAAAACTAGAACCAACTGATTTACCAACATCAAAAAATATTTTTACTATTCCCGAAACAGCATTAATTATTGTACCAGAAATACTTGATCCTCCTATTATACTCTCCAATTTTCTATTATCTATTTTATTCATTACAACCTCTTGGATGAGTAAATCCTTCTAGTACTCCTGATATAAACACAGAAATAGTAGTAACAGCCAAAATAATACCTCCAAAAATACCAATTGAAGCAGCTCCACCTACTACGCCTTCTAATTTATTATTTTCTAATTTCTTCATAATCATTCCTCCCAACATTTCATAAATAATTTAAAAAAACTTTTTCTTCCTCCATAGACACTCATATCAACAACACTATCTAATTTTTTCATATTGCACTTTAACAACAAACTATCATAATTTTTATAATAGTTTTTTTCACGACTTATTATTTCAACATTAATTTTTAAAGAATTAATATACACATAAGGATTTTTTTCTAATTCCTTAACAATATATTTATCAACCACAACATTATAGACATTATCAATTACCCAATTTGCTTTTATAACATAATAATTAGGTATATATTTCTTAAATACATTTATAAAAATAGAAATAGTTATCACAATAATTACAAAATTAACTATAAACAAATTCTCATCCTTTTTATACTTCATCATATACTTTTCCTTCTTTTAACTTTACAACTCTCGTATATAAATCCTTATTAATCATTCTATGACTTATAATAATAACTGTCTTATCTTTCAAATACCTAAACATATCAGTTAATATTTTCCTTTCCTGCTTTTCATCAATTTGACTTAAAGCTTCATCAAAAATAAAAATATTACTATTATTCAGTAGTGTTCTAGCAAGAATTATTTTTTGTCTTTCTCCTCCACTAAGACTTAATCCCTCATCATCAACTAAAGTATTTAGTTTTGCATCCTTTTTATCAATTATTTCCTTTGCATTAGTAATTTCACATACCTTCTCTAAATCATCAAAACTAATATTTCTATCTAAAGTAATATTGTTTTTTATCGTATCTTTAAAAAGATGTTCATTTTGACTAACATAAGAAATTTCATTTCTAAGTATATCTAAATGATGATGATTGATATCAATACCATTAATTTTAATACAACCAAATGGAACTTCAATATATCTCATAAGCATTTTCATCATAGTACTTTTACCACTACCACTATCACCATAAAAGAATATTTTTTCTTTAGGTTTAATAATAAAACTTAAGTTATTAAATATATTATTACTATTAAAACCATAAGTTAAATCACGATACTCAACAACACCATTTAATTTTATTTCTTTAAAATAATTACTACAATTAAAATTTTCTTCCTTAATCATAAATAAGTTTTCTATTCTACTTTTAGAAATTCTATATTTATAATAATCACTGTATAAAGATAAAATCCTATTAAAAGAGCCAAAGTAGTATCTAACAATACTTTCCAAAACTATTATTATTCCAAGATTAATTTTATTATCTATCACTCTTAATGAGAGCAGTAGGAAAAACAAGATATAAAAAGAATCATGTATAATCTCTTTTAATAAATTAGTAATTAAATTAGTAGTCATGACAGAATACAAACTATTTAAACAACATTCATATATTCTATAAAACTTACTAATTATTTTTCTTTCTAAATGTAAATTTTTAATTGTAGATTGCTTTTCTAAAGCCTCAATAAAAACAGTATTAACTTTATCAAGTTTACTCTTATATTTTTCTAATCTAGTCTTTATTACTCTATTACTTACAAGTTGGATAACAAAAAGTATAAAACTTAAGAAAACAGTTATAATAAAAAGAATAATATTCTTATTAAACAAAACTACTATGAAAACTAAAACAACAAGTACATCTGCAGTAAAAGTTACTAATAAATTAGTAAGAAAACTTTTAATAGTATTTAAATCCTCCATTCTCGACATAATTTCACCAGTTGTTCTATTTTTATAATAAATGTAAGGAAGTAGAATAAGTTTATGATAGTATTTTTTAGTAATATATTCATCTAAAAGAATATTAAAAGTCATACTAGTTTTTTCTCTTAGAAAAGTGTTTAAGATTTTTAGAAAGTAAATTAAAATAAATATATTGGTAATGATATAAATATTATTTTTCATTCCAATATTAATACCATTATTCAATAAGAGAGTAAAATGAAAACTACAAAGAATATTAAGACAAAAACTAACAATAGAAAGTATTATTATATATACTAAATAACCTTTATTATTTAACGAAAATAACTTAATCCAATTTTTAACGGTTTTTTTTACTCCAATATTTGGCAATACTCCTTGATTTTTTAAATATATAAAGTTATAACTCGTTATTAAATTAAACTGAGAAAAAGACATTTTTATCTTCCCTTTATCAGGATCCATAACTATTAATTGTCTTTTTATTCTATCTATTTGATATATAACAATAAAATGTTTCAAATTCTTATTAATTATTACATGAGCAATTAAGGGTAAATATTCATCCTTTATATCTTCTAATTTACCATTTAAACCATAAGCATCAAACCCCAAATCACAAGCTGCCTCTACCAACTTATAAGCATTCACACCACTTTTCGTAGTATTTGTCTTTTCTCTTAAATACTCAATTGGAATATTTCCACCATAGTATCTAATAATAGAAAGTAAACAACAAACACCGCAATCCATATTACCATCCTGTTTTACTATCTCCACATATCATACCTCCTATATGTATTATTCTAAACTACTACTAAAAAAACTAATTTTTTGCAAAAAATTTTAATACTTGCAAAAACTAAAAAAATAGTGTATACTTAAAAAGTATTAGTTGTTCACGTAGCTCAGCTGGATAGAGCAATCGCCTTCTAAGCGATCGGTCACGTGTTCGAATCACGTCGTGAACACCATTATAAAATTAAGAAACTTGAAAAAGTTTCTTTTTTTTGTTATCTTGATATAGGAGGATAAAATGCAAAAAAGAAATTTAGATATTAATTATGGTAATACAAATGAAGAGGAATTAGATGAAGGTTATACTTTCATAATACCAAACGACAAATATAAAAATATTAACATTAATTATAAAAAAGAAAAAGATACGAAAAAGGAAACAAAAAAAAGAGATGAAATTAAGAAAAATTAAAATTCTTTCATCTCTTTTCTTATTCTCTTATAATTAGGGCAATTTTCTTCAACCAGACTCCAAAAACCACTTGAATGGTTTGGATGAATCAAATGTGATAATTCATGAACTATAACATAATCTAAATATTTAGTATCTCTCTTAATTAATTCCAAATTTAAAGTTACAGTTTTTAGCTTAGTATTACATACACCCCACCTTGTTGTCATTTTGCGTATTTTTAAATCAGGATAAGGAATTTTCTTTGAAAATCTATGATAAATTAAATCTAAATGTTCTTGAAAAAGAGTTTTTGCTTTTTTCTTATACCACTTATCAATATCAATATTTTTATTTAAAAAAACCTTATTTTCACCAAAAGATATATCACAATACTCAGTATAAATAATATCATAGTTTTTACCTAGATAATTAAAATTTTCATTATTACTATTTTTTATTTCTTGTTTTCTTATCATTTTAACAATAGAATCATAATTATCATTAAGTAATTTAACAATATCCTTATCTCGAGTAAAATAATTAGTTGTAACATAAATAGTCAAATCATCTTTTACTCTTATATATGTATTTTTAGTAGATTTCTTTTTATCTATCAAAACAGGATATTTTATATTATCAATTAATACTTCCATTTAATCACTTCCATACCTATCACCAATTCTAACATAATTTACTTACTCTGAAAACCACAAAGTAAAAAAGAAGAAATTAATTTCTTCTTAAGATTTTCTTGTTATAGCCCTAATAGTAATAAATGAACCACTTAACATTAAGAATATAGAAATTAAATAAACCCATACTGATGTTTTCTTACCTGTATTTGGTACTTTTATTTTAGGAGAATTATACATAACAGCAGTTTGAATATCACCTGTTTCTTTTACTTCAAACTCTACTGTTTCTGTACTTAAAATATAACCCTCTGGAGCTATAGTTTCAGTTAATTTGTACTTACCTGCTGGTAATTTACTAATTTCATGTGGCTTAGTTGTAGAAACCCATGTATCAATAACTTTATCACTACTATCCTTCAATACTAATTTAGCCCCTGCTAACTCCTTACCATTAGTAAAATCTTTCTTAGAAATATTAACAGTAATAGGTTTATTAACAAGTTTTACAGTATCTAATGTACCTTGATCAGATATAACAAACTCATAAGGACTACTAATATTAACATAACCTTTTGGTACTTTTAATTCCGTTAAAACATATGTCCCATTTTCTAATTCCTTAGTTATATGAATTTTCTCATCACTAGTCCATTCATCTATTTTTGTTCCATCTTTCTTTGTTAAAACAAATTTAAATCCTTTAACCTTATTAGTATCAACTAATAATTTTTTAGAATCAACAGTTAACGATACATAATTGTCTACCATTGAAACACTTTGAACTTTTCCAGTATTCTTTACTTCAAAAGTTAATTTATTACCATTACTAATATATCCTTGTGCAGAAGAAACTTCAACAAGTACATAATTTCCTGGTTTTAATGCCTTGAAGACCTTTTTACTAGTTGTTGTAATCCAAGTTTCTATTTCTTTTCCTTCTTCATCCATAAGTTTTAACTTAGCTCCTGGAATTAAAGAATTAGTATTTGAATCTACTTTAGCTATTTCTACAACTATTGCTTTATTAGAAATAACAACTTCTCTACTAGTATTATTTTCATCAAAAACAATTTTATGAGATGTATCATCTAAAACATATCCAACTGGAGCTTTTACTTCTTTAACATAATAAGTACCAAATGATAAAGGCTTATTAATTAAATAAGTATTATCACTATCACTATTACCAGTTATAAAAGATATAACAGGGTTTTTCAAATCACCTTCTTTATAAACATTAATAGTAGCTCCTGATACAAATTTAGTTGGATCGTCTTTATCAACTTTCTTAATTGATAATTCAATTTTTTTATCAACCATTGTTACTGTTTTATTAGAAGAAGCAACTACCTCTACATTTTTATCACTATCAATTAAATAACCACTAGGTGCTTCAAGCTCTGTAACTGTATATACTGTAGGTATAAGATTAGATAAAACTATAGGAGTATTCGTTGTTATAACTTCCTTAGAATATCCATAGTTATTCTTAATAAGTAATTTTGCACCTTGTAAATTGTTATTACCCATATCATGTTTAATAACAGTTAACTCTCCTGTTGGTGCAGTTAAAACAATTTCCTTAGAAATACTTTTATTAGTAGCTTCAACTGCTGCAACTGCCGCATCTTGTACATTATCATCCTTTTGTTCAGGAGTATATAAATATGTATCTCTTTGAATATAATCAGCTAGCACTGTAATAGTAATCTTCCTGTTTGATTTCTTTTCAAGTTCATCAAGAGGAACTCTTAATACAAAACTACTAGAAGAATCTAATTTATTATTCTTAGTAACATCACCATTTACTACTTTTCTAAATACTGTACCACTTTGATTTAGTATTTCGTAATTTGAAACATCAATTGATACCTGATAATCTTCAAATGGATTATCTGAATTAACACTTATATTAGAACTAACTAAATAATCCTTACCACTTATTCGACTATAACTTAAACTATTATTAGATGCACCAATGACAGGACTTGGTTTAACACCCTTTTCTTTAGCAGATAAAGCTCCATCAATTAAAGGCTTAATATAATTAGTATAATATGATGAAGAAATAATAGTTGACTTTTCTGAAGCAGTCAAAACTCCATTTTGTCCATCACTAACACCATTAGATCTATCTTGATAAAACCATAAAGCTATCTGCGTTAAATAATACTTATCAGCATCACTTGCTCCTGTACCCTTCATAAAATCTGAAGAAGGAAAACCATTTAAAGCAATATATTGATATCCATTATTAAGAGGACTAGCAGACTTTTTAAATTTAACATTATTAGGCCATTCTTTTGCTTTATCCAAACAATAAATATTATATTCATTACCATTATCATCTTTTAAAAACTTTCTAGAATCATCTATTCCTAAAAAAGTAACATAATCTAAAGACACCCCAGAAGTCATAATAGAAGGTAAAGAATTATCAACTGCTAAAGATTTAGGAATATACTTCATAAAAAATACTCCTGTAATCAAAATAAAAAACACTATTGAAAAAGAAATTATCTTTCCAGTCTTACTCATCACTATCACCTATCCTAATATAAATTATAACATAATCACAACAATAAAAAAAGAATTTATAAATATATTATATAAAAACTCTTTTCATCATTCATAAATTGTAATAATAACGAAAAAGAATCAGAAGAACATATAAACTTATTCACTTCTTTTCTACTATTAAAGATTTCCCTTTCCTCTTGCGTTACATAATTTTGTAATATTACACTATTCCCATCATCTTTATAAACTAAATCAACACCACTATAAATACTATTATTATCTGATGTTAAAATACTATTTCCAGTTGTAATATCATATATACTACTCTTTATTATTTCATTTTCCTTCTTCTGTTCTAAAAGATACTTATCAGTTAATAACCTATAATCATTTTCTGTATCAAAATCAATATCTACTTTATTAACTTCACCTTCATTATCTAAATAAACTAAATCTATTTTTTCATCACTTTTTCTTTTCAGTAAAACTGTTTTCCCGTCATTAGATATCAAATATAAATCATATGTTATCCCATCTATATTTCTTATATATTCTTCCTCTTTATCATCATCAATACTCTTCTTTATTATACCAGTATCTGTTTTAACTAATTTATACTTTAAATTAGGAAATAATAGTTCATTATCACTAACCTCAATAAAATCACTTACTTTTTTAAAATTACTATCATACACTATATTATTTATAATATGATAATTACCAAAATCAACGATTCCACCACTAATTTGTTCACTATCTTCATATAAAACTTTAACTTTATTTTTTTCAACATTATATTTTAATAATGTAGCAATATTTTCACCCTCTAAATAAAGAAAAACATTTTTATCATCATAAAATACATCACTTAATTCTTTTTTGTCAAATGAAGAACTATCACTAGTTAAAGTATATTTATTATTTTTTCTAATAATTTTATACTTATCTTTTGAAACAACCCCATTATCTTCTCCATTTCTAACTTTTTCTTTCTTATAATTTTTATATACAGTTACAATAGATCCACACACTATTCCTAAAAGAAATAATAGTATTAAAATTTTTATTTTTTTATTCATACAACATTACCTCTACAACAATTATAATCTAAATAATAACATTTTTGTATATTTTTTTTAATAACGTAAAAAATAAAACTAGGAGATGATCAAATGAATATTAGTATTAAAGAACACATTATAAATAATTTTAAAAATGATAATGAAGATGATATCATGATTGCAATTAATGAATCAGTAGAAAACAATGATGAAATAACACTACCAGGATTAGGCGTTTTTATGAATTTATTATGGGAACAAAGTAACAAAGAAGAAAAAGAAAAAATAGTAAAAAAAATAAAAGAGGCACTAGCAAAAAACTAGTGTCTCTTTAAATATAAAAGATTATTAAGCTCTTGATACATATTTAGCATCTTTTGTTGATACTAATATTTCTTCATCTTGATTAATAAATAAAGGTACCTTTACAACTAAACCAGTCTCTAACTCTGCATCTTTCATAGCACTACTTGTAGTATTACCTTTAACCGCAGATTCAGTTTTAACTATTTTCATAGTAACTTTATCTGGAAGTGTAATACCTAATACTTCATCACCATAAAACATCATAATAACTTCTAAGTTTTCTTTTAAAAATTTTGATTCATATTCTACTAAAGATTTATCAAGTTCAATTTGTTCATATGTAGTCATATTCATAAAATAATATGTTCCATTCATTTCATATAAGAACTGCATATTCTTCTTTTCAATTCTAGCAAGAGCTACTTTCTCACCAGCATTAAAAGTCTTTTCAATAATTGAACCAGTTCTTAAATTCTTAAGCTTAGTTTTAACTATAGCCGCACCCTTCCCTGGCTTAACATGTTGAAATTCAAGGATTGTATATATTGAACCATCTACTTCAATAGTTACTCCTACTTTAAAATCATTTGAATTTGTCATTTTAACCTCCTAAAACAAAAATAAGATTACTCTTATTTTACTTCTTTTCTTTATGTGTTGTATGTTTTCTACATTTAGGACAATATCTATTTAATTCTAGTTTGTCACTATTTTTTACATTTCTTTCTTCACGATAATTTTCTTCACCACAAACACTACATTTTAGTGTTTTATTTTGTCTATTTCCAACCTTTTTTGCCATGAGAAACACCTCCTTACGTGAAACGTCTGTATATATTGTAACAGAATAGTTTATATATTGCAATTATTTTTTTCAGAAGTTTTAAAGTTCTTAAAGACAAATCATACAAAATAAAACTGTATTAATGAAACAACAATAACTTTAATAGTTATTTTTGATATATTAATTCATTTCTATAAAGTAATACTTTATCATCTTTTTTTACATATTTAACTAAATAACCATACTCTCTAGTCTCATTCTTATATCCCCTAATAACTTTATTCTTTCTATTTAAAGTATAATCAATACATTTGTAATCAATTTCAGCTTCAAATGAAAAACTAGTAACATTCTTAATATCAACTTTAACTAATTCTATATCACTAACTATATTTTTATAGCGTTCTTCTTTAAAGTATTTACTACTAGCAATATACTCTTTATACAACTTATCTGATAAAAGCTTTTCCAATTCTTTACTATCTTGTTTTTCAATTAATTCCAATGTTTTTTTATAATTTAAAAATATATATTCTGAAAAACTATTACTCTTACATTTTGGAAAAAACTTTTTCAAATTTTTATTTTGTTCTTTATTATTTTCATTTTTATTATAATCTAAAAATTTAATTTTAAAGAACAAAAAAGAAATCATAACTGCTAATAAAACAACATAATAAACTATATTTAAAATGCCAATAAATAGCAAATATGTAAAAATAGTTAATATAATTAATATTAATATAAGCGTTATCATATCTCAACCACCAACTTCTTTTCACTAACAATTAAATGAGTTGTATCATTTAAAATAATTTCACCACAATTAGGGCATTTATTACTAGAACTATTTTTTAGTTCTTTGTGACAATAAGGACATTCTTTTAAGTCTTTGATTTTCTTGTTCTTTACAAAAACCATTTCATATTTATAATTAACGCTTTTATACATATCCCCTTTTACTAAGATATTCTCACTATCTATAATATAATCTATACAATTAACATTTAGACTAGTACATATTTCATAATGGTCAACAAACTCTTTGCAATCTTCTATTTTTATGTTTTCTATCATTAGATTATCAATAATTTGACTAAAATTATTCTCTTTCAAATTATCTAAATCGGTTTTATATTTGTTAAATAATTCAGATGTTAACAAACTCTTAAGTTTTTCATAATCAAAACTCATATATGCTTTTTCAATCTCATTATATACATAAAAAACTTCTTTTTGAAACTCTGTCTTATTAAACGCATCTATATTAATATCGCAATTATTCTCTTCTAAATCCATCTCCATCTCATGATTATTACTGTTCGTAGAATAATTATGAAATTCTTCTATTAATAAATATAATATTGTAGATAGAGATATAATAACAATTAAAAGAAAAATTATTAAAAATGATGGAATATCCATAAAGAAATCTGATTTAAATAATAATTTTGCACCAATAATATCAGAATAACCAATAACACCAATCGAATACACAGCAGTAAATATAAATAATACTATTGCTAACTTTATGTTAATCTTTGATTTCATACTAACAACCTACCTTACTCTTAATAACATTATAGCATTTAAAATAACTAGAAACAATTATTTATTTATAAAATTCGTAATACTTATTTGAAATCTTTTTTGTTATATGTAAGTTAACTAAACTATTATAATTTATTGAGCTATTGGGATGAGAAGAATCAGGACTTGTTACAGTAAAAGTAACCGTTGGATTATTAGTGGGAGCATAGCCAATAAAAAGAGTAGAAATAGTTTCAGTATCTATTTTTCCATCATTATCTGTATCAATGAAACTTTGCGAAGTCCCCGTTTTTCCACTAGGATCATGACTACTATCTATATAGTTTCTACCCAAACCATAACTAGACATAGTAACCGCATGAAGCCCTTCCTTTACTCTATTAAAATACTCTTCTTTAGTATCTATTTTATTTAATACTTTCCTATCAATTACTTTAATAGGAGCTTTTAAACTATCATCCTCACTTGATAAATGTACTTCTTTTAATAAATGTGGTTTTAATCTTTCACCTCCATTAGCGATAGTTGAAACATACTGTGATAGTTGCAGTGGTGTATATGTTTCAAATTGTCCCATTACAAAATCCAAAAGTAAACCAGAAGTCTCATCATTACTAGTATAACCTGTACTCTCAATCGGTAAATCAATCCCAGTTTTTACACCTAATCCAAAAGAATGATACATATTCCTATATATTTGAAAAGCATTATTATAAATTTTAAAAGGCATATTATAACTATAACTTGAACCAGCTACTCTAATAGCCGTTTTAAACTGATATACATTACTAGATAAAGCCAAGGCATCTATATCATTAATATAACCTAGAGTACGCCAAGAACACTTTTTCGGAGTAGAAGCAATTTTTACACATTCATCCTTCATATATTCACCTATCTTTATGGCACCAGTATTATAACCCACTAACATAGATGCAGCTTTTACTACAGATCCAGGAGTCATCGGTGAAGTTAACAGAGCTGGAGTATAATCAACAACCTTCCATTGTCCATTTTCCTTTTCTACCTTTTTGCCAGTCATTGCTAAAATCTCTCCAGTATTAGGGTCCTGAATAACTACAAAACTATGATTATAATACTTAGTATTAGGTTCATTTTTAGCTTTTAAAACTTCATCACTTAAAATACTCTCAATTTCTTTCTGTAACTTTATATCAATAGTCAAAACTATATCTTTACCTCTCTTACCTTCCTCAATAAGTTTCAATTCATGACTATTTACAACCTTGTACTTATTCTTTGAACCTTTTAAATATTTTTCGTATTGTTTCTCCAAATAACTAAGTCCAACTCTATCATCAAGACTATAACCCTTACTAAGATAATCTTTTTTTAATTCAGCAGGAAGCCCCTGTTCACTAGTAGAAACACTACCTAATATACTTCTAAAAACATCTCCATAAGGATAAACTCTCTCCCAATCATTCTTAATAAAAAAACCACCTAATTCATCACTATGCTCAGAAATATACGCATATTCACTATCCTTTATATCTTTTACCTTTATTGCCTTTTCAGAATAAGTATATCCTTTATTCATCAAATAATATAAATATGAAACCTTATCATCATATTCACTAAAAACTTTTAAATCATCATCTGTTATTCTTTGTCGCATTAATTTTTCCATCTGTTTAACAGTCAATTTTCTTTCATCAAGCATCTTATATTCTTTTTTAGTAATCTTCTTACTAACAATATCAGGATACTTTATTAAAAAAACTTCTTTTCTCATATCATTTGTTAATTTACTTAAATCAAAATCTAAATGTTTACCAATTTTATAAGCTAAATCTAACTCTTCTTTTTTACTTACATTTTTAGTTTTCTTATAATATATTTTCTTAATTGCAATATTATCAACAATAATATTATAGTTCCTATCATAAATCCTACCTCTAGGAGCACTATCTTGCTCTACTATTGAATAAGTTAAAGTCTTAATTTTATTTCTATACTTTTTATTATCAAGTACCATGACTTGAAAAAGTCTAAAAATGAGTACAATAAATACAAAAAATACCAAAAATAAATATATATTTATTCTTCTAATAATATTTCTTCTATATCTTACTTTTTTCATCTTGTACCCTCTTTCTATTATTAGTCTATCTCATATTTAAATTATTATTTCATATATTTTTATGAGGTGAAAATATGTACTATAGATTAATTGAAAAAAATATAAATAAATTAACATGGAATATAACTTTCAATTTTTTCAAAAAGAAAAATATAGATTTAACAGAAGAAGAAGCAAGACTTCTAACTACTATAGCGAAAAAAAATTGGAGAGATTTATATAATAAAAAATATGAAGAGAGTTTTAACATTATAAAAGAAAAACTAAGTAAAGACAAAAAAGATAAAATAATAAAAATTTATTTTGAAACAATAAACCAGTATCTTAATTGATACTGGCTTTAAAATCTATAAATTTCCTATTTTTAATCATTTGTATTTCTTCCTTATATGGAGCAATATCTCCTATATATGGAGTTTCAAGTATCTTTGGTACATCTATAAGTCTATCATTATAAATTATATTAATTAAAGTATCAAAACCTATAGTTCCATATCCTATATTCTCATGTCTATCTTTATGAGAATTAATAGGATTCTTACTATCATTAATATGAACACAACCAATATAGTTTATACCTATTTTTTTATCAACTTCATCCAAAACTTTATCAAAACTATTCATATCATATCCACTATCATTTAAATGGCATGTATCTAAACATATTCCTATACGTTCTTTATTAGAAACATTATCAATTATAGTTTTAATTTGATCAAGATTACATCCAAGTTCACTACCTTTTCCAGCCATTGTTTCTAAAAGAATAGTAACCTGGCTATTTTCAAGAACATCATTAAGTCCATTTATAATGTTATTAATACCAACTTCTTCACCTAATCCCACATGACTACCAGGATGTAAAACCATGTACTTTATACCAATTGTTTCACATCTTTTAATCTCCTGTTTTAAAAAGCTAACAGCAAAATCATACTTTTCAGTATTAGCAAGATTAATAATATAAGGAGCATGAACCACTACGTTGTCTATCTCAATACCATTTTCATGCATTAGTTCTTTCGCCTTTGCAACAATATCCATCTCAATTGGAGTTCTTAGAGTGTTCTGAGGAGCACCAGTATAAAACATAAATGTAGTTGCTCCATAACTAATTGCTTCTTCCACACTTCCTAATAATTGTGTTTTATTATTATATTTAACATGACTTCCTATTAACAACATAAAATCATCTCCTACTATACTTATTCTATCATGAATAACTCTTTTACAAAAGAAAAAGATGTGAAATTCACATCTAATTTTTAATCTTACAAGTTGTTGTAGTTCCAGTTAATTTTGAAATTGTAGTAGAATCAATTTTACAAGTAGTTTTAGCATTACCGGTTTTTACCTTTGAAATAGATAACTCACCTTCAGCTACTGGTGTATCAATACCATTTTTACTAGAATCAGTTCCAACAAAGTACCAAACTAATTTATCTCTTCCTTCTGTATCACCACTACCTGCACTACCCTCATTTACAACTATTACCTTAGGACCACATGCAGCACTTTCTGCATTATATTGTACTCCAAAAGCACTTTTATTAGTAGAGCCGCCTTCTAACTCTATTGAAGTAATAGGAATTATAACAGCATCACCAGGTGCTGGAATTGCGCACACTGTATCAGTGATAGTATTATTTGTCGCATCCCAAACATTATATTCCATTGCTAAAAATGGTGTTTGTGCTGCTTGAATATATTGTTTCGCATTTTGCCAATATGTATTTCTCCTTGATTTTGCAATTGCACGTGTTACAGCTGGAATTGCTGTTAACATCAATATTCCTAAAATTACAATAACTGCAAGTAGCTCAATTAAAGTAAAACCTTTTTTATTTGTTTTCATAAAATAACCTCCAAATTAATTGCTAATAGTACAAGTCACAGTTTTAGCAGCTGTTGTTGTTCCTGGAATTGCTGTACATTCAGTAGCAGTACCTGTTTTTACTTTTGAAATAGATAAATCGCCTTCAGATACAGGGTCAGAAATACCATTATTGCTTACATCAGTTCCAACAAAGTACCAAACTAATTTATCTCTACCTTCTGTAGTAGTACCATTACCTGCAGTACCTTCATTTACAACAATAACATATGGTTTACAATTACCACTAGATGTGTAACCAACTCCAAAAGCACTTTTCTTAGTAGTACCTCCCTCTAATTCAATATTATCTAAAGAAATCTTTACAGCGTAAGTAGGTGCTGGAATTGCACACACATTACTTCCATTTTTATATTCACCAGCCAAAAATGGTGTTTGTGCTGCTTGAATATATTGTTTCGCATTCTGCCAATATGTATTTCTCCTTGATTTTGCAATTGCACGTGTTACAGCTGGAATTGCTGTTAACATCAATATTCCTAAAATTACAATAACAGCAAGCAATTCAATTAAAGTAAAACCTTTTTTATTTGTTTTCATTATTCTTAACTTCTCCTCTCTCCTATAATAAAATATTATCATTAATATCTTCAAATTGTAAATACATTTATAATATTTCCACAATTTTTACACTTAGTTTACACTAATCGTCATCTTTTGGATATATATTAGCACTTTCGCATCCATAATCAATAGATGAATCAGCATCTAAAAATCCTTCACTTTTTACATAATCATTTTTTGCATTTACTTTCACTAATTCAGAATAATTAGTTAATAAAACACCTTTTTGTCCTTTGTCATATTTCTCAACAATTTGAACCATATAATCATACAATTGATTAGTACTATCATACTTAATAACTACAAATGATCGATTTAAATCATAAACTCCATTTTCAGGTCCTTTATTAAGTTCTGTTCTATCTAAAGCTTCTAATTCCATTACAACACAGTCACTACCTTGTGGCTTCATAATCGATGCATCTAGTTCAAATTTATATCTAGCAAGAGCAACCATTTTTCTCGCATCATTAATATAAGTTTGGTTTTTATTCTTATTAACTATACTTATAACATTAGGAACAGCAATAAGCATAATAATTGATAAAATAGTAATTGTTGCAATCAATTCAATTAAAGTAAAACCTTTATTATTTTTCAACTTATCACCTACCTTATCAATATAATTATAAATCGTAATTTTATAATACACAATAACTATTTTTTATAACATTACAATTATTTACATAACATGTTTTAAATTTTCTAATTCCTTAATAGTATTTTCAGTTTGTATCTCTCTATTAAATAAATTATCATATCTAAAAACAGAAAATCCTTGATATCTACTATTTTCTCTCAACAACAAAACCTGCCTTTTAATTATATCACTGTTTTCTACCCATTCATTTTTTCCCCCTTTAGCATAATTATCAATAACACCAGTTTTATAAAATGCCAGTGCTGCAAATAAAACAACATTAGTATTTTTAGCTAAACTCTCCCATTCATGTATAACATCTATAAATGATTTAGATTCATTATCAAATCCATAATATATTTGAGGCATCAAAAAATCAACATATCCTTCTTCGCTAATCCACTTTTTAACATCTGCAAAATTATGACTATAATTATTATCAATATTTCCTTCTGGAGAAACTCCAAAAACAACATTTTTATTCATTTGTTTAATTTTTTTATTTACACTGTAAATCATATTACTTATATTATTTAAATGATATTGTTCAATTGGTATATCTAAATTATCATTTTTATACTGTTCAAAATCTATATCATTACTTGGATAAAAATAATCATCGAATAAAATCCCATCTACATCATATTTTTTTACAATTTCTTCTACACCTTCTATTATTAATTGAGTAACTTTTAAACTAGCAGGATTTAAGTAATAAGTATTATTTACTATCTTAATATCATCTTTTACCCTTTTATAATAAACACTATTCTTATCAAATGTTGAACCAATTCTATATGGATTAATCCATGCATAAACACTTATTTTATTTTGTTTAGCTTTCTTAATAAAATAATCTAATACATCATAACTACTTCCATCATTTAAAACAATATTTTTACTCACAGGAAATAAGTAAGAATCATAAATACTATCCATATGACTTCTTACTTGTAAATAAATTGTATTAAAACTATTATTTTTAATATTACTTATTATTTTATCAATATTAATTTTACTAATCTTTTCACTATTATTCTTTATATAGTTATTTAACTCTATATATGAAATAAAAATACCTCTTATTTCCGTTTTTTCATTTTTTTGCTTTACTTTTAAACTTTTTCCCCTAGGAATCATTATATATATTATTAATAATAAAAGTGTTATAATAAAAAGCTTTTTAGTCATATTATCACCCATTAAAATATATAACTATATTATTAATTATTTTGTCATTTTAAGTCACTATTTTTAATTATATATAATTTCTTATTTTGATATAATGCATAATATATATCTTCCAATTTTAAATGTTCTTTTAACAACATATTCTCTAAATCCTTCTCTTTTAAATCAGATATTGTTAAAAGATTCTTATTAATTTTGCTATTAAGTATAATAGGTTGATTACTTTTTTCATATTTACAATAATCATTAAAAAAAACTAATAATTCTTTATTATCTTCCAAAAAAACATACTTAATATTTTCTAAAGAATATATCTTTTTACTTCTTAATTGATCAAAAAAACTATCAACAGTATAATTATTATTTATTAAATTTCTAAACATGATTTTACCGTTTCTAACTAACATTACTGGTTCTTTTTCAAAATAATTTTTTACACTGCTATGCTCACTATAATAAATATTCACTATTTCTTCAAAGAAAAAAACTGTTATTATTGGAATTATTTGAACAAAAATACTTTGAGTATAATTAATCACTATATTACAACTAAGTATTAAACTAAGTAAGATAGTTAACTTGTTTAAAATAAGAATCTTCCTATTCATTCTTGTAATTAAATAAGTTAAAAGAATTAAAAACAAATAAACAATAATACTTCTAGATATTAAAACAAGTATTAAAAACATAAAATCACCTAATTATATAGTGGTTTTAAGTATATTTTTTTATACATATCATATTGTTTAATAGAGGTGCTTATGAAAAAATATCTTAAATGTGTGTTAAAAATTACACTTGAAATACTAGTAACTACTATAATTCTAACGATGTTCTCATATTTTGATATTATAAGTAATAATATATATAATTACCTAGAATTAATTATAATCTTACTCATCCTATATTTTAATGGTAAGAAACTTGGAAACAAAAATAATAAATATCCATTTCTAGAAGGATTAAAAATAGGTATATTATTTTCACTAGTATTCATGATAGTAAACATAGTATTTACTAATACATATAGTACTAGATTGTTAGTTTATTACATTATGGTAATATTAATACCCGTATTAGGAAGTATAAGAAAAACAAATAGTAAAATAAAAAAATAAAACTAGTTTTAAAACTAGTTTTTTAAATACAATTAACTACATTTTTAAGTCTTTTAATTACCCTTTTTTCTATTCTTGAAATATAAGATTGACTAATTCCTAACATATCAGCTACTTCCTTTTGAGTTTTCTCTTGACAACCAAATAAACCATATCTAAGTATTATAATATCTCTATCTCTTTTACTTAACTGCTTAATTTCCTCTATCATTAATTTTTTATCATCTTCTTCCTCCAAAGGTCTCGTTACAATATCATCATCTGTCCCTAAAACATCCTCCAAATGTAATTCATTACCTTCAGCATCATAACTTAAAGAAGCATCAATACTTACTTCCGTTTTTGTCCTTTTGTTTTTCCTTAAATACATTAAAATTTCATTATCAATACACCTTGATGCATAAGTTGCAAGTTTGATATTCTTACCCCTATGAAATGTATTAATCCCTTTTATTAATCCTATTGTTCCAATACTAACTAAATCTTCTAAATCAACTCCTGTATTTTCATATTTTTTAGAAAGAAACACTACTAGTCTTAAATTATGTTCTATTAATATATCTTTAGCTTCACTATCACCTTGTTCGTTTAATTCTAAATACTTCTCCTCTTCTTCTTTAGACAATGGCTCTGGTAATACATCCGTCTTTCCTACATAAAATAATTGACCATATACATTAAATAATTTTCCTATCAAAAATAATAAACTAATCATTAAAATTCCTCCTTTATTTTATTAGGCAATATACATTCTATTCCTTCTATACTAAACTTATCTTTACTTAATCCAATCAAAATATTATTATCAACAAACTTATCATCTATTTTTAAACTATCAATCTTCCTACATTTTATAATACCTTCACTTTCTAAAGTTTTATAAGGAACCAAAATACAATCTTCATACCCAAAAGATAATTTCTTATCATACACTAAAAGAATAGGCCTTTTCTTATATGGATCACATAGTTTATTACCAGTATCCAAATAACCATTATATATATATTTTTTATTATTTAAAATAAACTCTACTTTATGAATTAAAGTATATGTCATTTTATAGTTTCTTTGCTCCTTTAAATAAAGATACGTTATAACAGGAGACGATATTAGAAGAACAATAAAATTAATTGATAACCCATTATTAAAAAATAGTAAACCTTTATTTTTATAACTAAAAGTGATATTCAAAAAATAAAGTACACCACCTAAAATAATACTAATCATATATAAATACAAAAAATTTTTTTTAAAATAAGACTCATCTTTATAACCAAAAGATATAACTATCATTATAATACTTACTATTACTTTCAAAAGAAATAATGTAAAAGAAGAAAGTGGTAAAAAAAGAAAAAATATTGATAAACTTCCACATAATGCACCTAAAATAAGTCTAAGTAATCTACAGTTTCTTTTTAATATATAAGAAACTAAGAACAATAAAATAAAATCAAACAAAAAATTAAGTAATAATACAACATCTAAATAAATCTTCAAAAACATCACCAAAAACATCATATAAAAAAAGACGAACAATATTTGTCGTCTTTTGTTAATGTCTTCTCTTTTTTATAAAAATTCTAATTAAGTATCCTACAAATATGAATAATAATACTATATAAACCCACATAACTATAGTATAAGGTAAACCTTTTAAGTACTTACCAATAATACCTGGAACACTTTCTGGAATATATTTATTAATTACATTCTTTAAATCTTGTAACGGAATATTCCATTTAATATAAGTAAGTCCTCTAAGTATTAAATCAATTATAAATATAGCGTATACAATACTAGAAAACTTCCTAAAAAATATAAAAACTACTAAAATTAAAATAATTAATACTATTAAATCTATATACATAAAAATACCTCTCTACTCTATTTTAAATATGGATTATTATCAATCTCATATCCTAATGTAGTTTCTTCCTGATGCCCTGGAAAAAGTTTAATATCCCTTGAATACTCTTTAATTTTTTGGATACTTTTTTTCATATCATCCACACTACCACCAGGTAAATCATATCTTCCTATACTCTCTTTGAAAATAAAATCCCCAACAAACATCATACTCTCTTCTCTAAAATAAAAAGTAACTTCATCACTAGCATGTCCCGGAGTATATATAGCTTCAAATTTAAATGGTCCTATTTCATATTCTTTATCCTCAACAACATTACTCTTCTTAAAAATTTTGATACTTCTTTTTGTTAAAAAATTACGAAGAGCTCCCACATGATCAAAATGAGAATGAGTAATTAAAACTCCAAGGACTTTACAATCACCTATTTTCTCTTTAATTTTCAAATAATCACTTCCTGGATCAACTACCAAACAAGTATTATCTTTTTTCAAAATATAACAATTCTCATCAAGTACGCCAGTTACAACTACATCAACTACCATATTATCACCTACTATATAATTCTACATTAAAATAAGAGTTTTTTCAATAAAGTATTATTTTATTTACATATTTTACTAAACATATATACATAATAATTATAGGTGATAAAAATGAAAAATAATGAACAAATAACTATTCAATGTAATGTTCATGAATGTAAATATTGTAATTGCAAAGACGATAAATGTACTTTAAATAAAATTAAAGTATCTAAAAGTAGTAATGAAGAAAATAAAGAAGATACAATGTGTACTAGTTTTGAACAAGAAAAAAAATAAAGAAAACTCTTTATTTTTTTATATAATCAATATAAGTTTTTCCATGTTTCAATAATGTTATTTTATCAACATTCCTATATTTTATAAATCTATCACAAAATACATTAGATAAATAAGCGACATAATCAGATGGTCTACCAAAAATTTTAATAGAATTAATATATCTACTAACTAGACAATTAGATAATAAATCTACATCTTCATCTAACTTAAAAAATTGTTCGACACTATTATACTTTTGCATATATGAACTCTCACTATCAAACTCTTTTGAAGAAAGAAAACCATTATCCAGTAAATCTTTAGCAAAAGCAATATGAACTTTAGTTTGTATCTGATCTTTACACATACATAATTCATTAATAAATTGTCCCATTTCTATTGGATCGTTTTTATTAAGTTCAAAATATCTTTTAAATAAATTATTAATATTACTTTCATAGTACAAATATTTTTTTTCCATTATATACTCCCCTGTTAACTATTAACCTTATCAGTTAATTTATTTTTACTATACTCTATAAACGCATTTAAAATTTTTAAAGAATTTAAATCATCTTCATAATTTTTTTCTGGATGCCACTGAACACCAAGATTAAACGTGTTCTTTTTATTTTGTATTGCCTCTATTACTCCATCTTCCGAATAAGCAACTACTTCATAATACTTATTATAAGTAGCCTGTTTAGTATGAAAACTATTTACCATAATACTATCTTGTTTCAATATATTATATAATAAACTATCTTTTTTTATATCAACTCTGTGACTAACTCCATCTTGACTTTCTTGTTTATGGTTTAAATGATTATCCTCAATTGGGATAATCTCTATTTCTTTTTTATAACAAGACATTACTTGCATTCCTAAACATATACCTAAAATTGGAATATCATTTTCTGTACAATACTCTACTACATATCTATCAAAATTAGTTAATTTATAACCACCTGGTAAAATAATCCCATTACACATATTTAGCCATTTTAACATTCTTTTCTCATCTTCCATAGTAAACTCAGGATAATCTTTAACTCTGGTTTTATAATAATCTAAATCTTGTGGTGGAAGAAGTAAAAGAGGTTCTCCTCCACAATTAATTATACTTTTCCTAATTGTTTCAAACACATAAAACATTGAAGAACCATTTTCATTTTTCTCACTTCTTGCCACTATCCCAATTATTGGTCTCATTATAGTTCTATTTCCTTACTTATATAATCTACTACTTTAGAAATATCTAATGTAATTTGCTCCATAGTATCACGATTACGTATTGTTACAGTATTATTATTAAGTGTTTCATCATCAACAGTTATACAAAAAGGTGTTCCAATAGCATCCTCTCTTCTATATCTTTTACCAATAGAACCAGATTCATCATATGCAATCATAAAATGTTTTGATAACATATTAAATACTTCTTCTGCTTTTTCACTATGGTACTTTTTAGCAAGTGGTAAAACACAAGCTTTATAAGGAGCAAGTACCCCACTTATTTTTAATACTTCACGTGTTTCACCATTTTCAAGTTCTTCTTCATTATAAGCATCACATAATAATGCAAGAGCAAGTCTATCACATCCAACTGATGATTCAACTACATATGGTATATATTTTTCATTAGTTTCTGGATCTAAATACTTCATTTCTGTTTTAGAATATTCTTCATGACGAGATAAATCATAATTAGTTCTATTATGTGTTCCCCAAAGTTCACTAAAACCAAATGGAAATTTATATTCAATATCACAAGCTTCTTTTGCATAATGAGATAATTTATCATGATCATGAAATCTAATTAATGCTTCATTCATTCCTAAATCAATTAAAAATTTCTTAGCTTTTTCTTTATATAACTTATAAAAATCACTATCTGTTCCTTCTTTACAGAATAATTGATGTTCCATTTGTTCAAATTCTATTGTTCTAAAAGTAAAGTTACCTGGAGTTATCTCATTTCTAAATGATTTACCTATCTGTCCTATACCAAATGGTATTTTTGCTCTCATTGTTCTTTGAACATTTAAGAAATTTACAAACTCTCCTTGTGCAGTTTCTGGTCTTAAATATACTGTAGAAGTGGCATCTTTTACAACGCCTCTATTTGTTTCAAACATTAAATTAAATTCACGAATATCAGTATAATCACTCTTACCACATTTAGGGCATGGGATTTTATTAGCTTTTATATATTGTACCATTTCTTTATCTGTCATAGTATCAGGTACTACTTCATCTGTAAACCCTTCAATCAAATGATCTGCTCTATGACGAGTTTTACAATTCTTACAATCTATTAATGGGTCTGTAAAACTACCAACATGACCACTTGCTTCCCAAACTTTAGGATTCATAATAATTGCCGCATCTAACCCATAGCTATTTTTACTCTCTTGTACAAATCTTTTCCACCAAGCCTTTTTAATATTATTTTTGAATTCTACACCTAATGGACCATAATCCCATGTATTAGCTAAACCTCCATATATTTCACTACCTTGGAATATGTAACCATATTGTTTGCAATAGCTCACTAATTTTTCCATTGTTAATTCTTTCATATGTTCCTCCTTAAAATAAAAATTCCCCTAAAACGTAAGGACGATTTTCTCGCGGTTCCACCTTACTTATTCTAGAAGAATCTCTCTTTAAATATCGCTAGAGGGTTCCAAGCCTCATCATCGCGTCTTTTCTATATTATAATAAAGAGTTTCAAACTTTTCAAGTCATAAAAATAAAAAGTTAGAATTAATCTAACCTTTTTTATTTACTACGCCCCATAGTATTTTCATCTGATTTTATATCATTATTATTTTCATCTAACATACCAAGTATTTCTTGACTCTTTCTAATTTGTTCTGGAGTCATACCTTGTGTTTTAAATACCTGTTCTGATAAATCTTTTAAACTCATATCCTGAATAATTTGATCTTTTTTAAAATGATACTCACCACTCATAAATTTATCACTATCAGAAGTATCTTTTGAACCTAACACTTCTACTATATCTTTAGAAGGTATTGCTAATGTAGTTTCTTCTGATACATTTGCTTGTTTTTCTACATTATCATTACTTTTATTAACAGTATCTTGGTGAACATTATCTTTTTTAACTTCGTTTTCAACTTGATTTTTCTCAACATTACTATCAGATTGACTATTATTAGCAGCAACTTTTTCTTCATTACCACTATTAATTAAACTATTTACTTCTTTAACATCAATAGGATCTGGTAACATTCCTTTATAATTATTTTCCGGTTTTATTTTACCCAAATTAACTGAATAAACATTATAATTATGATACTTATTAACTTGTAATATTTTCTTATGATTTTCAATTAATTTCTTTGTTTTTGAAAGTTGATCTATACGCTTTGCTTTTTTACTATATTTTCTAGATGCTTTAAACTTAAGTCTAAAAATATAAAACTTTTCAAATTTATTAGCTATAGCTTTTTTAACCTTAGCAAGTGTCTTAAATTTTGCAGGTAATTGTGCTTCTATAGCAACACCTGTTTCATTTACCGTTCTATTAATTTCACTGACTTTCTCTTGAATATCAGCAGCTTTTAAATCACTTCTAATTCTTAATTTATCACCATATACTACAGATTTCTTTTCCATATCATCTAAAATCATTTCTTCAGCTTGATATCTTCTTAGCCATTTTGTAGTAGATTTTATAACACTTTTTGTATATGCTAATTTCATTCTCAATTTTAATCTAGTAATTAATCTATACTTAGGAATCTCTTTTGTTTTTATCAAAGAAACATAATCTCTTCCACTAGCTCCATAACCAGAAGCATTTGGAAGGTTATACATATTATGCTCATCCATCATTCCTGGAAGTATATGCATATGAGGTCCTCCTACTGGTCCCATACTCCTCACTCCTTTTATGGCATACATTATACCACATTTTTTTAATTTTGGCAAGTTTTTATTATGATACACTAACCATAACGCTCAAAAAGCACCATATATTAACCATATAATACCTTAAGCAATTTTTACTCATCTTCTTCGACAACTAAATATCTTTGCTTCATAACTTTCATATAATTAGTTATCTTAGTATGCAATTCAGGTAAAGCTCTATTTGATATATTAGAAAGAACTACAAACTCTTTTACTGTATCAATCATCACTTTACCCCAGATAATTCCTCCAGATATTTTTAAATCATTAAACATATCTGGTGTTATTGAATCCAAAAAGTAACCAAAAATTACTCTTTTTCTTCCAATTAAAATTCTTTCATTAGTAAGTGCAACTACAGCACTCTGAAATATTTGAAAAGGATTATCATTTTTTTGAGCAATAAATGCATATAATACCTCTTCACCCGGATTTAAATGTTTTTCTACTATACTAGAATTCTTTAAATATCTCCATCCTATCGTTAAAGGATATTTCTTTTTGAATCTATAAACAAAATCACTTGTAGAAGGTTTAACTTCTGGCATAAAAACCACTCCTCTTTTATTCGTTTATTATACCGTATTGTTTAAACAATTGCACTAAATCTTTTCCACTTGTTTCACCAGACGCTTTATTCAATATTTCATTATTTTTAACAATTAATATCAATGGAGTTCCCCAACCACCACTAAAGTACTCATTAGATTCTTGTAATCTTGAAATTCCATCACTATCTAATTCATCAGTATTTAAATAGTTAATAGTTATATTATATTTGTAAACTAAGTTTTCCATAATTGGTTTTTGTACAGCACAATGTGAACAAGTTGGTCTAGCAATATATATAACCTTTGCTTCATCTCCTGCTAAAATTTCCAAATATTGATCAATATTAATTGATGTTAAATCTTTCTTTTCACTATCCTTAATTGAAGCACTCTCTTCAGCTACACCAGAACCAGTATATGAATTTGAATCACTATTACTAGATGATGTATTATTATACCTTCCTTTAGATGTAGAAACAATACAACTAACAATAATAGCTACTACTAAAATAGAAATACCAATAATAGTAAATAAATTATTATTAGAAGTTAATTTCTTTTCTTCCTTTTTAATCTTTTCTTCTTGTGTTTTTACTTCCTCTTTTTTTAATTGTTTTTCTGGCTTTACAACTTGCTTCTTATTTTTTGAAGCATCTTCTTTTTTTACTGTTACACTACTATTTTTCTTTGAAGCGGTAGTTCCCGCACTCTTTTTAGTAGATGTTTTTGGTTTAGCACTTTTGCTACTAGTACTCTTTTTCGCTGTTGTACTTTTTGTAGATGCTACCTTTTTTGCTGTTGTTGTTTTCTTTGCAGTTGCTGTTTTATTTGAAACAGTTGTTTTTTTCTTAGGCGAACTAACCTTTGAATTTGTAGTTACTTTCTTTTTTGTAGAACTACTTGTTCCACTCTTTTTTGTATTTGCCATTTTGTCACTTTCCTTTCAATATACTTGAATTATAACATACTTTTTATTCTTTTAACTAATTTTCTTACAATTTTAATTAAAAAATCCTCTAAATAATCAAAAAAATCATTTTTTTGATTTTTAATATTATTTGTTTTAACAGAGTTATTTTCTATTTCTTTTCTCTGTTCAACTGCCTCATCACTCCATATTCTTAACTTTTTACTTTTAGCTATCATTTCTTTTTCTTTTAACTGATCTGTATATAAATAATCTGCATATAAATATTTTACCTCTGCATAGCCTTTACTAACCAAGTCATTTTGTAAAAGTTTTCCATCCACATATATCCATGCAAGCACTCTTCCATACTTATCTTCTTTTTCACTATTAGGATCATACTGAATTTCAATCTTTTCTGCTTTCGTTAGCTTTTTACAAGTATAATTACTAGCTTCTTTTCCATATGGTTCAGACACTTTTTTCGGATCCACTGATTCCGGAGTATTAATAGCTAAAAATCTGGTTTTTTTAATTTCTTTACCAATCTTAAAAACAGCTGTATCTCCATCTACACATTTATCAAGCTTCACAGTCTTTCTAGAAAGAGCAAATACACCATCAAAACTAAAAATAATAAACAAAATAATTAATGCTCTAAAAACTCTCTTCATTTTTTTACCTCTATTCTATTATTAATTATATTATACCTAATATTATAAAAGAATTAAATGAATTAACTAAAAATTTACACATAAAAAAAAAGATACTAAAAAAGTATCCTTCTAATTATTCTTATGTTCTAAATATTCATCATATGAAGAATATCTATCAATAATTGTTCCATCACCTTTAATCTCAATAATTCTATTAGTAACAGTACTATTTAATTCATGATCACGACTAGTAAGTAAAATACTACCTTCAAAATTAATTAACCCTTTATTTAAAGATGTAATACTCTCAAGATCTAAATGATTAGTAGGCTCATCCAACACCAAGAAATTAGGAGTTTCTAACATACATTTACTTATCATGCATCTAGCCTTTTCCCCTCCTGATAAAACACCTACTTTTTTAAATACATCATCGCCAGAAAATAACATTCTTCCTAAAAAGCCACGAAGAACAGTTTCATCATCTATTTCATAATACTGCCCAATCCATTCAATAATATTTTTGTTGTTGTCTTTAAAATAAGAACTGTTATCTTGTGGTAAATAACTAGGTATTATTGTTTTACCCCATTCAAAACTACCTTTATAATCACGATCTAGTCCCATTAAAATATTAAATAACGCTGTTTTAGGAATATCATCTTCAGCTATTATATTGATTTTATCACCTTTCATAACTGTAAAATTTACCTTATTTAAAACTTTTTTACCATCTATTTCTTTAGTTAAATTAGTAACCTTTAATATCTCTTTACCTACTGCTTTTTCAATTTTAAAATCAATAAATGGATATTTACGTGATGACGGTACTATCTCATCAAGCACTATCTTTTCAAGCATTTTCTTACGTGATGTTGCCTGACGGCTTTTAGATGCATTAGCTGAAAATCTTGCTATAAAATCTTGCAATTCTTTTATTTTATCTTCCTTTTTCTTATTAGATTCTTTCATTTGCTTCAAGGCAAGTTCACTAGATTGATACCAAAAGTCATAATTTCCTATATATAGTTTTATTTTATTAAAATCTAAATCAGCAATATGTGTACACACCTTATTTAAAAAATGTCTATCATGTGATACTACAATAACAGTATTATTAAAGTTTATTAAAAATTCCTCTAACCAGTTTATAGCTTCAATATCAAGTGAGTTTGTTGGTTCATCTAATAAAAGTACATCCGGATTTCCAAATAATGCTTGAGCAAGCAATACTTTAACACGAAGTTTTACAGGAATGTCTTTCATAAGCATGTAGTGATATCCTTCTTTAACACCAAGACTATTTAACATAGTAGCAGCATCACTCTCACTATTCCAACCATCAAGATCCATAAATTCTCCCTCAAGCTCTGCAAGTCTCATACCATCTTGTTCACTAAATTCAGTTTGACTATAAAGTTTATTCTTCTCTTCTATTATTTTCCATAATTTAGAGTTTCCCATAATAACTGTATCAATAACTCTTTCTTCATCATACATATAATGGTCTTGCTTTAAAAATGAAAGACGTTCCCCTTTTCCTAAAATAACTTCACCTGTTGTAGTCTCAACTTCTCCTGATAATATTTTTAAAAATGTACTTTTTCCAGCTCCATTCGCACCTATTAAACCATAACAATTACCATCTGTAAACTTAATATTTACATCCTCAAATAATACTCTTTTTCCAAATCTTAAACTAACATTATTTACTTGTAACATAGTATCCCCTCCGTCATTAGATTTTACCATAAAATAAAAGCAATCGCAATTATTATTGATATAGAAAAGCCACCTAAATTAGGTGACTAAAAAAAGTTATTACTGTTTTTTTAACACTTTTTGTTTAACAATATATTCTTCTATCGTAGTTTGATGATACTCCTCTGTTAAAATCTGTACTACTTCATTAAAGAAAGCAGTTAACATGTCTTTAGTATCTTTATATTGTTGATCAATTTTACTTCTTCCATCAAAACAAATATTTTTAATAAATATATTAAACTTATCATAATCAAATAAAGTCTCTTCTACCATCTTATTATGAAATGATAATTTTATAATATCATCATCATTTCTTATTTCTAAATACTTCTCATCCACCTCAAAAGTATCATCATCATCAATTATTAAAGAATTAGAACCTCTTAATAAATGCAATAATGAAAAATATAAAGGATGATCAATATCGAAACTAAAAGACACTTCATTTATATTATCATAATCATCTAAAGAAACATAAAAATTATAATCATCACTACGAGACAAAGTATATTCTTTTTCTATATTATTTTCATTAAAAAAAGTTTCCGTAATAATAATTGAATAAGAATAATCAGAAGATATATCTAATTGCAAAAATCTATTACTATCAATCACTATTTTTTTATTCATAACCTAACTCCCTAGTTTTTTTATTTAAAAACTTTTACTTTTAAATCATCTGAAGCAATTATATTACAATCTGGAATTGATTGTTTATATTTTTCATCAATATAATCTTTTAAAAACGGAAGAATATTATACTTTAATGAATTAAATTCTTGGGCACTTCTTTTTCTATCAGTAGCCATTACTTGTATTGGCATTTTTAGTTTATACTTTATATTATCAACACATTCACTAATATAATTAATAGCATCAAATTGTTCCTGTGTTAGTGTATTAGTTTTTGAAGGTAAATATATTAAAATATAATTTCCTTTAATATTATTAATATACTCAACAACAACTATTTCATTTAAAACACTTTTATGATTCTCATCAAGTTTTTCATATAATTCTGGACTATACCCGAATCTTAAAAACAAATCTGGATTAAAATCAAATACATCACACAATATACCACCTAATATTTCAAAATTAGAAACAAAAGGTTTTTGAGGATCATTATAAAACCTAGTTATCATTTGACTTTCTGTGATTATACTAGTAGCACCTACTCCCAAATTATTATTTAAATATCTATATTTATCATTAAAAAACTCTTCTAAATCAAACTTATTTATTTTCAAAATACTCATCTCCATTAATTATTTAATTCCAAATGTTGATATAATTATACCTACACTATGTACTATTTTAGTACTCTTTTTTATAGCAAACTCTTTTCCTATTGCCTTACCACCAATTGTAAGCATAGAAATTATAGCAGTAACTAATGCACCGACAAATAGACTATTTAATTTAAACTTTAAAATTAAAATAGCTGCAATACTAACACCAGAAGATCCAGAGGCAACACCACAAACATCACCTACTACATCGCAACAAATAGAGGAAACTCTACTTGCATTATTAACGAGTTTAACAGCAACACTTGCTCCACTAACTTTTTTAGAAGCCATACTATTAAACACATGAATATTTGCCGCCGTAGTAGCAACTCCAATAATATCAAAAACTATTCCTAAAATTATAAATATAAGAGTTATTATAATTGAAATAACAAGCCCTACATTTGATAAAATAATCTCACCAAAAAAGCCCATAATAACAGAGATAATAAATGCTAAAGCAGTTACTATGACAATCCATTCAACATTACTTTTTTTTCTTTTTTTACTTTTCATATTTCTCCTCAAAATAAGAATAATGGCTCTAAATGTGATAAATTCTTAGTCTTAGGTCAAGCAGGCTTTCCCCAATTCTTACATATTCGTTACCAAATATGTGGTTCCCCTTTAAAAGAAAAGATATGATGTCACCATTCATATAGCTTGATCACCACTTAGTACCAACTTTAATCTCACATATAGATGCACTCTAGGAAATTTCTTCCCCAACTCCTTGTTATTAATCCTTTTTTGCAAGAGTAATTTCATAGTATAGCTATTTTGTTTCTGGCCGGAAAGCAAAACAGCCTTAACCTAATTCCAAAGCTCTCACTCAAGACAAGCTACGCTACTCATAACTTTCGCCACGATGTAGGTTTAATCCTAATTCATAATTAGTCAATCAGAAAATTCGTTTAGGCTAACCACAATATTAGGTCTCCGCGAACTATGGGTCACATAACGTATGCCATTACATTTAGCCCATAACCCTCATCTCCAGCATTCACCCCAGTTTGGGCAACAGAAGCAAACACAAGAGGCTTCATAGATGTGCTCTTTAACGATAGTTTATCCCCGTCCTCATAACAATTGCGTTGACTAGAATAATGTGCCATTATTTTATTTTAAACTGTATAGTTTTTGCACTTCTTTAGGATTAAGTTTACGATATTGTCCACTCTTTAAATCCATTACATTTAAAAAGGCAATACTCTCCCTTTTTAATTTCACAACAGGATGATTAATAAATTCAAATAACTTTTTTACTTCATGATTATGTCCTTCATGAAGTACTACAGTTAAATATGTAAAATTAGAATTTATATCATATTTTCTAAATTTAACTTTATCTGGCTTTAAAAACTCATTCTCTAATCTTATACCTTTTTCTAAAATATGTATTTCATCACCCATAACTTTCCCTTCTACTTTTACATAGTAAGACTTTTCAATATTGTTTTTTGGATGAGTTAAAATATTAGCAAGTTCTCCATCATTTGTTAAAATTAGTGCCCCTGTTGTATCATAGTCAAGTCTTCCAACAGGATAAATCCTCTTATCAGTGTCTATCAAGTCAACTACTGTTTTTCTACCTTTATCATCATTGGATGCTGATATAATACCACGTGGCTTATTAATAAGAAAATATACTTTATCTTCTTTTCTAATTAATTTAGAATCAACACTAACACTATCACTACTATCTACCTTCATGCCTAACGTAGCTAATTCATTATTAACTTTTACACGTCCCTGTTTTATTAATTCTTCAGCTTTTCGCCTAGAACAAACTCCAGCCTCAGCCATCACTTTTTGCAAGCGTTCCATAAAATCACCTAGAGTCATTATACATTATTTTAAACAAAAAAGAAATATATTGAAAAATAATATTGATTGATATAATAAGAAAACATTAAGAGTTTGACCAACATATATACTTAAAAATAATAAAGACATATACAAAAGCGACTGAAAAAATGTAAAGTAATGTTATTAAATTGTTCATAAAAGCAATTTTCTGATAAAATGAAAGTGAGGTGTCTATATGGAAATAATTGAAAGAATAAAAGAAAGAGCAAAAGAAAACATAAAGACCATTGTCTTACCAGAAGCAGATGATATAAGAGTATTAAAAGCAGCTAGAACAGTAACAAACGAAGGCTTTGCCAAAATTATACTTGTTGGAGAAAAAGAAAAAGTTGAAAAACTAGCTAAAGAGAACAATATTGATATAAACGACATTTTTTTAATTGATCCCAAAACATATGACAAAACAAGCTTGTTGATAAATGAGTTCTATAATTTACGAAAAGAAAAAGGTATTACTGAAGAACAAGCAAAAAATATAATTACTAATAATTACTTATACTTTGGATGTATGTTAGTAAAACTCGGATTTGCTGATGGTCAAGTAAGTGGAGCTAAAAATAGTTCAGCTGATACATTACGCCCAGCACTTCAAATTATAAAAACTAGTACTAATACAAAAGTAGCTTCATGCTTTTTCTTGATGAGTCTAAAAGATACTAACTTTGGATCAAATGGAACTTTTATTTATTCTGACTGTGGTATGATTCAAAATCCTACTAGTCAAGAATTAGTAGAAATTGCTAAAAGTTCAGCAGATACTTTTAAACTATTAGTTGAAGATACACCTAATATTGCATTCTTATCACATTCAACACTAGGAACAAGTAAATGTGATGATGTTTACAAAGTACAAGAAGCTGTAAAAACTTTCAAAGAAAATTATAAACAATATAATGCCGATGGTGAAATGCAATTTGATTGTGCTATAATACCTGAAGTTGCCAAAATAAAAGCTCCAAATTCAAAAGTAGCAGGTCATGCCAATGTATTAATCTTTCCAAATTTAGACTCAGGCAATATTGGATATAAGATTACAGAACGCCTAGCCCATGCTAAAGCTTATGGGCCAATTACACAAGGATTAAAAAAACCAGTTAATGACCTATCCCGTGGCTGTAATGAAAATGATATAGTAGGCGTAATTGCAATTACTGCACTACAAGCAAATAATAATTAAAAGAAAAAATGTATTTAATTAAACAAAACCAATTTAATTATTTACATTTTTTTATTAACATAAATTTTATTTTTTAGTCTTAGAACTTTATTTTTATTTGTATATTTAGTAACCATATTTCTACCATTCTTTTTAGATTCATATAATGCTTTATCAGCTTTTTTTATAAGCTCATCTATATTTTCAAAATTAGAATTAATAACAAATCCAACACTAATTGTTACATTATATCCATTATCAGGTAATAATTTCATTTCGCATAATTGTTGCCTAATAGTCTCTATTCTATTGCAAATCACAGATTCTGGACAACTTACAAAAGCAATAAAAAATTCATCTCCACCAAATCTGCAAACGTAGTCTTTTGCTCTTGTATTTTTTTTAATAACCTGTGTAACAGCCTTTATTACCATATCACCAGTATCATGACCGTAATTATCATTTACTTGCTTAAAATCATCTATATCACACATAACAACAGCACTACATTCCCTAATTCTTTTTAATATTCTTCTATTATTTAAACCAGTTAATGTATCTATATTAGCAATTTCAGATAAATAATTTCGCTCTTCAATTAACTTTTTTATTAATAGGACTAATTCCTTATCATCTATATTTTCTAACTTTTTTAATAATCTTTTAATATATAAATCGCTTTCTCTCATCATATCCTCCTCGTTGTAATAATACCGTTGTAATAATACCATTATATATTAAAGTAATACAACAAATAATTATAACACAAAAAATTATAAATCAAAAACAAAAAAAATAGAGAATCACTCTATTTTTATAATATTCAATTAATAACAAAATGCTATTGAATTTCAATATGTTTCTTTGCTTCAATTTCATGTTTCTTAGGAACAACAATAGTAAGTGTACCATCTTCAAATTTAGCACTTATCTCTTCTTCTTCAATATCTCCTAAATAAAAACTTCTAGAATACTCATTATATATTCTTTCACGACGAATATAATTACGATCATCATCCTCATTTGTTTTTTCTTCTTTAGAAGCTTTAATTAATAAGTTACCTTTCTCACATTCAATTTTAATTTCATTTTTATTAAAGCCAGGTAAATCCATTTCAACGAAATATTTATTATCCTTTTCATAAATATCACATTTCATCTTATTATCTCCATCTAAGAAACTACTAATTGAATCATCAAAATATAATTTTGGTATTAACATAATATCATCTTCCTTTCATTTATAGTTATACCACTATTTTTAGCACTTGTCAATAGTGAGTGCTAATTTTTTTAATTATACTATTAATAATATATCCATAACTATATTATTTATTCATATTTAATAATAATTAGGCATTTACCTATACTAATTAAAACAAAAAGAATAAGTTAATATGAAGGAGGAAGTATGTATAATTACAATGAATTTGTAAATAATTATAGGTTAAACAATGATATGAATTCTAATATGTTTGACTTTAATAATTTCTATAACGAAAAAGAAATATATAACATGAATTCTACATTTGATAATATGAATATGAATATGAACATGAATACAAATGTAAACCTATTTAACCCAGAAGAAGGATATGAAAAAGGTAATTTATTTAAAAATTTGTATTCACAATATAAAAACTATAATCAAAAAAAGTTACAAGCAAAAGATGAAAAAACAAGATTATGGTTAGATATGAGTAAAAATCTTTTTGCCCAACATGAACTTAATTTATATCTTGATATAAATCCTAATGATGAGTCAATGATAGCATTATTTAATGATTATAGAAATAAAGCTAATCAACTAAAGGAACAATATGAAAAATCATTTGGTCCTATATGTATAACTAGTGATGTATTAAATAATTCACCGTTTTTATGGGAAGAAATGGCATGGCCATGGGAAGGAGATAAAAATTAATGTGGGCATATGAAAAAAGATTACAATACCCTGTAAATATAAAAAAGAAAGACTTAAGAATGGCCAAATATTTAGTTACACAATATGGTGGCTCAAACGGAGAGCTTGCAGCTGCTCTTAGATATTTAAACCAAAGATATACAATGCCTGATAATAAAGGAAAAGCACTTCTAACAGATATTGGAACAGAAGAATTAGCACACATTGAAATAATTTCAACAATGATTTATCAACTTACAAAAGACGCCACTATAGAAGAATTAAAAGATGCAGGTCTAGACACACACTATACAGAACACAACAAAGCACTATATCCAACAGACTCTAATGGAGTACCATTTACAGTAACATATTTTGCAGCAACAGGAGACCCTTTAGCAGATTTATCAGAAGATATGGCAGCAGAACAAAAAGCAAGGGCTGTATATGAAAACTTAATAGATTTAACAACTGATGAAGATGTCTTGGCACCACTTTTATGGTTAAGACAAAGAGAAATAGTTCACTACAATCGCTTTAAAGAATTATTTGATTACTATGACAAAATGTTAAACAATAAAGAAAATAAAGTAAGATAAATTAAACTTATCTTACTTTTTAGTTACAAAAAACACCATACAAAATGTATGGTGTAAATTTAAATATTAATTAAGAAAATAATTTTGGTAA
Organism: Bacilli bacterium; assembly: GCA_017525855.1. The sequence continues at coordinate 244,403 of JAFXSE010000118.1, forward strand.
AACATAAAGTAATACAAATAATGCCACTGAAAGTGATGCAAATAATGAATATACCATTTTATCTTTCTTAACCTTTAATGCTTCCATAGCACCTGCTGTAAGATTTATAGCACTAAATACTAATCCAAGTATAAATACAATTATACCTAAAGTAACTTTAATTTTAAAAGCAATAGATCCAAGTATAAATGCACAAGACATAAATACACTAGATAAACCTACAACTGTAAGAATCTTCTTAAAGTTTGTATCTTCTTTAAATACTACTTTAGTCATTAGAAGTAACATTGCAGATAGAACTACAAGGTAAATTGCTACATATATAAATATTGTAATAAATACATCTCCAAATGAAACATTTAACATATTAGCAGCTCCAGCTACACCTAAAGCACTTGTTGCACTACCACCACCAAACATAGTAGCAAGTCCTCCAGCTGCACCCAATAAACTAGTTACTGCACTCATTATAGTATCACATAATACATACATAAATATTCCAGATGCTACTGCACAAACTCCTAAAAGTACTAGTGCAAGTATAAAATTAGATTCAGTTGAAAATTCTTTAATAGTAGTTACAGGTTTTGTAAAAGAACCTTTTAGAACTTCTCCAAAATCACTGAATGCTCCACCATTAGAGCTAGTAGAAGTTGATTTAACTTCTTCATTTTTAGAACAATCACATTTTTGTCCTTCTTTTAATTCTTTTCCACATTTTGTACAAAACTTTGCCATTTTAAACTCCTCCTATTTTAATATATTGAAAAATATGTTGGTAAAGAGCTTACCTCTTTTAATTTATATTCTTTTCCACTCATATCATATGTTAAATAAACATAATCATAAGTTTCTTTATCCTTTGTAGCTTCAGTATCACCAGATTTATAAACTACACTATAATTATATGTAATTTTTAATCCTAATCTAACAGCATTATCACTAGTACTTGATAATGAAGAATATTCAGCCTTAGTAATTTCAAATTTTGTAAGTTTTCTACTAGATGATGTAATAGATGATAAATAACTACTATAAGACTTAGATAAATCAGAATCAAAATTCTTATTATTTAATTTACTAAACTCAGTATTAGAAAGAACACCTTCATAAATATCTTTTAGATCTTTTTTAGATTGTTCAACCATTTGCTTTTTCAATGATTCAGAAATATTACTGCTTGAAAGTCTTGCTGTATAAGTCTTGTAATATTCGCTAGGTGTATAAGTATCTTCAATTACAATTCCACTCTTTAAAGTAGTTTTAATTACTGCTTTTGATGAGAAAACTTGTGGTAATACATATACATCATAAGTATCAGATGTTTTCTCTTTACTAAGATAACTCTTACTAACATCAACACCACTAAAGGTAACTTTAGAACCAGTTGGTACCTTTATTTCAAAATCTTTAACTAAAGAACTTTCAGTTTGAACATCAGCAAGTACCCATTTGTCAAATATTAGATAAGCTTTCTTATCAGATTTCTTTAATTTAACATCTATTTCTTTAGCACTACTTGATCCCTCTGAAGTATAACTAACTTTAACTGTTCCAGTTAATTTACCAACATCATAAGTAACAGCTCCAACTGTATAATTTACAATCTTAGTTTTATCATTTTCTTTTGCTAAATTTACAAATACATCTTTTGAAACAAAAGTAGTATCTCCAGTTTTAACATCAACCATATAATCATATAGCTTAGCATAATCTTTCTTAACCATTGCATCCATATAGTCCTTAACTATATTTTCAGGTTTAGTTATTGATGAACCGATAGCATATAATGCAATTAAAGCAACTGCACATAAAGCTACAAGCCCAATTATTAATTTCTTTTGTTTTGGCATTGGTTGCTTATCCTTATTTTTTTGAACAGACTTTTTAGCACTTTTACTTTCAGTCTCTTCAACTTCTAATTTGGCACCACATTTTTCACAAAATTGAGCGCCTTTTTCATTTTTTGTTCCACACTCACTACAGAACATTTTATCACTCCTTTATGTTATAAATTATAACTCAACAAATTCTTTTTGTAAATGAGTATATTAAAGAATTTCATATTCTTCATCATTAATATCTTTCCATTTCCAGTTTTCTATGATATCCATATCAACACCATAATTTTTAATATATTCTTTATGTTCAATCAATTTATTAAGACAATCCTGATATACTGCACCACCTCTACTTCCCAATTTATCTAAATACTTAAGAGCATCCATTACTAAATGAAATCTATCAATATGATTTTGAACTCTCATATCAAATGGTGTAGTAATTGTACCCTCTTCTATATAACCATGAACATGAATATTATTGTTATGTCTTCGATGAACAAGTTCATGAATAACTGATGGATAACCATGAAAATTAAATATAATTGGTTTATCTTTAGTAAATAACATATCATAACTTAAATCATCCATACCATGAGGATGTTCAGTATTTGACTGTAACTTCATTAAATCAACAACATTTATAGTTCTAATTCTTAAATTAGGAAATTCCTTGTGTAAAATTGACACAGCAGCCAAAGTTTCAAGTGTTGGAGTATCACCACAGCAAGCCATAACAATATCAGGTTCATATCCTTTATCATTACTAGCCCAATCCCAAATACTAATTCCTAAAGTACAGTGCTTTATAGCCTCTTCCATACTTAACCACTGAAATCTTGGATGTTTAGACGCAACAATTGCATTAATGTAATTACGACTTTTTATGCAATGATCAAAGCAAGATAATAAACAATTAGCATCAGGTGGTAAATAAATACGAGTTATATCTGCCTTTTTAGTTATTAAATGATTTAAAAAGCCAGGATCTTGATGAGTAAAACCATTATGATCTTGTTGCCAAATATGAGAAGTTAAAACATAATTTAACGATGCTATTTCCTCTCTCCAAGGAAGTTCATGACAAACTTTTAACCACTTAGCATGCTGACTAACCATTGAATCAACTACTCTAATAAAAGCTTCATAGCAGTGAAAGAAGCCATGCCTTCCAGTAAGTAAATAACCTTCTAACCACCCTTCACATAAATGTTCAGAAAGATATGCATCCATTACTCTTCCACTATTAGAAAGATATTCATCTGTTTCTAAAATATCACATTCCCATTGTCTATTTGTAGAATTAAATACATAATTAAGTCTATTAGATAAAGCTTCATCAGGTCCAAATATTCTAAAATTATTATTATTTTCATTTAGTTTAACCACTTCTTCAACATATTTACCCAACTGCATCATATCTTGAGCTAAAACACTACCATGCTCTTTTACTTTGACTTCAAATTTTTCAAAATCTGGCGTTCTTAGGTTTTTAAGAAGTTTTCCCCCATTTGCATGTGGATTTGCCCCCATACGCCTATCACCCACTGGTGTAAAGTTCTTAATATCAGGAAGAATTCTACCATTATCATCAAATAATTCTTCAGGATGATAGCTTCTTAACCAATCCTCAAGTATTCTTAAATTATCAAGATGTTTTTCATCTATTTGTATAGGTACCTGATGAGATCTAAAACTATTTTCAATAGTTTTTCCATCAACTACCTTAGGGCCCGTCCACCCTTTTGGAGTTTCAAGTATTATCATTGGCCATTTTGGTCTTTTTTCTTCGCCAAAGCTTCTTGCATTATTCCAAATAGTTTTTATAACAGTAATGCATTTATCCATAGTACTAGCCATTTTTTCATGCATAACAAGAGGATCATCGCCACTTACAATATATGGATCATATCCATATCCCCTAAACAAAGACAACAGTTCATCTCTACTAATTCTAGCAAGTACTGTAGGATTAGCAATTTTGTACCCATTTAAATGAAGAATTGGAAGTACTGCCCCATCTGTTTTTGGGTTTATAAACTTATTAGAATGCCAGCTAGTAGCAAGTGCACCAGTTTCTGCCTCACCATCCCCTACAACGCAAGCGGCTATTAAATTAGGATTATCAAACACTGCACCATATGCATGTGCAAGACTATAACCCAATTCTCCACCCTCATTAATAGATCCAGGTGTTTCAGGAGCAGCATGTGAAGATATTCCTCCAGGAAAACTAAATTGTTTACAAAGTTTTTTTAATCCTTCTTCATCTTCCGAAATATTAGGATATATTTCACTATATGTTCCTTCCAAATAAACATTAGTAACACTAGCCTGTCCTCCATGACCAGGTCCTGATATATAAATCATATCTAAATCATACTTGTTAATTACTCTATTTAAATGAGTATAGACAAAATTCTGTCCAGGAACAGTTCCCCAATGTCCAACCAGTTTTTTCTTTATATCAGAAAGAGCTAAAGGCCTTTTCAAAAGTGGATTATCAAGTAAATACATCTGACACACAGATAAATAATTTGCCGCTCTAAAATATCTATCGATAACGCTTAATTCTTCTTCTGTAAGTATGTTCATATAAATTCCCCTTTTTCCCTATTCTATATATATGATAACATAAATTACTATATTTTTCTACAAAAGAAACAAATAATTTTACACATAATATTTAAAGTTAATGTTATAATAAAAAAGGAGGATTTTATGAAAGAAAAATATATAGATTTATTAGTTAATAAGTGCCTAAATTTTAGTAAAAGTAATTCACTTTTTATTAGCTGTGACAAAATAAATAAAGATTTTGTAGATAGATTAATAGAAAAAATAGATAAAGAAAAAGTTAGTAATATTTATATTGATATGGATGATATTTTTCTAAAACACGACAAACTTAAACACATGTCCCTAGATGAAATTGAAAATGATAAATATTTTGACAAAAGTATTTGGGATGAATATGCCAAAAAAGATGCAGCATTTTTAATGATTGATACTGAATTTCCACATGTAATGGATGATATTGAACCTGAAAAAATTACAAAAGCAGCTGAGGTAGCTCGCCATTCAAGACCAATATTTAGAAAAAAAGAATCTAACATGGAAATATCTTGGTGTATAGCCGCTGTAGCTAATGAAATCTGGGCTAAAGATATTTTTAAGGATGATAATAATGCATATCAGAAATTAGAAGAATTAATCTATAAGTGTTGTATGATAGATCAAGAAAACCCAATAGAAAGTTGGAATAACTATTTAAAAAATTCAGAAGAGCTTGCATATAAACTTAATAATTTAAAGATAGAAAGTCTTCATTATAAGAACAGTTTAGGAACTGATTTAAATATAGAACTACCTAAAAATGTTATATGGCAAAGCGCTGCTAGTGAAGCAAGTTTTGATTGCATAGTAAATATGCCCACATATGAAATATTTACCTCTCCTAACTATAAAGGTACAAACGGTATAGTTTATAACGCCCTTCCATTAATGTATGGTGGAAAACTTGTTGATAAGTTTTCAATTGAATTTAAAGATGGGAAAGCAGTTAATTGGAAAGCAGAAAAAGGGGAAGAAATCTTAAAAGGTATTATTGAAGGAGATGAAAGGAGTTCTTATCTAGGAGAAGTAGCTTTAGTTAATCATAACTCTCCTATTTCTAATACCGGTGTTATATTTGGTACAACACTTTTTGATGAAAATGCTTCATGTCACTTAGCTTTAGGAGATGGATTTAGAGAATGTATAAAAGATGGATCTAAAATGAGTAAAGAAGAATTATTAGAACACGGCATAAACCAATGCCCTAATCATGTTGACTTTATGGTTGGAACAAGTGATTTAGAAATAGAAGCTAAAACAAAAGACGGAATAATTAAAATATTTGAAAATGGAAATTTTGTAATTTAAGTAAAAAAAATAACCCTAGGGTTATTTTTTTAATCTACTAATAAATCTCCACTTACTGTATGAACTTTCAATATTAAATCACTTTTTCTATCACTGTGATTAACATTCTTATCTCCACTTGTTGAATCAAATTCTACATAGCAATTACTTGCATTATTATTAATTATTACATCTCCACTTGTTGTATTTATATTTGAGTTTTGTTTCATTTCTAATGTAGCCACCAATACATCTCCACTTACTGTTTTAATATTCATAGATTCAGTAACTTTATCTACTTTTACATCTCCACTTATTGAGTTAATTGTAGTTTTAGTTACTTTTCCAACATAAATATCTCCACTTGTAGTTTTAATATCAGAGCTTTCTTTAGCTTCTTTTATCTTAATATCTCCACTTGTTGAATGTATTTTTGTTTTATTTGATATTTCACCCTTAACATCTCCACTTATTGTTAAAATATCAACATCATTAGCATTTTTAAATAATACATCACCACTAGCTGTATCTATTTCTATATTGCTCTTTGAAGCATCTATCTCAAATACAATATCTCCACTTTTAGTTTCTAAACTATACATTCCTTCATAAGTACTTGGAATATATAAAACTATTTTTCTATTATTAAAACAAAATCCTATACAATAATTACCTTTTTCTTCTTCATTTACAATTATAGTATTTCCTTCCTGTTTAATATCTGCATTCTTTTCTTTATTACTATAATATTCAACTTTTATAAGTTCATCAGTACTTTCTTTAATCTCTACATCAGTACTATATAGATTAAAATCTATTTTATTTATTTCTTCAACTTTTGCCTCATAATTAGCAACTAATTTTAATTTTTTAACCTTTCCAAAATCAAAAGAAAAATCAAACTTTTTAGTCATTAACAAAACCATTCCCACTATAAGTCCAACAGCAATTACAGAAAGAACTGATATTAATGTTATTATTAATCCTTTATTATTCATTTATATTCACTCCTTTTAAACTAAATACTAATTTAATAATTTCTATACCTATAATATATACTAACCAAATTATCCAAGTTAAATGCCAAGCCATAGTTAAAAAACTAACAAGCAAATATGTACAGGTTATAACTAATGTAAAAATACTAATAGTAGCACTAAACACAGGATTCTTTTCTTTAGTTTTTTCTACTTCTTTTACTTCCTTTTTACTTTTTCTAGTTAAAAGAGTAAATATAAGTATAATTGTACCAATTCCTGAAAGCATTAAGAATGATGCAGCTACTAATCCATCATTTAATCTAACTACTTCCTCTAATACTATTGTAGATATAATTGCCAAAAAGTAGCAAAATATAGATACACATATTAATACTGCTTTAACTATATCTACTTTATCATTAGTATTACAATTATCAATCTTCTCCTCTATTTTTTTATCTCTAAGTAATTCCTCAGTTGATATATTAAACAATTCACAAAGTGGTACTATTTTATCAAAATCTGGACAACTCTCTCCAACCTCCCATTTTGAAATTGTTTGTCTTGAAACATTTAATTCATTCGCAAGTTCTTCTTGTGATAAATTATGTTTCTTTCTTAGTGAATAAATTTTTTCACCAATCTTCATTTTCTCTCACCTCGCAAAAATCATACCATTTTTATCGGTTGCGCACTACCAATTAACATTTGAAATTTGTCAACCCAACTTAACATTTTTTATAAAAACAGTCCTATAACCATTATAAAACAGTTCTAAAAAATATAATACAAAAAAAGAAGAATTAATCTTCTTTTACCAAAACTTTACTGTTATTGCTCAAATCTCCTAAATTATAATCAAACACTTCTCCAGTTTTACTACTTACTAAATTAGCTCCACTAGTAGTCTTCATACAATTATTAATATCAACCGTTGTAACTTTTATATTACCGTAAGAATCAGCATTTCCCTTCTCTTTTAACATATCAATAAAATTCATCAAATATTCATCTTTTTCTTTTGTAGATATACGACTATCTATTTCTTGTTGATGTCTTAATTTCCAATCACCAACATGATATATTCTTCTTACTGAATTGTCTTTAGTTGTTTTAATGTATTCCATTATCTCAGGCTTACTAAGTTGAGAAAGTTTTAAAAAGTTAGTAATATCCATAACATATATAGCTTTACCAATTGCTGGAACACTATTATCTTTTTCACTCCAAAACTGTTCAAAAGAAACAGTACCATTTGGATAAATATAACCAACATAACCACTCATTCTATTCACACCTTCAATAGTAGTGATATAATTAGTAGAATCAAAGTATTCCCATTTATCAACCAAAATATCTATATTGCTTTTACTTGCTGCACCATTTTTGTTTCTTTTCTTATTATAATCGACTATTTTTCTTTTTGTGGCTTCTCTATTCTTATCCAAGTTTCCATTCTTAATAATTTCCCAATCTGTAACAGCAGCCTTAATTTCACTTCTAGCCTGCTTTTCTTTTGCACTTTTGGTAAATAGTTCATCAAATTCCTTATATCTCATATTGGAAGTATTATTATGTGGATCAAGCATTAACTTAGATGACATATTTTCTTTATAATACTGCTCAAACATTGTAATAAAATCACTTAAACTATACTCTTTTAACATATCTTTATCACATAAAACTATTTTACTATTTTTATAAGAATTAATAATATCTGGATTATTCTTTAAATATTTGTAAAACCAATATGAATATACACCAGTTACATTAAATTTAGTAAAATCTATACTATGGTCATCATAATTTGAAATATTCTTTGGTTCCATCATACTTTTAAAAGCAATAAGCATTCCTAGTTTTATAGGATCTATCATATTTTTAACTTCTTCATTAAATTCAATTGGTAATGCATTAACAGAATGACTGATAAACGAACACATAGTGCTAATAATCTCAACTTGAGCATTCTTTATCTTCAAAAATGCTGTTTGTTCAAGTAAAGGCTCAGGACATCCTTGTTTTTTTAATTGCTGGCATAATTTTTCAAAAGTCTCATCATCATGATACAACTCTAATAATTCTTCCTTCGTATTACAATTACTAAACTTAGCCTTTTGATCTTTTAGTATCTTTCTAGTTTTAATAGCTAATTGCTTTTTAAAACTATCCCTATATTCTTTATCATCCCAATGTTTGGTATCAATATCTCCTATAATTTCCTCTAAAGAAAACTGTTGATTTAAACAACGCCCCTCATTTAAGAATGTAAGACAAATACTTATATCATCAATACATAACATTCTATCGATGCTTTCTTCTTTACAAACAATGGCTGGTATATAAACAAACATTTTCCTAATAAGATCATCAAACATCTTATTATAACCAATCTTTTTTGTAAGAGAATCAGCAATAAACTTATCTTTAGTTTTTGCAAATTTTGATACATCAATACCCCTTTTTACTGCTGAATATAACTCAATATCATATAAATAATATCTTAAAACAACACTATGTTCTATATTTAATACTTCATCTACTGTCATATTAACCCCCTAAAAAACAAGCATATTATATCATATAATAAATAAAATTTCAAGAAAAAAGAATGTATTAAACATTCTTGCTTTAATTATTAAGTATTTTTTTTAAAGAATCTATCAAATGACTAACAGAAGCACAACTCATAAAACATATTATAGAATCTTTTTCATCTTCTAACTTATTAATAGTATCTTCAGAAATTAATTCACCATTATCTATATTATCAATTATTAAATGAGAAGTTACTGAAGGATACTCTTCCTGCCTTTCCCTATTACTATCAATTTCGGTTAAATAAACTTTATCAGCTATACTTAATGCCTCTACAAATTGATCTTTAAAATCTCTAGTTCTTGAATACGTATTAGGTTTAAAAACAACAACAATTCGTTTATTGGGATATTTTCTTCTAACTGCTTTTAACGTTTCTCTTATCTCAGTAGGATGATGAGCATAATCATCAATTATTATAGTATTACCTATTTTTTCTTCAGCAAATCGTCTTTTAGCATTATGAAAAGTCTTTAATCTCTCTTTAATAACATCTTTACTAACACCATATTTTTTACACATTAATATTGCTGCAGTTGCATTTAAAATCATATGTTCACCAAATACAGGTATTAAAAATGTATCATATTTTTCTTTATTAATGTAAACATCAAACTCTTCTCCTAAATTAGTAGTATTTACATTTTTAACAACGACATAATTATCATCATTAAAACCATAAAAACACAATTTCTTATCTGTTTTAATTTGTCTACAATTTTTATTATCTCCACATAATATTATTTCTTCTTTTGTATGGTTTGCAAACTCAGAAAATGTATCAATAATATCATTTAAATCTTTATAACACTCCATATGTTCTTCTTCCATATTTGTTATTATTGAATTAGTTGGTTTATATGTCAAAAAATGTTTATTAAATTCATCTGATTCTATTACAAAAATGCTATTATTCTTATTAACATATCCATCCCCTGCACCAATAAAATAATTACAACCAATAGAACCTTCAAGTATGTGTCTTATCATAGAAGATGTAGATGTTTTTCCATGCGTTCCTGCAACTGAAATAGTATTAAACATTTCTGTTATTTCTCCTACTATTTCATTATATTTTTTTATTTTTAATCCCAATTCATTAACTCTTTTTAATTCCTTATGATCTGGTTTAAAAGCAACAGAATAGGTAACAATTGTATTTTTATCTATATCATGATTACTATCATAATATATTTTAATATCTCTCTCCTCTAATCCTTTTTGTGTAAATTTATACTCAACTGTATCATCATATCCACTAACTTCATTCCCTAAATCATAAAGAATTTGGGCAAGTGTAGACATACCAGTCCCTTTTATACCTATACAATAATATTTCATATTATCACCTCTATATCTATTATAGACTATGATTTTTTTTATGTAAATATAAGAAAAAAAAGAACTATATTATTTTAATACAAGTTCTTTTTCATTATAGTAATCTAATAAATACTCATTATTTGAAATACCATCTACTTCACATTCATTAATTCCTCTTACAATTTTTGCTATATATTTATTATAAGTACAAGCAAAATTATCTGGAATATGATCAAGATTAGCTAATCTAATATCAAAAGGAATTAACATATTTCTTGTTAAATAATTAAAAGAAAAAATTAAACTATTAAAATCTATTTTTCCTCCATTTTTGAGATACCCTCTTAAAAATGGTGGCATACAATCCATTGGATAAGAATCTATCTGAATATTATCAACATCAATAAATTTCATTTCAATATCATTATTATTCTTTTTACATAGAATATTTTCAGGACTCATATCAAGATACATAACACCATTATTATAAAACTTTACTATAACCTCCCTAATTTTTTTTAATGTCTTAATAGACTCTAGAAAATTAAGGCCTAAAGAATCAAGTTCATACCCATCATAATAATCCACCAAACAGCCACTATATTCAAAATTGGAATAAACTAATGTATCAACCTTTGCTATTGAATCAAGTATTTCTTCTTTTGTTTCCAACAATTGTAATTTTTTTACTTTGTTCATAATTTCATTATAATCACGTGTCTTCCACATTTTATATAGTTGATTTGAATTAATTACTTTATATAATGCAGATTCACACCCATATCCATATATATCTTTTTTTATTTTAAATCCTTTTCTATCTATATATTTCATAATTCCCCCTATTTTCTTAATGAATATATACATCCACAATAATCTTGTCTATATAAATTATATTGATAAGATAATTCAATACTTCTTTTATAACCATTTCTCTTTTTAAAGTCAGAATATAAGTATTTACTTTTATACTCTTTATCTAACTGTTCCCCTATTTTATTTATCCAATCGGCTTTTTTATATGGGCTCAATGTAAGTGTAGTAGCAAAAAAATCAAAGCCATTATTACTTGCGAAAAAAGCAGTTTCTTTAAGACGCAAGTTATAACACTTATAACATCTGGCACCACGTTCAGGCTCATTTTCAAGACCTTTTGCTATTTCGAAAAATTCATTAGGATCATATCGTGCACCAATAACTTCAATGGGATACTTTGTTTTATATTTTTTTACAAAACTTTTTACTTCATTAAGTCTTTTGTTATATTCTTCTTCGTTAGTAATATTAGGATTATAATAAAAAATTGTAATTTCAAATACATCTGCCAATCTTTCAATACAACTAGATGAACAAGGAGCACAACAAGCATGAAGCAATAATTTAGGTACTTTATCACCTATTTCACTTATTTCTTCCTGCATTAATTTATCATAATTCATTTTATCACCTATTTTTATTTTATATATTTCTTTTTCCTAATATCATTATAAATATTTATCATATCATTCTTTCTACTATCAATTGCTTTTTCCAACCAATATTTTACATTCCAAGGTACTTCTATATCATTTTGAAACTCTACATATTCAATAGCTGAACTAACATCTACATTCTTTACAGAATTCATTATAGAATCAGCAATATTAGGATATTTAGACACAAAAGTACCAAAATTAGGTAAAAACTCATCAACATCATCATCAGTTATTTTTAAAGAACATTTTACAGCATCAGTATAATTATAAATTGCTCTACCAAAGCGCATACTTTCAAGAAAACCATTTATATCTTCATTCATTCTTGCCATAGTAGAATTATCATAATCAGGTGATAATCTTAATGGCTCATTAACACTCTTTATAAAAGAAATATTAGTACTATTTTTATCACTTTCCATAATAAGGCCATAAAATACCCATCTTCTCATAAGTTCTGCAGTAAGTTCTTTACTATCAACCCTATTATCATAAGTACAAGCCGCCTGGACTATATTAGAAATTGTATTACCTCTTAAATCCAAATTAATACTATTCTCATCACATATTTTTTGTACTGAATCATTCAATGAATAGCTTGAAATAATAAGTTCATCTTTATCATTTGTGTTAATACCCCAATAATACCATCATATTTTGCTACATTATAATGAGCCATATCGATTCCCATTTGACAACCAATTTCTTCTGCTATTAATTCCGCATATATTTCATAATTAATAGCACCATACTTAAATATAGAAGTTCTACCATTTCTCAAAAATTTAAATTTTGGTTTCCTACCTTTTAACTATACATTTTGCCTTTTAAAAGTAGAATCTAATATTATCATATTTTCACCCCCAAAACATCGGGGATATTATAACATATCCAGACAAATAAATCAACATTTCTTTATATATAAACTAGATTTGAAACATATCATAACTACTTTTTATTAATCAATATATACTAATGAATCTTCATAAAATAGTACTTTTTTGTTTTTAGGTACTTTCTTAATGACTTGAATTACATTATATACATCAGGATATGGAGATATCATTCCAAAAAACATCAAACCAATACATAAACTGCATATTATAGAATTATTAAATATAATTAATATTAACAAAGGTATAACCCCTAAAACAAATGGCAATAAGCACATTAATATGAATCTTTTTTTACTCATTGGATAAGATGCTAAGGCAACAAATGTAATAGGCGGAATAAATCCTATACTAACACTAACATTTTTAGGATAAACTATTCCATGTAAAACCTCGTGAACAATCAATAACATAAATCCTATAAGAAAACCTATTATAGCAATAACTGGATTAATAATAATTGAACTATAAAATACTTTAAGAAATAAACACAAAATACATAATAATATGAAAACTATGCAAATAGGTATCGCTTTAATTTGTATATTATCTTTATCACCAACAATCAATACCATTTTTTCACTTGTATTGTATTTCTGATATTTATTAATTTGATTTTCTTTTATAATACCAATCATCTTTAATTTAGCCATATAAAAATTACTCCACTCAAAAACAAATCTTCATCTATTTATATGCCTTAAACTCACTAACTATTTAGTCTTTTTATTTTGTGCTGAATAATATGCAGCACCAGCAGCAACTGAACAAAGAGCAAGTTCAATTAAATTTCGAGTAGTAAAGAACGTATCTATAAATGACTTATCTTTAATTTGACAAATAGCAAAATCAATACCACACCACAAATCATTATATCATAATATTATTAAAAAATAAATTAATTCTTAATCTTCCGAGCTTTACATAGTTAACCAAGTTTGATAAATGTTTGGATTTATTGATGTGACTAATACTAATACTACGCTTGCCATTTCTACAATTGTATGTCCAATCATCATTGGAACTGGATTTTTCTTCTTATAATAGTAATAACAAAATATAATAGTAAGTGGTAGAAATGATAGAAATCTATATACAATAAATTTAAAATCAAATAGTAATGGTATAAAACTATGTTGTAATGCATAGAAGAATGCTGGAATTATTATAGCCATATATTTATTTTTGAAACTATTAACTCCACATCCTAAATATAGTGCATCTTCAGCAAATGGAACTGTAAGTGGAAGTACAATAAAATTAATAATTGCAAGTATAAGTGGTATAGGTGCTGCCATCATTGGAGCTAAATAAGGGATAACACCATAACAAATATATCCTCCCAAATACATACCAGTAGATGCAAATATTAAAGTAATAATACACATAACTATAACTTGTTTAATATTTGTTTTACCCTTTTCACAATTAATAAGTTTGAAATAACTGATATTTAATTTCTTTGCAACTAAAATAAGTATTATAATAGTTATTATATTAACAATGCTAGCTACTATACTCCACCAGTTACTAATATCACTTATATTTTTATTAACAATTATTGAACCAATAACAAATATTAATATAAACAATATTGATCGAATTGGTAATAAAAACTTTAATTTACTCATATATAATCACCTGCCAACATTATATCACATATTTTCAAAATTTAATTACAACAGAATATTACTAAAAAAAGATGAGTTTTTATCTCACCTAAATATATGAAAGTATTCTAATATTCCAAGCTTTCTATTTCTTTAAATCTTTACAAGTATCTAATACTATATCCCTTAATATATCCTGATTATCTACATTATCTACAAGATACATTGGCTTAGCACTTTCATAAGGAATAGATTCTTGCATATTATACTTTTTATTACTATCAACTATTTTAACAAGAAATCTGTCATCATAAATACCACCAAATAATAATCCATTATAATAAAGTAAATATTCCCCCATCATAGATTTATAAGTTATATTATCTAATAAGTTTAATTGTTCTAAAATAAAATCCCTATAATCTTTTGTAGTAGCCATTCTATCAACTCCTATAATTAATTATAACATAAAAGAACGAATTCTCATCGTTCTATATATCTTAATATGACAATTACTTTATTTTAATAGCTTCTCAAATGCATTTGCATTTAATATTGTATTTGAAACAAATTTACCTTTATAAAAGTTTGCCCAGTTATTGAATACACATGGTACATTTTTTGCTTTCTCTAATGAATCTATTTTTATCAAATCTAATTTAATACCTTTATCTTTTGCATAATCAGATAATTCTTTTACTTCATATTCTACATAAGGGCATTCATTAGAATAATAAATAGTAAAATCTTGACTATCAATTTCCATTTTTCTAGCACGATCACTAAATTTAGGAGTTTCGGAAGTCTCAAAAGAAAGTGTCATTAATTCATAATCATTAATAGTATCTACTACTTTAAATCCAAAATGTTCAAAAAATTTCTTATCACCAATAAATGGTTTTTTCTTTTGTGTAACTATTGCACAAACTCCACTCATTTTTTTAGATTTAGCGTCTTGGATAGCATACTCTAATAATTCTTTACCAATACCTTTTCCTTTAAAACTACCTGCTACCCATAAACAATAAATATACATATAGTTTTTTCCATTAATAGGAACCCAAGCAGTTTCTATTGGTTCATATTCAATAAAGATTTTACCTCTTGCATTTAATTTTCTAAATACATGACCATCTTTTAATTTGCTTTTAATCCATTTTTTCTTTTTATCAACACCATCTTGATGTTTAGGATCACCAATTGCACAGCATATATGTTCTTCCTCTATATTCTCTTCATCCAAGTTAATATATTCATTCATTTTCATAACACCTCTACAATCATTATACCATAAAAAAAGTAGACTCTTACATCCAGTTCAAATCATCAGAATATCTTAATCTTACGAACACTTAGTAATCCCAAATACTTAAGTGTCCTTTTGCTTTTATCGGTTCCTCTAAAGGAACTATATCCTTTAATATCCAAGCATATCGTCCCTCTTCATAGACACCACATATATATTCTTGATGATTATTCTTTTTCATATTTTCTACATAATCTTTTGTCATACATATACAATCAACTAAGTTACATTTACAAATGATATTACCAAAATTCAACTTTGTCTCATCTACTAATGACATTAGCTCAATATTGTTTTTCCATTCTTTTGGTATTTTAGTAGCACTAGCATGAATATATAATTCACCCCTATAACTTGTTTTCCAACGACGAGTTTCAATATATTTCTTTTTGTTCGGAATATTCGTATACTGGGTATGTAGGAATTTTTATTATTTTCTACAAGACTTATTATACTTCTTTAATGATATAATAAGTATCGCACTGTGGATTTGTATCAGTGTCAGTGCTAAATCAGTTATTGTTAAATTATTTGATATATTGTTCCATAACATATATTTCTTTAAATCCAAGTTTTTCATAATATGTCTGATTCTTAGTATGATATTCAGTACATAATAATAAATGTTCACCATTATTTTCTTTAAATATTTTTATTAAATATGTTAATACTTGCTTACTATATCCTTTGTTCCAAAATCCTTGTGCAGTTCCAACATTATTTATTTCACCTACACCATCAACAATATTTAATGTGGCAACACTAACAGGTATATGATCTTCGTTATAACCAATAATATGATATGTTTTACTACTATTTATCGAATTCTTTACTGCATCATAATAACATTTGGTAACTGCATCAGCATAAACGTTTTCACTTAAATTCTCAATGCTATCATTATAAGCAGATGCTAATACTGTCATAAAATCATTATATTCACTTTCGTTTTCAACTACTTTTATATTTATATTAATATCAGTATCTTTATAATCGTTTAAAATCATAAATACATCAGTATCATTTAGTTTATATCCGTTATCAAAAAGAAATCTTTTATTATCGTCAAAATATTGATCATCTCTTCCAATATAGATTGCAGGAATACGATTCATAGCTTTTAATTTACTTTCTATTTCAGACAATACATTTTCATTAGCTTTCATTTTTAAATAAGCCATATTCCAAAAATAATCATCCATTACTTTAGAAGTACATAAAATATAATTATTTGTTTCTTCTTTTGTATCGAAAAACATACCATTTAATAATTCATATTGCATATTCCAACATGTGGAACAATTAAATACTTTTTCCATATTCTTACCTTCTTTCTAATATACAGACACTCTCGCAATGCCCTGTCCTGGGGCGAAGAACATATTGTCTAGGCCTGTACTAGGGCAATAGAACATGTTCTTAAACTCCTAGAACTAGGCATGTTCTAGGGTGAAGATAATGTCATATATGTTGCTATTATTATATATTTATTACTAAAATGTTTTACATATAAATATTATCATAAATACTATTAATTATCTATACTGCAATTTTTAATGACATCGTTTACTAATTTTTCTATCTCATACATGTTTTCTATTTCATGTATTCCAAAACACTTTTTACCTAGATCTTTAAATGATGCTCCACAGTGAAACACTCTTTTTCTATCTATAATTATAAATCTATCGTGATATGATTCGTTATTTATAAATTTAATATTATTATATTGTTTTAAATATTTTTTCTTTAAAGTATAGTTTATATTTGATGAGATTATTATTATTTTTTTATTAATATTTCTAAGTTCATCTAACAATACTTTTCCCATATAGTTATCAATAATTATTATTTCTTCTTTAGCTATGTCGAATATTTCTAATAGTACAGAATATGAATCATAAATATCATTATGAAAAAATATGGAGTTTTTAGTAATTACTTTTGGATTGAATTTATCAAAAAGTTCATCTATTCTCTTTGTATTATTATATACTTTTTCTTCTAAAAGTAAATATTTATGTGGTAATAATTGATCATTGTATTTAATATAATGCCTCATTCTAACAAATGTATCCATTATCCTAATACTAACTTCAGTAGCAACATCTGACTTTAAGATTGTTGCGAGCATATATACACCTTGTTCAACAAATGCCGTATGTCCTTTTCTAGAACCACCTTTTGAAGTCGAAATTTTCGACTTCAAAGAATTATATTCTTTATCAGTGATTCTAAATAAATATCTATCTGGAAATTTTTCTGGATTGTTTTTTACTGCTTCATTGATTCTTTTTGTTTCAACATTGTATAATTTAGCCAGATCAGAATCTAACATAACCTCCTTTCCATCAATTTCATAAATCATTTCTTCGATGTTTATAACTTCTTTTTCTGCTATTTCATTCATAATTAAACCTCCTTCTTTAGAATAAAAAAAGGATATCCCCTTCATCCTATTAAAAGGGATATCCCGCAGCATGCAATAATTCTTCCTTGCCTTAAAGAATTAGAACCTTAGCGTCCCAAATTGTCATATTAACTCATGGCAAGATAATTAATACATGCTGAATATATCATACTTTTGTTTTGAATACAATCAAACATAGTTGTTTTTATTAAATATATTTTAGTAATTCCGTAAATTCAGTATAACCGCTTTCAGAATTTAGATGTCCACCATCATCAATAACTATTTGTTTTGTTGCAATTGTATCAGCAAATTCTTTTTCTGCCTCATATTTAACATAAGGGTCATTCTTAGAATAAAAACAGATTATTTCATCAGCATAATTTCTTACATCTTTTAAATTATCAAAGTACATAGTTTCATTTACATTATCATATTCTTCATCTATTCCTAAGTAATTGTTAAACCCACAAACTAAAACTAGTCTTTTAATTTTTACTCTATGTTCAACTAAAAAGTGACATATAAATATAGGTGCAATTGAATGCGCAAAAATAACAGTATTTTCATTTATTAGTCCCGCATCCAAATAAACACTTAATAATTTATTCCAATTGTCATAATTTTGATATCCAACCCCAGTTGGAAAATCTGGTGTATAAACAACACCATTTTTTTCTTCTATTTCCTTTCTTATATATGGAACCCAATTAACAAAAGGGCTCCCAAAACTTCCATGTATTATAAAATAACTATTTTTCATTTTAAATTCTCCTTTCTAAAATCGTGATACTTTCGCAATGGGTTGTATCAGTGTCAGTGCTAAGTCATATTATTTAATTAGTTCTAGATTACCATCAATAATAATTGGATTAAATCCTTCTATTTCATCATATAACATACCATTAGGAATATCATTATATAAATATATTTTTTTACCTAATCTAAATGCATCATACATTTCTAAGAATGTAGCTCCTCCGATGTAGTTTTTTAGTATTTCCCCCTTTTTTTCTTTATCTAGATTTAATACTAAAACTGCATCCATATTTGAAATTATATCTTCACTTTGTTTGTACATTGCTGCTTTAAATTTTTGATGTTCTTCTACTCCTAAATCCCATGCTTTTTGTTCAGCAGTTGGATCATCATAACAATTTGGTAAGAATACTTCAATATTTTTCTTTTCTAAATTCTTTTTAACTTCTTCTATTTTTGAATAAAACTTTTTACTACATATTATTAATATTTTCATTTTTTATCTCCTCTCTAATAAACAGACACTTTCGCAATGGGTTGTTTCAGTGTCAGTGCTAAGTGCTCTAGCCTTGTTTCAGTATTAGAAATATTTCTTAAATATGAAACAATCCAGGTTGTTTGCGTATTAGTGCTAAGTCATATTTAGATTATTATACCATCTCCATCATATAATAAATATAACTTTTCATTTGTTTCATTTTTTAACTTGTTTATAAAATCTTCTTTTCTATTACAATGAGGTATTATTAAACCATCTACTATTTTTAAGCCTGTAAAATCAGTCATATTAACATTATTATCATCATAACCAATGGCCACATCAATAGAGTTACCTAATATTTCACTCCCTGCAGATGACCCAACATATATTTTTCCTGAATTAATAAACTCTTTTATATTTTTATCAAATCCAGTTTTTCTTATAATATTTAGTAAATAAAACGTATTACCACCCATCATATACATAACATCGAACTCGTTTATATTTATTTCGTTTCCTATTTTATGTTCAGTTATATTTTCTTTTAAAATACCTAGATCTAATATAGTTTGAAATTCCTCTTCCATCCATGTTTTATCTAAGTCTGCTTCTCCATCTGATGCAGTTGTTATATATAATACTTTTAAATCTTTTACATCTTTAGTAATAGCATTATAGAATTCATTTTTTATTTCATTATTTATAATTCCACATGATGTTAGAAATATATTTTTCATATTTTACCTTCTTTCTAATATACAGACACTCTCGCAATGGCTAGACCGTGGGTTTTTGCGTAGTCATTTTTTACATGTTCGTGGGTCTTTGCATGGATATTACCAACAATCTGCCAACCTTGTCTGTGTGTTATTTGCATAGTTGGTTTTATTGTTTTATATACTCTAATACTTTTTGATAAGGTTTTATATTGCCTTCTCTAAACTCCCCATTTTCAATAAATGTTGCTATTTCATCTTGAGTATACCATTTAACACTTTCAACTTCTTCTGTTTGCAATGTTAATTTATTAGGATCTATTTCCATTTTTGTATAGAATGTTTCTAAAAAACAATTTCTAAATAAAATAGTGTCTACAAAACTAAACTCATTTGATGATATATCAATACCTAATTCTTCTTTACATTCTTTAATAACTGTTTCTATTGCACTATCTCCATAAGTTACATGTCCTCCGGTAGTTGCAATACATGAATGCCTTGATTTAGACGTTTTCTGCAACAAAAATTCACCTTTATTATTTTCAATAAATATTAAAACAATCATGAAATGCTTTCCATCTGGTAAATTATATTTTTCGTCACGACTAACTTTTTCATTTAGTACTTTTTTCTTTTCATCAAATACTTGTAAATATTCCATATTCTTCTCTCCTTACTTCCTTTCTAAAACTGCGATGGATTCGCAATGATAAGTTCTAGGGAACATGTTAAAAAGTTCTATTTCTTTTAATTCGTAGTTATCAAGATTTTTAATATCCCTCGCAAGTGTTACAGGATCACATGACACATAAATAATATTTTGAGCCTTACTATTATTCAACACTTCAATTGCACTTTTTTCTATCCCAGCTCTTGGAGGATCAACAATAATAGTATCAAAATTCATTAATTTAGCATCAATTATATCTTCAACCTTACCACATTTAAAACTTATATTATTAACATTATTTAACTCTTTATTTTTAAATGCACTATCAACAGATTCTCTAACCACTTCAATTCCTAAAACTTGATCAACATAATTTGAAACACATATTCCTATTGTACCAACGCCACAATATAAATCCAATACTTTGTAACTACTTTTTTTCTTAATAATCTCAATTATTCTTTTATACATAGCTTCTACTATATCTTTATTAATCTGAAAAAAAGAATTACTTGATACATAGAACCTTTTATCAAGAATAGCTGACTCTATAAATTCATTTTTAATCACTTTATCATTTACTATTAAGCTATCACAAATACTTTTAAAATTAGAAAGATTTCTTACTTTTCCCTCAATCTTAATCATTACAATATGATTATCATTTGATGTTCTAATCATTATTTTAGAAATACCATCTTCTTCTTTTACAATATCTTTTAATTTGAAAATAACTTCATTTATTTTAGGAACAACTAAATAACACTTATCAATTTCTATAAAACTATGACTGTTTTCTTCCAATAAACCAATTTTTCCGTTTTTTACTCTTAAAGTAACTTTGTTACGATAATTATATTCGTTTAAACTAGTAATTTTTTCTATACTAGTATTAATACCCGCAAACTTTTTTAAAATACTTTCTATCTTTTTAATTTTATATTTTTCTTCATCTTTTAAAGAAATATGCTCTAAATTACATCCACCACAAATATTATAATATTTACATTTTGGTTTAATTCTTTTGTCACTTTTTTCTATGTATTCTTTTACTCTTGCAACTAAATAATTCTTTTTTTCATTAACAATTTCTAAATCTATAACTTCACCATCAATAGCATCTTTTACAAAACATATTTTATTATTAATTCTTGTTATTCCTCTTCCAAAATCATCTAAACTATCTATTCTACATTTCATTTACTTCACCAATTAAATTATACATAAAAATATAGTATTTGACCATACTAAATATGGTGAATAACATGTATGAAATCTTAAACAAATTAAAAGAAAAAACAGGTCTTAGCAAAGATTATATTTATAAAGAATTTAATATTAATAATATAAAAGTAAATATAGTATTTAATGAAGTATTAACATCTTCTAATATGATTAATGAATTTATATTAAAAAGACTAACTGTTTTGGAAGATAAAGATTTAACTTCCTTAGAAAATACTATACCAGATAGAAATATTTTAATAATAGAAGAAAAAGATATTTTAAATTATATACATAATGGTTATATAATAATCCTTACTGAAAAAAAAATCTATGCTTTTGAAGAAAGAGCAAACCTAGATAGAGGGATACAAACAATTACTAGTGAATTAACTATAAAGGGTCCAAAAGATGCATTTTCAGAAAATTTTAATACCAACTTAGGTCTTATTAGAAGAAGAATAAAAACTACAAATTTAGAGTGTTTTGATATGTCTATTGGAAGAGAAACAAAAACAAAGGTTGGAATACTTTATATGAAAAACATTACCGATAAGGACCTAATTGAAAAAGTAAAACTTAAACTTTCAACTATAGATATAGATGGTATTATTGACTCAACCTATTTAAAAGAAAACTTAGAATCAAAAAACAACAACTTTTTTCCAACTATTATGTCAACAGAAAGGCCAGATAAAGTTTCGATGTCCCTACTTGAAGGAAAAATAGCTATAATTGTTGATATGAGCCCATATGTTTTAATTATGCCTAACTACTTTATTGACTTCTTTCATACTGTTGATGATTACTATCAAAAACCCATTAATACAACTTTTATTAGATTTGTAAGACTTCTAGCCTTTTTCATTTCTATATTTGTACCAGCATTATACATAATGGTTACAACTCATAATCATGAGTTTGTAAGCCTTGATATGCTACTTTCTTTAAAAGCACAGCGAGAAAGTGTTCCTTTCTCTGCAATAACAGAAGCACTTTTTATGATGCTTTGTTTTGAAATATTAAGAGAAAGTGATATCAGAATGTCATCTACTAGCGGTAACGCCGTATCTATTCTTGGAGGTCTAATCTTAGGAGATGCAGCTGTTAGTGCAGGAATAATTTCTCCAATCATGATCATAGTAGTAGCAATATCAGCAATATCAGGATTAACTTTCACATCCATTGAATTAGTTAGTGCAATTAGATGGTGGAGATTAATACTTATTATTTTAGCTGCTATACTTGGTATATGGGGAATAATTATTGGTACTATCATATTAATAATAAGATTAATGACTATTAAAAATTTTGATAGAAATTATTTAACCCCACTATTTCCATTTATAAAAACAGAATATAAAGATAATATTATTAAAACAAGTAACAAAGGTGAAAAATACCGTAATCCTACACTTACTAAAAATGTGAAAAGAGGTCATTTTAGATGAAAAAGAAAATCATAATAATATTATTAATTACGTTTTTTATAACATCATGTTCAAAATATGAAGAATTAAATAATCTAGCAATAATTAGTAATATTACTATCACATATAAAAATAAAAATTATATAGTAACTATGCAAGAAATTATTCCTAAAGAAAAAAACAATAAAGTAGAATATGATTATAATTATAGAACAGGAAGCTCAAAAAGATTAAAGAATGCCTTTTCAAATATAATAAATCACTCTCCTAAAAAAATTTATTTAAAAAAATTGCAAAACATCATTATAGAAAACAAGAACAAGAAAAAAACATTAACAGACTTATTAAAATATGTTAAAAAAAATAATAATATTAATAGAGATTCATCTATTGTTATTACCAAAAACAATTTAAATAAAGTTATTAAAATAAACAAAAATTATAAATATATAGATAGTGTTTTAAAGAATAAAAAAATCTCTTTAAAAGATTTAAAAAAGCTTTACAAAAAGAAAAAGAAGATAGCACTTCCTCTTCTTAAAATCCAAGACAAAGAATTAATATTTGATAAATATATCTATTTACAAGAATAACCAATACTTTCGTAATATTTTCTAACAGTATTATAATTAGAAAATATTTTTTTAATTTGCTTATTATTGTGATAATATTTATAAGTTTCATTAGTCAATTTTACTTCACTAACATTATTATTAACAACATATACTGTCCCAACAAGAGATGCATAATAATTTAATAAGACTACTGATTTAGTAGGACTATTTACATATTGTTCGCTACCATTATGAATTTTAGAATTATTAACAAATATAAAATCTATAGTATCAACTTCATTATTTTTATATTTAGTAGTAACTGTTATTTTATGTTTATCACTTGCATTAATTGAACATACTAACTTATCTTTGTTAGCTACTACCTTTCTATTCTTATAAATATTCCTAAACAAAGGGGGCAAAATTATAAAAAGTAAAGCAACTACAATAACTATAATTACGAATATAATTTTCTTATTTTTCATATAATTCTCCTCACAAAATCTCAATTATTTCTTCTTTTTGTTTATTATTCATATATTCACTATTTTCCAAATCATTAATCATAATACTTATTTGTTTTTGTTGTTCAACTTTATTTATACCAAAATTTTCTTTCCTAATAAACTTAATAAAATTATACAAAAGAAGTAAATTAATAGATATCATTATTGCAAAAATGACAAAAGCAGGTATAGCAGTAAAATATAAATAATCCACTTTTAAAATAACGTTTTTAAAATAAATCATTAAGAAAAAGGTTGTTATTAAAATACTAATTACATATATATTAAAATGAATAGTATATAAATTCTTTTTTGTTTTACTTGCCTTTAATGAAAAAACAATTAAAAAAATGAAATATAAAGAGATAAATATACTACTAAAAGCAAAGATTATTTTATACATAATAACTACCTCCTATATTAATATATTATCATAACAAAATCATTTTGTTAACAGTTTATTCATGTTTCAAACCACAATGAGGACAATATGGCGTCTCTACTAAAACACCACACCTTGGACAATATTTATTTTTATAAAAAATCTTTCTATTAACACTAGCTACCTGTTTTAGTTTACTATGACTGTAAACAAAGAAAAGAATTATTAAAACCAATAATACAAAAAGAAAGAATATATTACCTAAAAACAAAAAGTAATCATAGATTCCATGAGCAAGAATTGGAATAACTAAACTTAAAGCTATATTTTTCTTATATAATTTTTTATTATTATTCTTTTTAGATAATTTAGCTAATAAAAGATAATATCCCATTATAATACCAAAACACATATGACCAGGGACTGATGTAATAGCTCTCAATAATGCAGATAAAAAGCCACCTTGAACAACATATAATACATTTTCAATACAAGCAAATCCTAAAGAAACAAAAGTTGAATAAACTATAATATCAAAAGTTTCATCAAAATTTTTACTTCTAAATCCAATTAACATTGTAAACAACCATTTACATAATTCCTCTACTAAAGCAACACCAATAAAAACATATATTGCTAATTGTAAAAAGTCCAAACTTTTAACTTCTAAATCAAATATTGGAAAGATAGAACTCATAATATAACTAATCAAAACTACTAAAAAGCACGCCAAAAATCCAGAGAAAAAAAGAGCCACTAAAAGACCTTTAGGTTCTTTTTGTTTATCCTTACTATTAATATAAAAAATAAATAAAACAACAGGTAAAACTGCTAAAATAAGTAATAATACTAGTTTCATAAAAATACCCTCTACTATAATATATATTTTAACAAACATTACTTACTTAAACAATATGATTGTATCATTATTGACAGTTTTATTGCCAAAAAAAAGGACTCCAATTAAGTCCTATAAATTCAATATGGTGGAGCATAGCGGGATCGAACCGCTGACCTCCACGGTGCAAACGTGGCGCTCTCCCAGCTGAGCTAATGCCCCATACTAATACCAGTTCTTCAAACCAGTAATTAGATTATAACAAACCAATATATAAAAGTCAATAAATAATATTGCATTTTTTATTTTTTTTGAAGCATAAAGACTTTATTTAATTTATCTTTTTCAAAAAAAACACCATCTTTATCATTAATTATATGCATACATCCCCTTTTAAAATCTTTTATTGACTTAACAATACATATTTTATTAAAAGAATATGAATATAAATATCTTTCTAATAAAAATTTATCAAAATAGTATTTTTTTTCCTTATTAGCCTCATGAACCTTATATAGTAAAAAAAGAATCATAAATATATAATTTATTTTAAAATAAAATGGTAAAAATAAAGCTAAAACAATAATAATGATATAAGAAATAATAATAGTTATATTAAAACTACTTCTATAAGAAAAAAATAAACTTAATATTAAGTTGATTATTTTCCCGCCATCAAGTGGATATATAGGAAGTAAATTAAATAATAAAATGGAATAATGAATATATTTTAAAAAATCTAAAGACCTATCATATGGATAATAGTTAAATAATAAAAGATAAGTAATACATTGCATTAATGGTCCATTTATTAAAACCAACAATTCCTTAAGCCAAGAAACATTAATTTGGCTAGTAAATTTAGATATTCCACCAGTAGGATATAAATATATTTTATCAACTTCAAACTTTAATAATCTTGCCGTCTCAAAATGACCTAATTCATGGATAAAGATTAAAGAAAACACAAAGATAAATTGCTCAAAATAACCTATAAGAATAGACAAAAAAGCAAAAACGTATAAGCTAGGATGAACATAGATATTAAATATATTTTTTATAATCTAAAAACTTCCCTTTTTCCTCAAATAGTAAATAAATATTTTTATCTTTTGCCTCACCTATTAGATCACCTTTTTTTACATAATCATACATTTTAATATTTTTAGGATTTATATTACTATACCAAGTATCAATACCATTAATCTGCTCAACTATAACAGTATACCCATATTCTTCTTTTTCTCCCATAAAAATAATAATTCCACTTTCTAAAGCAGGAATCAAATATCCTGTATTTACCTCCAATTTAACACCATCTTTGTAAACACTCTCACTATTATATGAAATTTTTTCTGAAAAAACTTCCTTTGTCTCTTCTACCTCACCAATATATTTTCCAAAATACTTATTATATATTTTTTTTAATTTAGTAAAATGAATACTTTCTTGATATAAATAATTAGATATTTTTTTTGCATAACTTGGATTACTCTTTATAAGAATTAAACCACATAAAAGAATTATCATTGAAATTAAAAACTTATTTATAAATGATCTAATACCATTTTTTAATTTGATACTTTTATTACTATAACTACTATTTCTACTTTTTCTATAATCATCTATATTCATATTATTATCTCCTCAAATAATTATATGTAAAAAGAAAAAAAAAAGAACTCCATAAAGGAGTTCATAATTAATCATTTTGATTATTCTTAACTATACCAATAATAGATATAATTATACCCAAAAACATTATAACTGCACCTACAGTATATTTCTGTGAATTTTTAAAAGTATCAGGAACAATTATATTTTCTTTTGAATCTGAATTTTCTTTTGAATCTGAGTTTCCTTTTGAATCAGGGTTTCCCTTTGAATTTGACTCATAATTTAGATTTACATATAACGTTGTATTATCTGCTGCTATTCCTTCTAACTGATTATAATTTGCATCTTGTTTTAATGTATATCCCTCTATTTGTTTTGGAGCTACATTTTTTAAATCAAACTTTCCTTGATAATTATGAGTTTCATTATCATAAAAATTATCTGTTCTTGTCATTGCCTCATTCAATGAATTCTTAGTTACAATATAAGAATTTGAAGATGAAATTTTATTATTAGTTGAAGAATCTACATAATTAACTATTATCTGTTTTACATTATTATTCTTTTGAACACATGATTCTACAGTATAATCAGTTGAAATATTAATATTATCATTAGATATACTATATTTTACTGTTCCATTATATCCAGTTGCCAATAAATTAGTTTGCTCACTAACATAATCAACTACGTATTTTGACCACTCATCTCCTCCAAAATATGGACTATCTTGTTGGTAGAAAGCAAATTTAGGTTTATATGTTTCATAAAGTGATTTTAAAAATCCCGTTTTTTCTGCATGATGTGGTACTTTCATAATATCAATTGGTTTGCCACTAGGATTAATTGATGTACTATTGTTAACTATCTTTTCTATCTCTTGCCATTCCATATCTCCAGTTGATAAATATCTTGTATTACCAACTTTAACTAAAGCCACTAAAGATGTATCATTAAAATAATGACCCGAAGAAATTTCATTTACACCTGTATTTTCAACAGAAAAATCATATCGTACTTTTCCATTTATTGTACATGTATTATTTATAGTTTTAAAATTTCTTTTTCCTGATGTTATATTACTACATTTAGGATAAGCAGAATCAAATGCACTGGCATAATTATTATTTGAAAAATCTAATGTATTAATATAATTAGGACCAACTATATTTATTTCGGCATCTCCAAATAAAATTTTATCCCCATTTTTTACTATGTTAACCTTACTTCCACTTGTACATAGATTTACTGGTTGTACTGTACATCCAGATGAGCTATTTTCAACAGTTGTCGTTGTTCCTGTACATAATGTTTGTGTAAGATATTCATAATTATTTCTATAATACCAAATATTGTTATTACCAGCATAATATATATTACTTATTAATGCTGGATCAGTTAAATAAACTCCATTAATTTTTGATACACCAATTGTTTCTTTCAATCTTGCAATAAATTTACCACTAACATCTGTGTAAGAATTTGCCCTATTTCCAACTCCTTCTATAGTAGAGCAGCTTCCATTCTGAGAAAAACTGTTATAGATTATTCCATAATGATCTGAGTGAAAATGAGATAAATAAATATAGAAGCCCTTCAACTTATTAGTTTTTTGATAATTATCTAAAAAATTTATTACATAATCACTTACATATTCAATTTGATTAGTTCCATCTGTACCATGCCCTGTATCCATTAACATTACATAACCATCTGATACAAGTAAGACTGCATCTCCTGATACAGAACTATTACATGGATCTGGATCTATTGCTATTATTTCTAAATCTTTACTAGAAGTATCATCACTACTTAAACCATATGTAGCACCTGGAATAGCATAAGAATATTCAAATTCATGCACTGTCAAAAAAAGAAAAACAAAAAAGAAAAATACACATACACTACACATTATATACCATTTACTATTTTTACCTTTATTCACAACACTCACCTACTGTCTATTATTATTAATTATATAATATCATAAAAAAACAAAAAATGTAAACTTTCTAGGTTTACATTTTCACTAAGTTTACATTATAACTATTTCTATTTTTTTGAATCTTTAGTCTTTTGTTTAGGTTTAGGTAGACAATCTTTTCTCGAGAAGTTTTGTCTTCCCTTTTTATCTGGGCCGACAGCTCTAACCATTATCTCATCACCCACTGAAACAACATCACCTGCTTTTTCAACTCTCTCATGTGCAAGTTGAGAAACATGAACCATACCCTCACAACCTGGCCAAACTTCTACAAAGCATCCAAAATCTTCTACTTTAACTACTTTGACCATATAATCTTTACCAATTTCAACATCTCTTACAACATCTTCAATCATCTGACGAGTCTTTTTAATAATTTCTTTATCAGTATGATAAATTATTACACGACCATCATCTTCAAGATCAACTTTAACAGCATTAATATCATTTACCTCAGTAACATTAGATGCCTCACAAATGATTTTAGTAATCATTTCACCACCACGGCCAATTACATCTTTTATCTTAGATGGATTAATAGTAAACGTTTCCATCTTAGGAGCATATTTACTAACTTCAGCACGAGGTTGTGCAATTTGCTCATGTATAACATCTAATATTTCAAGACGAGCCTTTTTAGCTTGTTTTAAAGCTTCTTTTAATATTTTTTCTGTAACACCTTTAATTTTAATATCCATTTGTAATGCACAAATACCATCTTTTGTACCTGCTACTTTGAAGTCCATATCACCTAAATGATCTTCCATACCTTGAATATCAGTTAAAATTGTATAATCACGTCCTGCTGTTATTAATCCCATTGCAATACCAGCAACAGGTGCTTTAATAGGTACTCCTGCAGCCATAAGTGACATACACCCAGCACAAATACTTGCTTGAGAAGATGAACCATTTGACTCTAAAATTTCACTAACTACACGAATAGTATAAGGAAACTCCTCTTCACTTGGAATAACTTGTGCCAAAGCTTTTTCTCCCAATGCACCATGTCCAATTTCACGTCTTCCTGGAGCGCCATATCTACCAGTTTCTCCAACTGAAAACTGTGGAAAGTTATAATGTAGCATAAATCTTTTTTGATTCTCTATTTCAAGTCCATCTAAAATTTGATGTTCGCCTAAAGCACCTAAAGTTGTAACAGATAAAGCCTGTGTCTCACCTCTTGTAAATAAAGCAGAACCATGAGTTCTTGGAAGTAAATCAATATCAGTAGATAAAGGTCTAATTTCATCCATCTTTCTACCATCAGCACGAATATGTTCTTTAACAACAATATTTCTAAATAAGTTATACTCTAAATCATCTAATACTAAACGTACTTTAGTTTTTAAGAAAGCAAGTTCCTCTTCATCTAATTCACTATTTTCTTCCTCATATTTTAAAACTATTTCATCTTTTATTGCATCTACTTCTTCATGCATTTTTAATTTTTCTTTAATACGTAATGCCTTATCTAATCTTTTACTAGCAAGACCTTCAATTTCACTTCTTAATTCATCACTAATTTCAAGATGTTCATACTCGATTTTTTCTTCTCCAATTTCAGCAATGATTTCATTTTGAAACTCTACTAACTCTTTAATAGCTTCATGACCTGTCATTAATGCATCTAACATTATTTTTTCACTTGCTTCATGTGCACTAGATTCTACCATGTTAATAGCATCCATTGTTCCTGCAACAGTTAAATCTATAAGAGAATTTTCTAACTCTTCGTGCGTTGGATTAATAATAAACTTCTTATCTACATATCCAACTTTTACTCCAGCAACTGGTCCATTAAATGGAATCTTACTAATACATGTAGCCAAACTTGAACCGAAAAGTGCAGCAAGTTCAGGTGAACAATCAACATCCACGCTCAATACTGTATTAATAATTTGTACTTCATTCTTAAAATCAGATGGGAAAAGTGGTCTAATAGGTCTATCTATCATTCTAGCAGCAAGTGTTGCATTTTCTGTAGGTCTTCCTTCCCTTTTTATAAAACCACCTGGAATTTTTCCAACTGAATAAAGTTTTTCTTGATAATTAACTGTAAGTGGAAAAAAATCAGCTAATAGATTAACATTTTTATTTAGAACAACGGCTGTTAAAACAACAGTATCACCATATCTTATAAGTACACTTCCTGTTGCTTGTTTCGCAAGTTGTCCATGTTCAACTATTAAATTTTTACCAAAAAACTTCTTTTTAAATACTCTTTTCATTACTTCTCCTTATATCTATAAAAAATAGACACGAAAAACAAGTGTCTACTTTCTTAATCCTAATTTGTTTATTAATTCACGATATCTTGTAATATCAGTCTTAGCTAAATATTTTAACATACTACGTCTTTGACCAATTTTCTTTAAAAGTCCTCTACGTGAATGATAATCATGTGTATGAACCTTTAAATGTTCAGTTAAATCATTAATCTCTTTAGTAAGAATAGCGATTTGTACTTCACATGATCCTGTATCTTTCTCATCTCTTCTGTATTCTTCAATGATTGTCTTTTTAATTTCTTTTGATAAAGCCATTCTAAACCTTCCTTTCTTCATATTCACTAAAACTGAGTAAGAGGCCGGAAACTCCTCAAACTAAGAATTAGTAGCAAATATAATATACTAAAAAACAATACCAAAAGTCAAGTATTATTTACTATATTTTCTATATAGTCCTAAACTTTTAGCTTTATTTTTAGCAGGAATTCTATTTTTTTCATTTCCCATTAATTTTAACATTTTCTTTTCATTATATATTTTATATATTTTTTCTCTTGATATAATTACCTTATTTTCTTTAGTATCCATATTGGTCCCCTTTCGTGTCTGTTATAATACCAAAAAAAGAAACAAAAATCAATTATAAATATATTTTTTTCCTATTTCTTCAGCAACTTTAATACCATCAATAGCAGCTGATGTTATCCCACCGGCAAAACCACATCCTTCACCACAAGGATATACACCTTTAATATTAGATTCTAACCTTTCATCTCTTTCCACTCTAATTGGTGAAGAAGTTCTAGCCTCAACTCCTAAAAGCAAAGTATCAGGATTATCAAAACCATTTATTTTCTTACCAAAATAAGGAAATGCCTCTTTTATAGAATCACAAATATCTGTTGGTAGAATAGTGTTAAGATTAGCACTAACATAACTTCCTTTAATAAAAGGTACAGAACTATCCAATAAACCTTTTTTATTTTCATAAAACTTTTCTAATGTTTGAATAGGTATTTTCCCATCACCAACTTCATAAGCAAGACTTTCTAATTTTCTTTGAAATTCCACACCACTAAATACATCTTCACCATAATCTTTTTCATTAACAGTAACAACAATGGCACTATTAGCTTTTCCACTATTTCTTTTACTATTACTCATACCGTTAACAACTAAATGATTATCTTCACTTGATGCATTAACTACATAACCACCAGGACACATACAAAAAGAATATACCCCTCTATTATTACTCGCCTTATAAGTCAACTTATAAGTAGCTGGCGGTAAAATATCTTTATATTTTTCACCATACTGACTTAAATTAATCATATCTTGATCATGTTGTACACGTAAACCAACAGAAAATGGCTTACTTTTCATATCAAAACCTAAATCATACAGCAATTTAAAAGTATCTCTAGCACTATGTCCTATAGCTAAAACCAAAACACTACAATCAATTATTTCATTATTATTTACTTCAATTGCTTTTACACAGTTATTTTCTATTATTATATTAGTAAGTAGAGTATTATATCTAAATTCTCCACCCATATCTATTATCTTATTTCTCATATTTTGAACAACATCAACTAATACATCAGTACCAATATGAGGTTTATAATTATAAAGTATTTCCCTAGGTGCACCACAATCAACAAAAGTCTCAAAAACTTTTCTACCTCTATTAAATTCATCTTTAACTAAAGTATTAAGTTTACCATCAGAAAAAGTACCAGCTCCACCTTCCCCAAACTGAACATTGGAATTCTTGTTAAGGATCCCTTTTTTCCAAAACCTATTAACAGTTTTTACTCTATCAAGAACTTTTTCTCCTCTTTCAATAACTAGAGGTCTATATCCATTCTGAGCTAAAATATAACTACAAAAAAGTCCACAAGGTCCACTGCCAATTATAATAGGTCTTTTTTCTAATTTTATATTACCACATTTATCATACACATACGTTTTATCTATACTTCTAAATAAATTACAGTTTCTTTTATTTTTGCTTAAAATATCTTTCTCATTATCTATCTCAAAACTACATTCATAAACATAAAAAACTTCATTCTTATTTCTAGCATCAATCGATTGTTTTTCAATAATAACATTTTTAATATCTATATCATTAACATGAATATTTTTTGCAATCTTTTTTCGTATACTATCTAAACTATTATTAGTTACTTCTATTTTTATTCCTCTAAGTGTTAACATTATATACTCCTACCTACTAAATATCCAGACATAAAAGCAAAAGCAAGATTAAAACCTCCACACATACCATCTACATCCAACAATTCTCCTGTAAAATATAGATTATTCACAATATTTGATTCTAAAGTCTTATCATTTACTTCATCCAAACTAACTCCACCAGCACAAACTTGTCCCTTATCATCAACTATACCCACAACTTCAACTTCAAAATTAATAATTACTTGAACTAATTTTTGTTTTTCTTCTTCACTAAGTTCACTCCAATAACTATCTTTGTCAACACTTGCCTTTTTCAAAAAAACAAACATTAATTTATAATTAAATATACTTTCAAGTAACTCTTCTATAGTTTTATTATCTCTATTTCTTTTCTCTAAAAATTCATAAAAATTATTAGTCTCATTAAAGAAGTTTATATTTAAAAACACTCGTTTATTTTCTTGTAATTTAAGAGAAGCTTTAGAACTTAAATTAAATATACATATACCACTAATACCATATTTTGTAAGTTGTACTTCACCTATTTCTTCCTTAAGAATATTATTATCAACCTTTAAACTTACCTTACCAAAACTTCTTACTCCATCCCACTCTTTTAAAAACGTTTCATTTAATACAAGTGGAGCAAGAGCTGACCTAACTGGAACAATAGTATGTCCAAGACTAGAAGCTAAACTATATCCACTTCCATCACTACCTGTTTTAGGATAAGCTTTACTACCGGTTGCTAAAACTACCTTATCACAAGAAAACTTTTTACTGTTTGTATCAACTAAAAAAATATTATTAGATTTATATATATTTCTCACTTTACAATTAGTAATTACTGTAACATTACTTTTTCTTAATGCTTTAACTAATATTTCTCTTACACTACTAGCTTGATTAGAATAAGGATAATAATAACCATTCTTAATACAAGGGTATATTCCTAACGATTCTAAGTATTTATATGTATTATTCACTAACTCATCAGATATAATATAATTTAAACTATCAAGACTATTAGAATTATATTTATTTATTTTAATATCACTATTCCAATAGTTACACTTACCATTACCAGTTAATAAAATCTTTTTTAAAACTTTATCTTCACCATCTAATAAAATAACTTCATTATTTACACTTGCTATTAAACTGGCAATAACACCACTAGCACCAGCACCAACTACTATAATTTTACTCATAATAACACTCCCTTAAATACAAATATTTTATCACAAAAATACTTTCTTATAAAGAAAAAAGTACTAAAGTACTTTTTATACATTTTCAAACTGAGAATTATATAAATCATAATAAAATCCTTTTTTCTTAATTAACTCATTATGATTACCTTGCTCTATAATATTACCATCCTTCATAACTAGTATTAAATCAGCATTTTTTATAGTAGATAATCTATGTGCAATGATAAAACTTGTTTTACCAACAGTTAACTTATCCATTGCCTTTTGAACTAGTTCTTCTGTTCTAGTATCAACATTACTTGTTGCTTCATCCAATATCAAGAAAGGAGCATCTTCAATCATTCCTCTTGCTATAGTAATAAGTTGCTTCTGACCTCCTGAAATTGTATCATTATCAGAAACAAGTGCATTAATACCATTTGGTAACGTTTTAACAAAATGATCAATACCAACTGTTTTTAGTGCATTTTCTATATCTTGATCATTAACATTTTCTTTATTAAATCTAATATTTTCCTTTATTGAACCATCAAATAACCAAGTATCCTGTAAAACCATACAAAATAATTTATGAATATTTTCCCTAGATAAATCCTTAATAGAAACATTATCAATTAAAATATCTCCATCATTTATCTCATAAAACTTCATAAGAAGATTAACAATAGTAGTTTTACCAGCTCCAGTAGGCCCAACTATTGCTATTTTTTGTCCTTTTTTTATTCTAGCACTAAAATCTTTTATAATTAATTTATCTTCATCATAACCGAATTTAACATTTTTAAATTCAATATTACCTTCTACATTATTTATATCTAACTTTTTAGTCAAATGATCCTCAGAACTCATTTCTCTTTCATCAAGGAATTCAAATACTCTTTCTGCTGATGCTGCCGTTGATTGTAAAGAAGTAGTCGCTTGAGCTATTTGATTAAGCGGATTAGTAAACATTCTAACATATATCATAAAAGCAACTATTACTCCAAATGATATTTTATTATTCACAACTAAAAGTGCTCCTACAACACAAACAGCAACGTAGCCTAAGTTACCAACAAAACCCATCATTGGTTGCATTATTCCTGATAAAAACTGACTCTTTCTGCTACTATTAAATAATTTATGATTAATGTTATCAAACTCTTTATTAACATCATCCACAGCATTATAAACAGTAATCACATTATGGCCACTATACATTTCTTCAATGTATCCATTCAAATCTCCTAATTGCTTTTGACGTTCTATAAAATACTTTTGAGATTTACCTAATATTAAAAACATAAATAAAAAACCAATTATACTAGCTACTATACCAGTTATAGCCATTATAGGATTAGTTACAAACATCATAATAACAGATCCCACAAACAGTGTAATACTTGACACCAAATTAGCTAAACTCTGGTTCAAATTCATAGACATAGTATCAACATCATTAGTAACCCTTGATAAAATATCCCCAGTCTCGTGATTGTCAAAATACTTTAAGGGAAGCTTATTAATTTTATTAGAGATACTAGTTCTAATACTTCTAGCATAATTATTAGTTGTTTTAGCCATTATAATTTGTTGTACATAACTAAATATAGCACTGACTATATATAAGATAGCAAGTAATAATGAAATACTCTTAATTTTATTCATATTCATTTTAGGTTCTATCTCTTTATATACGTTTTTAGGAAGCTTATCTATTTTTTCCAATATAGACTTCATATCTGAATCTTTATTTAAACTGCCCAATATTTCCATAGTTTTTTGTTTGTCCTCAGTAGAAATACTAGGATTATTTATTATTTTCTGAATCTTTACATCAGATATTCTTGGTCTTAATCCTTCAGTAATATAATCAGTTAAATCCGATAATTTATTAGGTGCTATTAAAGATATAATAGAACTTGACATAGCAAGAATAACTGAAATAATAATTACCATCTTCCATGGACTTAGACTTTTCATTAATCTTTTTATAGAGCCCTTAAAATCTTTAGATTTTTGGTATCCCCCTCTTGGTGGTCTAGGCATTTTCTAACTCCTCCTCTCCAAGTTGAGATAAAGCAATTTCTTTATACACACTACAATTTTTCAATAACTCTTTATGAGTTCCTATTCCTACACATTCTCCCTTATCAAGAACCACTATCTTATCAGCATTCATGATAGTACCAATTCTTTGAGCAACTATTAAACTAGTAGCATCTTTAGTATATTTTTTCAACTCACGTCTTAATGTCATATCAGTCTTGTAATCAAGTGCAGAAAAAGTATCATCAAATATATAAATTTCTGGATTACGTGCTATTGCTCTTGCTATAGAAAGTCTTTGTTTTTGACCACCAGAAATATTAGTACCACCCCTTGCTACATGAGAATCTATTCCATCTTCCATTTTACTTATAAATTCTTCAGCTTGAGCTATTTTTATACTTTTTTTAACTTTTTCGTCATCAATTATCTTTCTACTACTATCTCCAAAAATAATATTATCTTTAATAGAACCAGTAAACATAAATGCTTTTTGAGAAACATATCCAATCTTTTCATAAAGTACTTTTTGTTTTAAATCTTTTACATTAACCCCATCCACTAAAACTTCACCATCAACGGCATCATAAAACCTAGGCACTAAATTAATAAGTGTCGACTTACCAGATCCAGTAGAACCAATAAAAGCAACAACTTCTCCACTTTCAGCTTTGAAAGAGATATTTTTAAGCAAATATTCATCTGCATCAGGATATTTAAATGAAACATTTTTAAATTCAACAGTACCTTTTTCTTTTACAGTAGTAATATTTCCGTCTTTAATTGATATACTACACTCTAATATTTCATTAATACGATTAGCTGAAACACTAGCACGAGGTAATATCATAAATATAATAGTAAGCATTAAAAACGACATAATAACCTGCATACCATAACTAGTAAAAACAACCATATTACTAAACAAATTAATCTTATCTGTCATTGCTAAACTGACCATAACACTACTTCCTACAAAATAAATGCCAAGAGTAAGAAAATGCATTACTATATTCATTACTGGACTCATACCAGCAAAAGTTTTTTGAATTAGAATATTAGTATCTGTTAAACTATTATTAACCTCTTCAAATCTTTTCCCTTGAAACTTTTCAGCATTGAAAGCTCTTATTACTCTAATTCCTGTTAAATTTTCACGAGTAGTACTATTCATTTTATCAGTTAACTTTTGAATCCTTTTAAATCTAGGAACTACCCTTACCATAATAAAAATAACATTTAATAAAAGTATTAAAACACCAGCAGCTACTACAAAACTAAGTTCTGCACTTTTATTTACTATTTTACTAACAGCCCATACTGCCATAATTGGAGCCTTAATCATTGCTTGAAGTCCCATAGCAATTAGCATTTCAATATGTGTAACATCATTAGTAGTTCTTGTAATTAAACTACTAGTTGAAAACTGTTTAACCTCAGCAACACCTAATTTTTGTACTTTCTTAAATATTTTTTCCCTTAAATCCAAAGAAAATGAAGCAGAAAGTCCACTAGCTAAATATCCTACCATAATAGCAGAAAGCATACTTAAAAAAGCACATCCTAACATAAATATCCCCTGAGTAAGTATTTCTTTCATACTACTTCCATCAGTTTCTATTAATCTTGTTATTTCACTCATGTATTCTGGTAATCTAAGCTCTATCCATACTTGAAAAACCATTATTAAAACACATAACAAAATAATAAGAATATCTTTTTTATCAAAATTTTTTAATAACTTTATCATAAATCTCCTTCCATTACTATATATAGTATGTAAATTACTACCATAACTGCATAAAAATTGTAATATAATTTAAAAACATTGTCAACAAAGGTAAAAAGAAAAGAGGACTAGTCCTCTATTCTACAATTAATTCTATTCTATTATTTCTATTTTTATTTAATTCTATATGATATTTCTTATTATTAATAACAGTTTCTGCTTTATTTATTGATCCAAAGACATCACTTATTTCACCATAATCAGCTACATCCTTAGTTTTTGTATAAACAATCATTGAATATCTACCCTTATCAATACTGCTAATATCAATAGTCTTATTATACCAAACTAACGATTTATTCTTATTATCACCAATATCCACAGAATAACTACCATTACTTGTAGAAGCTATATCAAATGTATATTGTTTAAAAGTAGTAGTGTTTTCTAAAACTAATTTTCTCTCTACAAAATTACTATTATCATAATTAACACCATAATTATAAGATGTTCCAACAACATTTAACTTATTATCTACAAATTTCATATCATCATAATTATTGATCATATTACGATAAGTATTAGATACACTAGTAGTAATTAAACCACCTTTTCTTATATTAAGAGTTATTTCTTGTTGTTTACTACCTAACTCTACTTTAAAGTTATATCCATATTTACTATCTTCACTTCTTCTAGTAATATCTTTATTAAATATATTAGTAACTTTCTGTAATGTATAATGAGTAGAAGTACCAGCTTTCATATAAACCTCATAATCACCTTCAAGATTATCTTTACTAAAGTCTATATAACCCTTAAACCATGCACCATTATAATCATAACCATTTTCTACTCCTAAAGCAAATGGTACATCTTTTACCCATCTGTCAACATCAAAAGTATAACTCTTATCACTATTAATATCTTTAAGAACTAATTGGTAATTAATACTATCACTAACCCTATTTTGAACATTCTTAATTATTAAGTATCCACTTATCTGATACTTCTGTTTAGCCTTATCAAACACTAAATCCTGAAGGTAGAATTCACCTTCTTTTTCACTTCTAGTCTCAATAACTGTATCCTTAGATACAACATTAACAGTTATTGCTTTAGTAACAGCTTGATTATAACTATCAACAACTTTATAAACTACGCTATACTTACCTATTTTATTTGTATCTACGTTATTAGATACAACTGTTATTTTACTAGTTAAATTTCCATCTTCTTTATCAACAGCGGCAACACCTGATTTAGGATCAAAAGAAGTATTTTCTCTTATAGTTATATCAGAAGCATTAATAACAGGTTTAGCGTTTTCTATAACAGTAACAACAATCTTTTTAGTAGCAGTTAAACCACCTTTATCAGTGACTGTGTAAGTGATTGTATATTTACCAACAACATTTATATTTACTGTACCACTTACTTTAATACTACTAGTTATATTACCATCTTCTTTATCAGTGGCAGTTGCTAAAGATTTTAAATCAATTGATCTACCTTGAATAATCTCTTTATCACCTGCTGTAATTATAGGAGTATTATTAGAAACAACATTTTCTTTATCTTGATAAACTGTAATATAAGCATCATCATCAGTTTTTAAAGTATAACCATAACTATTAGAAGTACTGTCTAAACTTACAGGAACTTTTAAGTAAGTTTTATTACCTTGACCCTTAACTTCTTCTAATACAGGTACATAACATCCATCATATAAAGCACTAATTATTGTTGAGGATGCAGCAGTTGAGAATACATTAGAACCATATCCAACAGGTACAACACTCTGTTTACCATACATTCCACCAACTATATTAACATCATTTGCACTAACCCATTCTTTTTGATCATATTTATAATCACTAGTAATAAGATAACTAACAGTATTATTATTAGAATCAACAGCTCTATCATAAACCATTACATATTTATCTTGTAAAACAGACTTACCAGTTTTTTCAGTTAAACCACCATCATAATAATAATCTGTTTTTCTTATAGTTTTACCAACCTTTGGTGTTAAATTTACACCATCATTATAGAAACTATACTTATAAGTACTACCTTGATGTGGGAAAACATCATTTATACTTTTAATACCATTAACAGCTGTATTAATTTTCTTAAAATATACACTTGGTACATAAACATAACTATTATCCCAGTCAAATTTCTCAGCATAGAAAGAATATGAGTTTTTATTATAATCTAAGTTCATATCACTAACTATCTTATACCATTTATTACTTCCACCCACATTATCTCCTGTTACTTCTTCAAGAATTATTACAGGTATTTCTTTATTTGGAAGTGTATAAACAGCTTTTGAATTGTTTGATGCAGAACTTCTTGCTACTACACTAGTTGTATTAATAGCAAGTTGATAAAAATTATAATCTTGGAATCCATTGTATTTATCAAATCTATAATAATATGAAGCATTTTTCTCGCCCCATAATGGATCTGATGCATATTTAACATTCCATCCACCAAGTTTATTACCATAATGACCACCATTATAATATGAATGATTAGCATTTTCATATAAATCCGTAACAAAGTGTTGAGCATGACTATATATACCACCTTGATATGTAATAAAGCCATAAGCAGAACCAAATGGAGATGAATCAACTGCACCTTCTCCAAAACCATTATTCTTAAGAATTGAAATACTACTTCTACCATCACCACTTTCATTTCTATTTAATCCTAATGAAAGTATAGCATTCGCACCATATTGCTCTTGAGCATATATAAAATAAGTACCCATACCATATAATTTAGATACAACACTAGTATCAAAGCTTCCCTTTATATTTAAAGTATTACCAAACACTGTATGAGTAAAACCTAAACCTTCTCTTATATATTTATTAATATTAGCTGCTGAATAATTAGTTTTAGAATGATTAGGTAAATATTGATAATAATTATAAAATGGATTATTCATATTTGCTGCATTATTATAATTACCATTTTTATAGTCTCCCACCATCTTATACTGATCAGTATAAAAATAATGTCCATCATAACTAAAATAATTAACACCATTACTAAGTCCTGAAGGAAGTCTACTAATAGCTATACCATAACCACTACCACCAGTATTAGTTATATTTTTAGCAAAGAAATGTTTAAATTCATTATTTGTACTTCTATAATAACCAATTGAATAAACCCAAACAATAGGTACTATATTATATGCACCTTCGCCTACCCAACCAGTATAACCAGCTACTTTTACTTTTGCACGTCTTGTAGATAAATCAAAATCTAAAAAAGCTCCATCAACAGCACCTGTTGAAGAAGATGTAACCATATAATTATTATAACTAGATGAAGAAGCGGTAGGATAATAATAAACTACACTATTTCCTT
Organism: Bacilli bacterium; assembly: GCA_017525855.1. The sequence continues at coordinate 286,715 of JAFXSE010000118.1, forward strand.
TTAAAGTTAAATCAACTAAAGCATATTTAGCATTAACAATTTTAGTAACACCATTTCTTCTTTCCAAAACAACAGTATCTCTATTGCTATTACTATTCATCGCATTAACTGCTTCATTATATGATCCATAACAATTAACATGTTGAAAACTAGTACTACTAGGATCCCCTGCTCTTTTTTCTATCGCAATAGCAACCTCATAACTACCACAGACATTACGACCAGCTATCTCACTGCTAGTTAAAGCATCTACTCCAAATGGAAAAATAAACAAACTCAAAACAAATATTACCATACAATATTTTTTCTTCATCTTATCCCTCCATTCTATTTCAATTATATTTTAACATACCAAATTGACTTTTTTTGTTTGAGATTAAAAATATTCCACAAGTTGACACTTTTTTTACAAAAAAAGAAACATAACGTTTCTTAATCTATCTTTTTATACATTCTAAGTAAATTATTATCTTTTTTGTATATAGCAATCAATTTATCATTATATTTAAAAATAACCTTATCTTCTATATCAAAACTATTTTCTATTACTACTCCATTACTTATTTTCTTATAAAGATTATAATCAACTTCAATTACTTTATAATCTAATACATCTAAAAGACTAAGTATTTTGAACCTAGAATTTCTAATATCATCTAAAGTATAACTATCTTCTATTCTAAATTTTCCTTGTCTCGTTCTTTTTAAATCTGTCATTGTCATTAAAGTATTACAACTGTTACCTATATCTCTAATTAAACTCCTAATATATGTACCTTTAGAAACTACAGTTCTAAAAGAAAATAAATCATTATCTAAATCTAATAATTCTATTTCTTTAATAGTAACCTTCTTTTTAGGAAGTTCTATATCAATTCCTTCTCTTGCATATTGATAAAGTTTTTTACCATTTACTTTTACTGCTGAATATTTAGGTACTTCTTGCATATAAGTTTTTTTAAATAATTTTAGTGTTTCTTCTAAATTCAATGGTTTATTATTATTTTCTGAAATTTTATTACCTTCTATATCTAGAGTATCTGTTAAAATTCCTATTTTTAATGTTGCTACATACTCTTTATCTAAAGATGATAAATCTTCTCCTAATTTAGTAAATCTACCTATTGTTAAAACCAAAACACCAGTAGCAAGAGGATCCAAAGTACCTGTATGACCAATTCTTTTTATACCTAAAATATGACTAACTTCATTTACTACATCAAAAGAAGTCATCCCTTTTTCTTTATTAACAACTATTACTCCGCCAAAACCATTTAAATATTCCTCTAAACATAGATTATTCTCATAAATTATTTTAGCTGGAATTTTACCTACATATCTTATATGCCAAGGTTCATAATTATATCCAGTTATTTTTTCTTTTCCTTTAGGATATCTTAAAATGAATCCAAAGTCTTTTAAATACGGATGTATTTGTTTAAAATCCTCATCATATTTTAATAAATCACCATTATCTATTAAAAAAGAACCATTAATTTTTAAACTAATATCAATAGCAAGACCAGTATGATGTTCCGAATAACCAACAGGAGCAACATAATTATTGCAATACTCTTTTCCTTTTTCTTTCTCAAAAAAATCCCATATTTTTTGTTGATAAGCCTCATCTCTATAAGCCGTATCTATACCAATAATAATATTCTTACTTTTTAAAAATTCTTTTAATTCTAAATACTTATCATAAGTTTTTTGTTCAATTTGTGTTTTTTCCAAGACTACATTCAGTGCTTGAGTAAACATTACTTTTTCTAAGTAAGAATCTTTGATTTTATGTTCTTTATTTACTAATGTTAAATAATTCATTATATCACCACTAATATTTTAACATAACAAGAAAAAAAGAGCTATTAACTCTTTGAAACTTGATCAAAATAATAATTACCATCACTACTTTTTAAGAATCTAACTTTTCTTATTTCTTCACTATTATTTCCAAACTTAACAGAAACATTTATTATAACTTGACCACTATAATTTTCTACACTATTTAGCTTAGTAGAAATATTACTACAAGTTGTATTTATATCACTAGTTTGTAATATATATAAGTCACTACTAGAATCATAAAAATATCTACTACCATCACTTATATTAAAAGTTTTAGCCCTATATTCACCAGGTCCAAACATTTTTAAAACTTGCTTTTTTAGTATTTTAGAATCTATTGTGGATGTTACAGCATTAGTATCATCTACTCCAAAACTTTCACCACAATACCATGATTGATTTATATTATTTGAATGTATTACATTGGAATAACTACTACAATTGTTCTCTAAAATATCCTTATTTTTTATTTGCAAATAAGCAAAGTAAAGTTTTTCTTCATCTTTTAAGTCACCAACTTTTACAACATCTAAAGAATTATATATAGCTTCATTCAAACCATTGCATCCAGATACATTAACCCAGTCATATAATTCTGATATAACATAACCCTTTTTGTTAAACACTTGCTTATTCATAGCTATATAATCATCACTTGATAATTTAGGAGGATTAATATATGTGATAAAAACAAAGTAAAAAACCGCAATTGTTAAAACTATAACTAATACCTCAAGCATTCCCACTTTAGCATTTCCTTCTCTTTTCACTTTCTTAGGTTTATCTACTTGTTTATTTTCAACATTTTTTTCCTCAGGCATCATCCCTGGCATAATTGGAATAGTACTTGTATCAACGACTTCTTTTTCAAAAGCTTTATATACATTCTCTGGTGTAACATTATTAATTTGTTCAACCTTACCACTATCAGTTGTCTGTTCAGGAATAATAACTCCTGGTATAGAGTAAACAGACTCTTTCTTCTCTTCTTCCTGATTCTCTTCTTTTTTTTCTTCTACAGTATTAGAATTATCAGTTTTTATAACCACTCCACTATCAGTTGTTTGTTCAGGTATAATTACACCTGGTATAGAATAGATAGACTCATTTTTCTTCTCTTCCTCATTCATAAAAATCACTCCTTTTTATTCAATAATCATTAATTAGTATAATTCTTTCTATAATTCATATACGATTTAACCAATTTATATGATTTATAAAACATTTCATTTGAATTATAATCATCAAAAACAATTCTATTATAAAGCTTATCAATATATTTTTCATTTTCAATAAACTCAATCATTTCAACAAAATTATAATCAAATATATAAGCAAAATGACATAGTACTGTATCTGCTTTACTATTAATATTATTATAATCTATTTTATAATTATTAATAAAATCTTTATATACTGAATAACTAATAACTTCTTTTTCTAAGTCATCTGTTTCAAACATAGCAAAATCATCATTATCAAAACTAGACAAATATAAAATATCAGTTTTATCAGCATCTCTAATTATTTGAGAATGTAAATATTCAATATCACTCATATTAGAATCTATTTGATCCTTATTATGATTTAATATTGCTTTTTTTATTATAGAATCATATTTATCTGTATCAATTAAACTTCTAATCAAGCCATCTTCAAATAATATCTTTACACCAAATTCTCCATGATCAACACTATTTTTATCTATAAAAGTATGATATCTTTTAATTTGTTCAAATCTACCTATATCATGAAGAAGACCAATTAATTGAGCAAGAAGAATATTTTCTTCACTTAAATGAAGCTTTCTTGCAAGTTGTTTTGATAAAACACTTACTCTATTTATATGCCATCTCTTAATCCTAATCTGTGGATCATTAATATCATAGTTTTTTATATAATTATCTAATTTATGCTTTACACTATTGATGTCTATCACTTTATTCATCTCCAAATAGATTTTATCATCTTTTTTATTTGTATTCAATAAATAATATGTTAGAATAAATTTAGAGGTGAGCAGTATGAACGAAAAAAGGAAAGAATATCTATCATGGGATGAATATTTTATGGCAGTTGCAATTCTTTCATCTGGAAGAAGCAAAGATCCAAACACCCAAGTCGGTGCCTGCATTGTAAGTCCAGATCATAGAATTTTATCAATTGGATATAATGGAGCCCCTAATGGCTTTAATGATGATCATTTCCCTTGGGCAAGACAAGGAGAAAACTTAGAAACTAAATACCCATATGTAGTACACGCTGAAGAAAATGCTATACTTAATTATCGTGGTAGTAGAACTGATTTAGTGAATTCAACTATATATGTAGACTTATTTCCTTGCAACGAATGCGCAAAATCAATAGTTCAAGCTGGTATTAAAGAAGTAGTATTTCTATCAGATAAATATAAAGATACAGAAGGAAATATTGCAAGTAGAAGAATATTTGATGAATGCAAAGTCAAATATAGGAAACTAGAATTACCTACAGAAATTAACATTAATTTAAGTAGTACAGAAAAAATTAAATATAAATCTTTTACAAAAAGATAACAAATTAAACACTCCTACATACAATAGTATAAAGGAGTGTTTTTATGATAAATAATTATCCATATAATAATATAAATACATATAGAAAACAAAATGGATATCCAAACAATCAAGTATACTATCAAGATGATAGAAGTCTTCTTGTACCATTCTTATTTGGTGGAGTTGCAGGCACTGCCTTAGGATATGGTATCGCTAACAATAATATGTATAATCAAAGACCTAATTATTATTATCCACCTGTATACTTTAGACCATATCCACCAATTGGAGTTCCATATTATTACAATTAAAGTTCTAAAGGAACTTTTTTAATTTACAGGTAAAGTTATATACACACTAGTACCTTCTCCTAAAGTAGATTCATATTTCATATTTCCACCATGTAATTTTATAATTTCACGAGAAAGAGATACTCCAAGTCCTGTTCCTCTTTCCTTAGTAGTATAAAATGTATCACCAATTCTATTCAAAACATCACTACTCATTCCAATACCATTATCTTTAATAACAATCTCTATACTATCATTAACCTCTTTAACATCTAACGTAATAACAGCATTATCTTTTTTTGCCTCTATACTATTTTTTATAACATTTACAAAGACTTGTTTTATACGATTATAATCAAGATCCATATATATTTCAGTATCAGGTATATTAAAGTCTACCTCAACATTATTCTTTTTCAATAATGGTTTCATTTCATTTTCTAACTCTTCAATTAAATAAACAATATCGACATCCTCTTTATTTATTTTAAGTTTAGTATAATCTAAGAAATCATCCATAAGTAACAATGTTCTATTAACCTCAGAATTAATTATTGGAATATACTTTCTATAATTTTTATAATCATCATCAATCATCATATCTAAGTATCCTCTACATACAGCAAGAGGATTTTTAATTTCATGAGTTATTTTAAAAAGTGATACTTTTATTTCCTTTTCCCTATTTAATTCATTAACAGTACTATTATAATCAACTACTCCTTCACATTTTTTAAAGAAAACCAAAGCAATATATGAAACAAACAATAATAATATTGTCATAAATATAACATCAGATATTAAAAACGTTAATGGCCTCTTATTTAAAATATAATACGTTAACTGAAATCCTACAAAGAAAGTCCTAATTATAACAAATGTTGAAGAAACCCTTTCTACACTCATTTTATTTTGTCTACTATAAATAAAAAATATAATAAAATATAATCCATATTCAACAATTAATACAAGTGATGAAATACCAATATTAAAATATAGGAAAAATACTAATATAATTGATATAAAAACAGAAGTTAATAACTGTTTTTTTAAATAAGATATTAATAATGGTATATTAAGAAATGTAACAGCATACATATAGTTATTAGTATTAACACCTCTACATAACATATAAAGAGATGAAAACAATGCCAACTCCAAAAATATTGATTTTTCTTCTAAATCCAAGTTTTTAACATAGGCAACATATATAAAATATAAAGAAATTGGAAAAAATAAATACGTAATATTAGTAAGTAAATAATTAATAATCATATAATACCTTCTTTCAAAAAAAATCATACTCTATTTTTGTGTCGAAATTTGTCGAAAGATGTTAAAAAAAGAAATAAATTGTAATATTTTGCTTAATTTACTACTTGGCAAATAAAAAAAATATGTTATAATAAATATGTATTTACGCAGACGTAGTTTAATGGTTAGAATACGGCCTTGCCAAGGCTGTGATGGGGGTTCGATTCCCCTCGTCTGCTCCATTTGTAAAAATCGTCGGAACAACCGATGTTGAGATAAAGCTTAATTCGAAAGAATTAAGTTTTTTTGTTTCTAAGAAAGGTTTAATGATATGTTAAATATTATTAAAGAAAAACAAAAAATTAAAAATTGAATCAAATCATAGAATATTTAGATTATATAACAAGCAACAAGTTAATAAATCATTAAAACATATCAATGATGAAATGGAAGCAGCAGCTGAAGAATTTTATAATACTTAAAAAAGCAAAGAAAAAGACGATAGCTTATCATTGTAAACTATCGTCTTTTATAAACTAATATTATTTGGTATATCAATATTCTCTTTTCTTTTTCCCTTTAACATCAACACTGGACTTAATAATGACATTGCATTTCACCTCTGTCTACTTTTTCCACCCATTGTATTTGTTTCTTCTTCAAATCCATCTAAATAAAAACTAGAATTTTCATTAGAGTTAGAAGATGTCATGTTCATTAAATCAATTCTTTTTTAATAAACTTCGTTAATTGTTCACCTGGTTTTGATTCAGGTATTGTAAATACTCCCTCCTGACTTGTTTCTCAACAATATAAAGTACAAGCATTTGGATTATTTTTTTAATCATTTATTGTTTCTTGTGGTATTTGTACATCTAGATTTTTATTCATATTTAAACTCTTATATCCACTTACCTACTATAATCATTATTACTGATAAAATCAAAAGTACAATTAATTCAGTAGGAATGTATTTACTATATTTTTCTTCTAATTCTGATATTTCACTTCTATGTTTTAAGTTATCTATATTCTTGCCAATTATTATTTCACTTGTTGAAACGAAATCATCTATATCATCTTTATACATACTTTTATGATTAGTAGTATTATACCCTGTATATTTTTGTTTTGGAACTATTGTTGAATATAAACGATCTAGTGTTCCCCTAAATAAAGTATTACCAATTAAGAATGCTAATATAACAACTGCCATTGGAAATAGTACATAAGTCATTCCATAAATTTCTCTTATTTGTGGAACAAATACTAATAATGTACAAATAACTAAACTAGGAATAACTCCTAATGCAAATACTATTTTATTAGTAATAGAACTTTTTTTCTTGATAATTCTATCATATCTTTCTGGAGCTCTTAATATTTTTTCCTTTATAAGTTGATATACATCATCCATTTTCTTATCTTCACTGCTTAAATTAACCTCAATATCCATTTTATGTTCATAGATATTCATATTAATATTTTGGCTAATCATCTTTTGATCTCCACCATGTTGTATCCAATAACTGTAATGGTATCTTACCCACATATCTTTTACTTCATGTAATCTATTATTAAATATAGTTATGAAAGATGTATAATTATCAACAGTTATATTTGTATCATCATAAAAGTTAAAAGTACATTTAAAAGTTCCTTCAAAATTTTTAACTGTCCAGTTTTGATATTCTCTTTCATACCTCTCATTTTGAGCAGTTTCTTGTTTACATAATTGAATATTCTCTCTTATTTCTTCATCCATTCTTTGAAAGATTTCTTCTAAATCTTTGTCTGAAATTATTTTGTTAGCCACTTTAATTGTGTCATTATACATACACATTACCTCCAAATTATAATTTAATTATTTTGTTTATTGCAGAATATACAATTAGCAACTGGAAATTGTTTTAAAATTGCATTTATTTGTTGTTCTACTTGATTCATACTAGGGTCATTATGATTTGATTTTCTAGTAAATTTAATTTCATATGGTTTAAATGTTATCAAGAATGAATTTTCATGTTCTTCAGGATTATCTCCCTTACCTCTATGGAAATCCATACATAATTTAATATCCATACTACTAATTCCATTCAAACTGCCACCATCAACAGCAGATTTGAAAGATTCATAATCTTTACAAGTAATATTTTGATAAGATTTTTCTCGTATAAAAACCTCAAAATGTTGCCCATAAGAATGTTTATACATAAAATCCTTATATTCAGGTTTAAATTGCTTATTTTTTTCCTCATCTTGCTCTACTAATTTTGTTAATTGTTTATTCATTTCATCGCAGTATTGAACTAGATATGATATTGCCTCTGCTGTTGGTAAAACATTAGAATAATCATATTCATTATTTATTACTGCTTTTGATAAAAAACTATCGTTCATATTAATTTCTCCCTTATTTTATACAAGTCTAATTCATATATTATTATAACATACTTTACACTATATTTAACGGAATTTCGCATTTTAGAAAAATAGTTTACACTTTTTTAAAGAATTTGTGCTATAATTGATGCATAATTAAGATTTATCTCAGTTACATTTGTAGTAAAATGTTTCTCAAACGAGATACACAATTGCTCCATAAAAAAATACGCTCGAACTTTTCGAGTTTAAATAAATCAATAATCCAATTGGGATTATTTTTTTATTTGAAAAAAATACGTAAATTTAATTACTACGTATTTTTTATATTACTTCAGTATCTCCCACTTCATATAAGAAAGTACTAAACACCCATACATTTCTACCATTAAGATTTAACTTTGCAGAATTTGTCTCTATATCTACTTCTTTTACTTCATAAATATTTTTGTTAATAACATAACTTGCTCCACCATATACTACATCATCTTGCCCTACTGTAGAACCATATTTATCGACTTCTGTAAAATCATTAAGTGGTATCCAATGATAATTTTTAGCCTTTTCATTATAATATGTAGAAAAATCCACTCCAGTTAATAAAGTATTTCCAAATAAATTAGTACCTCGCTTTATAATATCTACTTTAAACACACCATCAAATCTTACTTTACTCCCAACATGAAGTATTTGATCAATTGCTTCACTACCAGGTAGTTCAATCAAAGGTGCATCTCCTGTAGTTCTAAAGTTTCCGCCCATACCATAAATGATATTAGTATAATCAACAAAGTAACACTCATCTAAATCATATTCATTATTAAACATATAATTACCATATTTATTTTTATACCAAGAAGTATCATTAGACTGACTTACTTCTATATGGCAATGAACTCCCGTTGCATTTCCTTTATTACCCATATTACCAAGTTGATCACCTTGTCTTACTATTTGACCAGCATAAGCATCCATAGTATTATCATGTGCCGTCATATAAGTAGCATAATCTATTCTCCCATTAGCGAATCTAACTTTTTTTAGTGATTGCCACATCACTTGACCAGATTCTGGATACGTTCTTATACATTTTGAATCACATGGAGCATAATAAGGATATCTAATACCAGAAACTCTTCCCCTAACATCATTAGCCATTATACCCTGATGTGAAAAAGTAGAATTAGCACCTTGAGTAATATACATATCTGTAAATGGACACAAAAAATCTTCTATTCCACCCCTTACACTTTTCTGCCCTTTATACATATTTTCACCTCCAATATATTATATATTGTATGACAGAAATAAGTTCTGACTAATTATAATAACTAAAACAATATAAAAAGATGATCTTTATTCAAAATCATCTTTAACAAGTTCCTGAATATTTTTAAGTTCTAGAGAATACTTATTAGATATTTCATATAAAGTTTCTAACTTACTATACATTCCATCAAAATCATGTGATGCCTTTAACAATTCTTTTCTTCTAGAAACATAATTCTTTGTCATCAAATAATTACCTGTCATATATATACCATCATGTGTCAAAACAAATTCTATAATCTTTAAAGTTTTCTCAAAATTTCTAGTTGTCATTTTAAAACTATCTGTCATATATATCTTACTTTTTTTATCTCTAATTCCAATTAAAAAGTTACATAGTGAATCATTAAATTCTGGCGAAATTCCACTTTCATAATTTTTTGAATTCATATCAACAGTTCCTACATTATCTAATTCTTTTAAATAATATGGTTCCTTTATTTCTATCTCTTTATAACTATGCTCTCTATTTAAAGAATCACATTTTGAAAGTTCTAGTAATGCTCGACAAGCAACTGGATAATTAGAAGCAACTTCTTTATAAAAATTAGGCTGAACTTTATCTTTAGAAGCTTCTTCCAAATCTTTTTCTTCAAAAAATTCAATAGCTTTACTTGTTATAATTTTAACATAATCTCCATCTAAACATATTTTACTGCCATAATGAGAATGATTAATACTACAAACTTCTTCTAATAAACTATTTCTTATAGTAATAACTACCATATTAGCAATCAATTCATTTTTTGGCTCATAAAAATTTCCTTCTTCACTTCCAAGTATCAAAAGCATATTTCTAAATTCAACTTCATCATAAACAGAAATAAAAGATAATAATTGCTCTTTAACATTATCCAAAATTTTATATAAAATATTATTTGGAATTTTAAATTTTTGTAACTGCTTTCTTAATATATTCCATGTATAATCTTCTACAATATTATGATTCATACTACCCACCTCAAGTTTTTTATTTACTTATAGAAATATTATAACTGTTATCAATTAATTCAAATATTTTTTTAGTATCAATACTATTATCTAGTTTAATTGTAATCCAACTCTTTTTATTCATATGATAACCACCAAATATTTTTTTATTATCAACAAATTCTAGTATTTTATCTTTTTGATACATTAAATCAATAATTTCTGTTTCTTTATCTGAATTAAGGCCTAGTTTATTCTCAGTTATACTTACAAACAATATATACCATTTATTATTCAATTTGTTTCTACATATTGCAGTTTTAGGATATGACTCCCATAAAAATTCTAATTGATCGCCATATTTATTATTTATATAATCAATTACTTCTTTAGTTTGAATATTTTTAAATACATCACTATAAGTACAATTATTTATTACATCATTTATAACTTTCTCATATTCACTTCTTACTCCTCCTACATATTCACCAACTACATCTTCTACATCAACAAGTAAGTATTCATCATTAAAAGCTAATTCTATTATTTTAGATATCATTTTACCATTTTCTACTTCAATAACAACTAAAAATTGATTATCTAAAATAGTTTTAGAAAAACTATATTTATTCTTATCTTTTATAAACCCATACTTTTTTAAACTATTATAATCTATTTTTCTTAACTCTAATTCTTTATCTAATTTTCTCACATAATCACCCAATTACTTATAAATTATTATAACATTAACAATAAGTATAAACTATAAATTTTAAAGTATTTTTCCAAAAATAAAACTTACGAGAAATTTATTTTTTTGTTAAAATATATTTGGTAAGGAAAGGAAGAATATTATGTATAAAGAAAATGATATTGTAGTTTACAGAAAAGATGTTTGTAAGATAATTGGTATAAAAAAAATCAATGAATTAGATTATTATATTATGAATAAACTAGATGATTCTTCTTTAACAATCACAATTCCAATTAATAGTAATTTAATAAGAAAAGTAATAACTAAAAAAGAAGCAGAAAATATTATCAATCAAATACCTAATATTAAGCCTTTAAAAAATATAGATGACAAGTATATGGAAAGTAAATATAAAGAATTATTACATAATGGTTCTTATGAAGACTTAATAACAATAATAAAATCAGCTTATCTTAGAAATAGTAATCGAATTAAGAATAGTAAAAGAGTTAGTGAAAGAGATACTAAATACTTTGATTTAGCAGAAAAATATCTATACACAGAACTATCTATTGCACTAGATATGACTATAGATGAAACACAAAATTATATAATAAATAAAGTAGAACAGTTAATTAATAACTAACTATTCTACTTTTTTGTTTGTAAATGAAATAAAAATTATTAAATAAGATAATGATAGTAAAAAGCCTGCAAGTACATCACTAGTATAATGAACTCCTAAATATATTCTACTAGAACCAATTAAAAAAATTATCATAGACAAAAGCACTATCAAAAACCATTTTAAATATTTATTTTCTATATTTTTATAAACCAAATAAATTAAGTACCCATAAAAAGCAGTTGTTGCCATAGTATGACCTGAAGGAAAACTATAACCACCCTGTTCAATTAATGGCAATATAGTAGGTCTTGCTCTTTTAAATATATTCTTAACAACCATATTAATAATTGTAACTAAAAGTAGATTACAACCTAACAATAAAGCATCTTTTCTTTTTTTTCTTATGACTAATATTATCATTATAATAGATGCCATCGGTATTAATATTTTAGCACTTCCAAAATTAGTAATAAACTTAACAGTAGGTGTTCTAAATTCACTTATAAATTTAGATACCAAATTATATCCAAATTCATCTATAACTAATGACTCTTTTTTTACTATAAATATAGCAATAGTAATAAACAATAAAATAGATACTAATGATATTATATAATTCAATCTAATCTTTTTCATAATATTCTCCTAATAATAATATACTATAATTTAGTAAAAAATATTATTTATTTAATACCATAATTATTTTATCAAACTCTTTAAGAAATAAATATATATCCTCTAAAGTAGTTAAATGTGACATACTTATTCTAATTGTATTTTTGGATAACTCTAAATCATTTGTAAGAGCTAAAACACTTTTAGATGGCATTGAGTCAAGTGAACAAGCAGTCGTAGTTGAAACATATATTTCTTTTTCTTCAAGCATTCTAACTACATCTTTATTACTTATTCCAATTAAACTAAAGTTTAAAGTATTATAAATTGAATTTTTAGGAGAATTAATATGAACACATGAATATTTTTTTAAACCTTCTCTTAGAACATCATTTAATTTTTTGACATGTTTTTGTCTCTCATTAAGTTTTGATATAGCAAGAAAAAATGCCTTATCTAAAGCTACTATACTTGCTGTAACAGGAGTTCCACTTCTATAAATTGTAGTTGATTTGCCGCCATGAATTAATGGTGTAATCTTAACATTATTTCTATTTACTAAACAACCAAAACCATTTAATCCAAAAAATTTATGGGGCGCAAATGTAATAAAATCCACTCCACTATAATCTATTTCAGTTTTACCTATAGCTTGTGTGGCATCAGTATGAAAAATACAATTTGGATACTTCTTTACTATTTCACTTATTTCTTTTATAGGCTGGATTGTACCAACTTCACTATCAACACTACAAATACTCACCAAAATAGTATTATCGTTTATCTCTTTTTTTAATTGTTCTAAATCAACAATTCCATCTTTATTTATACTAATAACACTAACATCATATCCTAAATTTGATAAATAATTACAAGGAGCAACAACACTAGAATGCTCTAAAGCAGAAATAATTATATGCTTACCTCTATCTTTATATTTTGAAGCTACCCCCTTTATAACCAAATTATTAGCTTCACTCGACCCACTTGTATATATTATTCCATCTTTCGAACATTTAAAATAAGACGAAATATTAGAACTACATTGATCTATTATTTTCTTTGCATCTAATCCTATAGCATGACTACTATTTGGATTAGCAATAAATTTTTTTGTTGCCCAAACATATGAATCTAATACTTCATTATCAACCAAAGTATTAGCAGCAGAATCTAAATAAACCATATATACCTCCTAAAAGTTAAGCATTAACCATTCTGGTTTAAATATTAATAATAATCCCATAATAATCATAATAATAGAACTAATTAATGTACATAATTTATTATACTTATTTGTAATACCTAAAGCCTCTAAAGTTATCATAGAAATAGTGAAAACCACTAAATCATCTATCATATAAAAGAATACATAAAGAAGTAAATAAAGTATTTTAGAAAAGCCTGTAACATTATTAATATTAAGCATCTCAGTAAATATCATAGGAAAACCTAAAGAACATGCAAGTTCTATTAAATTAACACTAATAGCCAAAGTAACAACACCAAAAAAAGCTAATAAAAAACTTTTACTATTCATTATTTTTTTTACTTTCGTAACTATTTTTTTTCTTTTTTTATCATCAACTACACTACATCCTACTTCTTTCTTACACATATTCAAATACTTTCTTAAACTTAATATTCCCATAATAATTATAAATATTGCAATAGCTATTTTTAAATAACTAATCGCAACAACTCCAATTACAAAATTAATACCAAGCATTGATAAAAAGTATATAAATGCAGATACAAGTAAAAACGTAAAACCAAGAACCCAAGCTTTCTTTTTATTCTTCATACCTAAAAACATATTTATTAAAAATAAAAGTATCCACATTGCACAAGGATTAAACCCATCAATAAAACCTAAAACAATAGCAATAACACCTAAAGAAGAATTTTTCATATTAACCTCTCCTAAAATAGGTATCTTAATAGTTTTTGCACTCTTACTATCATTCTTCTCAACATAGGATTTGATTGCATCTTCCATTTGTGTTTTTATAACTTCAGAAAAGCCAAAATAATAGTTATCACCAATTACTGAAAAAGGTACTCCTTTAATACTAATATCTAATTCATTACCAATCTTTTCTAACATTGATGCATTATCTTTGTTATACCATACTTCAAAATCATAAAAGTTTATATAATCTTTATACTCTTTTTTTACTTTCTTTAACCACGCTTCTTCTTCAGCACAATGTGGACATCCTTGTCCTCTAAATAAATAAAAATTAATCTTTGTATCTTCTATTTTAGTATTTGTTATTTCACTAACAATACTTTGACAATCTTTTTTTATTGCTAAAGCATTAAAAGGAAAAAGTAAAACAAATATTAAACTAAAAATAAGTATCTTTTTCTTCATTACTCATCACTTCCTAAAAACATAGTTATTTCTTCGTAAGTTTTTTCACCAATCAATCTATTTATTTCTTGATTATCTTTTTTTAGAATCATAACTGGTAGAGTTTTACCAACATTATATTTCATAACTTCTTCTTCATCAAAATCATAATCTAATTTAGTTATAGCTATATTTTTGTATTCTTCCTTAATTCTTTTCAAATTCTTATTTAATATTAAACAAGAAGGACACCAAACAGCGCTTATTACCAATAATTCTTTCTTCATATTTTTAAACCTCAAAATAATTTTAACATTTACAACACTATTAATCAATAAACTATTAGTAGAAACAACTAAACTATTAGTTGATAAAAAAACTAACTTTAAAAAGTTAGTTTATTTATTATTTTTTTCATAATTCCATGCATCTCGACACATATCTTCTAAAGTTTTCTCACATACAAATCCTAACTCTTCTTTTGCCTTTGTTGGATTTGAATAGCAAACAGCAATATCCCCCGCTCTTCTAGGTGCTATTTTATAATTTACTTTAACTCCATTAGCTTTTTCAAAAGCATTTACTATATCAAGTACTGAATATCCAACTCCTGTACCTAAATTATAAATAAATAATCCACTACCTTCTTTTTCTAGTTTCTCAAGCGCTTTTATATGTCCTCTTGCAAGATCAACAACATGAATATAGTCTCTTACTCCAGTACCATCTTTAGTATCATAATCATTTCCAAAAATACTTAAACACTCAAGTTTACCACTTGCCACTTTCGAAACATAAGGAAGAAGATTAGCGGGAACCCCATTAGGTTCTTCACCAATAAGTCCTGATTCATGAGCTCCTATTGGATTAAAATAACGAAGTATTGCTATATCAAAAGAATTATCAGACTTATATAAATCTTTTAAAATTTGTTCAACAAATAATTTACTAGTACCATATGGATTAGTAGTACCTCCAGTCTTACATTCTTCTGTTATAGGAACAACTTCAGGATCACCATATACAGTGGCACTTGAAGAAAAAACTAATTTTTTAACTCCATAATCTTTCATTGCTGAAAGTAAAACAAGTATAGTTGATACATTATTAGTATAATATTCAACTGGTTTTTCTACAGACTCACCAACAGCTTTATAAGCCGCAAAATCTATTACTGCATCAATTTTATTTTCAGTAAATATCTTATCAAGAATACTTCTATCTAACATATTACCTTCATAAAACTGAAAAGACTTACCTGATATTTCTTTTATCTTATCCAGCGTTTCTTTTTTACTATTAGAAAAATTATCTAGTATTACAACTTCATATCCATTATCTAATAATTCCACACAAGTATGAGAACCTATATATCCGTTTCCACCCGTTACTAACACTTTCATCTTATCACCATCCAATTTAATAATAACATAATGTATAATAATCTGCAAATAATTATAATTACAAAAAAAAGAGATTAAAATCTCTAATTAACTTCTATAACTTTTATAATCCCATGATAATGCATATCAGCATCCTGAAATAAAGTATTTTGAGATATCCATAATCTAATTGTATATTTAACTTCATCTCGAGCAGAGATATATCCAACATCTAAAACATTATCATCTAAATCATCAAGATTATATATTTCACTAACATTACCTTTTGTATGAATACCTAATTTTATAATATCATTAGGTATTTTATATTCTCCACAATCATCTTTTTCATATTGTTCAATATCATCTTCTAAAACAACTTTATATTTTACTTTTGTATTAGTATTATTCTTAATAGTAAACTTGTAAGGATTACTAGAAAGACCTACAGAATCAGTTACAGGTGTAATCTTTTTTAATGACACTTTTTCACCTAAACCATGATAAGTAACTTTTAACGAAGAAGAATTAAGTATTTTATCCCTATCACCTTCAAACTTATTATATATTTTATAAGTACATATAATAGCAAAAGCTAAAATAAGAATAATAAATATTCCAGTCTTAATTAGCATTTTATTCATTACTCTTTTATAATTCATCATAACACCTCACATGTATACTATTGTAACTCTTTATTCAAAATTTTCAAAATTTTTATTCACTGTTTTATTTACAACCAACCTAATATTCT
The DNA here is from genome assembly GCA_017525855.1 of Bacilli bacterium. Next base: position 303,714 of record JAFXSE010000118.1, read on the forward strand.
TTTCATTAAAAGGCTTTCTTAAAACATCAATTATTGGATATTCATATGCTCTAGCAACTAAATCATCTGATCCTACCCCAGTAATAATAGATACTGGTATTTTTTCAAATAAATTATTTTCCTTAAAGAAATCTAATACTTGAAAACCATTTACATTTGGCATATTTAAATCCAAAAACATTCCGACTAAATTATGATATTTACCTTCCTTTATTATATTAATAGCTTCCATACCATCGCTTGCTACTAAAATTTCATATTCATTATTAAATAATTTTTCTATAAAACTCTTAATTACTTCTGAATCATCGACAATCAAAATCGTTTTTTCTTTCGGAGTATTTACATCCTGCTTTATCTCTTTAATATCATCTATACTTTCATTTCCCAAATATACTTTAGCAATTCTCAAAGCATTATTCATCTCTTGTTCTAATTCATCATAATGTTGACTTATATAAAACATATTATTCTCTTTACTTTTCATTTCATGTTCTAAAGCAATATCAGCAAGTTTATTAAACCCAAAGTATTTAGCATCACTTTTTATTGAATGCACATCAATAGAATAATTAGCCATATCCCCAATTTCTTTAAATGAACGTAATTTATCAATCTTTTCACTAACATCATTAATAAAATCAGAAAGGCTACTATTATAAGTTTCTAAATCACCAAAAAGTTCCAAACTTTTATCTACATCAACTCCGTTATTTTTTAAATAATTAACATCATTCATATCTTCACCTTCTATTTAAATTATAATATTATTATATTATTTTATCAAGAAGTTTACATCATAATAAAAGAAGGCTTTACGCCTACTTTCTAACTAATTTCTTTTCTAAGTATTCACTAAACTCATCTTTTATGTCTTCTCTATCTAATGCAAATTCAACATTAGCTTTTAAATAGCCTAACTGATTACCAATATCAAAGTACTTTCCATCAAATTTGCAAGCATAGAAATCCTGCTTTTGCATTAAAGCAAGCATAGCATCAGAAAATTGATATTCATTACCTGCTCCTCTTTCTAAGTGATCAAGTTCATCAAAAATTTCTGGTTTTACTATATATCTACCAAGGCCAGCATCATTACTTGGTGCTTCTTCTAAAGAAGGTTTTTCTATAAGTCTCTTAATTTTTCCTTCTTCATTTGCATACTCAACTATACCATATTTATAAACAAGACTATGATCAACTTCTTGAACACCAATTACATTACAATCTTTTTCTTGATAAACATCAATTAATTGTTTTAAAACTGGTACATCAGACTTAATAATATCATCACCATACATAACAGCAAATGGTTCATCGCCTACAAATGATTTAGCAAGTCTAATAGCGTGCCCACTACCATTTGGCTCACCTTGTCTAATAAAAGTAAACTGTGCTAAATTAGAAATATTTTCAACAAGTTCTAATTTATCAAGTTTTCCACTGTTCTTAAGTCTTGATTCAAGTTCATAACTCTTATCAAAGTGATCAATAACTGAATTCTTATAAGGACTAGTAATTAAAAGTATTTCTTCTATCCCAGAATTAACAGCCTCTTCAATAATATATTGTATTGTAGGCTTATCAATTATTGGAAGCATCTCCTTAGGAGTTGCTTTAGTAGCTGGTAAAAATCTTGTACCCATACCAGCAACAGGTATTACACATTTTCTAATCTTTTTCATTTTATCTCCTCTTCTGTATATCAATTATAACATTTATAAAAACTTATGTAAAATAAATCTCTTAGGATTTTCTACAGCATCTTTATCTATAATAACTACATCATACTTATTTGGACTAGTTTGTAAAACAAAATTAACTTCACTTAAAGCTTGATTAACCACTTGATCTACACCTCTAAATCCAGTTTTCCTCTTAACTGCATCATCACATAGTTTTTCTAAAAAAGAATCTGTAAATACAAGTTTCATACCATAATTATCTAAATAGAAATCTTGTTTTATTCTAATAGGAGAAGTAATACTATTTTCTAGTTGATACTTAATCATCTCCCTTGTGACTTCATTATATTCTACATACAAATTAAATCTACCTAATAATTCTGGAATCATTCCTCCATTTTTAACTAATCTATTAATAAGATTTTCATTTTTCACTACATCTTTAGTAAATCCTACTGTTTTTTCTTTTTCTCTTATTCCCTCAAAAGCACCACATGCAGCAATTGTCATCATGCTAGTATCTATTATAACTTTTTCCATTTCATATTTATCCATATTAATAACATACTTTTGACCTTCAATAAATTTTAATAATGTCTGCTGAACACCAATCTCACTAACAGTAGCTCCTTTATCACCTATTTTATCTATCTCATCAAAAACAACAACTGCATTTTCTGTAAGATCTTTATCCCTATCACAAAGTAAATATAAATCTTTTAATACATCATCTATCATTTTTCCTTCATATCCACTTTGAACTAATTGATTACAATCAACAATAATAACAGGAATTTCTAATCCCCTTTCAATTAATTTGAATAAATAACTCTTACCAGAACCAGTACCACCAATAATAAAAGGTCTAATAAGTTCATTAGGACTTCTAGCGTATAAATTATTAACAATAGAACTTAATACTACTTTAACACTGTCATCTTGTCCAACCATTCTTTGAGTTATATATTCATATACATCTTTAGTTGTATCTCTAACTATATCCTTTTTCCTAACTATTTCCTCTTGTTCTAAAATTTTCTCCTCCTCATGCATTTTAGCTTTTTCAATATTAGCTTTTGTCATCAAACTATTATAAGACACAACTACAGATAAATCTAAGTCTTTTTTATCTTTACTAAATTTTTCTAAATAATCTAATTTATCAAACAACACTCTTATTTTATCTTTAATACTTTGATTATCTTCTTTTAATAATTCTTCAAATTGACTTCTAGAAAGAACCACATTACCTTTTCCATTATTAGTACTAAATTTAACATTATTAGTTAAAAGATCAAGTTTTTCCTTTGTTAATTCATATAGTTCTATAACTTCATCTTTATCATTTACATGACCTATTAATAAATTAGACTTAAGTTTATCATAAAACTTTGATACTGCTTCTTCCCTATCTTGAATACCCATCATATTGATGATATCATCAATACTAGTATCATAATAATAAGTAAAGCTCTGTCCAGTATTAATCATTGTATGATTAGAACAACTATAATAAATGTTACCATACATATCAATAAAAGATTTATCACTAGTATCATAACAACCTTCTACACACTGACATGGAAAAAACACATAATAATCATCACACAATAATTGTCTTTTATAAAGAATCGCATAAATATTATCCTGAATTTTATCTTGCTTTTTCATACTAATCACCTATAACTCACTATTATACACTAATACTTAAATAAAAAAAAGAAAAAGTATAAGCAATCACTAATTACTTATACTTTTACATATATTCTTTTAATTTTTCTATTTCTTCCTGCTGAAATTTTAAAAACTTCTTAGCTAACTTCAAAATATCTTTTTCTACTACATCTTTATAATTATCAATCTTTGTTTCCATATCAACTATTCCCATTGTTATTCCCTCAGTTAACATATGAGCAATACTACTATCACTATTATCACTCTTTACTTCTTTACTTATCCCCATAGATGACATAATCTTAGAAGTTAACTTATTCTTTTCCAAATCATAATCATATTTTTTTATTAATTCTTCACTTTCATCCTTATATTGTTCATAAATATCTAATTCTTCTTTAGCTAATTTTTTAATTTTATTTTCTTTATCTTCTAATTCTTTCAATAATTTATTAATTGTAAATGATCCCATCTCTGCATTCTTATAAACAATTTCCAATAATTCAATATTTTCATCCATATTTATTCCTCCAATATTATTATGAATAACAAGTACAAATTTATACATATATATCATAATTACTTTATTTTTTTATAAAATATTATAGGTGATCATATGAAAAAACTTGATAAACCATTATTAGCCTCAGTAATATCTTTAACTATATTTGGAATATTAATGATATATTCATCATCTAATATTTGGGCCCAATATAAATTTAACGATAGCTTTCATTTTGTAAAACAACAAAGCTTATTTTTTATAATTGGTTTAATATTAACTTTAATAATTTCTAAAATAGACTACAAATTCTATTATAAAAAATCAAACTTAATTTTAGGTATATGCTTTATTCTTTTAATTCTAGTATTAATACCAGGTATTGGTAGTGTTAGAAATGGTAGTCGAAGTTGGTTTGGTATTGGATCTTTTGGAGTACAACCAAGTGAAGCTGCAAAACTTGGTTTAATTATTTTTACAAGTAAATACTTAAGTCGCAGTAATAAATTCTTAAAAAGTTATAAAGATGGAGTATTTCCTATTCTTGGAGTTGTCATTTTATTCTTTGCTCTTATAATGTTACAACCAGATATGGGAACAGGAACTATTCTTTTTCTTTCTATAATTGCCCTTCTTTTTATATCTGGTGTTAACATGAAATTTTTCTTTATTTTAGGTTTTTTCGGTCTTATCGGAGTAATATTATTAGTTCTAATTGCGCCATATAGAATGGACAGAATTACATCATTTATTAACCCGTGGAAAGACCCACTAGGAACCGGGTTTCAAATTATTCAAAGCTTGTACGCTATTGGTCCAGGAGGACTTTTAGGTCGAGGTTATGGCAACAGTATTCAAAAACATTTCTATCTACCAGAACCTCAAACGGATTTCATTTTTTCAATCATTACCGAAGAATTTGGAATTATTGGTGCATTTATAGTCATAGGCCTTTTTATCTTAATTTTATATAGAGGTATAACTATTTCCTTAAAAGCAAAAGATAATTTTTCAAAATATTTAGCATTTGGTATGACATTCCAAATTATATTTCAAGCACTACTAAATCTAATGGTTGTATCAGGCATGATACCTGTTACTGGAGTTACTCTTCCATTTTTATCCTATGGGGGTTCATCACTCTTAATCAGTATGATATCTATCGGAATACTTTTAAATATTTCTAGAAATAGCAACTGATATATAAATAAATGTTTAATATAATATTACTAACAATTCAAATAATTGAAGCCTTTATAACTATGAGAAAATATATATCTTCTAGTGTAATAGGACAAAGTTTAAGTTAATTATCTGATAAAAAAAGCGTAACCATAAAACAGTTACACTTTTTTAATTACTTATTTTCAGAATCTTTATCATGACATCCACATTGACAATTTTCATCACATTCACATTTGTCATTGCAACCACATTTACACTCATTATCTTGGCAAGTACATTTTTTACCATCTTGGCATCCACATTGACAATCTTCCTTACAATTACATTTTTTCTCTTCCATAATATTCTCCTATCACTAAATTAACACAACAAAATTATATCATTTTTTATCAAAAAGTAAATAGACAACTATTCTTGTTTTATATTATTAACTATCCATGCATTTTTAGTAATTAATCTAATACCAGTTCCACAATAAACACACTTCTTATGTCCCAAATTAGTTATTGGAGCTCCACAATTAGGACAATTAATACCAACAGAATCCTTCAATTCTCCATATTTTTCAGCATCTATTACATAGATTAATTCCGTTTTAAATCTGTCTTGAATTTTCTTACCAGTTTTCTCACCTATTTTATAAAAATATTCTAGTGTTGTAGTTAAAGTAATTGTAGCTGTTACATCATCATGTTTATACATTGATATTGCCGTCCTATGAATTTTTATATTATCTATTACAACATCTTTTCCCTTTGAATCTTCTACCATCTTATTTGCATAACTTTTAATCTTACCAGGATAATTATTCAAAGTTAAAACATCTTTTGTTTCGATCGAATTTAAAACATTAAGTATACAATTCTCAGCCATACTTTTTAATTCATCTATATTTGTATCAGGAAAATCATCTTTTATATATCCTTTATAAATAGGTTCCATACTAGATATTGATTTAGGAGTTTCACTAGCTTCCTTTTCTGATTTTTCAAAAGCTTCCTTTAAAGTATTAGAATCAAAATAATTATTCAAAAAGAATCTTAATTTGTTCTTAATAGTAAAATATAAAATAAATATGAAAAGTATAATTATTGATACAACTATAAGTAAAACTATCATATATTCTCACCTTCTTAATTTTATCATAAAAATTAAAGCAATATCAAGAGATATTGCTATAACCAAACACCAAATATAATACCACTCATGGCAAGAATTAATCCAACTATCCAAAACATTTTTACTATATCATTTTCTTTCCATCCAAGTTTTTCAAAATGATGATGAATTGGTGACATTAAAAATACTTTTTTCTTAAAGAACACCACTGAAATAGTTTGAATAATTACAGACAAAGTCTCAAATACAAATACCCCAGCAACTACAACAAGAGTTAACTCTCTATGAGTAATTATAGCAATTGAACCCATAGCACCACCAAGTGCTAAGCTACCTGTATCGCCCATAATAACCTTTGCTGGATATGTATTAAATACTAAAAATCCAATAATACTTCCACAAAGTACTAATGAAAATATTCCTATCTCTTCATAGCCAACCATTAAAGAAATTAAAGCAAATGCTATATAAGCTATTGCTGAAAGTCCCCCTGCTAAGCCATCCAAACCATCTGTTAAATTAACCGCATTGCTAGATGCTACTAAAACAAACAAGATAAATAATCCATATAACCAACCTAATTCTAAATCAATATGAAGTGTTCCCACAGTAAATGATGTCTGGCCACCATTTTTCATATATATATAAAAGAATACTACAGAAATTACAACTTGCATTAATAATTTTTGATATGTAGTTAATCCCTCGTTTCCTTTTTTTCTTAAAGATAAAAGGTCATCTATAAAACCTATTACTCCAAATCCTAAAAAAGATAATAACACAATTAATAGATTAGAAGTATAGTCTATTTTCTTAGTTATTATTAAAGCAAGTATAGTAATAGTTGTTGCTCCGATAAATATAAGCCCACCCATAGTTGGAGTACCTTCCTTTTGTCTGTGAGCCTCACCAACAAAAATACTTACATGCTGTCCAATTTTTAATTTTTTCAATTGCGGAATTAATACTAATCCTATAAAAGTTGCTGCTAAAAAACCAATCATAATGGCAAACACAGACTTTGTTAATAATAGCATATTTTTTCTTCTCCATTCATCGAAATATTATACCATATATTTTTTTGTAATTGTTGTTTATAGCTTATTATTGTACAAAACTTTACATATTCATTTTATTAACAAATAGAATAAATAGAACTAAAATCTCTAAAGTTCTATTTATTCGACATGATTATTAAAAATCAGTTATTTTAATTTTATAAATATAAACATATTCATCAGAAAGTACCATAAACCAAGTTTCACTACCCTTAACCGCTTCATAATGAATTATAGTAGAACTATGTAATTGTGATACATCTACCAAATCATCCATATTAGTAACATACATTATTTTTAAGTCCTTAATATCCGGCTTATTACTAACAGTAACAATTATATCTTCATACTCTTTTAAAATCTTGTTTATCATACTTCTATACAAATCAGTAGAACTATGTTCACTTGATTTTATCTTACCAATATAAATAGTTACAGCAATAGCCAAGAATATAATACCAATTATAATATAATACTTATTAATTGAATTATAGTCACCCTTTATACTATAATTTTTACTATCTTGTTTATCATAATTTGTTATTACTTTAGTAACAGTATCATTTAAAGGTATTCTAACCTCAACCGCATCAATATTATTAATACCCTTACTGTTTTCTTTTAATCCATTAATACTATACTCAACATTAAGTTTTACACTTAGATAAGTATCAACCGCAAACTTAAAATCATGTTTATAAAGATTAACTAAATCATTATAAGCTTTATAATTTATATTCGCATCTTCACTAATCGTAAAAACTCTAGAATTAGTTAATAATTTATTAACACCTTTTTTCAATACATAATCCTTTTGCCATACTGTTGAATCTAAATTATCATTATTTCTATAATTTCCAATAATACTAGCTGTTAAATCATAAGAATAATTGATATTTGTAGGCTTACTACCCTCATAAACATATGTAAAATTAAGATTGACTAAATCAATTAATTCTGATGGATATTCTTTATTATATATAAGATCTTTATCCTCATAAAATAAATTTTGTTTTAAAGTAATTCTACTAGTATTACTTCTTCTGACATTATAGCTATAATAAACTGGAATATCATTCTTTTTAATAGATCCTAAGTATATTAAAATACAACCTATAATTAATGATAAAACGATTATAATATTTAAACCTTTATTTTTATTTTTTACATTATTATTCATATCAACCATTCCTATTTATTCATTAAATTTTCTCTCAACCAAACTGATGGATAACCTAAATACTTAACCCTAAAAATATAAACTCCTATAACTTGATTTCCATTTACTACCCAAGGATCTTTTTCTAAATTATTATCTCCTTTAGTCTTAAAAAAATAATTACCATTATCTACAATGATATCAGTAACCCTATGAGTCACAATCGTACCATCTACCTTATATATTAGAATACTGTCAATTCCTATATTTGTCAAGGAATCATTATCCACTTTCTTATATACAACCATATCACCTTTGTAATAAGTTGGAACCATACTATTTGAAACTATTGCTAATGGTTTATATTTAAAAACACCAAGAATAAAAAATATTAAAGTTACACATAACGCACTAACAAATAAATATATATACTTGCTAGTCTTATTCCTATTTATTCTAAACTTAGGAGTTTTTTCAGCAAAAACACAATATATCACATATGGAAAAAATATTCCTACTATTCCAGTTACAAACCAATCCTTACTAGCTAGTATAGGAGATAAAATTAAATATAACTTATCAAGTCCTCTATATATTAAAGTAAGTTTATAAGAACCCTTAATTGCTAAATAAGTAGCAACTATATTACAAGAAAGTAGTGGTAATATTGTAGAACAAGTATACTCAAAAAGTCTTTCCCAATTACCCCAATTATTAATTATAATATTATATTTTATTTCTAATAAAAACAATAAAATTGTATACAAAACAATTACTAATTTGTTTTCTTTATTCTTATTTATAACAATACTTCTTAAATATTCAATTCCTATAATAGGTATCATCAATTTAAATATATTTTCAATAATTTTTATAAAACTATGTGAATAAGGACTTCTAGAAAAGCCTAAAACAAATCCCATATATACTTGCACAATTAAATATATTACAGCAACAATAAACATCTTAAAATAAGAACTGGTTTTATTCTTAAATCTACCATGTTTATCTCCTGTTTTAATATATAAAAAAGCAGTTAAAGCTAAGAAAAATAAAGGATTAATATAATTATTATACAATTTACTATTAAACAACATCAAAAAAACAGAAATCAAAAAATAAATAATTGTTACAAAAATAAGTTCTTTTTGCTTTAGATATCTCATAGTAAACCTCTCATTATTTCTTTATAAAAAAGTAAAAGGGGATATCCCCCATTTAACTTATTAATTAGATTGTTTATACTCAAATATTCCAGTTATTGACTTAGTAGTAATATCAGGAACAACTGTAACAGAAGAATCATAAGTAGCAGTTACAGTAAATGTAGTAGTACCACCATTTGCAGTTATAAAATTTGCGGGCTGAGTATGTGAATACACTATTGCAGGAGATCCATCCTGTTGTTCTTGGAAAGAAGCACTAGCAAGAACAGCATCAACATTACCCTTATTAGTTATAGTAATTGAATATGTAACAGAATCACCTGGATGCCTTAAATCAGCATTAAATGTAGCAGTTGATGGCGTAAAAATTGGAACACCACCATTTCCCGAACCTTTAGTTGATTGAATAGAAACATCAGTTATTTCAACATCCCATTCACCAACGATTTCGGCATTACCTTTAACAGTAGTTCTAGATGAAAAAGTTGCATAACCAATAGACATAACTAACACTGAAAATAATAAAGCCGCAATTAAAATATTCTTACTATTCTTCATACTCTTCATAAATATCACCTCGTCATTATCTACATTAATAATGACATTTTTTAAGATAATTGTCAATCTTTTTCAAGAAATTATATAAAGTTTACTGTAAAAGTAATCTTACTACTGTATTCTCCTCAACTCTAGAAAAAGCTTCTGGAGACTGACTAACTACAATATCACCACTACCCGCATATTCCACATTAAAATGATTTAAAGCTTTAGTAGCATCCTTTTTATTCATACCAACAACATTAGGGACCTCATACAAAGCTATATCGTTCCATTCCAAATCCTTCTCTATTTGGTTATTTTGTTTTTCTATCTCTAAAGCATCAATTATATCAAGAAGAATACGTCTAGCAATTGGTGTCGTAGTATAACTAGAAAGCATAGCCGTATGTTTGGGATTATCAATCGCAAGATATAAAACAGCCCTAGGACTATTTGCTGGAACTACAGACATAAAAGACATTATATAATTATTAACAAGATAAACACCGTTTTCTACCTTCTGAGCCGTTCCTGTTTTACCACCGATTCTGTAGCCATCAATATATGCGCTTTTTCCACCACCTTTAGCAACAACATTTTCTAATGCTCTTCGCATAATCTTTGAAGTTTCATTACTTATCGTTTTTCTCACAAAAGTTTTTTTATTCTCAAAAATTATATTTCCAGTCTCTTTTTCTTCTATACTTTTAACTATATAAGGCCTATATAAACTACCTCCATTAACAACTGCAGAAACAGCTGTAACTTGTTGAATAGGTGTAACTGATATTCCCTGACCAAAAGCAGTAGTAGCAAGTTCTACATTGCCAACTCTATTAAGTGGAAATATAATCCCCCTTCCCTCACCACTTAAATCTATTCCTGTTTTCTCACCAAACCCAAACTTATCTAAATAAGAAAATAACCTTTCTTTTCCAAGTAATTGACCAAGTTTTACAAACCCTGGATTGCAAGAGTTTTGAAGTACTTCCATAAAAGTTTGATGTCCATGTCCGCCAGCTTTCCAACATTTAATCTTAGCAGTATCAACTTTAACACTTCCTGAATCATAAAACGTATCATTATCTAAATCTACAACCTTTTCTTCAACAGCAGCAGAAGTTGTTATAATTTTTTGAGTAGATCCTGGCTCATATGTAGCCCAAATAGGTAAATTACGACTAAGTACTTCTTGAGAATATTTACTATAATTATTTGGATCATAATCAGGTCGAGACCCAATACCAAGTATTTCCCCAGTGTTTGGATCCATAACTATAGCTAAAGCCATATCTGGAGAAAACATATCAACAATATTGTTTAACTCTCTCTCAATAGACTTTTGAATATTAATGTCAATAGTAAGTTGCAAATTCATTCCATCTTGAGGTTCTAAATAAACATCAGATAAATTAAGCTTATTTCCTTTAGCATCAGAAAAGTATTTAATCGCACCACTTTCACCAGTTAAGTATTTATCATACTGAAGTTCAAGTCCGGACAACCCCTGATTATCTATACCAACATAACCTAAAGAATGAGATAATAAATTTCCATATGGATAATACCTTTTAGCTTCTTTAACTAAATATACTCCATCAAAATTTAAAGATGCAATTTTATCCGCAATCTCATAGCTTAATCTTCGTCCCTCAGGATGAACTCTTTCAATTGAAGTCTCTTTAAACACATGCTTCTTCATATCTTCATAACTAATATTAAGAATTTGAGACAACTTAGTAGTTACTTCTTCTTTATTTTTTATTTGATTGGGAACAAGAACTAATGAAGTAGTAGTCAAATTATCAGCAAGTACTACACCATTTCTATCAAGTATCAAACCACGATTTGCTTCTACTGGTAAATCACGACTCCATAAATCATTAGCTAAAGAATAAAGCTTATCATATTCAAAAACTTGTACATAAAAAACCCTAATTAAAACTAAAGAAAGAAAAAATGAAAATAATAATAATAATATTTTCATTCTACCATTAATTCTTTTAGTAAACATAAAATCACCTAATTATTTATATGTTTACATATATGTAAATAAAACTATTATTCACTTTTAGAATTTCTAAATTTAAATTCACGAGTCCATGCAGCTATTAATAAATACATACAAGGAATAACAGTAATAGTAAGTCTTTGATAATCATCTATTGAATTCATAAAAGTTATAAAAATAGTTAATAGTATTATTAAAGAAAGCCCCATCATCATCCAATTTAGCTTTTTATCTACAACAAATCTATAAGTAGCCATAATAACACTAACTAAAGAAAAAACTATTAAAAAACCATAAGTAAAAGGAAATAAAAGATAATTAAGTATTTTTTCACTATAAATTCTATACTCACTAATGTCATATTGATGATTATCAAACTCAAGTTTATCATAACCACTAATTGGACTATAAATAGCCATCTTTTCAAAATTATCTACAAACTTATTTAATATATGATAATAATGTTCTTTTCTATTTACAGCTATAGAATCATTTATAAATGCAATATAATCTGAACCATATTTATTAAACTCTTTAAACAAATAAGCAAAATGTTTATTATTATATTTTAATTTGTCAGAAGTAACATCATTTTCAATTAGCTTAAACTCAGTACCATCATAATAATTGTTCGTAGTAACATTATAACCTTTATTATATAAAGTTGGAACAGTAGTAAAATCAAAAAAGCCAACATTAAAATAACATAAAACGCAATAAATCAATATCAATAAAATTGGAATTAACATAAATAAACAATGAACAAAAGCATGAGAAGCTTTATTCAAAATACCATATACTAATAAAAAACCAATTATTAAAGGTATCAAATATATAAATGCCGGTCTTTCAAATATAGCTAAAGTAATAAACAAGACAATTAATGCCATATTTTTTTTACTACATTTCTTTAAATATAATTGAACTCTTCTAATACATAACAACAAAAGCAATATAGATAAGCTTTCACTAAGTATTGCATGTTCATAATAAATAATAAAAGGTAAACTAGAAAACATGAGTGTTAACAACACAGAGATTTTTCTCGAAGTTATATCATTAACTATTTTCCAAAAAACATATATACTAATTAAACCTATAATTATTTGAAATAAAACAACACAAATATATTTACTAGCCTGACTAAAAGTTAAAATATTAGCCAATTTAATTAACAAAGGATAAACTGGTAATCTCACACTTTCAAAATAAAATTCATATGATTCGGTATCATAAAATAAAATATAAAAATTTCTGAAATATTTTAAGAATAATATTCTAGTAGAAATAGCTACAACCAATATCCACAAAATATCACACCTAAAAACCTTAACAAGTTTTTCTTTTTTAATACAATAATCTATCAACTTATATATTAAAAGAAACAATAAAGAAACTATAATCCAATATACAAAATAATATATAAAAGAAGTCACAGTTGGATTACAAATAACATTTTCTTTATCACCAAATAAATTAATTACCCTATCCCTATTAATATCTTTTATTTTTACATAACTACTATCCTTAGTCCTTTTAAAAGATATCCTAGCATTCGAAAATATTGGTACTTTTATAATTACTTTTTCATCTTTAGCAATTCTAATACCATATTTACCCGTCTTTTTATAATTATGAGCAAACTCCTTATTATTTATTTTTATATCATCAATGGACACATAATTAACATAAACAAAACGTTCTTCCTGAGAAATATCATTATCTTTAAAATTTTCAATAACTATATCACGAGATCCAAACTTTATATAAGTTGATAAAGATACTACAAGATAAATTATAGATAAAGAAATAAAAATAGTTCTAAATTTATTTTTTTTATATCTTCCTAACATAACTATTCTCCATACGTTTAAATATATTTTATCAAATCGCTTAATTTTATGTCAATGAAATATATGTACATTGCAAATAGTATGCTATAATAAAATAATCTAGAATTATTAAGTTTAATTCAGAATAATATAATAAAAGGAGGAACTATGTTAGAACTAAAAAACATAAAAAAAAGTTATAAAACTGGCGATTTTATTCAACATGCCCTAAAAGGTGTTAATTTAAAATTTAGGCCAGAAGAATTTGTAGCTATTTTAGGACCATCAGGAAGTGGTAAAACAACACTTCTAAATATTATAGGTGGACTTGATAGATACGATTCTGGAGATTTAATAATAAATGGAAAAAGTACTAAACAATTCAAAGACAGTAACTGGGATAGTTATAGAAATAACTGTGTAGGATTTATTTTTCAATCATATAACCTAATTAGTCATATTAGTGTTTTAGAAAACGTTGAAATGAGTACAACACTAAGTGGATATAGCAAAAAAAGGCAAAAAGCAATGGCACTTGATGCCCTAGAAAAAGTTGGTCTAAAAGACCATGTTCATAAAAAACCAAATCAACTTTCTGGTGGGCAAATGCAAAGAGTTGCAATTGCTAGAGCATTAGTCAACAATCCTGACATTATTTTAGCTGATGAACCTACTGGAGCTCTTGACACAAAAACAAGCAAACAAATAATGGACTTGATAAAAGAAATATCAAAAGATAAATTAGTTATTATGGTTACACACAATCCTGAACTTGCTCATGAATATGCAAACCGTATAATTGAATTCCAAGATGGAGAAATAATCAAAGATTCTAATACCATCACTGATAAAGATATAAAAAATGATAAATTCAAAATAAAGAAAACTAAGATGAGCTATAAGAGCGCTATTAATCTATCATTCAATAATTTAAAAACAAAAAAAGGAAGAACAATTATTACTTCCCTTGCATCATCAATTGGTATTATTGGTATTGCTCTAATATTATCTTTATCAAATGGATTTCAAATAAAAATAGATGAATTTGAAAAAGACACATTATCTCAAGCTCCAATTATCATCTCAAAACAATCAATGGATACGAACAGTTTAAAAAACATGAATGAAGGCAACGACAAAAACTTAAAAAAATATACTAAAAAAGAAAAAATTTATCCACTAAAATCCATAGAAAACATTGTACACATAAATAAAATCACCCAAGAGTATATAGATGAAATAGAAAACATCGACTCTAAATACATAGGTGGAATAAGCTATACTAGAGCAACAAATCTAAATCTATTTACCAAAGTCAATAATAAAATAACAAGTATTGATGCATCAACTACAATGTCCGTATTACCAAGTAATTTAGATGGCACTGATTCAAATGTCATGACCGACAACTTTGAAATGATTTATGGAGAAAAAACAAACAATAAAGAAGATTTATATCTACTAGTAGATTCAAAAAATAGAATCAGTGAAAACATATTAAAAATGATAGGATATGAAGGAAAAAAAGAAATTAACTTTAAAGATATAATAGGAAAAGAATTCAAATTAATATTAAATGATGATTACTATGAAAATATAGATAATAGGTTTATTATAAAAAGAAATTTAGATGATATATATAATAATGAGAATAATATAACATTAAAAATTAAAGGTGTTATTCGTGGTAAAAAAGATAACATGTTTGCTAACATGTCAGGAACAGGTATATTATATAATTTATCTTTAATGAATTACGTTATTGAAAATAATAACAATTCAGAAATTGTTAAAGTACAAAAAGAAAATGATTATAATGTTTTGACAATGCAAGAATTTAGTAAAGATGAAAATGGTAATAGTGAAGAAAAAGATAACACATTAGCTTATCTAGGAGCAAAAAACGTACCTATTGCAATTCAAATTTATCCTAAAGATTTTAATTCAAAAGATAAAATACTTAATGTTTTAGATAAATATAATGAATCAAAAAGCAAAAACGATAAGATAGTTTACTTAGATCAATCAGAAATGATTACATCACTTTCTGGAAATATAATGGATGCTATAACAATTGTATTAATTGCTTTTAGTTCAATTTCACTTATAGTTTCAAGTATTATGGTTGGTATAATAACTTACACTTCAGTACTAGAAAGAACCAAAGAAATAGGAATTTTAAGAGCCCTAGGTGCTAGAAAAAAAGATATTACAAGAGTGTTTAATGCAGAAACATTAATAATTGGTTTTGCAAGTGGAACACTGGGAATAATAATTGCTAGATTACTTATAATTCCAACAAACATAATTATTAAAAACTTATCAGATTTAGAAAACGTAGCAAAATTAAACCCTATACATGCAATAATATTAATATTAATAAGCATATCACTTACCTTGATAGGTGGAACAATACCAGCAAAAATAGCATCAAAAAAAGACCCAGTAGAAGCATTAAGAACAGAGTAAAAGCATTTCAAACGAAATGCTTTTTTTTATTAACATTTATAAACTAATAAGTAAGAAGTTCAATATCATCATTAATCAAAGAATGATCTTCAAAAGAACTTAAAGAATTATTTATACTATCAAATACTTCTTGATTATTTAAACCTAAAGACATTAAAATATCTTTTAACTCATCTAAAACACTTTGAACTTCTTCTTTTTCCTTTTTATAAGAATTATATGTACTAATTAATTTCTCATCCTCTTTTTTTGTTTTATCAGGAATTTGTAACATAATTGGTACTTCTTTAGATCCAATAATCTCAAAACACTTATTTTCTATTACTGACTTTTTCCTTTTAGCCTCTAATAAAATTTCCTCAAATTTTTCTTTTTGTAAAGAATCACTATCATTGTTTAACTCTAAATATCCAATTTTAATTATACATTTACGTATAATATCCTTAATCTCTTTTCTTGCTTTGAATAACTCACTCAATTCATCTTTGTTCTCAATCATTCTCTTTCTAATTTCAATATCATCTACTTTCTTATCCAAAGATTGAATTTTTCCATTTAAATCAAAAAGATTATCTTCTAAATTACAATAAGTAAAAACTGACATATTTTGTAATAAACTTCTAATGTCACTAGCGGTTCTAAAACAATTATCAAGTCTCTTTCTTTCCAATAAAGAAAAAGAATTATATGTACGATCAATAAAAGATATTAATTTAGAAAACAAATTTACTTCATTTGAAAGATTCGAAAAACTACTAAAGTCTACATTAAAAATTGAATAAGATAAATCACTAAAAGAATCACATCTACTAATAGCTAATTCTAACTTATCTAACAATATATCTTGAACATTCTCAAAATTAACATTTGTGATTTCTATGTTTTCACATTTTCTCAATAAAGGTAATAAATTATAGACATTAATAAAATTAGGAAAAACTTTTAAGAGATATTCTTTATAATAATCATCATTATAATACTCATATAAAAAATCCAATCTATCTATTAACTGATGAATATTTCTACTTTCAAAAATATTTGATTGAAATTCAATAGATGATAAATAGTCATCTTCATTAAGTGTTTGTCCAATAATAACTTCATCATCAATCTCTAAACTTTTTGTAACCATTTTCTTTAAATTATTCTTTATTACACTAACATCATAAGAATTATATAAAGAAATATTATTATTAATACTAAATATTGTAATATCAACTTTTTCGTTTGGAAAATCTTTATTAAACCTATCAACTTGATCAAGTACAAAAGATAACATTCTATACTGATTCATACTAAAATCACCATTTGGTGGCAAATCAATTATCAATTCTTTTCTACCTAAAGAAAACATATGAATATTGTTTAAAAAGTCACCATTAAAAATATTAGCATTTTTCATATTTGGATGTATATTTTTTTCTATTGCATTAGCAATCTGTTCATGTGTAAGAAAATCTCCATCAAGTATCTGTGAATAAAATATAGTCTGCTTATCCGTAATTACACCTACACCCTTTTTATAAAATTTATGAGTATAACAATACTTAAAATAATCATAAATCCCCATTTCTAAACATCTAGAATCTATTTGACTAGTACTACTCATATTCTCACCTTATTTTAATTCTATCATAATCAAGTTTAAACTAAAACAATTACTTTTGTTTTAGTTGTAAAGTAAAAAAAAAGATATAGGACATAGTCTTATATCTTCATCAATTATTAATTTAAATCACTTATTTATTATTCTAAAGAAATATTAGACTTTGGAACTTCAACAGCAGGACGAACGCCAAAAGAAATGCTATTAAAGAAGCTGGTCAAGAACCTGACGTCACTAGTCATAAGCCACGCACTACTATCACTAGATGCAACAGGTGTTTCTAACCAATAATGACATGCTCCTCCTGAACATCCACTACTCTTTGAATAACTTGTATCCTCTAGTAGAAAATCTACATTATTTAAATACCCAGTTGATGTTCTCGAAGTAGACCCTGTTGCAGCATCTATTTCTTGCGTTGTAAGTAATCTTGCAGCTTTTCCTGTATAAGCAAATTTTGGTAATGCTCCTCCACTTGTTGTATTTCCTCCAGTTTCATTAAGTATTTGTCTTTCTTCATTTACTAAACTAAAGTTCTTCCATGTTCCGCTAGTTCCTGTTGTTGGAAGACTTGATAGTAATTCAGTAGGTCCTTGATAGTTATAACCTAAGGAGTTATATGCTACTGCTGTTGTTCCTATATTCTTATAATATATTAATGTTGCATATTTATCATCAAAGCTAGGAGTAGCTAAATTTGTATTATAATAATCACTTACATAATAAAACCTCTCATAAATTTCTGTTCCATCTATATCACAATCTAAAGCATATCCTTGACTCAATCCATTTTTTAATGTTCCATTTTCTAGTTTAGTTGAATCAGTATGTCCATATGTTATGATATCTCCCTGTGCATAGCCATTATCGATACAACCTCTTGATGGCCTTGAACATGTTTCTGTATGTAGAGTTTCTGCTTTTTTACATACTATTTTTGCTCTTTGTACAGCGTTACTATCAGTCTGAACATAATTAACACTAAACTTAAAGTAATATGTAGTATCAGCATCTATATCTGCTAAATCACTTATATTTATTTCAGAATCATTTCTATATTCTACACGTACTTTATATTTTTCAGTTGTTGGTGTAGAACCTGACTTTTTAGCTAATAAATGATAATCCCCTATTGCACTTCCATCAGCATAAGTAATAGTATACTTAAGTACTTTTGGTAAAGTTGCAACTGTTTCATATGTACTATCAGTATAAGCTATATTTGAAACTCCATTTTCTGCAATCATGGCATCAATTGTTCCAGCATTTACTGCATCAACTGTAAACTCATAAAAGTCTCCTGGTTCTGGTAATGTTACAGCATAAGTAACTTCTGTTGTTGTGGTACCTGTTGTAGTTGGAGCCGTTGTAACGTTTTCTCCTGTTACACTTCCTGATTTAATTTGAACATTGTCCCAATAGATACTCCATCCTGCTTTTTTTACCTTACTTGTACCATTAATCTTTAAAGTTGTTGTAATTGCTGCATAACCTACTGATATCATTAGTACTAAA
>JAFXSE010000119.1 GCA_017525855.1 Bacilli bacterium
CAATCCCCAATCCCCAGATAAAAGATAAATTTATTAAAAATTTAATATGATTTTTAAATTATATAAATTAAAAAATAATTTATTATTTTACTTATTATATAATAAATAATTGATATAAAATCAAATGTAAATGATAATCATTGAATATTTTTGGGATTTCCATTATTATTTAAATCTTGAGGTTCTTTCACAACTTTTGGTTCTTCATTAGGATTAGGATTTCCCATATATCCGGTAGTAAAAGATAAAATAAGTGAATCATGTCCAGTTGAAATTAAATATTTATTATCAAAAGTATAAGCCAATCCAGAACAAGTTTTACTATGAGCAAAATATTCTCCAACAAATCCTAAACTATTAGTTAAATCATAAGTTCTAATTATACCCATTACCCCCCCAGTGGATACATAATGTCCATCATTAGATATCGCTAACCCAAATAATTCATCAGCTTGGTCAATTTTACCATATGGATTTGATGATATTATTTTAATTGGTTGGGGATATCTCAAATCCCAATGGGTAATTTTTCTATCTTGTCCTACTGAAATAACAATATTTTCATCAATTGGATTAATTCTGAAATTATTTACACCACCGGAGCTTAAAGTATAACTTGCTATTCTTTTTTCTTTATTCAAATCCCATATTAATATTGATTTATCCTTGGATGTACTCATTAAATGAACATCATCTTTAAATAATTCTAAATGAGTTACACGTTGTAAATGTTCTTTTAAATTAGAAATCATTTCTTTACTTCTCACTTCCCATAAACGAATTTCTCCATTTCCTCCCCCACTTATAATTATTCTCGAATCTCTATTATGTGTTACTGAAGTAACACCATTATTATGAACATTTTCTATAGACCATAATAATTCTTCTCCTCTTATATTTCTATAACATCTTAATTTTCCATCACTCCACCCTGAGATTAATATATCATCGTTGAATTTCATACATAAAGGTATAATTTCTGGATTGATAAATATTCTACTACTAACACTATAATCATCTAAATTCCATAATCTTATAGTTCCATCGTTACTACAAGTACTAAAACGATATAATTCGTCATTATATGAAAAGAAATTAATAATTGCATCGGTATGATTTTCATTTAATAAAATATTACTTAAATCTGCTGCTCTTATTCTATAAATAAAACCTTTATCCGTAGATGCTAATAATTGTATTCCATCAAAACTAGAACTTAAAGAATATATAGCTCCATATAATTTTACTCTAGCTAATTCTTCACATTTTGGTTCATCTATATATAGTAATACTAAACTACCGTCACCACCACCTACAATTATTTCATTTTTAGTTAAAGGCACTATGGCAGTAACTCCTTGAGCACAAATAATTTTATTAAAAACAATTGTTCTATTTTTTACAAGAATACATACTATATCTCCACTTGTAGTCCCCGCATATAAATATTTTTCATCATTTAATGAAAATGCCATACAAATATAATTTCTTACAAAATTACCTGTTTGTACTTCTCCTTTTTCTTGGGTACCCTTATATGGGTCTACATTCCATAGGCATATTTGATTATCACCACATGTTGCATATTGATAAAATTTGGTTTTATTTCCACGGATATCTCTAACAAATCCCCCCCAAGTAGCAAATACAGTAGGTAATGGGAACATAGGTGTTAAATTTAAAACGATATTACCTGTTTTCATATCCCATATAAAACTTCTTTTATCTTGAATATTTCCACAACTAAATAATAATCTATCATCTGTGCTAAAAGCTAAACAAGATACTTCATAATCATGTTCGCTTAAAGTATATATAACATTTCCTGTTTTATAATTCCATACGAAAATATCACTATTTTTTCCCTTTTGACCACTAGCTAATAATTCTCCATTATGAGATAGAGAAATGCAAGTTACAACATCGTCGTGTCCACGAAGTAATTTTTGCTTATTTGGATCATTCATTTCTGCAATGACTATAACTCCACCTGCAATGTATATGTAATCTATTAAATTTGGATGAAGAATAAGTGAATTTTTTGTTAGACCATTATAACCCATACCATGTTCTAGTTGTATTTGAAATTGATTTTGGGATTCCATTTTTGATAATTTAATTAATATTTTTAAAATTTATATAAATATAAGTTATGAAAAATATAATTTTTTTATATATATATTTAATTTAATTAACAATATGGGGATTGGGG
>JAFXSE010000120.1 GCA_017525855.1 Bacilli bacterium
GATAAAAATATGGATGATATTTATAATAAAATACAAAATTCTGGAGCATTGAATCCTCCCGAAGAACAAACCGAAGAAATTGATTATACTTTACATCCAATAAAAGATAAAACTAAAATGAAAGAAATTTTCCTTCAAGTCAAAAAACCAAATGGAGCATTATTAATAAAAGCAGAAAAAGGAACTGAACCTGATGATATTATAGATCAAGTCAAAAATTCAGGAATTATGTCACAAAAATCAGAACCCCAACCACAACAAGAAAAACCACAAAAAGGAAAAGAAGCTCCTTCTCAAGGTCCAACCCCTGCAAAATCAGGAAAACCTCCGGTCGATCCAAATCTTTACGGAAAACCACAAAACTTAAAAGATATTCAATATATGTTAGTACCAAAAGAAGATTTAAGAAAATATGATAGACCAGATAAATTCGGACAAATATTTGTAACTACTACTCGTCCAGGTGGAGCAGCTCCAGCCCAAGTTATAATAATTTATTTATATAGAAAAGTTTCATTACCACCAGCACCAGGAGATGGTGAATTAAAAAATATTAAAAATAATACAAACTTAGATGATTTATATAGAGAATTAAGAAATTCAGGATTTATTTCCGATAAACCAGGAGAAGGAATTCAAATATTTAAAGTTATGGGACCCGCTGATTCAAATGATTATAATAAACATATAAAAGAATCAGAAGCTTTATATAGAAAACAAAATGATGAAGATGCTCAAATTAGAGCCCAATCAGTTAAATTATATCCTCATGGAAAAGAAGGAGGAGAAAAAGATGTTATTGTATATATAAAAATATCTGGTGGATATAAACCTGATGTTTATTATAAGACTAATGGAGAAGCTGATTTGAATGCAGTTTTACAACAAGTTCAAGAAAAAGGAGCTCCTCAAAAAGATGGAAAATCTTTTGAAATTGTAACTGGGTCTGAATTAGAACAAATAAAAGAATATTTCAAACCAAAAGATCAAGATTTAGAAAAACCAAAAGCTTCAGGAGAAGATTACAAAACTCCAAAAGCATATTTCTATACTACTAAAAATATGGATAGAGTTAAAGGTGATATTAAAAATATAATTCAATCAGTAACACTTTTATCTGATCCTAATAATAATTTGAATAAAGGTCAATTAGTTGAATATCTTTTCAAAGAAGATATAGAAAAATTGGGTAAACCTAGTTATTGCTATACTATTTATAACCCATCAAATGACCTTGTTCAATTACAAACAATCGATGGAAATGCAAAAGTTAGTGAAATTAGAGGAAGACCAGGAGAAGGAATTCAAATTCTTAAAACTGTTGGAACTGTTGGACCAGATGATAAAGCTGCTCATCTTCGTGAAGCAAGAAAGAAAAGCCAAACTCCAACAGAAGGAGGAAGACCACCGTCATCATTCTATTATAAATCTCAAGTTTTAGGAGGTGGAAGCAAAGCTGGAGAAGGCGGATCAGAACCAGCAGGAAAAGTTGATTCAATTACAATAAAAAGAGATGATACCAATAAAATGCATACAGGAAAAGATGTTGAAACTGTATTCAAAGAAGGAGAAGAAGAAGACGGTGTAAAATTCCCAGGAGAACCTAAATATTATTATTGCAAAGTTAAAGCTGGAGAAAATGCTAAACCCGAAAATGTTCAATTATTCCCAACAACTGGTAAAACTAAATTAGATGACATATATAAAGAAATTAAGAAATTAGGACCAGTTAATAAACATGATGGAATTCAATTATATAAAGTATGTGGATCTGTAGAAAATCAAAATATTGTAGATCACTTAAAAGAAGCTTTAGAATTATTTAATAATCCAGATGATGATAAAAAAGGTGATCAACCAACTACATCATATTATACAACTGAAGTTATGGCTGCAAAAGCTCCAGCAAAAACTGGAGGAAATGAAGGTGGATTCATTGAATCTGTAACTTATTTATCTGGAGATGATTTAAGAAAATTAAATATGTATGTTGTTGATTTATTCAGAGATCAAATTGGAGGAACACAACCAGGACAAGGTGGTGATATTAGAAATCCAGTTCTTTATTATGTTAAAATTTTAGGAGGAGATGAAAATCATCCAAATGTACAATTAGTAAAAATTGATAATAATACAAGAACTAGTGATATGGGACCAGATGGTACAATTATAATAAGATGTTCCGGAGATGCTAATCCTAGAGATATAATTGAATTATTGAAACAACAAGGAATTCTTGCTATGTTATATAGAATGAAACCAGCTCAAACTGAAACTGTTGTACAAGTTAAAAATAAAGTTGCAGAAAAATCTAAACCAAAAGAAGAACTTAAAGAAAGAAAGAAAGCTATTCAATATGCTAAAGTTTCACCAACTCAATTATCTAATTTAAGTGATCCAGATTTAGAACAAAAATATACTGTTGATGATATAATTGGACCTTTAGATGAAGAAGAAGAAGCTGAACAAGATCCAAATGCTGCATTCTATTATACTAAGATTATAACTGCTGATAAAGCAAAACCAAATGAAGATCCAGTATTAAAAAAAATTGATGGTAATTTAGGAATGGAAAAAGTTGCTCAAATGGGACAAAAAGGTGAAGGTGCATTATTAATTAAAGCTCCACATTATACAAAAATGCGTGAATTAATGGACCAAATTAAACAAGATCAATTAAATATTATAAAACCTGATGAAGAAGAAGGAGATGAAATTACAACTGCTATTTATTATACTACAGAATTATATAAATCTAAACCTAAAGAAGTAGAGAAAAATATTGCTGGAAGCATTCCTCTAAAATTATATCTATTTGCTAAATCAAAAGAAGCAAAAGATGATGAAGAAGATACTCAATCAGAATCTAGTACTCTTTCTGCAGGAAGAAATATTGCTCCAGAAGACAATGAAATTGCAGATAATAAACAACCAAAAGAAATGGTTAGAGATATTATGAAATATAATATTGGAACAATTGACCAAATTACTGTTGCTCCTTCCTCAAATGAATATCTTGCAAGAAAAACTAATTTCGGAGATACTATTACTAAAGCTCTTCAAAATGATAAAAATGATGAAGATTTCTTGTTAACTGCTTTACACTCTTTAGGAAATTATCTTTTCAATGAAAATGGACCAAATTATTCAAAATTAGATTTACCAAAAACTTATGAATTATTACGTCAATTACAAACTAAATATTATGCTAATCCTGAAATTTTAACTCAATTAAATTATATTTCTGGTGCACTTGTTAAAAATCTCAAAGATGATAAAGATGGAAAAGAATATTCTCAAAAATTCTATAATCTTATTCCAGAAACTATAAATTGTCAAGATAATAATCCAGATTTAGTTTTATTCTCAATGAAATTAATGAATGATAGTTTGAAGAAAAAACCATATTTAATAGATCATGTATTTGAAGAAACTGTGCCAACAATTTTAAGTTTATTAAAATTATATAAAGATAATCCAAATATTCAAGAAAATGGATATGGTATTTTATCTCAATTCGCTAAAAATAAAGTATATTCTTCTCAAATGATAAATAATGCAATTCTCCCAGTTGCAAAAGAAATTTTGCACAATACTTTAAATAGTGATAGTTTACAAGAAAGAAGAAAACCAATAAGAACTGAAGTATTAAAATTACTTAATAACATTGCTCAAGATACTTCAAATGCTCCAAGAGAAGCTGATGAATTAATGGATAATTTAATTTCTGATCTTAGAGATCATGGACTTGCTGAATATGCAAATGGAAAAGATATTCTCAAATTAATCGATACTTTATTAAATAATAGTCAATGTGCTGCACCATTTGTTCAATATGGAGGAATTGATACCTTCATGGATTTATTAGATAAATATGACTCAAATATTGAATTAATTACTAATATATTCCAAATATTCAAAAAAGTAGCAAATGCAAGTGATGATTATAAGAGAATGCTTCAACAGAAAAAACTACCTGATAAAATTAATAGACTTATCAAGAAAGTTGGAGTATATGACAAAAAAGCAGAATATGAAGGAAGACAGTTATTATTCACTGTTAATTTGGCCAAAGTTCAATTAGAAGATCCAAATAAAATAAATGTAAGTGAAATTAAGATTAACGAGCCTATTCCTCCAGAAGTCAGGAACTTCTTAACAAGCGGAAAACAAGTTAAAGTAATTAGTGAAGATGGAGAAATTAAACCAATGGTACTTGTATTTAGTAATGATTTAATGAAAATTTCTTGCAAAAAATCAAAAAGTGATTTACCACCAAAACCAAAATATATTATTGATACTCCCACTATCAAAAAAGTTGTTAAAGGTCATGCAACTGATGCTTTCGCTAAGAGTAAAGGATTCTTCAGAAGTATTCCTAAACCTGAAGTTTGTTTCTCAATCATTGGTCCTACTACAGTTGATGGTGTGAAACAATTTAATATTGAATGTGAAAGTGAAAAAGAAGTCGATAAATGGATTAAATATTTGCAAATTGTTATTAATTACTTCAAGAAAACCCATATTAAAGGAAGTGTTTTAATCAAAAAGTAAATGACTTGTTATTGCAATTATTACATTTATTATTTATATTAATTATTATTATGAGTTAATTATTTATGATTTAAATTAATTAAATTAAACATTTATTAATTATTAATTAATTATTATTTAAATTATTTTTATTTTTTTAATAATAAATTATTATTATTTAATTAATATTATTTTTATTATTAATTTAAATAATTATTTTTATAA
>JAFXSE010000121.1 GCA_017525855.1 Bacilli bacterium
TTACCTTACTTGTACCATTAATCTTTAAAGTTGTTGTAATTGCTGCATAACCTACTGATATCATTAGTACTAAAATAAGTAAAATTACTAATCTACTTTTCTTTTTATTTCTCATCATAATCTACTCTCCTTATTTTAATTCTATCATAATCAAGTTTAAACAAAAACAATTACTTTTATTTTATGTGTAAAGCAACAAAAAAATATAAGACTATGTCCTATACTTTTTATTACTATTTAATATTTTTCCACCATTCAGTTTGATAGTTTTTATAATTTTTAAGACTAACTGTCTGCCCTAATTTAGGAGACATATACTCTAAATTAAGTTCTTTTGCTCTTCTTGTAAATCTATGAACAGGATCATCCCATGCATGATTAGAAAGAACAAAAGCACCAAAATGAACAGGCATTGCTACTTTAGATCCTAAATCTATTGCTGCATCAACTGCTTCTTCTGGAAACATATGTACACCATGCCAACGCACATTATACTGCGCAGAATCAAGTAAAGATAAACTTATATCCCCATATTTTTCTTTTATTTGTTTAAAGTGTTCACCATAACCACCATCACCACTATTAAATATAGTATTATATTCATCCTTAAAAACCCAAGAAGACCATAAAGCTTTACCAGAATCAATAATATACCTACCAGCAAAATGTCTAGAAGGACAACAAGCAATCAATAATCCATTAACATTAATTTCTTCCCACCATGCCATATTAGTTATTTTACTTTTATCTATTCCAAATTTTTCTAAATCTTTATCAATCCCTAATGGTACAATAAACTTATCTACCTTATTTTTTAATGCTTTAAGCGTTTTATAATCAACATGATCATAATGATCATGTGTTAGAACAACCATATCAATATGAGGAAGCATCTTAACAGATGCAGGAATTTCACTAAATCTTTTAGGGCCAACAAAAGAAAATGGAGATGATCTTTCTGAAAAAATAGGATCGATTAATATGTTTTTATTATGCATCTGAATTAATACAGTAGAATGTCCAAACCAAGTTATTAAAACATCATCAACATCATAATTTTTCTGATAATTAAACTTCTCACTTTTAATTTTCTTTACTGGTTTTACACCTTTTCCAGTTGTTCTATCACTATATGGATCTGTCCAATCACTATAAAGAGAAAAATTATCATTATAAAACTTTCCATCTTTAAAATTATTAGCTCTTTTCTGATAATCATTCATATCTTCCTTATTAGGTACTCCACCAAAAGGTCTATATAAATTAATAAACAAAACACCACCTAATATTAGAAAACATAATATACATAACAACACTATTAAAAGTTTAAGCATCTTTTTCATACCATATACCTTTCATATAAAAAGAATTAATCAAAAACATATTTTTTATTAGAATAATCATTATAATCCTTTATATCTTCACAAATCCTATCACTAATATCAATTAAAAATTTAGAAAAATCTTCTATTTTCAAATATTTACCATCCCCTGTTTCAGAAGTATATAAACACTTAAGATTCTCTATTAATTTTTCCTCATCTACATCATCTTTATAATCAATTAACACACTACATAATTCATCAACATCAATATCAAAATTTCTTATAAGACTATAATTTATCTTAGTATAATCTCTATATATTTCCTTTGTTTTAAATATATCATACCTACCTATTACATTAGGAACATACTCTTCTAAAAAATATTTATCTAAAAGCAAATGAACGTAATATCCTAAATATAAATTATCTTTTAAACAAAAATTACTTTTTACATAACTAACATTTGGTATATAGAAGTGTTCACCCTTAATCTTATAATGTGAATTTTTTTTATAAATAATATCTGGAAGTAAATTACCTCTATAAAAATCAGGGTCATTAATATTTAGTTTTTCTGATACTAGTTTAGCTACTATCATATGAGCTGCAACACTTGGCATAATAATAACCACCTTTCTAACAATAAAGTTTTAATTATTATAGCACTAAATATTAATTTTGTAATAACTATTTAACTTCTTTTTTTATCCATTTCATAAGTAAAGCTACAATATATCTAACTTCTTCTTCAGTTAATTCCCTTCCTTTTTCAATTTTATGCCATTTTTCCAAACATCCTCTACAACAACAACTACAAGCATGTTGAGCAATAAATACAGGATGAACTTGCTTCATAGGTGTTTGTCTCCCATCATTTTTAGGATTTTTATCTTTAAGCCTTTTATTAATAAAATCATATGCATCCATTTCAATCTTTTCTAATCCCTTATTAGAAACATACTCTTTCATTTTTTTGTTTAAATGAAAACCACTTCTAAATTTAGACATTGACAACCTATATAGAGTCTTTTCTAAAACAATATCATCATTCATAATTTACACCACAGAAAAAGATATAATATACATTACATCTTTTTTGGTCCCTTTAATTGATCTTGTTTATATTGAGCTTCCAATAAATTAAACAATTTATCATGTCTACGTATTCCAAAAGCGAATATATCAAAACCAAACGGATTTTCTGCTATAGAACTAAGATCTTTATTTAAAGATGGGTCACGATCATCATCATATTTGAAGCTTTCTACTTTTTTATCAACTAATAATTTAGAAAAATCATATAAATTTTTTACATCTTGTTCTCGAGTAAAAGAACCAGGTTTAACAATAGAATCAACTGCAGCTGCAGTATAAGTAGCATATTGAAGCTCATCCAAATCTAGAATATACTCTTTTTTTAATTTAGCAAGATAATCAAGATATAATTTTATTAACTTCTTTATAGAAATTATAGTATCAAAATCATAAGAATTACTATTAGTTGTTAATTTACTAATAATACTAGCAAATTCACATAACAAATAATTCCATTGTAAATTTTGCATTTCAATATTATTAAAATTAAAAACTACATTATATATATCCTTAACATTATCCTCTAATCTTGAATTACAATTATCAAGTGCTCTTTCCTTATAAGTATCCAACCATTCCTGATATTCAACTTCAGCACCCCCACCAATATTTAAAACTTTTTTTACATCATTTGACATAATATACCTCCTTAAAAATCCTTATCCTTATTAAAACTTATTTTATCCTTAATCATAGATGAATAATCATCATATATTAAACTTATTAATTGCTTAAACATCTCACTAGCAGTATTTCCCAGATTTTTACTTTCTCTAATTAACTTTATAATACCAAATACTCCACTTTTTTTTATATCAATTAAGCTATTAATATTATTATTACTAAAAATGCTAAACAGTTCTTCAACACATACCATTCTTTGCTCAAAACTATATTCATCTAACCAATCCTTCATAATCTTATTTAACTTTTTACTACTTTCATTAAGTTCAGTATAAATAAAACTATTATCTAAAACTTCCCAATTTAGTGCATCATGAGCAAGTATCCCACCCTTAGATGCCTTAATAACTAGATCATTACAATTTTCTAACATAATTCCTACAATACTCTTATCAGGAATAATATGAACATATCTAGATTTAATCTTTTTAAAACTATAAGAATTTAATTCTTCTTCCAATAATCCAGGTCCATCATTACTATATATTTTTATAATCTTTCTTCTTATCCAAAAATTACAATACATAGCAGAAACTAAAGCTAAATTACCACCTTTAGAATGTCCACCTACAATAACTTTCTTATCTCTTAATTTAATTGATTTATTAAGATAATTAACTGCATCTACTTGTGAAGGTATTGGAAACATATAAGATAAATCAAAATCTTCCTTCCAACCACTTATTAATTCATCAGTTCCTTCATAAGAAACATATACTAAATCATCAGTGATTTTTATACACATAGCTGAAAACTGTTTATTAATAGATTTCTCATAAGAATAATTATATAGTTTTAATTCTTGATATCTCTTAAAATCTTTAATATAATCAAATAATTTAATTGCACTTTTTATAGAAAAAATATTTTGATCTAATTCCTTTTTTGTATATTTAGAAAAATATATTTCTGATGCTTCTTTTAAAGAAATCTTTTTACTTGTATTTGAAACAATACCTTTAAAATCAATATAAGATAGTAAAGACAATATAACATTATCCACTTCATTAAACTCTTCTTCATTAAAGCTTAAATCACCATATTTAGACACATATTTAAATAATGATATCATTTCATCACCTTACTTTTCATTTTATCATATTGTTTATATAAATACTGTATAGAGTTTTCAAGTTTAAAATAATAAACAACATAAAACAACACAAATATAACAAATATAAAGAAAACAATAAGAAAAACAATATGTATTAAACTAAGAGCTAAAAATATCAACATAAAGAATGCATAAAATAATGTTACTAAAAGATGTATAAGTCTTTCATGTTGAAAAAATTGTATTTTTATTAAATGTTCAGAAATTAACTCATCAATATCTATATTATTATCATTTAACTTTTTATCAACATCTAAAATATAATTGTAAATATATCGTCCCATATTTTCCTCATATACAAGATTAATTCATTACTTTGGTATTTTCATCTAAAAAATGATACTCATTATTAACTTCATTTACTATACTATTAACAGCTAAAGCCCATTCTTCAGATGTCTCACAATATTGTTTACTCATATTCTCAATCATATGATAACAATCATTATATCCTTGATCTCTAAGACTATTATAATAATAATTTTTCATATGAGAAAGAGTATAAAACATACCAAATTCAGGTGTTGAAAAAGAACAAAATTCTAATTGACCAGGAATTCTATTACCACCATAATTATTTTTATTAATACAAAGAGAAGAAGAACCATGTCCGGTTTCCAATCTAAATATAGATAAAGAAATAGTTTTTTCAATATTATCCATTTTTAAATCATCACATATATCTATCATTATTTTTTCTTGTTCTTTCTGTTGTGCAAGCATTTGATTATACTGGGCAGGATCATTAAATGGATCAGAAAACTCCTCATATCTTTTTTCAATCATATCATCAGAACAATTCATAGATAATTTATTATCAAGAACAGCCTGATCAAATAAAACACTTATAATACCTTCTTCTCTTGTTTTATAATCATATAAAATATTAGACAAATGTTCTTCAAGAACTTTAATAGCTTCTTCATATGAATATCCTGTATATCCACTATACTTTTGAATAAGTTGATCTAAAGTCATAGGAGAAATTCCTGTGATCTCTTCTAACTTTCTGATCTTTCCATATTTATCAGTATCAGTAGATGCAATACCCCATCCCTTTTCTTCTCTATAATTCTTAACTTCTACATCATCACTAATCTCACTACTACTATCATCAACCAAATATATATTACTATTTGGAGTTTTTTCTTCATCACGATTTTTAAACAAAGCATACAAAGATGCAGATGTAGCTGCCATAAATGAAGCAATTATAATTGCAACACCCTTCTTAGTAAACTTTAAATTTCTAACCTTAGCCATATAATCATCCATAATATACCTCCATAATTTATAACACAAAACAACCCTTTACCTTATTATAAATATATACTTACATTATATCATTATTTGTCTAATTAAAACAAGTACTTAACATTTTAGTTGTCACTTATTTATACAAAATAAATGGAGAGCAAATTGCTCTCCTTCAGGGGGTTCGGTTGAATATACTCTCACTATATATAGTCGTGAGAGATATCAGCATAATATCTCTACTATGCAACTTCATGATATCTAATAAAACAAAAAAAGTCAATTCATTTGAATTAACTTTTTTCAGTTTTTTTCTTCTTTACACTTTTAATAATTAATATTCATAGATTTTATAAAGCTTTCTTTTAATTCATCTTTACACTCTTCATCTAACAAGTATTCTTCACTATCTTCCTTTGCTTTAAGTAATATTTCATAATCATCCTTAATAGATGCAATTTTAAATGACATATCACCACTTTGCTTAGTTCCAAATAAATCACCATGACCGCGAAGTCTAAAATCTTCTTCACTTATTTTAAACCCATCTGATTCTCTTTCCATAACATGTAATCTTTCTGCTTCTGTATCACTAATTAATATACATTTAGCCTCAGAAGAACCACGTCCTACTCTTCCACGCAATTGATGAAGCGTAGAAAGACCAAATCTAGAAGCATCAAAAATGACCATCATAGTTGCATTAGCAACGTCAACACCTACTTCTAT
This sequence comes from Bacilli bacterium, assembly GCA_017525855.1. The sequence goes on from JAFXSE010000121.1 coordinate 6,202, forward strand.
TACAGTAGTTGAAATAAGTATTTGTATTTTATTTTGCAAAAACTCTTGCATAATTAACTCTTTAGCTTTACTTGCCATTTTTCCATGAACAATATCTATTTTATAATATTCGCCAAAAGCAAGTTTCATCTTATCTCTTAAATCACATACAGTAGCTAACTCTCCTGATGATTCACTTTCTTCAATAAGAGGTGCAATAACATATACTTGATGATGTTGTTTTAATTCATCTAACATCATTTGAAGTACATCTTTTATCTCACTATTTGTTTTCAAATAAGTCTTAATAGGTTTTCTTCCTACTGGTTTTTCTTTAATAATTGATGTATCTAAATCACCATATATAGTAAGAGCAAATGTTCTAGGTATTGGAGTTGCACTCATATATAAGATATCAGGTAATATTCCTTTATTTTGCAAATTACCTCTTTGATTAACTCCAAATCTATGTTGTTCATCAGTAATTACTAAACCTAAATTATGATAAATAACATCCTCTTGAATTAAAGCATGAGTTCCAACTACAATACTCAATTTACCATTTTCCAAATCTTTATATATTGATGCTTTATCCTTTTTTAATGTTGAACCTGTAAGCAAACTAATTTCAATATCAGTATCTTTGAAAATATTTTTTAAATTATTATAATGTTGAGTAGCAAGTATTTCAGTTGGAGCCATTAAAGCTGATTGATATCCACACAAACTATTAGCATACATAGCAATAAAAGATACTATAGTTTTACCACTACCTACATCTCCTTGTATTAATCTATTCATTCTATTACCTGATGACATATCACCAATTATATCATCAACTGCCTTTTTCTGATCACCTGTAAGTTCAAAAGGTAATGATTTAATAAAATTATTAACTTTATCTAAATCAATTTTTCTCTCTATACCTTTATTTCCTTTTTTGTTCTGCATTTTTAAATAATTAATTTTATACATAAATTGAAATAACTCTTCATATTTAAGTCTATATTTAGCTTCATTTAATTTTTCATCACTAGGTGGATTATGGACAATATTTAAAGCTGTTTTCTTATTTACAAATCCATATTTTTCTATATATCTTTGTGGAATATAATCACTTATATTTTTACCAAACATTAACAATGCCATATTAATATAATTACTCAAATTCTTTGTAGTCAATCCACTAGTACTATGATATACAGGTTCAATACGTACTTTATTAGAAAGTGTAGATAATTTGATTTCAGATGCTGTAATTATATTTTTACTCTTATCAAGTTTTCCAATAACAGTAATTCCAGTACCTACTTCTAAATCTTTTTTCATAAAAGCCCTATTAAATATAGATACACCAACAACACCACTAGCAGTTACTAATCTAAAATTCATTTTATTAAGCCCTGCTTTAAATCTCATTAAAATAGGAACACTTTCTACTTTTCCATCAATAATAATATGCCCACCATCTATAACATCATTTAAATTATCTCTAACTAAATAATCATATCTAAAAGGATAATGAGTAACCAAATCTTCAATTGTATATATTCCTATTTTTTCAAGTAAAGAAAGTGATTTAGGACCAATACCTTTTACATCTTTTAATTGATTCACATGTACCACTTCCTTTTTCTCGCCTTATTATAACATGTCAAAGATAAAAAATCAAACCTAAATTGCCATATAAAATGAAATAAAAAAATACAAAACCTAATAAACATGATATAATAAAATAGAAATTGTACAAAAACTAGAAAGGACTGATTTCCTAAATGAAAAATAAAAATTTAATTATTAATATCATAAAACTAATTACAACATTTTTAATATTTATGTATAGCTCATTATTTAGTTTGATTCCCATAAAACTTTTTAATATAAATATAGATACAATGTCTACAAAAACTAATTACTTACTAACACTATTCACCTATATATGTTTAACAATCGTATTGGTATTATTATATAGAAAAGAATTAATAGCTGAATGGAAAAACTTTAAATCAAATATAGGAAAAAATATGGATACATCACTTAAATATTACTTTATTGGACTTGGTGGAATGGTTTTTTTCAACATAATAATTAATTTTATACTAAAACTAGGCCAATCACAAAATGAACAAGCTGTCCAAAGTATGATAAAGACATCCCCTATACTAATGTTAATATGTGCTGGTATATTGGCACCTATTACAGAAGAAATAACATTCAGAAAAGCTTTCAAAAATGTCTTTAAAAGCAAATGGATATTTGTAATGATATCTGGATTAGTATTTGGAATCTTGCACGTAATAAACTTTGATTTAAAAACTTCACTTGAAATACTATACATTTTACCATATGGAATTTTAGGAGCATCTTTTGCATATATGGATTATGAAATAAATTCCACCTATCCTTCAATATTTATGCATATGATACATAATACTGTTTTAACAGCACTATCGATTATAATATCACTCCTTTAAAGAGTGATTTTTATTTACAAAAAAAGAAGTATTAATTATCAATACCTCTTTCCACAAGACAATCAAATATAGCAAGAACTATAGCTAAAAACAACTGTAACATTACAAGGAGTAAATACTCTAACCAAAACGTATCAGTAACAACCATCTTATAATTAAATAACATATAAATCATATTAAAAACTAAAGACGAAAACATATAATTACCAATAACTACAAAAATTGGAAGTCTTGTATTAACAAGAAAATAGTTATAAGTCGATAAACAAATTGACTGAGTTGTAAAATAAGCTAATGTAATAACACAAATACTACCAATTTGAAAATTACCTGTAGTAAAAAAATTAACAAATGCTCCATAGAAAAATAATGTTATAGTCGAAATAATAACAGACATCACGCCATATTTATATCCCAAATCTTTAGTAGTAATACAAGATACAAAATATACAACAGGTAAAAGTATTGACATGGAACTAATTGTTACATCTCTATAACTAAAAGTTAAACTTCTTATTGAATATAAAAATATAACAGTAGCGCATAATAAAAATGTATATGCCTTAGATAAATCTCTAATAGTTACACCTTGTTCTTTTATTATTTGTTCATTACTTTTTCTTCCCATACTAATCAACCTCTATTCTTGACAATATTATAACATATATTTATTATTTTTAAAATGTTTATTTTATATTATACATTTTTATGTTAATATGATAATAGGTGATACTGTGACACGTGAAGAAATGAATAAAGATATTCAAGAAGAAATTGAAAACGAAGAAATAAAGAAAAAAAGAAAAAAGGTAATCAAAATAGTTTTAAAAATTATCTCTATATTACTAATATTTATTGTATTATTTGTTCTATATAATAAATATATCTCAACTTCTATAATAACAGTTAAAGAAAAAAGAATAACTACTAATAGAATACCAGATAGTTTTAATGGAACAAAAATAATTCATTTTAGTGATTTACAATATGGTTCAAACATTTTTATAAAACAAGTTAATAAACTAGTAAAAAAAATAAACACTCGTAATCCAGACATTATAGTTTTTACAGGAGACTTAATAGAAGAAAAATATAATATTAAAAGCAATGAAACAGAAAAACTAATCAACAGTTTAAATCAAATTAAAGCAAACATAGGAAAATATGCAGTAAGTGGCGATGAAGACAACGATAACTTCACTACTATCCTAACCCAAGCTGGATTCACAGTTCTAGATAACTCATATGACTTAATATATAATAAAGAAAACAATCCAATTTTAATAACAGGGCTATCATCAAATGATAAAAATAGAAATATTGACAAAGCCTTCGAATACTTCAAAGATAGTAAAAACAATCAAAATATATATAGTATTTTAATAATGCATGAAGCAGATGATATTGACAAAGTATTAAAAAAATATAATGTTGATTTAAGCTTTGCAGGAAGTAACCTAAATGGTATGATCTATATTCCTAAAATAGGAGGTCTACTAACTAGAAAAAATTCTAAAAAATATACTAAATCATATTACAAATTGAATAATACTCAATTATATGTATCTAGTGGTATAGGAACAGATAACATAGGAATAAGACTATTCAATAGACCAAGTATAAATTTTATTAGATTAGCTAAATAATTTTGAAAAGAAACTTTGTTTTCTTTTTTGTTTTGTAGAATCCACATATACTGAAACATTACCTATTATATCATCTCCTAAATATATATCTACTACACCTACTTTATCTCCAGTTTTATAACCAGAAAGCTTAGTAACTTTTACCATTGTTTTAACTTTTTCTTTTTCTTTTTCAGTAAGAGGATATTTAAAACTCTTTTTTATATACACCTTATCCTGATAAAATGCATCTCCCAAAGAAAAATTATCTTTATCCAAAATAGTATAATTCTTATATTTATCATAAACATAATCATATAGATTTATATGATTTTGATAATGATTAGGATCTTTTAAAGATACAGCTGTTAGTCTCAAGCCATCTTTACTACTTGTTGAAACTAGAGTCTTACCAGCTGAAGGAGTATAACCAGTTTTACCTCCTGTTGCAAACTTATATTGTTTTAAAAATTTATTACGATTATACCACAAATAAGATTTATTATTTGAAGAAACTTCATATTTATAAGTAGAAGTAATTTTTCGATATTCCTTTGAATTTTTATATATATAACTTGAAAGAAGAGCCATATCATGTGCAGTTGAATAATTTTTTGTTTTTTCATCCAAACCATGTGCATTATTAAAAACAGTATTTGACATACCAATATCTTTTGCTTTATTATTCATAAGCGTCACAAAATTCTCTTCACTACCACTTATTCCCTTTGCAATAACAACAGCACTATCATTACCACTTCTTAAAATTAGTCCATATAAAAGATCTCGCAATTTCATTTTCTCTCCAACTTCTAAATAAATATTAGTTCCATACATTTCAAGAACTTCTTCGCCAACTTTATAAGCATCTTCTAAGTCACCATTTTCTAAAGCAATAGTTGCTGTCATAATTTTCATTGTGACTACAAAGTGACGAAATTTTTTCAAAATTATTGTAATCCCATATATACGTTATATTAAATAAGTTTATGTATATATTAAGGATTACTTTTGTTTTATCATCTGATTTTTTAACTACTATCTTATCAATTAAAAGTTTTGATAATTTTTCAAAATTTTCATTAATAAACTCTCCTAGTTCTATTTTCTTTATTTGCTTTAGTGTAGCATTAATATCTTTCTTTTCTAATTCTTTAATTTCTTTTTTTAGTTTTTCAATTTCGTTATTATATTTATTATTTCTAGTTTCAAATTCATCTTTTTCAATAACTTTTTCTATATATAGTTCAAGTAAACTTTCTTTCTTATAATTTAAATTATTGATTTCCTTTTTTAATTTTTCTATTTCATTACATGCATTAAAGGTAGTATTTTTATATATATTTATTAATTTATTTTTTATTTCATCAAAATTATTAATTAAATAACTATATACATTTTTAAAGATTTTATCTAGCTCTTTTTCATATAATTTTGGGCTTTTACAAGTTTTATCACCATGCATTGCATATTCATTACATATCCAATAACTATTTCCATTATTATTAACCCTTTTATATTTTGAGTTATGATGTTCACAATAAATATTACCACTATAAGGATATCTTTTTGAAAACACTCTTGGTTCTTCTACATTTTTTAAATAATTTACCTTTTTAATTTTCAATAGTTTGTTTGCTTTATCCCATAACTCTTCTGACACTATTGCAGGAATTTCACCTTTACTATCTTCTATAATCCATTCATCCATTGGTAATCTTATTTGTTTTTTATTTCGGTAATCTTTTGTCATAACTGTATTTGTACAATAAAATCCCTTGTATTTAGGATTAGTAATCATTCTTCTTAAAGTTGTTATATGAATATAGTCACCTTTTTTAGTTTTATACCCTTCTTCATATAATATTCTAGATATTTTTGATAGGCCGTACTCTCCACTAGCGTACAACGAGTAAATTCTTCTAATCATTTTTGCTTCTTTTTCATCTATCTTTAATTTACCTTTTTCTTTTGTATAACCTGTTATGACATTATTACCTAAAACATGTCCTTTTTCTCTAGACCTTTTCATTCCAAATCTAACTCTTTCAGATAGCTTTCTAACCTCTTCTTGAGCAATTGAAGACATTATGGTTAACCTTAGTTCTGAGTCAGGCAATATTGTATTTATATTATCTGACAAAAATAAAACTCCAACATCACTAGCTAAAAGTTCCTGAGTATATTTAATACTATCAACTGTATTTCTTGAAAACCTAGATATTTCCTTAGTTAGTATTAAATCAAATTTACCTTCTTTTCCATCTTTAATCATTTTTAAAAAGTTAGTTCTATTTTTTACACTAGTTCCACTAATTCCCTCATCTATGTATCCATCAACATAATTCCAATTTGAATTTTCCATAATAAAATTTTTAAAATATAAAATCTGATTGTCTAAAGAATTAAGTTGCACGTCTTTATCAGTAGATACTCTTGCATAAAAAGTTACCCTAAGTGGTATGTTATATATACTTTCTCCTCTTGATATTTTATTTCTAATTTTACATAAATCCATTAACTATTAACTCCTAATTTTTTTAAAGCATCATTATATAAATCAAAATTAATTATTTTTTTCTTATATAAATACTCATTTAAAATTATAGCAAGTTCAGTATCAACCATTTATATCACCAATTAATCTTATTACATAAAAAAAGAAATAATTACATACAAATTATTTCTTAAATCTTTATTTTACAAAATATCATTTAAAATTACACATTCATCGTTATCACAAATTTTATCGATTATTCCATTTTTAATTTTATAGCTCTCTCCGTACAATTTACATTCATTATTTGTTTGCAAAATGTATGCACCATCAGTTAAAGCAATTATCGTTCTATTATATGATTCCTTTATTATTGCATTTCTTTGTAACTTTTTATTATAATCATCATTTAGATTTTCTAATATAAAATGAGGTTCAATATTAATTGTTGTTAATCCTAATCCTTTTAAATAAGGAGAATTATTTAAGTCTTCGTCACTTTCAGGACTATTGTATACATCACCAGCTGAATTTATCGAACCTGCACTTATTCCAACAATGACCGAATCAACATCTTTTAAATATTTCTTTAAATTAATACTATTAAAGAATTTATTTTGAATCAATGTGTTACCTCCACATAGAAAAATTAAATCGCAATCCTCCAAAATGCTAGTAATATTTTCTTTAGCTCGTCCATCTAATACAAGATATTCTTCAAATGTTAACCCACTTAGTTTCAATGCTTCAATATCCATTTGTAAAAACAAATCATTTCTTTCGTAATTATCTGGATCACTTGCAACTAAAACAAATTTTTTGTTATTTTTTATAATTTTTTTTAAATTTTTTAAAAAATCGTTATTTTCAAAAAATTTGATTGGAATTTTATTACCATTTTCTTTTTTTACTCCTCCAATATTGCTTGCTAAAAATAAATACATGAAATTACTCTCCTTTAAATATATTTTCCAGATTCAACTATTGTATATTTATTATTATAATATCTTATAATACAATAATCAATATCTTCATATTTTTCACCAGATATTTTTGATTTTATATTGCTTATCGCAGCACCGTGAGAAATAATTGCAACTTTATCGTAATTATAATTATCTCTTATTATATCCAAACCTTTAATATATCTAGAGTTTAATTGATTAATACTTTCACCACCTGGAATTACAAAATCATAGTCAACAAATGCTTTTTTCACACTTTCATTATTTAGAAAATCACTCATTAAACCACCTTGAAATTTTCCCATATTTAATCCTCGAAAGTTTTCACAATAATAAATTGGTAACTTAGAATTTTCGTTTATTATTTTTGTTGTTTCCTTAGTTCTATATAAATCAGAAGTAAAAATAGCCTCTATTTTTTCATCAAATAATCTATTTTTTAAATTAACAATTTGTTTATTTCCTCGATCTGTAAATGTTGTTTTTAAGTCTTCTATTTGACCTTTAATACGATTTTCCACATTCCAATTTGTTTCACCGTGCCTACATAAATAGTATGTTATTTCTTTTTCTTCATTTCTTATTTTTTTTCGTTCCATCATTCTCTTTGTTAATCTTCTTTCTACTTCCATATCATTTTTACAAATTATATCATCTAAAGATTTTATTTTTTTAGTTTCAGTTATGTCATTATATCTTTTGATTGCTTTTTCTATATCACTTGCATTTAATTCATAATGTCCTAATTTTATTAATTCCAAAAAATCATGAAGTGTCTCAGAGGATACAGGTAGTTTAAATTCTTGATTTAAAACAGAATATCCTGACTCTTGATACATCTTTTGTAATACTTGCTTATCCACATTAATAGCATCCAATAATTCCTTAGATAGTTGATTTAAATTACTTATATTAATTTTATTTTCTAATAAATAATCTTGTATAACTCTAATGTTATAATATAACCTTATTTTTTCGTCTGCAAATAATAAAGTACCCGCATAATCTCTAATATTAACAGATTTCATTAAAGATACTGTTCTAGTAGAAATTTCATTTACAATATTTTCTCTATATTTTGAACCTTTATCTATATATGAATATGTCAACAAATCATTCAGTGTGCTATTAACAACAGTATCATAATTATCTTCATAAATATTTAATAAATTATCCTGAACTCTATTTTGCCACGTGCACACATTACCATTATATTCAACAATCCAATCAAATCCTATCTTTCCATCATAGTTATATACAATAGATGGATAATCTTTTTGAGATAGTTGTAAATCAGTATCATATATATTTTCACTCTCAATAATACTTTGTTTATCATTAATATTTGGTCTAAGATTAGATTTAAAAATACGCGATTTACCAAGTATAACTTCATAACCAGATTTTAGTTTTAATTTATATTTCCAAGGCATTACCTTAATATATTTTTCATCATCTGTCCCATTGTCTTCTATTAAAGATAGTTTATACCCAGGAAAATAATCATTTAAATATTTTTTTAACGTATGATCACCTTCAAAAAACTTTAATTGGAGAGTAAAGTTTTTTTCGTTTTTATATTTATTGTCAAAAGCATTAAGTAAATTTACAAGAGGTTTTTCTTTTAACTTAATACTGTGATATTCACTAATACTAACTCTTATTGTTAATCTAGGTTTTATAGGATTTTTTGAAAGTGAATTATATAATTTTTGCAAATATTTTTCAGCATTAATTTCATTATATGCCCAAAAGCCACTTGTTACTAAAATAATTCGTTCTGCTCTAATAGTTTCAACACATTTTAGAATTGCATCAAACTCAAGAAAAGGCTCTCCACCTCCAGATATTTGTAAATAGCCAACATTAGCATCATTAGCAAATTTTATAAACTTATCAACTGCTTCTTTAGAAAAATGATTTTCTTTAGAAATAAATTCATTTTTTTCTTTTCGTGAAGTTGGTGAATGAAAAAAACAAAATGGACATCCTACGCCACAATATGCGGTGAAAAATACGCATATTAATGATTTACCATCTATTTTTTTTCTTTGATTTATATCAAATAAATTTATCTTCAACAATTGTTCTCTATAATATTGCGGATTCTCAAAAATATTAATGCTATCATTCATAAATGTACCACCTTTTTATCTTTTAAAAACTTTTACCCATGATTCATGTTTTTCTTCAAAATTGCTCTTATATTCTATATTTAAAAATTTTATGATTGCTTCAACCAGTTCTTCTTCAGAAAATTTATATTGTTGATTCCAATACATAAGTGCATTTAAATACTGTCTAAATTTTTTTCTAAAATGTTTCGATGGATGCTCTAAAATATTTTCTTTTAATAAAATTGAAACAGCGATTAATGCATCAGCAAATTTTGATTTTTCTATACTGTCAATTTGAATTATATCGGCCATTCTAGAACTCTCTACTGTAGAATTTAAGCCAAACTTACACATTGCTAAAGAACTGTTGCCCAATCCCATATCAATTGCAATTGGTTTATCTTGGTTTTCCATTAAAACAAATGTGGCACAATTAAAAAATTCTTCTGTTCCTTTTTTTCTTATTCCTATATTAAAGTCCCTACCAGTTATATTTAAATTATCCATACCATATTTGTGTCTATAATGTTTTAAATCAACTGTATCAATTTCTCTTTTTATTCCGTTATCAACATGTTGAATCGCACTAAGTAAATCTTTATCACTAGAACATATTTTAATATGTATATTATCCAATGAAATATTTAAATAATCAGGATTAGTTAAATAATCAAAAGTATCATATACTACTTGTTCTAATTTTGGTTTTGTTAATGTTCCCATACACTTATAATAACATCCAAATTTTTGTGGAATATCTGTTTTCAAATATTGTAATGATTTTAACTTCATGCTATTTTGTATTAAATAAATACCTTGTTCTGGAATATTATTATTAATTATATATTTTTTTAATGGTGAAATTTTAGATCCAATAAAGTCAATTGTAGGATCTACTTGAGAAGTTATTTCAACTGGTTTCTCTTGAAAATATCCTTTTTTTGAAAAACATTCGCTAAATTTTGATTCTACAAAATCCAAATAGTCATTTCTTTTTACTTGGTGCATTCAAATTCCCTCCTTAATTGACACGTAGTATACCACAAAAGTAAAAAATTGACAACTTGTGCCAATTCATTTATTTAACATACAATATATAAAGTAGCATTATACAAAACAGTATATTTACTTGTACAAATATTGTTTATATTTCTAATATATTTACTGTTCATCATTATATAGTCATAATTTTAGTAATAGATGCTATTAGCCTTTTTTCATTCATATTTTTCTGATATAAAATACGTCCACTATCAATATCCATTACTACACTACTACGACTAGTATCTGTAAAAGCAAAAATATTAATAGGTAACATAAAAAAAACAACAGTAAGAATTAACAAACCTTTCTTCAAAATAATCACCTATATAATTTTATGAATAAAAAAAATAAAAAAGACCTAAGTCTTTCATAAGTATAAATTGCTATTATCAACCAACAAACTATCCTTTTTAAATTTCTTTAAAATTGAAACAACCTGTTCTTTATAATCCTTACTAATAGCAACTAAAACTTTTAATTCCCTCGGAATAAAACAAATAGTATTTTTATTAATAATAACAGAAGTAATTTCATTCCAATTTAATTTACACTCTACACCATTTTTTTCTACTCTTACACAATCTTCTGTAATCTCAAAAATAATTGTACCTTCTTCACCTCTTAATTGCTTTATTTTATTTAAAATCATCACAAAATATACAACGCTAAAAATAAATATAAAACTAAAAAAGCATAATATATAAAAATATAGATTATCTTTTTTTAGAATATAAAAAAGAAGAAAGACTAACGTAAATATGAATGAAATAGCACTATAAATAAAAGCTACACTAGTTAATTTCTTAACTTTTATTTTATTATTGCTACTTATTTTTTTAATATTACTCATTATATACAAAAACTCATCATAATAACTAAAGTTACCTCTTTCACTAATCTCTAATTTCACAAACACCATTCCTTACATAGATTATATTAATACTAATATTTATATATATTTAATAAAAAACTATATTTTCTGTAAAGTTATTTAACATTCAAATTTAATATTTGTTTTATTTTTATAATATGTTAGAATTATTTCTAAAAGTTAATTTTCTTGTTATTTTTCTTACAGCCTCTCTCCCAAAAACACTATCAACTATTCCCATTTTATAAGCAATAACTATATATACTACTCCACCAACTAAAGCATTTATTGCAACATAAATAATACATGATAATCTACTAGCAATATTAAGTGGTATTAATAACTTTAATAAAAGAACAGATAATACCATAGCCAAAACAGGTACTATTAATTTAAATAATACATTCAAAGTTTCAGTATATTTTAAATTACATTCCTTCTTCAAAGCAACAAAAATAATTAATATACTTAAAGAGTAACCTAATATACTAGAAGTTACAGCCCCTAAAAATGGAGGAATACCTATTTTACTATACAACAACATTAATGGAACATCCAAAAGAGCATTACTAACAAAACCAATTATAGTTGATAAATAAACAATCCTAAATTTATTCAAACCTTGAAGTGCAGAAGAAGATATCATATAAATATTAATAACTAACCCTGTAAAAACATTAAGAGCTAAAATATAAGTACCATAAGCACTTGGTCCATAAAATATACTCCATACTTCTCTACTCAAAAGTGATAAACCAATAGTCATTGGAAGAGAAATAAGAAGTAAAATCTGTATAGCTTGATTAAACTTATTATTAACTTCTTTAAAATTCTTTAATGTATAAGCACTAACCATAGTTGGTATGAAGCTTGTACTCATACCCATAGCAAGAGATGTAACAATCATATTAATTTTTGGTGCCCAAGTAGCAACCGCGCTAGTAATAAACTCTACATCTTTAGCATTAAAATTTAAATAATTCATCGTCCTAAGAAGTAAAGTCATATCTACAAAGTTATAACAACTACTAACGATATTAATTATTATAAAAGGAAGTGCATAAGCAAATATCTTTTTAAGTATTTCCTTGTTTGTTAAACTATCTTCCTTATACTCTTTATCTAATCCTAATACACCCTTATTTTTACAAACACAATACTTAACATAAGAATAAGCAACCACTCCACCAACAAATGCTCCAAAAACAGAAACCCCTACAGCTAAAGTTACTGGCTTGTTAAACACTTTAACTATAAGATACGAACCAATTAAAATAACAGCAATTCTAACTATTTGTTCAAGTATTTGACTTATACTTGAAACATTAATAACTTTATGTCCTTGTAAATATCCCTTTTCAACACTCAAAAAAGGTACAATAAGTATAGCAAAAGAAACACATCTAATAGCAAAACTAACATCACTTATAGTATTTCCACCTTTTAAATTACCTATAAGTAAATGGGCAATCTGTGGAGCAAAAAGGAAAAGCATTATAAATATAGTAATTGCAATAAAGCCCATCAATTTTTTACCTATATGATAAGCTCTAACTTTAGCGTCCATCATACCTAAAGTATTATATTCATTAATAATTTTACTAATTGCTATAGGAAGTCCTGCTGATGATATATCTAAAAATATATTATAAATATTATAAGCATAAGCATAAAGTGCACTACCCTGTACTCCAACAATTGCATAAAAAGGAATGACATAAATCATACCGAGTATTTTAGTAAAGATTATTGCTAAAGTTGCAATTAATGTACCTTCTACAAATGAACTTTTTTTCATCCAATATCACTCTTTTTCATTATTTATCAATATCAACAATAATTATAACAATTTTTTGAATAAGTATACAACACTAAAGCCTAATTTGACACACAAATTTAAACAGTTTACACGTTCAGTCTTTCATTTTTATAATTTTATGATATAATATAAAGCATTGATCAGAAACGGGGTTTAAAAAATGATACAAAAAGATATAAAGAGCGATACCTTAACAGACGTAGAAAAAACACTGAATCATATCGAATTAATAAGAAAAATTAGTGCTGAAAGTATTACAAAAAGATGGCTAATGAGTGATAGAGTTTTTGATACATATTCAGAAGTATATCCATTTACCAATGAAGCGATGAAAACATATAATCAAATGATTGATTTAGAACAAAAAGATGTTTTAACTGTAACTGCTTCAGCAGATCAACCAATAATTGCCATGTTAAAAAAAGCAAAAACTATAGATACATTTGATTGTAATAAATTAACTTATTATCATATGTTTTTTAAGATTGCAGCAATCAAAGCTCTAAAATATGAAGAATTTATTGATTTATATACTATTGATCTAAAAAACTATAAAAAAGATCCTATAAAATACTATAAAGAACTACGAACTGCTATAAAAAAGGAAGATGTTAGAATGTACTGGGATGCATTCTTTAGCAGGCAGAACTACCAAGAATATTTTAAATTATTTTTCATGGGAGGCTGCAGTATTCCTAGCTCTAAGGATGTAGATTATCTAAGTGAAGATGGATATTTAAAGACTCAACTTTTTATACATGATAACATAGGATTCAAAAATATAGAAATAAGTAATTTACCAAGCGTTTATAATAATAAATATGATTTGATTAATTTATCTAATATTATGGACTATTCTAAAAATATTTATAGATATGCAAAAACCATAAAAAAATTAATTAACAATAATTTAAAAGACGATGGTATTATTATAAGCGAATATGTTTGGTCAGATATAAAAACAAAAAAACACGAATTCAATTTATTAAAAGAATATGGTTGTAATCCTACTATACTAGAATTTATAGTTGAGAAAACACCTTTCGAAGGATTAGATATCAATTCCAAATTTAATATAAACAAAAATATGAAAACACTAGAAACCAATACATTAATACTTTGTAAAAAGAGGAAATAATATGAACATACTTAATGAAGAAGAAGATTTAAAAGAAGCAAAGAAAATAATAGAAAAAGCTGATAGTACATCTAATTGCTTAAACAAATATCAAAAATTTACCCCACTATTTCGCTTTAGTAACGAAAATATTAATGCTTATTATAAACTATATAATTTTACTAACAAAAACGTCTTAACTGTTTGTGGTTCAAGTGAACAATATTTATCAGCACTATCTCTAGGAGCCAAAAAAGTTGATGTTTTTGATATAAACAAACTAACTTATTATTATTTGATGTTAAAAATAGCAGCAATTATCAGTATTGAAAAAGACGAATACTTAAACTTCCTAGACCCAACTACTACTACAAAAACACAAAAAAATATATATAAAATAATTAGAAATGAATTAAAAAATATACATGTAAAAAACTTTTGGGACAACATTTTCCAACATGACTATTTCAATTCATTATTCTTAAATAATAACAAAAAGTATGCAGAAGATATGTTTCCTTATTTACAAGATAAAAATTATAATTATTTAAGACAAAAACTATCTAAAACAACTGTTAGTTTTAAAAACATACCCATAGATAAAATACCAGAAGAGTATCATAGTAAATATGATTATATAAATCTATCTAATATTATTGATTATATAGATACACCAAATGAAATAATAAAAACATATTCCCAAATATTTGAGAATATGCTTAATAAAAATGGAATATGTATTTTAGAATATGAATGGCCATTAAAACAACTTTGTAACTTTTATATACCTGATTTACTTAAACAATATAACATCAAAACTAATAATTTAGAAACAGAACTTATGTTACTTGGAAAAATATATACTTATACAAAAAAGTAATTATTAACCTGCAAAAACACCATGTAACTTTTCTCTATCAATATCACTTATATCTTCTAAAATCCATTTATCATTGTCTTTATGTAATGTAAAAATAATTTCATTTTTAATCCTATCTTCAGTTTTTACCATTTCGCTTATCTTATAATCCCAATATTTTTTATTATCCAAAGTACCATCTTCTTGTTCAAACTCTTTTTTATTTGATTCATAATATTGCTCACTATTATTTAATGCAGAACGATAATCATAAACTTCAACTTCTAGAGTGACAGTAGCATTCTTGTCATTAGCGTTTTCATCTTTTATTTTATAAGACATGTTTTGATACTGTCTCTCCATCAAATTTCTATAATTCTCTTTTTGTTCATCAGTTAAATCCGATCTAGCAGCAACCACCATATCCAATTGACTTAAAACTTCACTATCAAGTCTCTGATATTTACTCATAAAATTTTCGACTTTTGCAGTAGGAGTATTTGACATATTGCCACATCCAACTAAAAATACAGCTACAAATGAAACTACCAAAAATATTTTTCTCATAATCATCCTCCATTTAATATAATGCTTATATTAATTTTTTTTATACATATAATTTAATATGATTAACAATGACTTAAATAAAAGATTAAAGCAATTAAACACAGAAGACAAAATATGGATTCTCTATATTGGAATAATAATTATTAGTTTTTATTCTAATAATCTAGAACGAAAATACTTTATAAATAATGACTATAAAAGTAAAAAAAAATATAAAACACTAACAACCCTAATATTTGTAATTTTAATTATAGTATACTTATACTTTTTAAAAGATTCTATTGACTCAATAAGAGAGTTAAAGCCAACAGATTCTAATAAAAAAAAGGAATTAGTTTATCTTTCATTCATCGGATCCCTTTTAATAGCTATATCTGGCTTTATATTCTTATATATTTCAATTGTTGATAAAAATTTAACTGTTGAAATTGCTTTCAATTAAAATTAAGACAAAAAAAAAGGATATATTAAATATATCCTAAAGTGATATTGGATTAGGAGTTTGTTTTTGTGAAACTTCCCCACTATCTACAAACAAATTAGCTAACTGATCAGCAGCAGCTTGTTCAGCATTTTCAGCGTTCTCTAATTCTTTTTGTAACTCTTCAAGTTCTTCCTTTAATTTTGTAACTCTATCTCTTTTTTCATTATAATCAGTTACAGCATTAACTATTGTAGGACTATTAGATAAATTACTAACTTGTTCAGGATTAGAATAATTTACTTGAACATTATCGTTAGAAATCACAGGAACACCTGCAACTACAGCATTTGACTCATCTGCTACATTCTCTTGTGCATTTTCTACACCACCAGAAGTTTTTTCATTAGTATTTTTAAGTTCACACATTACTATATTCTGAGAAAAATTATTACCATCAGCCCTTGCTTGTGTTACATATAATTTTATATTACCTTCTGTCTCATCAATTTTGGCAAATATATCAACACTTCCATCAGAAGCAACTTGACATTCTGACAAATATTGAACTGATCCATCTGACATATCTTGATTAAACATTGTCTTATCATAGTCTAAATCTTTTAAACGAGTAATAACTTTGTCAAACTCATCTCTAAGATTAGATGTCTTAGAAGATTGAGAAGATGAATCAAAATTAAGTTCTTCTAAATTTTCTATTGATAAGCCTAAATATTTTAAGCACTTAGCTTCAAGCATTTCTACACATAGATATATTGGAATCATAGAATCACTACTATTATCATCTTTAGTAGGGAAAACGCCACCTAAAATTTCATTTTTAACTTCAACAGGTCCGTCTTTACTTATCTTATTTAAGATAGCTAGTAAGGCAATAACATTCATTACATATTGATTTTTTACATTATCATCACTAGCTAAAGAAGCATTATCATCAATTAATTTAGAAACTTGATATTCAACATATTTACGTGCATCATCAGAAAATTTAAAAAACACCTGATTAGCCTGTGCATCAACGTAACCAGCATTAGGAGTGGCCTGTGACAAATTTGCTATATTAACAAGTTGATTAAATACATCATTTTTAAATACTTCTACTCCATTATTATCTATTAGTTTTCCTTCATTACTAAGTACCATAAACACACCTCTATTCTATAATCAATAATAACATAAAATAAATAATTTGAAAATAGAATTTATAATAATTTTACGTTTTTTTATTTATGTGGTAAAATATCATATGGAAGCAGGTGATAAAGTGTTTAGTATATCAAACGCTATTTGTTCAGATTACGCATTAGCTCAAATTTTAAGTATAATAAAAAGAATAATTGATTTAACTGGTATTATTGTCCCAATTTTATTAATAACAGGAAGTACAATCATCTTCGTAAAAGCAACGTTGAACCCAGATGACAATAAAATAACAAAAAATATAGGTACCGCCATTGCAAGTGCAGTAATAACACTATTACTACCATTTATAATAAATACTGTAATGGAAGTAATTAGTACTTATGGAGATGTAGGAATTAACGAAAACGGACAAAATACATTTCTAAATATTTCTGCGTGTTGGAATAATAGTGCTATAACTAATAGCAATATGACCCCTACTACCTATACAAACAAAAGTGTTTTTGAAGAATTCACTAATATGAATAAAAACAGAATATCACAAACTACAACTAATAACGTAAAACATAAAGAAAAAACAAAAACATACAATCAAGTAGTATTAGTAGGAGATTCTAGATTTTATGGACAAAGCAATTACAATTTAAAAAATGATAAAACAACTTATATAGCAAAATCAGGAGAAGGACTTGCTTATTTAAAACAAATTACTTCTACTATGAAAACATATGATTCAGACAAAGCTGCCTTTGTTATTAATATGGGCGTTAACGATTTAGGTAATGTTAACAATTATATTTCTTATATTAATTCTTTAGCTACACAATTAAAAGGAACTGTTTATTATTTATCAGTTAATCCTGTAGACGAAGTAAAAGAAAAACAATATAAATATACTGTTAAAAATTCAGACATTGATTCATTTAATCAAAAAATGAAAAATGAACTTAAAGGAGTTAAATATCTAGATAGTAATAGTTATTTAAAAGAAACAGGTTACTCCACCAGTGATGGAGTTCACTATACAAAAGATACATATACAAAAATATATAACTTTATTAGTAGTAAAGTTAAGAGTTAAAAAAAGATTATATCAAATTACGATATAATCTTTTAATTTACCATTTGTTTAAAATCCTCCATAGTTATACTACTAACAATTGGATATCTTGGTATTAAATATTTGTTACTATTTCTAGTAGCTTTTCTACTTCCACCAACAAACGCTAGTTTAAATCCTAAATCCTTAATTGCCTGAATAGCCGTATCACTATAATTATAGAAAGGAAAACAGAATGAAGTATTATCACCTATAATATCAAGAGATTTTTTTAAATCGGCTTTAGCTTGCTCATAATTTGCACATACTAATTGTCCTTTGCCACAAGTTCCATATAAGTGCATATCATAAGTATGCGACTGAATATCCAAATAACTTGACCTATAATTCGCAATATCCCACCATCCAGCTATTAAAAATAATGTAGCATGCATCTTATACTCTTCTAAGAGAGGATTCAATTTATTACCATTATGCTTACCGGTACCCATTGCTCCATCATCTACAGTAATTAAAACACTTTTTTCTGGTAAATCAATTTCACCATACATCCATTGCTTAAATTCTTTCATAGTTAAAGTCTTAAAATTATTATCTTTTAAGTATTGTAAATGTTGTCTAAATTTACTTACTTCTAAACAAATTGTTTCATTGCAAGATTCACCTAAAGATGAATCAAAGAAAAAATGATAATTAAGAACAGCTATTTTAGTAGCTTTCTTATCATATATTTCTTTCCCCTCTACCATTTGTTTAAATATATCCATACTAGTATTATTAGTTACTTTATAACGATTATGTTCTTCTTTAGTAGAAGCTTTATTATTATTGTTAAATTTTAAATCACTGCCATATCTATATAATGTATATAAAAGTCCATCTACTTTTTCTTTACTATCAGTTGTAAGTAAAATATTATTTCCCTTAAGCCTAATATTTCCTTTTAACCATTCATTATATTCATCAATAGTTAATAAATTATAATTGTTTTCTTTAATATATTTAAACTCTTCTTCCACATTATTTTTACTTATACAATTATCACAATCTCCTACTTCGTAATCAAAAACACTTACCAAACTACTTTCTTGCTCATCTGTATTATTACTATCAACAACTTTATCATCTTTAGACTTTTTTATCTGCATTAAATTATCAAAATAATTAACATAGTAATACTTATCATCCATATATAAAATAGGTAAAGATACTTTTTTAGATAATGAAAAACTTTCTTTTCCATCCATTAACATGGTAACTTTATTTTTTACTATATTTTTATTAAATACTAAATAATTATTAAAACTATTTTTTTTCTTAGTATCATCTTCTACATCTTTATAATAAACATAAAAATCTCCATTTGAAACTTCAAAATATTTATTTTTTAAAGTCAAATTCTTTTTACTCTTTAATTGTAGCTTAACACCTTTTTTTACAAAACCAATCTTTTCATTATTTTTATCATATATATTAGCATCATGAACTACTATAACATTATTATTATAATGCTTTTTAATACTCTTTAAGGTTAATTTATTAAACAGCATATAACCAACAACAATACATATAACAAAAGCAACTATAAGAACTATCAGTACACTCTTTTTAAGCCTTTTCTTTTTCATTTTTATCACCTAATAAACAATATATTTACATATGAAATATTCTATATAAATACTCCTTCTTCTTTCTTATACATGTTGCTAAACATTTTAGTTCCCATAAATTTAGGAATTTGTACTACTTTCCCCTCTTCTAAACTCTTTTTAACATCTATAACTCTTTGATTTTTAGAACCTTTATAATATAAATCTAAACTAAATTGATCTATTAAGAATTCACCATCAACTAAAACATCAACTTCTTCTAATAGTTTTTTCATATTATTATTTTTTATTACATCTTCAAACAAATATCCTGTATAACACCAAACATTCATACCTAATGAATGGGCAGTTTTTGCGAGTTCTAAACACTCAAGAGGCTGAACCATAGGATCTCCTCCAGATAACGTTATACCATCTTGACCTTTCAAATTACAAATTTCATTTTTTACTTCATCGATATCTACTAAAAAACCACCTTTAAAATCATGAGTACTTGGATTATGGCAAAAAGGACAGTGATGAGGACACCCTTGGGTCCAAACCACTGTTCTTATACCTTCTCCATCAACAATACTATCACTTTGTAATGAGCTTGCTAAACGGATTTTCATAATTATTTTCCTTTAGATGGTTTATTTTCAGGACAAAGTCCCACAGTTGAATGTTTAACACGATCTTTTTCTTCAGCTCTCTTACCATTATTAAAACGATCAACTGTTCCTACTAAATATCCTGTAATACGACGAATTCTTTCAAATCCTATTCCTTCACCAATTTTTCTTTCTTCACTTTTCATAATAATACTCCTCTCTTTTTTTTATTCTTGTTTTTTTATCTATCTACCACAGCAAGTAAGACTTGCGTTTCGAACCCTTTCAATACTTACACCTTCATTTTCATGACGTCCACATCCAGGACAAACATCACCAATTACACCAGTATATCCACAAACTGGATCTCTATCAACCGGATGATTAATAGCACCATATCCTATACCATTATCATGCATTACACGAACAATTTTTTCAAAAGCTTCTACATTAGTAGCAGTATCACCATCAAGTTCAATATAACTAATATGTCCACCATTAGTAAGCGCATGATAAGGTCCTTCAATTTTTAATTTATCTACTATTGAAATATCATAATATACTGGAACATGGAATGAGTTAGTATAATAATCTCTATCTGTAACACCTGGAATAATTCCATATATTGATTTATCAATATTTGTAAATCTTCCACTTAATCCTTCTGCAGGTGTTGCAATTAAAGAGAAATTCAATTTATACTCCTCTGCATATTTATCAGTAACGCTTCTCATATGTTTAATTATTTCATATCCTAATTTTCTTGCTTTTTCGCTTTCACCATGATGTTCACCAATCAAAGCTTTTAATGTTTCTGCAAGACCTATAAATCCTATAGTCAAAGTACCATTTTTTAAGATAGGTCTAAGTCTAGAATTATTTTTAAGTCCCTTAGAATCTATCCAAACACCTTGTCCTAATAAGAATGGAAAATTATAAACCTTTTTACTACATTGAATTTCAAATCTTTCAAGTAATTGATCCTTAACTAATTCCATAACCTCATCTAATTCCTTGTAGAAACCATCCATATCTGTTTTCTTATTAGAAACAATTCCATATTTAATACCAAGTCTAACCAAGTTAATTGAAGTAAACGATAAATTACCTCTACCAGATACAATTTCTTTACTAGGATTAGCTACATTAGCCATAACTCTAGTACGACAACCCATATAAGCCACTTCAGTACGATAATCACCTTTTTTATAATATTGTAAATTATATGGTGAATCTATAAATGAGAAATTAGGGAATAATCTCTTAGCTGATACACGACAAGCAAGTTTAAACAAGTCGTAATTAGGTTCTCCCTCATTATAATTAATTCCTTCCTTAACCTTGAAAATAGAAATAGGAAATATAGGAGTTTCTCCTTTACCAAGACCAGCATCAGTAGCTAGCAAATAATTTTTCATAACCATTCTACCTTCACATGATGTATCAGTACCAAAATTAATTGAAGAGAATGGTACTTGAGCACCAGCTCTAGAATGCATTGTATTTAGATTATGAATAAACGCTTCCATTGCCTGATAAGTAATTCTATCAGTCTTATCATAAGCTTTTTTATAAGATAATCTAAATATTCTCTCTAAAACATCACTATTTTGATAAAAACTTTCAAATTCGCCTATATCAAACTCTATACTATCCAATTTATCAATTTGTTTAACAATATTATCAAATTTAACTAATCCTAAGAAACCATCTAATTCTAAATAATCATATAACATTTGTTTAAATTGTTTTTTAAATGTTTTTAAAACTCCTGGAGCCATAAAATAATCAAAAGCTGGAAGAGATTGTCCACCATGTTGATCATTTTGGTTTGATTGAATAGCTATAGCAGCAAGAGCTGCATAACTAATAATATCATTAGGACATCTTAAATGACCATGTCCAGTTGAAAAACCATCTTTAAACAAATCATTTAAATCTATTTGACAACAAGTAGTAGTACCCATTGGTAAGAAATCCATATCATGAATATGAATCATACCACTATCATGTGCTTCTGCAAATCTATTTTGCATTTGATATGATTTTGCAAATTCTTTAGCAAGAGTTGATCCATATTGAAGCATAGTCCCCATAGCTGTATTACCATCAACATTACCATTTTCTCTTTTGGCATCCTCATCTTTAGCATCTTTTAATGTTAAAGCTTCGATTGCCTTAGTTAATTTATGATATCTAGCTTTAAATATCTTTCTAGATTCGTTTCTTCTTTCCCTATATATAGCAAAAGATTCTTTTACATCATTATAACCAAGTTTATCAAGATTCTTTTCTATTAAATCTTGAATATCCTCAATTTTAATAAATTCAACATTATTATAATCTTTTTCTATTTCACTAATTACAGCTTCATAAACCTTATTAGCATCTTCTACTGTATAAGTATTTTCACTAACAAGTCCATCAAAGCCTTTTTTTATTGCTACTGCAATTTTTTCACCTTGAAATCCAACTTTTTTTCCATCCCTTTTAACTACCTTTAAATCAGGATTCTTTTTTATAGTCGTACTCATATTTACCTCCACACATCATTAGTACTACTCTGTAATACTCCTTACATTTTGATTTTAGTCTAACAATTATCATTTTGCAATAGCTATTTTATTACTTTTTTTTACCCTTTTTTTAAAACCTTTATTTTAAGCCATTTTATGAAAAAATTTTTTTGTTCGATTTACGACAATTTACACAAAAAACTAAAAAAGCATATTCTAAAAAAAATATACTTTTCATTTTTTAAAACAATCTGTTTTATTAAAATCCTTTAAAAATAAAGAAAATAAAATGATAGGTGGTTTGAAAAACATGTAAAACATAAATAATGTTTTTTTAACTTTTCTTATTTTCTAACCGTCCTTTTTCTCAAAAAGTGCACAAAATAAGCAAAAAAATAGCTTTACATATCTCCTACTTATTTACGTATAATTTATGAGAAAGATTTAAAATAAAATTGAGCTTATTTCTATATATAGAATTAGTAGAATTTATACAATTAAGTAACCTTTCATACTTTTGTTTATAAGTAGTATTATCATAACCAAAGCATTCTGTATATAAATATGTCAGTTTAGTATAATCTTTACTTTTATATGTATATATTAAATCCTTTTCTATAAAATTATTTTTCTTTGCATCTACCCTTGTTAATAAGTTATCATTAAAAGCTATACTTCTTTTCTCATAACTAACAGCATATAAAGTCATTGTTTGTGATATTTCTAATACCTCTTCTTCTTCATCTAATAGTAAACTACTTTTATATATTACTTTACCATTATTATTTAATTCAAAGCCATAACATCTTTCTCCATTAGTAAATAGAAAACAATATTTAACTATCTCATCAGCACCATCAGTAAATATTAATGTTTTATTCTCTATCTCTTTTAGAAAATTTTCAGAAAAAGTTACTTCTTTAGTTAACAAGTCATCAATTACATTACTTTCTACATAATATAATGGTATTCTTTTAATATGTTCAACAATATCCTTATTATCCCATTCAAAAAACTCATAGATTCTATCTCCATCCATAAAATTAAGTAATATATCGTAAATATATACCATAATATCACTTTCCTTTCTTAAATATTGAAAAAAACAAAAATAATAATCCAAAAATAAACGTATAACATTCTTTATGTCTAATTAAAAATAAAAACCATTCTTTAAAATCATAAATAAAACTAAAAAGACTACTATAAAGAATAATATAAAAAGATCCAACTATTAACAAAAATAATCCACAAAAAAACAGAATTACTCTAAGCACCATATCACCATTAAAATTTATGAGTAACCTAATTATAGTATACTTTTAAAAAATTTTTTTATACAAAAAAGATACTAGTTATCAAAACCAGTATCTTCTAACTCTTTTATTTCAACACTATTAATAGCCTGAAACTTTTTTGATAATTTATCTGTTGTAATACTAAAGCTTTCCACATCCTTATTAACTGTTTGAATGCTCCTTGACAGTTTATCCCATCTTTCCTTATAACGTGAAAACTCAATTCCCAACTTATTCAACTCCTCATGTATTACTCTTGTATATTTATCTCTTTCAATATTCTTAATAATCATTTCTACAACAGTTAAGGTTGATATTAAAGTAGTTGGACTAGTAAGCCATACTCGTCTTTTATAAGCATAATCAATAACATCTTGATGATAAGCATTAATTTCTGCAAAAATAGCCTCTGCTGGTAAAAAAAGAATTGCCTGATCAGAAGTTTCACCAGGTATAATATACTTACTACTTATAGCATCAATATGCTTTTTAACGTCACTTTTAAACATTTTTTCATAAGTAGCTCTCTCTTCTTTAGAAATACTATGACTTAACATTTTTTGATAATTTTCAAGAGGAAACTTGGAATCTATTGCAATAGTACCAAGTGGTTCAGGAGCAAATAAAACAGAATCAGCAATAACACCAGTACTCAAAGTATACTGCATTCTATAAATTTTATCATTTTTGTCCCCAAAGATTGTTGATAAAATATGATGTAAGTTAACCTCCCCAAAAATACCTCTACTTTTCTTATCAGTAAGTATACTTTCCAATGATACTATATCACCAGACAAAGTTTCAATCTTCTTTTGAGCTTCATCTATCTTACTTAATCTCTCTAACACATTTGTAAATGTTTTATTAGTTTTTTCAAAATTTTGATCAAGTCTTTCATTTACTTTTTCATTAATTAGCATTAATCTCTTTTCTACATTTTCATTTAATGAATTAAAATCTTTATTTAAATTATTATTCAACCCCTCTTTAAAAGAAGCAAGCTCCTTCATCATAGAAACTTCAAACCTACCAAGTCTTTCAGTTATATTAGCATCATTAATTTTATTAGTTCTATTTTTTATTAAACTAACAATTAATAAGATAAGTACTAAAGTAAGTAAAACTATAATTATTATATTTATCACATAACCACATCCTCAACTATTTCAATATACCACACGAACAAAAATTCGTCAATCGTTTTTTACATTTGTAAATATGATTGATATCCACCATCTAAAGTATAAACATTATATCCTTTACTAACTAAATAATTAGAAACTTTATAACTTCTATAACCATGATCACAATAAATTACATATTTTTTATCTTTATCTAAATATTGTTCTGGCATCAATAAAAGCTTATTTTCAACTATATTTATACTTCCAGGAATATGCCCACTTAAATACTGAGATTCACTTCTTATATCAATAATTATTTTATCACCAATATTATTTAACTGTATATTCATTATATCACCTCATAGTATTATAGAACAAAATAAAAGATATGTTTAGGACATATCTCTATTTTTATTTAATTATATAAGGATTATCTTCACTACCAGTTCCACTCTTATACATAGCCTTACTACTCAAATGAACAACAGGTCTAACACTAGCATAACCAGAAGCATTAATAATATTAACTCTTCCAGAATCATCTATTTCATATACTTCATAACTATTTGCTGCATTACCTGTCACTAACCACCAACTTCTCTTTAATTGAGATAAATAATTATAGTTTTGACATGACTTTGAAGAAGGCGATACACAAGTAGAATCCAAACTAGCATTAATATAATCAGACAATGTTAATAATCCTATCTTTGTATTTTCAATAACCTTTTGACATTCATATGTATTATTATTCAAACTCTGATTAAAGTTGCTATTACCATAACATAATTTATAACCAACTAAATGCTTAGCTGTTGATTTTGAAAATGGTAAAACATTATATTTACTTGTATCTCCCTTTTTAGATAAAGTATAAACTTCATCCAAGAACTCTTTTATCCTACTAATTTTATAATCATTATATCCATAGTTTAGTTTTCTTTCACTATTATATCTATCATCCCACTTACGTGTATTTCTGTATGCATCATTAGAAATAAGGACAACATCATTATTAGAATCTACTTTTACTATACGCCACAAATTATCATCCATTTTTACAAAGTTATTAACTTTTTCTCCTCTGTATACATATTCATTATTCATATAATAAACACCTGAATCACTAGTTACAACATTACTAGATTTAGTTATTTCTCTATATAATTCAGTAGTAGTATAATTATTTCCACAATCTAAATATGCAACATACAAATAACTATCATCATTATTTTCAACTATTACTTTACCAGAACAGTTACTAGCTTTAGAATTATATTTACTTACTTCCTTCATATAGTTACCATTTACTAATTTTTGTAAACTTACCTCACTTGTAGCCTTATTAGTACTAGGCAATAAAGATTTATGCTCACTATAATACTCTTTTGCTGCAGAAGCCATAACTTTTTCTACATCAGAAAAGCTTTTCTTTCCTCCTGCCCTTAATGAAAGTAACCAAAATATAATTACCAATAATACTGTAATAAGAACGATTAACAACAATATTTTTTTCATTTTATCTTTAAATTCAAAATTACTTTTTTTTGTAACTATTATTTCATCATCTTCTTCTGTTTTTAAAGCTTCTATTAAATCATCATTATTGTTATTTCTCTTAGGATCTATCATATTAAACACTCCTTCTAATTATCAAAAAAATCATCAAAGAAAAGATCATCATCTTCATCCTGAATTTCAATTGAAACATCAGTATCTATTTCTTTTTTATTTCCTTTTTCTTCTATTTTATTATCCAAATCCTCAACAGATGCATCATCTGAAGTAGAATCCTTTTTATCATCTAGTTCTTTTTGTTTATTTTCCTTTTCTAATCTTTCTTCCTCTTCTAATTCAGCTATTTTCTGATCTATCTTCTTAACTAACTCATCTATATTTATTGGAGACGAATTATTTTGGGCAGATTTAGAATTCATAAATGAATTATCTGTAAAATCTGACCTTCTATCATCATCTCTTCTTACATTATCAGAAAATCTACTTTCAAATGGAGAAGGACGGCTTCCCCCCATACCCATAAATGGTGGAAACATACCTCCTGAAGGAAAACTAGGAGGAAAAGAAGTTTTTACATCACTTGAACCTTCAGAATTTTCAGCTTCATTCATCATTTCCAATAATTTTTTCTTTTTCTGATTTTTAACAAATTCTTTTATATCAAAAACATGAACTTGCTTTTTCTCACGAGTTGGATATTTAGCTTTAGGAAATTTTTCTCCCCAATCTATCTTATAATTTGGAGTAAATTTAGTTTTAAATGGAGACATACGAAGTCTCATAATAATAACTTCATTTTCTTTCATCTTTTGTAAATCCGTAACTGTTACCAGTGGTGTAGAAGCTGTTTTATCATCTTTCTTTGATTTTACTTCACCACACATTTTACTAATTTCTTCCAAAGCTTTAAGTTCAGTAGTAACTAAGTAAATCATATTACCACAGTTACCACGAAGAGTTTCAGCTTGTTCCTTTCCATAAACTTGTTCAAGCTGAGCAAAATTTTGAATTATCATTGTAAATCTAATTTGACGAGATCTTGCTGCAGTAATCATCGTAGTTACATCTTTTAAAGGGGGCATATTTGCAAACTCATCTAGCAAAAAATTAGTTCTAACAGGCAAACTACCACCATGAACCTGAGCAACACTGATTAAAGTTTCATATATTTGCTTAAGTAATATAGTAACAAGAGAATGATATGTTTTTTTCTCATCTTGAATAACTATATATACAACAGTAGGCTTTTCACCAATTGAACGTAAATCTACATCACTATGTGAAAGCATTTCACTTAAATTTTCACGTGAAGCAAAAAGTTGAATTTTTTGTCTAAAAACAGATAAAATACTCTGTTTAGTTTCATTTGCAGCCATAACTGTACTTGTTGCCTTAATATAAGAAGCACTTGTAGGATCTTTACTTTGAAAATACTCTTTAATATAAGTAGAACCACCAAACTTATCTTCCCCTACACTTGTAGCTAAACTAATACTATTAATATTAATTTCATCATTCTTCGCATCTTCAAACAAACCTAAAGCAACCCCAGAAAAATAATCAGCTGAAGTCTTTTCCCAGAAAGGATCCCCACCTTTATTATTTTCATCATATAAAATATTTAAAGCAAGGTCATCTAAAAGTTCGATAGCTTTATCCTTATTTCCTTCTCTATATAACTTATATGGTAAATCCATTGGATTCCAAGCATTACCATTTTGAGGATCACGAAAGTTAAGTAAAATTACATTATAACCCCTGCTCTTTAACATATTAGCAGTTTCTTCATAAATCTCACCTTTAGGATCCGTAATAATCATAGATTCACGTTTTTTAGCTAATATCTTTACAGTTGGAAAAATAACAGTTTGAGTTTTTCCACTTCCAGTAGCACCAATAACTAACGTATGGTTTTCACCATTATCTACGTATACTTTTTCACCTTTATATAAAAGTGGCGTACCAGCAACATTACTATTTTTAGCATGCAAATTAACTTCTTCAACAGCTTTACTAGCTATAATTTCTTTTTCTTTAGACCATCTAGAATAACCCTTGTCTTTCTTTTCAGTAGTAAAACCAATACCTTTATCAAATTCAAAAATATATGATTTTACACTAAATAGTATTCCTAAAACAGCAATAAAATAAAATCCTAAAGTAGCTTTTATATACTGCTGAGAAAAAGCTGGAAACGGATTAGGCCCAGATAAAACTCCCTTACTTGCAAAAGTAGACAAATTAACTACTAATACAGCAACTATATATAATAGAAAAATTGCAAATAAAACAACCATCCATAAATCATCTGAATCTATACGTAACTTCAATTTCATATAAAGACCTCTTCTCTAGTCATTTATTATACCATAATTACTTACTATAAAGCAATAAGCTATAGTTATTATTATCATATTGATATAAGCCATATTCTGAGGGCATAACACTATAATGGCTACATTTAGTAATAAGTTGATAATTCTTTGTTTTATCAACTTTAATAATCCCAAATAAGTAAGCATAACATCCTGTTAAATTATGATTTTTACCATAAACATTTTTATAAATAGTTTTAGTATTATTATTATCTCTAACAAATATTACACTAAATGAATTATTAACATCTTCATCTTCACTAAACAAATTAGAAACAATAAACATTTCTTCATTTTCATTATCACCATCAAAATCATAAATAATCTTATATCTATATGTATATTTATTTTGATCACTTCTAGATATATTATAACTGTCTAAAACTTTTCGAATATACTTTAAATCAGATGAAGAAACATCTTCTCTTTCAAAAGGAAAAAACTGAGTATTTATTTTTCCACCTATATATATACTATCACCAACTACATTAATAGGAGTTCTAGAAGAAGAAGATTCAAGAAATACATAAAACTTTGAATCATTATTAAAGACAGAATACTTTCCCTTCTTCTTTCCTTGCTCATAAACTATGTACTTATTCCAATTATAGTCGCTATAATTTTCACTATCTACTTCTTCCCATTTCTTTTTTGAATACTTAAACATAATACTATTATCTACAATTATATTAGCACTAGGTTTTTCTTTTCCTAATATACCAAACACATATAGTAAAAACACAGTTAATACTATTAAAATCATAACAAGTATTATATAAATACCTACTTTTTCATCAGTACTTCTATTTTTAAACATAAATAAAACCCCTTTAACCTATTTTATACACATTTATTGTTGAACTCTCACTTACAGGATATTTATCCCAGACGTTAACTGCATCACTACCTGGATCAACCATCTGTATATGATCACTAGTAGTACCAGTAACTGCCACCCAGTGTTGCCCACTGTAAGTCTTAACTCTAAGTATTACATAATAACCTTGATCAATATAATTCTGAATTGTTCTAATTTTACCAGCTCTATCACTAGGTAAACTAACAGCATGATTAACTACTGAAAAACTTGGAACAATTTTTGTAATGTTTACAGAACCAGTTCCAGTAAAACTACCACTACCATCAAACGAATTTCCCATTCTATTAAGTTCCTGTACAAAAGTACCTGGATTAAATTCAGAAAGTGTAGTTTGCGCTCCACTACGAGCAATTTGAATAGCAATTGATGTAATAAAGCATCCATAATTACCTATAGTTCTATTACTATTACCAAGATTTATACCAGACCATGGAGCTGGAGGAATCTGTCTCCAAGTAGACCATTCACCAGAATCATTACTCTTACATTGATCTCCACTTATATTAGAAATTCTAATAATTTTACCAGGTCTTCTATCTGTCTTAATAAAATTATATGACTCTATTGGATTACCCGCTCTTGCAGTAGCATTATTCCAATTATCTTCACCACCACAATCATATACAAAAACTCTACCATCATCAGTAACTTGAGCAATTATATTCATATGACCATTATTATTACCAGGATCTCTAACTAAAATATCACCAGGTTTTAATTTCTTAGTTACATCTTCACCCGCAGCCACACTAATCTCGGTCCACCCATAAGCAGCACTTAAATCAGTATTAACAAAATATTGCGTAACGTGTTGTCCACCTTTAAAACTATCATAACCATATTCAGACAATACCCAATCCACAAAACTACTACAATCAATAGTTGCACCATCAGTTGGTGGAATACTTGACATTCCATATGAATAACCACCATTAGCAACTCTTTTCCACAATTTTTGTGCAATTTGTAAAAACTTACTTGTAGTATCTTCCTTTTCAGTATTACAATCAGCTTTTACTATTTTCTTTATCTCAGGATAGGCAGAAAGTATTATCTGAGTATAATCCATTCCAGCCTCAGCCCATCTTTTCCATACCCAATCATCTTTATTACCATTACCAACTGAATATCCCATAGGAACTACTCTGTTATTCTCATCAACACCAATCATTCCCATAGTTTTTTCCCAAGAATCTATTAAAGTTGAATTAGGATAATTACTTAAAGGTGTCTTATAAACATAAGTATGACCAGTTCCACTATATACAACACCATATTGGTCACCAGGAGGAGTATCTTTACTACATCCTAACTCAGTATTACAGAATACTTGATCAGCAACACAAGCACGAATTTGCAAAATATTTCGATTATTCTCAGTAACATATTTAACCCCACTAGAGCCATTCATTCCAATAGGCCTAGAAAGAGCAAAACTACGAGCAGCTATCATATGTACTTTTTCTACTTCAGTATTAAATGCCTCACCAATTTCACCATAAGTAACACCTAATACATATTTTTCAAATGGAACCAAGTCTTCATTTAATACTACATTGTCTTTTCCTTTACAAAATGAACTACTCATAAGTCTAACTTGTAAATTTGAAAGATTTAAAGCTCCTGTATTATATCCATGAACCCCACTTATATTATAAGTACAAGAACCTCCAGTTGTACTCTTACAATTTTTATCCTTCTTCTTTCTTTTCTCATATTGTTCAATATATTCAAATACCCTATCTGTAGCCTTAACTGACATTGATTCATCAAAACCATAACCAGGAAAAAAAGTATTTGTCAAATAATCTCTATATGTTTGCTCATTATAAACTGTACTTCCTCCAAGCATACCATCATACATATCCTTAATTTTTTCATTTTTCATATCATCAAGACTAAAACCAGAATCATATTCTTTTGATACATGATATGCAGCAGTTATATACATAGGATTTACAGACTTTCCATTGCTTTGATATTCTTCTTCAATTTTTAAAACTCTATCATAAAAATCTTGAAGTTTTTTATTCCCGCCAGCATAATACTGAGTATTAGAACTACCTCCAGTTTCTTTCTCTTCAATATCTCTATCAACAGCAGATAAATCATTTTCAGAATTAAAAGAAGTAAGTAATAAAGCAATAATAATAATAAAAGAAAGCATGGCAATAAGTGGTAGTAAAGCAAATTTAATTAGTTTTTTTAACTGTGCAACACCATTTAAAATAAAATTCATAGAATTATTAGACTCATTAGACCCACTACCAGGCATTAATTTATCACGAAAAGTACTATGTTTACGATTAAATATATCTTTAAGTCCCTTTGTTTTGGAACCATCACCACCACTAGAAGCAATATTATTTCCATTAGATAAACCATTTTTTGCAAAATTAGGTTTTTGTGGTGTTCTTTGTGAACCACTTGGAGCATTAGCGCTAGAACTAGATGGAGCGCTTAAAGAAGGAGATGCTCCACCACTAGGCATTTTGCCTGCTCCTCCTTTACCTCCCATAGCATTAAGACCACTTTGAGCAGCATCTAAAGCACCTGCATCATCAGCTTTTTTCGAAACTTTACCTAAATTACCACCAGTTTTTTGATCAAGTTTAGCAACTTTTTTACCTAGTTTTTTCTTTTTCTTATTAATTTGACTACCAACAACCGGAACTTTTTCTAATTTTTTAGATTTTCCACCAGTTGCATACATAAGTAAAGCATCTGCCGCTAATGTTCCAGCTTTTTCAGCTGATTGTTTTTCTTGCTCTTTTTGAGAAACCTGATTTTCTTGATTGTTCTGATTACTCTGAGCCTGTTGGTTATTTTGTTCGTTCATTACATCACCTTCTTAATATGAAAGAAGAACTAGTATCCGCCTCCACTACCAAACGAATCTAATTCATCTTTTGTAACTGTTACATTTATTTGCATTCTTCTATTACCACATACAAATAATGCTTCCCCTTGTGAAAATTGTTTAATTGCTTCTTTTTCACTATCATTTAAATCTATTAATTTACCCAAATCATCCGTTGCCTGTTTTTTAAGACCCATAACTAAGTAATAAGCAGCATTATCAAAAATAGCTTTACCTTGAGTAATAACTGAAGGGTCTGAAAAATCACTAGGTTGTTGTGTAATTATAATAGCACCTGTATTATACTTACGAGCACGTCTTTGAATCTGCGCTAAGAAATCTGCCCCTAAAGCATTTTTATCTCCTAATAATACATGCGCTTCATCTACCATTAAAATAGTATTGATATTAGGATTTAAACATAATCCCCAAGCATATTTCAATATATTAAAGAACAAAGCATTACGTACATTAGAATCACTATTCATAAGTTCACGTATATTAAATACCATAAAGTCACTCTTCGCAGTAATAGTAGTATGTCCATCAAAATAAAACTTCAATTCTTTAGTAATTGGTCTTAATTTAAGTTCCAATCTTTCCAATATATCTTTTTCTTGCGTTTGTTCAGTCAAAGACATAAGTCTTCCTTTAACAGTAGCATAAACATCAGTAAATGTAGGATAATCAGCAGATGTGAATTTAGAAAAATCTGTATTATAATCAATACCAAACCTTCTATAAGTATCCTGTACAACTTCACTAAACATAGTAAGAACATCTTCTTGAATAGAAGGGTCATAATACTTCATAAAAGCTTTCAAAGTTTGTAAAGTACGAGTAAGTACAGTATATCCAAGACCTTGCTTAATCTCGTCTTCATCTGCATCAACTACTACTTCAAGTGGATTAATTAATCCAAATTCTCCACCTTTTCCTATTTCTATAGTATCTCCACCCATAGCCTTAGTTATATCATATAACTCGTTTTCAGGATCAATAGCTACTATCTGACATCCATTACGAATATGAGTTCTAAGTAATAATTTAGCAGCAGTAGATTTACCAGAACCAGAAGTACCCAAAATAATCATATTAGCATTATTTCTATTAGTTTCCTTCCTAACTTGGTATAAGAATTGATTAAATAGAATAACTCCTCCAGAAAAATCAACACCTAAAAGAGCTGATAAACCAGGATCTTTTATACTATCAAAAATAAATGGATACATAGCTGCAATAGTTTGAGATGGAATTGGAGTACCAATTCTCTCCTCTATATCTTGTTTTGGAAATATTGGAAGTATTGACTTTAAAACTTTTTCTTGTTCAAATCTAAGAGAAACAGCTCTTAATTCCATAGCATCCAAATAATTTCTAACATTTGTTTTCATAAGTTCTAGATTTTCTTTAGTATCAGATGTAATCATAATATGTAATTGAAAATCAAAAATACGAGCCTGACTAGCAGCAAGCATAGAAGTAAAATATTGCAAATTTTCCATTTCTTGCCTTATTTTTTCCTTATATGTTGCATCTTTCTCATTATTATATCTATCTTCTAATTCAATTATTTGTTTATTCAACATTTTAGACATAATAGAAAAAGGTACAGGAATATGCTTAGCTACAACTTTTATTCCTGGAATATTAGTAAGAGTAGATAAATACCCAGGCATAATAGCACTAGGATAAGATATAACACTTAAAATAGTTGCATATTTATCACTAATATAAAATTCACTAGCTTTAAACTCCAAACTCTTTGGAGAAAGCTCACTTCTTATTCCTCTACTCATACTGGCATCACTACTCCAAATCCTGTATCTCTTCCACTATTTAAGAAATTATTCATAACAACTCTTAAATCATCATTAGTTGTTTGACTAGCATTTAATCCACAACTAGCAAGACCATTTATCATAAGACGTATTTTTTTCAATGCTTCATCTTGGCTTTTTTCTTTAAATAATAAATAATATTCAGTATCAACTACATTATTATTTATAAAACTTCTACCCTTCTCTATATCTTGATCAATAAGTTTACGTATTGCAGGTGACTTAGCTTTATTATATAGAAGTTGTAATTGAGACATATAAACAGAAATATCTACAGGTCTATCTGATACAATTAACCAAAATTCAAAATCTAACATGTTATAAAAATTTTTCAAACTTATCAGAATGTGATTTTGCATTTCTGTATCTAAAATAAATATATTTCTAGGAGTAACCTTTACACCCGTTACAAAATATTTATCTGTAGTTAAAATCATACCATTTTGAATATCATTAATAGGTAACCAATCCTCAGTAAAAGGACTATTTGCTTTTCTTTTCATCGTTAATTGCACACCAACCTTTCCATATATACTTTTGACGTGATGTTAAGAATATGAAACACTCTGTTATAACAACCAATACATTATGGTAATGTGGTATAGGTAGTACAAGCCCAACACATATTAGTGCCGGAGCAAGTACTATTAAAGTTGAAGTAACAGAACTAAGTGGAACAATAAGTAACATTATCAAAGTTACAGCAATGCCACTTCCTAACAAAATCAAATCAAAAGGTCTAAAATATCCTAATATAAGTTGTCCCTGCTTAGTATTAGCAGGTATTAAATAACTATTCACTATATCACACCCCTCTTTTATCTTCTACCAGCATGACCATCATCACCACGGTAATTAGCTTGAGCTTTAGATTTTTCAACTTGAGTAGAAGAAATCTCAGCTTGATCTTTCAATGCTTGAGTATCAGCATAAGCAGAAACCACTTTCATATTATCTCTCATACCATTACCACTAGCATAACCTGAAACATGATATTTTCCATCATATTCAGCCATACCATTCTTAACTGCAGTATACATTGCTTCAATTTTAATATTGTCACTATACTTCAAGTCATTACCATTATACATTTTAGCAGTACCTGCATAGTATTGATCCATTGCATTATCAAAAGCCTGAGCCATAACTGAAGAGAATTCTGCTGCAGAAGCAAATGTATGAAGTGTTCCACTCTTATCAGTAAATTCAAATCTACCAGTTCTCTTAGCATTTTCTTGAGCAGCCTCAATATCCTTAGTATTACCAACTAAATTATGATCAACTCCATGTTGATCCTTATAGCTAATAGCAAAATTAACACCCTTCTTATTAACTTCAGCTTCAGCCGCAGTTTTTAAATCACCAATTTGTTTAGATAATGCATTATGCCTTTCCATACTATCTTTAAGTGCTTTTTCTTTTCTTGCTAATTGATGGTATTCAGAATCTCCAGTGAAATCTTGTCTAAGCTGATCTTTTGTTTTACCCCACCAAGTACCACCGGCAGCAGCATTTTCTAATCTATAAGCATTGGCTCTATTAACTTGATCAAGAGCAGTACGCCATTTATGATCTTTTGCTTGACCATAAGCACTAGAAGCTTGATGAGCTCCACCTACACCATTAACAGCAGCAGCCCCAGCTGCTTTAAGCATACTAGAAATATGTCTAGGATTACTTCCATTACCATTTGCATTATTAGCATCAGTTGCAGCCATACTTGAGCGATATCCATTTCTCATAGAAGAAATTCCACCAGTTATAGTAGCAGCTGTTCTTCCAACAGCACTCTTTAACTTTCCGATACCACTGAATAAACCTTCTCCTTCTTTTCTTTCAATTCCCAAAGTATCAGTAATAAATTTAGGAGCTTCCTTGGCAAACATTATTAAAGCAATATAAATAAGTATTTTAGAAACCAAACCAACAAATCCAGCTTCTGTTTCTATACCAAATCCCCTTGCAGAAATAGCCCTAATAACAAATAATATAAAGCTTATAATAGAAATTCTAATAAATACAGATAAATATGTTGTTGAAACTGATTTAACCCAATTTTGGAAAGTTTTTTCTCCTTTTGGATCAATATAACTAAGTATTGGAATTGGAGAGACAATCTCAAGTATTGCTAATTTAAATATCCTAATAGCTGTATCAACAGCTAAACTAAGTATCAAGATACAAAATAATACACCGATTATAGTTGACCAAAACCATGAATAACTAAAAGCATAAGCATCATAGTCAAAATTATTATCCTTTGCAGCATCACTCATATTACCACTATACCTGCACCATCCATTAACTACTTTACCAGATAAAATTTCAGATACTGTTGAGCTATTATCAAAGTATATATCATAAGCGTCTTCTTCAGCATCATATTCACACACGCAAAGAGTATCACTATCATCACATTCATCACTTATATCAGCACCATCTTCAACCACATTGACAGTAAGTAAACTTCTTAAAATATCCGTTGCAAATAGTTCCCCTTCAGTATCCATTTCACCAAAACTATCAGCGCCTAAAATAAGCCTTGGTATTACATCACCTTTCAATACTCTCTTCTGTAATTCATATAAACTACCAAAAATAACACCATGAGTATTTAAATTTTTATTCCATGATTTTTGTCCCTCATCACCAACATCACTACTTGGAATATTTAAAGGAACCATTAATACCATTAAAAAAAGTACCACAACTATACGCTTTAAAATGCCAGAAAAACCACTCTTAGTATCCTTAAAACTATCTGGATTCATTATCCCATTAAACAAACCAATAACAAGTTTGAACATTATAACAATACCCAGAATCAACTGTATTCTACCAAATAAACTTTTTACAGCATCTCCAGTTAAAACATCAGCAGTTGCTACATTAAAAAATATTTGGTAAATAGCAGATAGCAAATTATAAACTAATCTATCAAGTCCAGCAAATAAAGACCTAATTAAATCGTTGTACCAATGTTGTTCAGTATAATCAACCATATCTTCTTTTCACCTCTTTTTATTAACTTATATTACAAGTTTGATCAACAGAAGAATTATTAATCAAATTAAGTATAAAACTAGTAAGCATAGGAACAAAATACAATAAAACAGCACATACAAGCCTAATAGCAAGTTTATTTGTAGCCTTTTTCATATTATCTTGATCACCAGATAATGCATTCTTAGCAAAATCGAAACCACTTAATAACACAACTAAAAGCGGAGCAATAATTTTAGCGTAATCAAATACTTTTTGCATCATATAAGCAACTGATGTATCATCATTAGGATCTCCAAAAACATAAGAACAATCACTCCCAGAATCAGTTGTATCATCATCAATACTTAAAGAATGTTGAAATCTTCTAATACACGTATCTTCGTCACTATTTTTTACACACTCCTTCATAAAATCAATACACTGATCATGTTGTTCAATATCTGTATATCCAATACATTTTAACGAATAAGCGTTTACAACATATGTATCTGCTGAAAAAACAAAAAAAGCAAAGACTATAACACTTAATATTTTAACCTTCTTTTCCACTGTAATCACTCCAAAACATAATTAACCAGTTTTAGTATATCAAAAACAAAAAAAAATAGCAATGCAAATTGCTATTAAATTATTAAATATATTATTCTCCTGCTGCATTCCAGCAACTACGCCAATCAGACTTAATTACATCATCACCAGCAGTAGTAACAACATCCATAACTAAACCTACAATAGTTGCCATAAAGAATATTACAACCCCATAAACAATACGTTTAATTAATCTACCAGTTGCTCCTTTAATTTCTTTATCATCACTAGCCAAAACTGCTTTACCTAAATCAACAGTACCCATTAAAATTATTAAAATAGGAATACCTATCCAAATAATAGGAAAAATACCCTTTCTAATAACCTTAAATATTGGAAGTAATCCTCCACAACTATCATTTAAATCCGCAATTTGAAATAAATTAGTCATACTAATACTCCTTTCACTAATATAATAATAACTAATTTTTTATACTTTGTCAATTACATTGACACTAAATTACACATTAATATTAAAATTTAAACAAACCTAATATTTTTCCACTACTCTTCTTACTATTAGTATTATTTATATTATTCAAACCTATATTATCAATTAAATTATTTATCTCTTCATTCTTTCTTCTTTCATCAAGTGGTGGAACATTATAAAACACTTTAGTTTTTGCTTCATATTCAAAATCACTTACATCTTTAGAATTTAATAAACTCTTATTAAGTACTATCTTCTTACCAGTTAGTTCATTAAATATATTTTTATTTGTTCTCATTAATTTATTTAATCTAATAGAACTAGGCTCAATCAAATATAAAACATCACCACATGATGAATCATCATCACAATCATTTAAATCTATCAAAATAACTGATGCATCAGTTAATTTATTAATGGTTGAATTTAAAGCCTCTTTTGTTGTAGTAACAGTGTTTTTAACATTAAAATACTGAAAATCATGTCTATTAACTTCTACCGCATAAATTGTATCTCCATAAATACGTTCTAATTCTCTTTTTAACATATATATAAGAGTTGTAGCTCCTGCATGATCAGTCACATTTCTAATTCCCATTACTCTACAACCACTTTGTACTTTTTGTTCAACTACTTCAGTTAATTCTTGTACTTGTTTTACCTGAGCAACATCATCATATGTATTATTATGAGTTATTAAATACTTTACTCCCTCTAAATTATTTGTAAAATTATATAATCCCATATCAACTAATTTAGATAAATAACTTTGTGATGAAGCCTCACTAGTTTTAGGTAAAAATAAAATAATTTTATTAGGATCTAAAGCAGTAACAATTTTTTCTATATTACTAGAATTCAAATATTCTTTAATACTAGTAGCATCCAAAATCATTTTATTAAAATAAAAGTTTTTAAAAATCGAAACAATTTCCAATGCATCAAATTGTCCTGTAATACTTTTTATAACATCGATATCTAATGTAGATAATTCTTCTTGTCTTTCATTTCCAATAATAACATTCATTTAACTCACCTAACTTTTTTAACTGTTTTAGTTGATCCTTCTAACACAAAATATCTAATATTAGGTAGTATTCTGTTAATAACAGGAACATCTATAGAAACAAAGGTACGAACCTTTACATATGTTCTTGCAATTTCATCATCCTTTTCACTAACATTAACAATTTTATAACACCAACCTTGATTTTGAAACTCTTTAAAACCTTTAGTTGAATCACTACCACAATATTTAGAAATCATTTCCTGACTTCTTCCATATCCAACTTCTTGAATGTAATCATGTAAAGTTGTCTGAAGAGTAGTACCAGTTACAACACCACCTTGTAAATTTTCAATCTCATTTTCATTGCTTTGTACGATATCAATAATCTTACTTCTTACTTTAAATGCTTTACTATAATTAATAGTAAAAGCTAAATATCCACTAATAGCAGCAATAAAGAACATTACAAAAGCAAGAACTGGAATTGAACCAATAGACTCTCTCATCCACATGCACCTCTTCTCTTAAATACCTTAGTAGTACCAGTTACCTCAAATAACTTAGTAGATGAAAAAATTCTATTTACAATAGGTATATTAGAACTAACAAAAGTTTTAACATCATACGTCCATGTACAAACGCTTTTATTCTTATTTATCTTATTAGCTCTATAACACCAACCTTGTTCAAGATAGCAAAACCACTTAGAATTACTACCAGTAACATTCTTATTAATGTTACTATTAATAATATTCATCTGTACACTATTAATATTATAACCTAAATTTTTAATAGCCGTTTCAGTCTTTGATTTAAAATTAGAATTACCAAGATTTCCTTCATAAGCTTCAATATTTGATAAAATACCATTCTTAACAGTAAATGCTTTATAATAATTAACTCCAAATAACGCAAAACCTGAAACTAATAAAATAAAAGTAAAAAGGAGTGTTAGATTAAAAACACTACCAATAGCATCTTTCATTTATATCATCACTCCTTTATTTAATACTATTTCTTATTAATAGGTTGACTCAAATCATTCCATTGATTAGTAATTGAATTTTTTATATTAGGCCATAAAAATATTGTAAAAAATCCAGCTATTGCAGCTATTGCTATAATAGTAACAACAGTCATATTTAATTCTCCACTTGCTTCCTTCATTATTTATTTCCTCCTCTCCCTATCTAAATAAATTATAACGTATGAAATTACAAATTCAATATTTTTTAATTAATTTGACATTATTTAACTATGCTGAACCAAACATACTCATCATAGCAATCAAAAGTATTGCCATTACTCCTATACCAGTAGAAATAAGCATAGTCATTGTTTTACTTTCCATTTTATCAAGTCTTTCTTTATATTTAACTTCACGAGCTTTATTTTGAAGATTTGAAACACTCCTAGAAAACATCATTAATCGATCTTGTTTTCTTTCTTGTGAACCTATTCCTAAACGATATAAAAGTCTCATCATTCTCATAGAATCTCTAACAGGGTAAGTATTAGCA
Source organism: Bacilli bacterium (assembly GCA_017525855.1). Next base: position 47,949 of record JAFXSE010000121.1, read on the forward strand.
AATTCCATATATGGATCAACTGATGAATCACCAGCATTAATCTTTTCTATCATAGTTTTAAGACCAGGCTTAAAAACACTAGGAGCATCATCAATACTTTTACCTAAAGCAACAGGAACTGTATAATGTTGAATTAAAATTTCTAGTCCCTTTAAATAGTATGGCAACATTAAATCAATTTCATGCAAATGAGCTTTATAAAAAGAATTTAATTGCATATATGGTAACTTATACATTCCATAAAATACTACTATAACAATAACAAAATTAAGTGCACTAAACTCTCCCATAAACAAAACCATAAATATAGAAGCAACTAAAAGTGCATTAGTTATTCTTTTTTGAAACAAAACATCTACATCAACGTTATCGCCATATTTAGAATAAACTAAAAATTCATAATTATCTTCTTTTAATAATTTAAAAAACTTATCATTATCAATAATAAATTTTTTAATATCAATAGTTTTATTATAAATAAGTACAAATATTATAATTAATATTACAAAAAATATTTCCATTCCTTGCATTATTCAGCACCTACATTCTCGTTATAATATTTTTCTCCATTCAGAAGAAAATAACTATTTATTATAAGTATGGCATGAAGTAACAATCTTACATACCATTTATTAAGCATAATAATATATGATTCCCTACCTAATAAATATTGAACTAAAAGTGCTAAAACATAAAGCATAATACCAAATTGTAGGAATTTCTTATGGAAATTTGCTCTATCAATTCTATCTCTATATACACCTTCTACTAACGTATCTATATCAAGTTGCATTTGTTCCAAACTATCTGCACTATTTTGCGCACCTTCTTTTGTTATTTGTAAAAATAATTGATGCATATTTTTTACAATATAATATGGATATAATCTATTAAAAAACTCAACAGCCTCATCAATACTACCATTCTTATATGCAAGTTCAATAACTCTATCAACATCTCCTACAACAGGATCATCAAGAAGTCCTGATTCTCTAACACCTTCTAATGATTTAACAAAAGATTGTGTTGTTGCAAATTCCATAATAGTATTACTTGTATACACTTGTATCTGCTCAAAAATAAATTCACTATATACCCTTTTACAACGTAAAAATGATAAATATGGAACAACAGCTACAGCTGCAACAACATAAATAATACTTGTAACTAAATTATAAAAATATAAATAAGAAATAACACCAGCAAATCCACCTAAGAAAACAGCTTGTAATAAATACTCTTTAGGACTTAATTCTTGTCCAAGCTCTTTGGTTTTCTCTCTTACCTTTTTAAAAGAATAAGGAGCAAACTTATCATATAAAACTGCAACTTGATCATTTATAAAACGCCCTACATTTTGACCTTTATAATTCCTATATAACATAACAAATATAGTAATGACTAATAAAAGTATTAATTCCATATTTTACTCCTTTCTAAACTTGTCCATTCAACACATCATTAATATCAACAGTATTAATAAATCCAGGAACTTGTTCTTCTTCTTTTTCCTTATCATCAACTGAAGTATTCCCATCACTAAACAAATTATTACTTTGTACATTCATAATATTATCAGCAAGACCACTAGAATTATTAACTTTGTTTGAAGACTCTTCACTAACTTCTTCATCAATAACCTTTAATGGATTTTGAGAAAATAATACATTTGGTATTACACCTTTAATCTCATTACTATTATCTGTATTGGTCTGTTGAACATTATTTACAGTAACTAAAGGAACAACACTTTGAGGAACAACAGATTGATTTATATTATTATTTATATCTTGAGAATTATTTTCTTCTTTTTTCGCTTCAAAATCATTTGAAGGAATAACATTATAACCTACACTATTATTATTTGTAACTGTAGTTTCAAAGGATGGAACACTAGCTTCAGTCTTAGGTATAGTTGTATCATCACTATCACTTGAAGCCTCATCAATTAGTTCTTCAAAAGGTTTATCAGATAAACTAGAAGTAATATTTGAAATATCTATATTTTGATTTGATAAATACTCAATCAAGTGTCGACTAGGTTTAACCATTATTGGTTCTTTATCAAATAATTTTCTATAAATAGTATGAGTTTGACATACATTATTTTCATCTACATAAAACTCTGTAACTTCATCAACTTCACGATGGAATTTACCATATTTTTTACTATAATAAGCTTTTATATGTACTCCTAATTGAATATAACGATATATAGTTGCTAAAAATTGATCAACGTCCAAATCAGTTTCCATCAAACTATAAAGACGATATGGTATAGCACTAGCTTTATCAGCATGGATTGTAGACAAAATATTATGTCCAGAAGAAATAGAATTACGAACAGCAGATACAGCCTCAGCACTACGAACTTCTGAAAGTAAAATCCACTTAGGATTCTGACGCATACACGTAACCAATACATCAGAATAGCTAGCAACATTATTAGTTTTCATAGCAACAATATCACGATGTGGAAAAATTTTATCCAAATGCAATTCAAGCGTATCCTCAATTGTAATGATCTTTTCATTTTCCTTGGTATGACTAGCCAAATATTTAACAAACTCAGTTTTACCAGAACCAGTCTCACCACAAACAATTATGTTACAATGTCCTTCTACACATTTTATTAAAACATCATGAATATCATTAGTAAAATAATCATCTTTTAATAGTTTCTCTTTTTGTAGCCTAATTTTAGCAGGTGTTTTACGTAAAACACAAGCGATACCATTTGTAGCAATCGACTGATGTACAAAGTTAAGACGTAACTCACTACTTTCAGCATCCAAAAAAGGCTTAGCATTGTTAAAGGTTGTACCCATAACATTAGAGCACTGAAAAGCAAGTTTTTCCATAAACTCTTGGGTACAACCTGGAACCTCAACTCGAATAGAACCCTGAGTAAGTGAACGAATCCAGATTTGTCCACCATTACAATAAGAAATATCTGTAATATCATCATTATCCAAAAGAGGTTTCAACGGACCAAAATCCAACTTATCAAATATTGACTCGTTCATTATCTCACTTCCTACCCTTTAAATTTTTTTATTCTTTTTATCCTGCATAAACAGTATTAGCATTTATAAAATCTCTTAATGATTCACTAGATATCTTTAAATCACCAGGATTAGATTTTAAACTCTCAGCTGTAGGTACTGGTAATAACTCTGTATTAAGATTACCTAAATACTCAGCCTTCTTTAACAATAAATAATGTTCCTGAGGTACTGCAAATATTAATTGAGATGGAACACTATTATCATCAGTGTTTGAGAAAACATTCTTACCATTACTATCTCTAACAGCTAAGACTTTTACATTTTCTAACAATTTACCAAAAGTTACTTTAGCATCTCCTGTTCCATCTGCATTTCTAACAGAAGCTTTTAGATAAACATCAATGTAATTACCTGGATAAATTGAATTACTATATGTAGTTTCCATATTAACTCCCATATAATATAGAACATATCCTTTAGGATAACTTAAAATAATATTAGCTGGTAATTGTTCTTTTTCACATACAGCTCTACCATAAAACAAACTTCCTTCAGGAATAATAGTATCAGCCATAGTATATTTACCAATAACATTTTGAGTATCCCTAATAACATCACCTTTAAGCATAGCAGGAGGAACATCTATAGTTCCAACTGCATCTTCTGTAATTTCAGTACCAGCAGATATTGTTTTTATAGCATATGGAACTTCTATTGGATTAGTAGCTGCACTAACTCTCCAATTATAACCAACATATAAAACAACAACAGCTAATAACACACCCAATACTGTTACAGTATTTTTATTAGTTAAAAACTTTTTTAATCCTGTAGTTATATTATTCATATTTCCCCTTCTTTCCTAATTTACAGTAATACCTTGAGAACTAGTTATATTAGTACCACTTGTATAATTTGTAGTCCAAGTATCCTTTTTATTATTTGACTCACTAATCATACTTACTTTAACCTCAATAGGTGTCTTAGTTGATTTATTAATAGAATTACTATTAGAAACCACTTTAACACTAGCTTTAGGAGGAGTTTCATTTAAATCATAAAAACTTATTGTATATTCACGTGATGCATCAACACCATCTGCAAATCTACGAACAAAATTCTCAACAAATTTTTCTTTATCCATTCTTACAACACCATTAGTTGCATAAAATTTTTCATCCATAGCATCATCCATTGCAGCTTCTACTGTATCTTTTAACAAATAATAATCAAGTTCTTGACCAGTTTGTTGAGATGTAATCATATTTATAGCAAAAATACCAAGAAGTGCCATAATAATAATACCAATTGCTACCATCGCTTTATTCATATATTGTAAACACCTCCTATTATAATCCTATACTAGATCTCTCAGAAATTAATTTAGGACAACTTGAATCATTTCTGATAAAATCTACATCACATTGATTTCTATTCTTAACATTATTACACAAAGCAGCAACTCCCGATGGTTTATCTAATTTTGAAATATATTTATTATTGTATAAAAACTTACTACTCTTATAGAAATTAATATTATTTGTTGACTTATAACTTTCACCTTCATAATCTGTATATTGCTTACTCTTATTATATTCTCTAATATTTTTAATATTGTTTGTAGTCAAAACAACTTGATAATCTAATTCACTATCATCATTAAATACATTATCACCTACACTTTGAATTTTTTGAATTAAAGCAGTAGGAGCTATTGGATAGTTTTTAATAAGTAAATTAGTAGCATCACAAGTCCAATTATATCCAGGTTCCTTTTTATTTGTAGTGGTAGTATCAGCAACCTTAGTTACTGATACATCTCCACTAACTTTATTTCCTAACTTTGTTGGAGCAACAGTTTTTGTTGAATCATTTTTAACACCCTCAGTTGTTGCATCAGTAGTTGGGAATAGATCATCAAGAGCAGCTGCTCTAGTTTCACTGTTTATAACTCCATTTGTATCATTATCAACATTATTACAATCTTTACCAGTACAAGGTTCTGGGGTACTACAATTAGTACCATTACATACTGGTTCACTATTGTAATCAGCAAAGAAACAGCTTACATCTACATTCCATTCAAAATATCCAAATTTCTCTATTTTAGCAAATATATTATAAATACCATTATATTTATTATATGTTGTACCTGTTGAATCAGTTGTAGATGTATATGAAACAGTATTAATCTTATCACTACTACGTAAATATTTTTGATCCCATAACCACCAATCTTTATTTACATTAGAAGCAGTTAATGGTAAACAATATTTTCCAGGAACATATTGATAATAGTTTTCATTATCTGGTTGTTTGTAATATCTCTTTCCACCTTTATTTCTAATCCATGTTCCAGGGAAAGAAATTATACTTCTGTAATCTTCATCATCATTATTAATACCAGTACATACACCACTAATTTCTCTAATTATTGATTGACCCTTATTTAAATTTTTACATCCATCCTTAGCAGTCTTTAATAAATCTAAATTAGTTTTAGAACTTTGATTCTTGCTATTATATTCACACTCATTCTTTTTTGAATCATCATTCCAAACAATGCAATCACTTTCATTTTTGCTACCATTTTTTGCACAAATACTTGCACTTCCACCAATATTGTTTACTGACATTTTATAACTAGCTTTATCAGTTTTACAAACAACACTAGCATTACATTGTTGAATAGCTGAATTATATTTTTCCAAATCTGCATCAAAATTAGCTTGATCTTGACTAGTAACACTACCTACACCATTATTTGAACAACCATTAGACTTAATTTCACAGTACTCATTACAACTAACACCATAACCATGTGTTGAATCATTGTAATATGCTGTTTTTATACCATTATTAGGATAATAACCAGTAGTAGATCTATCCCACCAACGACCACTACTCATAACTTTCAAATCATCACGAACTGTTCTTTCACATATAGGAATACCAACAACATCAATCGCATTTGATAAATATACAGATGCATATTTACTCCAATGACATTCATCTGAAGGGACCCATTTTAAATGACCATTTTCCATTTGATAATCACCATGTGAATCACCATTATTATAATACCAACAAACATCATTAATAAGTGATTGAATTGTATTACCAGAAGTTGCTAAATAGCTTGTAGGATTACATAAAAGTGGTTCCCCAGCAACTTTTTTAATAGGATTATAAGCTAATGCTAAATTAACTTTATTTGAACTCTTCTTATAAACTTTTTTATAACAAGAATTAATACAAGATTGTGAATACTTTCCACCATCACAACTATTTATACAAGAATCAAACTCTTGATTAGGTCCGGCTTGTGAATCAAATCTATATTCATTATTCTCACAATCAACAGAGTAAGAACATGTAGGTGACTCCTGTAATTGAGGTTCAGCATTAGGTTTTTCTTCTGGTTTACAAGTAACTTTGCTTTCTATTTCTACTTCATATTCAAAACACATACCAGCTTTAACAGAAACTGGAGGGCCATAAGTAACAATTACTTCTTCAGTACATTGTGTTCTACAAACCTGAACATTACTTTGATAAGAATAATCAACAGTTACCCAATCAGAAGGAGTAGTTTTTTTGAATTTTCTAACATTATCATGAGATAAATAGGCACTACCATCTTGACTTTTTACACCAAAAGCATCACAAGTTAAACTAACTGTTTTACTAAGATCAAAATCAGAAAGATCTATAAAATCAGAATGATTTTCAATTGTCTTAGAACTATTATTATATAGAATATGTTTATTATAAATAACTTGACCAGCCCTCATTATTTGATCCAAAACACTCTTTGAATTAAATATCTCATCTACTTCAGATTTAAAACAATAAGGAACTAATTTTTTAAAATAACTTGCCCCATCTATAGAAGAATTATATGTCTTAACTTTAGAATAACTAAATTGATTGTCTCCTAAAAGTTTTGTATAGCTATTAACACTTTCAGTTTCTTCTTCAGTTTTAAATATTTTCTTTATCTTATCTTTAGTAAGAGTACCATTTAAATATAAAGTACAAACACCATCACTATTAACTGCAGGATTTTTAACTTTAGTAGATGCAGCAACAGTATTCTTAAGTTCTTTTGTTTGCCAATATTTTTTACTACATTCTACTTTTTCATCACCACTACCAACAGATGCAGAAGAAACAAGTAAAGATTCTATTGTATAGCTATAAGATATAGTATCTCTAACATCGGCATTAACTTCATATGATTCTCCACCTTTTAATTCTACACTAGCTCTATAGTTTCTTTGACCATAATCAATATCATATACATTAACATTAAATTTTTTATCACTAGGTGCATCAATTTTTACTATTAATTTAGTTTTATCTTTAGATTTAGTAACATTTAATTTATATTCATCTTTTAATTGAGCTAAACATGTTTGAGCATTTTGTAAACAAACATTATCCCCATCAGGACAATCAATATTAGTACTTACATTTGCATCATCAGCATAAACATTCAAAGTCCAAAAAGATAATACTATTATAAATGTACTTAAAAACATTTTAATTTTTTTATTATGCTTTATCATTATCTTCATCTCCTTCCAAGATCTTTTTTATAGAGTCATAATTTTTATTTTCTTTTACTTTGTAATTCTTAACTTTCTCACCTTCCCGAACTAATCTACCATCTACTACAATACTAACATAATTCATACCAAAAAAGCGAGTACATGTAGTTAATGTTATCAATTTATCATTTGAATCTATATCAACATCAAAATCATAATAACTATTCTTTTTTGCTTCTTTTGCATAATTCAAAACTTGTTTTTTAGTCATATACTCTTTATTAACAACATCTTCACTTTTTATCATATAAACAGCATATATTTTAAACAAATAATTGTTATTAGAATCACTATATTGAATATACTTATTTTCCTTTACAAAATCATAATAAAGGAAACTAGGAAGATTTTCAAAATTATTGAAAGTTTTCTCATTAATTAATGGTTTACTAGAAACATTACGAACATTATGTCCCAAAATAACAGTTCTTGTATTTAGAGATTTAGAATTAACAATTTTCCAAGTAAAGTCCATTTGAACATTATCAAAATCAAAGTTAGGATTTACAGTGTATATAACAGGATAATCAATATTTGTTCCTTGAACTTTAACCCATCCAACAACATTATAATCACTATTCTTATTAGAATTATTCTTTACTTTTGATACTCTATCAGAAACACTATAATAACTACCCATGCTTCTTATAAAGAAAAAGAGGCATATTAGAAATATTATTGCAATTACAGCTATTATTTTATTTTTATTCAACTTCATAAACTATTACTCCCCTATTATTTTATTTATTTAATACATATGGGTCATTTTGAGTACCTTTACCAGAAAGTACAGTAACATTCTTTCCTATATATGCAGTAAATCTAACATCAGCTTCAAGTGGTACATCTATTGAATAATAGATAACATCAATAGGTGAAACTATATATGCAAATTTTTCTTTATTTGAAGAATCACGAAGCCAATAACCGTTATTATGACTACCCATAGCCCCACTATATAATTCATACATTGAAGGAGCAGCTAATTTAACGCTGTATTCTTTAGTAGTCTTTTTACCTGAATATGTAGCATCACTATTGTATATAGAAACATTAATTTTTCTCTTTACAAATATATCTGTTTTAACCTTTTTACTGATACTATTTTCAATATAATAACCAACATTACCCTTTTCAGTCGGATTATAAGTAATCTTGCTTCCTTTTATTGTAGAAACTCTTTCTCCTAAAGTAAACATACTTATAACTTTTGTATAATCATCATCTACCTCTATAATTCTATAAATTCTATCGGCATATTTAACATATTCACCACTATATCTAGTATTGATTTTATCTCCTGCTTTAGCAGTTTTAACACTTGCAAATTTATAAGGATTATAAATAGTTCCATCTCCATCAGTTAATTTAATACCTTTTTTCAAATTAACAACAGGATTAACTCCAAAATTATATTTATTAGATAAACTATGATAACCAGAAGAAATTCCATCATTTCTTGTAGCCCAAGCATTTTTATCATCAACATAATCACTAGTCCATGATAAAGATTCTGGATATAAATAAGAGAATTCTTGCTCTTTAGAATTATTGTAATCATTTAAAGATAAAAGACCTACGTAATTTTTACTTGTAGAATCACATTGCTTAGTAACTGTTTTAGTTTTATCTGAACTAATCTTACTACTACAGAATTTTTCTTTAACCATATACTTTTTAGCTTGATCTGTTAAATGTTCATAGAAATAGTCATTTAACCATGTAACAATATCTTTATAGTTAACCGCACCTAAAACATCATCACTAACTATTTTTACACTACCATCACTATTTAAACCAACGATTCTAAATAACATATTAGAAAATTCAATATAATTATTTATAACTATTCCCTTATATAAATTATCATCTGCAGTATTCTTCTTTACTAATTTATCCAATGTTTGTACTACTTTAACAATTCTTTCTTCGGTATTTGTATTTTCAAAAGAATCAACAGCACTATATTTAATTTTATAAGTGCCAATTTTACTAGTATTTACTTTTCCTGTTATTTTAACATCTTTTATGTTCATTTTACCATCTGTATCATCATAAACACTATCTATTCCAGGATCTTTAAACTCACTATCTTTTTCTATTTCTATCTCTTTATCTCCGCTAAGTTTAATAACTGGTCCTTCATGATCAATTGTAGATTTCATATTACCACATTCTAAATAAACATAATAATTGTAATCCCCATTTTTTCTTTTTACTTTTACCCATGAATTATCAACATTACAATATTTTCTACCATATGTACTTTTCATAGTAGAAATATATTTTTGAGAAAGTAAAGTTCTTAAAGAAACTGTACTCATATCTCCTTCATCAGGAAGCAAATTAGAATTCTTTTCATAATACTTTTTAGAAGCATCTAATACGGTTTTTTCTTTTTCACTAAAATCAACAAGTGGATAAATAACCATAAACCATACTAATCCAAGAATTAGAGCAATAAACAAACCAATAGTAATTATTTTTTTTATTTTATTATTATCCATAATTAACTCTCCTATTTTATTTTTATCATATATTCTTTATTTCTAACTATATAGTCTATATAAACTTCCCCTGAATTAATAATATCATTAGTTACTTTTATAAATAAATCTTTACCCTCATACTCAATACCAAGTGCATCTTCTATACTAAAATTCAATGTTTTACCATTACTATCTACATATTTTATTATAGCATATCTAGAAGTAAAGTCAATAAATTCTTTACCCTCATAATCTGAAGAAGCAAAGCTAATTTTTAGTATTTTATAGTCTCCAAACGGAACAAGAATTTTTTGTTCAAAACCACATTTTAAAGCAGTACATTCATATTTAGAATAAGTAACACTATCTCCAAAATAAACATCATCAAAAACCACTTCATTTGTATTACCATCTAAAGTTTCAAATGCTACTTTATCATTAAGTTGATAATTCTTAGTTTCATTAACTTTACTAATATCTTTTAAATTCAACTTAATTTTTCTTAAATAAGTATTATTTCTTCCATTATACTCTTGATAATATAAAACAAATCTCTTATTTTCTAACTTTTCATTAACTTTAAAAACCAACATGAAAGTTTTTTCTTCTCCTGATTTTATACTATTATCACTAGATATACCCTTTCCAATATCTTTAAAATCATTATCATAATAAATAGTATTAATTCTATTAATATCTCTATTCATTAAATGAAATCTACCAAAATTAGGTTCAACAGTCTCACTATCATTATTTTTCATAGTTACTTTCATAATTACAAATTTACTATTTTTTTCTATAACATTACCAGTTGCAGTCTTATCAGTAACATAAACATCATTAATCTTTATATCATAAATACCAGCACTAAATGTCTCTCCTACTTTATAACTTTTATTTTTAACGCCAAAATAATACCATGTGTATGAAACTAAAGAAATAACCATAACTACAAAAAACATATTACAAATAGTTTTATGTTCTTCATAAAAGTATCTTAGATTTCTTTTTAATAAATTATACTTTCTCTTAAAAGAATGCTTATCAATTTCAATGCTAATTTCAAATTCTTCTCTATCACTACTACTTAATTCTAAAAATTCTTGATCACTGTTAAAGCTAAATTTTTTTAAATCCAATCCCGTAATACGTAATAATAATATAATTAAAACTAAATATTGTAACAAACTTGCTATATTAATTATATCCCTATAAATAAAAACACTAGATACAGTAGTACTTACAGTATAACTGTTAAAATATGAAGTTATAGAAATACATGAATACATCATAAAGATATACTCACCAATAATTATTAAATACAATTTCCAAGGTTTCTTCTTATATAACAATAACAAAAGAAGTAAAATTGAAATAATTATAATCAAAACCATCGCTAAATATAATAATGGACCTATTTTAGTACTAATGCCTTCTAAATTTCTACTATAAACTCCATATGTTATATAATCTTTTATAAATTTTCTTACTCCATAAATCTTATAATAAGAAAACCCCCAAAGAAATAAAAGTAAAATATGTATTTTTTTAAAGTTTTTAATCAAGAATGCATATGGTTTACGAAATACCATATAACCAATCCTCCTTATTCTAAAAATAATTATAACCCATTTTGATTTTATTAACAATATATGATATAATTTTTTTCATAAAGGAGATTTAAAATATGAAAAAGAAAATATTAATTATTGCTACACTAATTTGTTGTCTTATAACAACAGGGTGTACAAGAACAATAACTTATAAAACATTTATTGATAGGATTAATAATAAAGAATCTATGATTGTTGAAGTAATTCAAACTGGTTGTAGTCACTGTGAAAAATTTGAGCCTGTTTTTAGTAAATTTACTAAAGAAAACAATCTAAGTTATGTAAAACTAAATATTTCAAATATTAGTGATGATGATTATAATTATTTAAATACTCATTATGGAGTAAGTGGTACTCCTACTGTACTTATCATCAAAAACGGAAAAGAATTAAGTGATTATAGAATATCAGGAGAAGTATCAACAGATGTTTTAAAAGATACATTCAAAAAAGCAGGATACATAAAATAAAAAAGGCAAGCTAAAGCTTGTCTTTATTTATTTACATATATTTTAAATACACCACTTTTCTCTTTATAAATATATCTTTTATCTATAAAGTCTAGTATATATTTATTAGTCTGTCCTAAATCTTTAAAATTAGGAAGCACAAACACACAAGAAGTATCCCTACATTTATTTTCTATTTCACGAACATATTTTTTCTCTCCATTATATCCCATATTACCATTATTAATAATATCAAATTTATTTAGAATTTCATTATTTCGAAGTTTTATAAGATAAGCATACTCATTAAGATAAAAAGCTTTATAATTACTATATTTATCATCTAATATTTTTTTTATATATAAATTCTTATCAATATCCACACTTATAGATTTGCCATATAAAAAAGAATCCTTATTATCATAAATAATATAATTATTATAATCCTTAAAAAAATTATAATAATCACCAAAAGGTATTATAAAAAAATAAAATATTATTAACATTCCAATATACTGTTCTCTTTTTTTATATCCATTCAAGTTATCTAATAAATAGAAAACAAAAGGAAAAACAGCAGGTATAATATGTGAAGGATCTAGTATTGGAAAAGCCATTATTTGAAACATTAACACTAATAACAACTTTTGATCTTTAAACTTCTGCTTAATTATTAAATAAATCATTAAACAAAGAGCTATCAAATATAATATTAAAACAATAATCATTACATTTGATAGACCATTCCCAGAAGAAAAATCAAAAAGGCCAAACAAACAATAATCAAAGAATAAATAAATACTATTTGTAAACAATAAATATAGAAAAAATACAATACAAAAAGGTAAAAAACCAATTACAAATTGTTTTTTATTTTTACTATATATAAAAGCTGGTATTAAAACTAATCCACCAACAGTTTGTTTAGTAAGTATTAATAAAGAAACTAACAACCCTATCCAAAAATCCTTATACTTACTTTTAGTATCTAAAACTTCTAAAATAATTATTAAAATTAATACAGATAATAAATTATAACAAGTATAATTAAATAAAACTATCATAGGTATTAAAAGTAAAACTTTTTTATCCAATCTTTTATAACAAATTAAAGTTATTAAAGTAGCTATTAAACTATTTAAAATATATAATGTACAAATTTTCTTACCAAATATAAATAAAAATATTGCCAATAAATATTGATATAAAGGAGTTACTATCATATTGAAATCTCTATATGGAACTACACCATTTATAATATTATAACCAAAACCATAATTCCATACTTCATCCATTCCAATAGGAAATATTTTATAAGAAGTTATAAAGTATAAGATAAAAAAGAAAACTCCCAAAATAATATATTTATAATTTATTTTATATTGCATCATTTACTCCTTTATATATTACAAAATACTTATCTTGATATATCTCTTCATAATTATTATCTTTTCTAATTATATAATACAATATATCATTTTTACTTAATAATACATAATTAACACCATATTTACTAAATACTTTTTCATAATTCTTATTTATATCTATTACCTCATCAAATAGATCTAATCCAATATTATTAAACTCTTTAAAGTATAAATCACATCTAGAATCTATAAACACACCAATATCATTAAATAATAAATAACTACCTATATTATAATTATTATATAATTTAATATTTTTATAATCCAAATTATTTTTAATATATTTAACAGCACTAATTGGATAATCTTTATTACTAATATAATCTTTCTTTAAATTAGTATTAATTTTATAAACACACAAACCCAAGCTTAATATAACTATTAAAGATAAAATATATTTATTATAAAAAAACATTTTCTCTAAAATATCCAAAGTATGATCACCATTATCATTTAATTGCCTTATAAATACCAAAGATACATATAAGAAACCAACAGTATAAAAGAAAATCAAATGTCTCATAGATATTAATGATAAAACTACAATTCCAAAAATCATAAATAGTTCCCTTAGTTTTATTTTTGTATTTACAAAATATAATAAAAACATAGTTAACAAAAACAATGGATAACTAATTGGTACTAAATTTTGATGTTCTACTATATAAGTCTGACTATCGCCAAACATAGTTTTAAAAACATATGTATAACATATCCTACTTGGAGATAATAATCCCATCAACAAACAAATTAAAATAGCTATAAAAACTAACTTACTATTCTTAACTTTTTCTACAACTACTTTACTACCAATTATTAAACTATCTTTATGTCTTTTTTTATACATAATTTTATAAACTAAATCTTCTCCAACAAAAGGTAGAAACAATATAAAAACCATCAACCATATAGTAGCATGTATATTAGCAATCAATAATGAAATTATAGCTAAATGGACTATATATTTTTTACTTCCTGTCTCAATTAATTTATTTATATAATAAACTTCTAACAACAAAAGTATTGTTGAAAATACTTGTCCTCTTGCTACTACAAATGGAGCTAAAGCAACAATACTAAGTAAAGATATAAAAAAAGACATAAATTCACTTTTACTAACTTTTAAATTCACAAAATAAACACATAAAATTAATAAAATAAAACTTATAATATTACTAATATATATACCTAAAAATCCAAATAAATAATATACTAAATAAATATAAACAGAAAATAGCCAATGAGGATAAGAATATGAAAATTCCGCTACCCAACTATAATGATCCCTAAAGTCAATACCATTATTTACTATGTCTTTTCCTAATTTAATCAAGTAAAACATATCATTATTTGAATCAAAAGTTTTTATTGTATATGCGATACATAAAATAATAAGTAAAAAAACTAATACCAATCTAATCTTTTTATTCATGATTATCACCCACAATATAGCACTAATTATTTAACTTTTCTATCAAAACATTATACGAATTCATAAGAGAATTAGAATAAAAATATATTTTATTATCTTTTACAATCCAACTAGTAGGATTATTCTTAAGTAAATTTATAACCTCTAAATCAGTATTTAAAACCAAACTACCTTTACTACTTATTTGATCTATAACTAACTTATTATTTTCTAAATCCTCTGAATTTTCTAAAAACATATAGTTCTTATACATTTCAACATATTTATGGCTAACATTAAATTGATTTATATACTCCATAATTTTAGAATCAGTGCTCATTATTTTTAATTCATTAATAATAGTATTAAACTTATTAATTTTAGAATTAAGAATATCAATAGATTTACTAAATTCTACTCCATCACTCTCATAATTATTAGCCGATAAAATATTTTTAATGTCTTGATCATTAACAATACTGTTTAACTCTTTAACTTTATCAGAATAATCTTTCATATAAGTTTTTATAGCTTTTTCAACTTTTCCATAATTAAACCAAGTTTTAACAGAAACTCTAAATTCGTCATTATCTATACTTTTACTAACAACACTTTTAACTTCTCTATCCAAAATATATTTATTTAAAACATTACCACCAACTATAATAATAGAAATTACCAAAATAATTGTAACTATTAAATAAACTTTAAAATGTGTTTTATTTTTAAACATTATATTCACCCACTAACATAATAACATATGAATAATCTTTAAGCAATTTACAAAAGAAATCATCTTTTTAATCAGCTAGTTTTATTCAATAACATTTCCTTTTAAAACAACCTTATCTTTAAATATAGGATTCTTTAATACTTCTTTTAATTCTTTCTTTGCTTGACCATTTTCATCATACATACTCACATTTTTAAACTCTTCATCTGTAAAAGTCAACCAATTTTCTATCCTCGAAAAATCAACAAAATCAAAGCCCATTTTTTTAACATATTTAACAAAATCAATCATTTCCTTATAATTACCTTTTTGTACAACATATAACAAACTAACCTCTTGTACTTTACCACTCTTTCTTGCCTCAGAAAGATAAGCTAGATTTTTCATCAAAATATCAAAATTTCCACCACAACGTATTTTTTCATATGTTTCCTTTTTAATTGCATCAACACTTATTAAAAACTTAATTTCTTTATATATAGAACATAACTTATCTAATGTTCTTTTTGTAAGTAATGTTGCATTAGTATGAATCGTTATAGAATCTCTTTCTGTAATTTTAGATTTAAAAATCATATCTTTATAAATTCTACTAAAGAAGACCTCACCCTGACTTGCTATTATAAGTTCTTTAGATTTAAGTGCCAAATCAGATTTAGAAAACTTTTTTGATAAATGCTTCAAATATCTAAATGAAAATCCTTGAGCATTAAAATAATCTTTTCTACAACTAGGACATTTTAAATTACATGAAGAATCAAAAGCCACACATACAACCTCAGGAATACTTCTTTTCTCTAAATCATAAAAGCGACTACTCGTTTTCTTAGCCTTTGCCTTCATAAAAGGACATTGATTAGGCAAACAAAATATATATGTTTTATTTATAATAGATAATCTATGTAATTGAGCCAAATTAGAATTCCATACACCTTTATTTCCTCTAAAGAAAGAATTACCTATATCTCTCTTAGTCCATCCATCACAACAACAATAATTATATCCTCTTTTTTGCAATTGAACATATTTAAAAGGAAATTCACACCTAACATTATCAACAGAATCTGTATAAATCATTTCCTTAAAATATACAGAGTTTTTTGTAGTATCATGATCAAAGAAATATTTACTCACCTTAGCAATAAATATTCTTAAGAATTTAGTTGTAAAATAGTCTATAGAGTCATCTAAAAGATAACCAATATCTTCTAACCAATAATAATTTTTCTTCTCTAAAAAACCAGAACTCTTAAGTTTATTACTTATACTTTCATCTTTTCGATCACAAATAATAATTTTATAATGTTTAAACTTACTTTTAGTAATCTCATCTATTTGATATAACTTTTTACCATTATATTGATCACTATCTTTAACATCAACAATATATCCACAAATATTCGCTTTAGGAAACAAATACTCAAAATCCATTTGATATCTACCTATTTTATATAATAAAATTTTATTTCTTCTAATATTCATAACAACACCAGTTTTCTTTCATATTTCTTATACATGCACCTAATATTATAACAAAGTATGGTGTAACATAGTAAATAGTTACTCCAAACATAGCAGATATTAAATGTGCAATTAAAACAAAGTATCCTAAAAGAGATAATATATCATCTTTTTTAGTATTTCTAAGGCCAACAATTAAAACTATTAACACACCTGCTATATACAACAACATACCTATTATACCAACAGTCATTGAAAGTTGAAGAATAAGATTATGTGGCATATCAATATCAATATGATCTTTTAAATAGCGATTACTAACATTTTCTAATCCATATCCAAACAAAGGCTTTTCAAAAACATACTTTATACCTCTTACCCATAAACCTCCTCTAAAATTTCCAATATAATTAATTTTATTATCAAAATCATCTATAGGTAATTTTTCATTATCTGAATCAAAAATTACACTAACATCATTAAATAACTCTTTAAAGTTAGATGCAACAACATAATCATCATTGTATCTAACAATAACCGAAAGAAATATTAATGGCACCAAAAGAAAAGTCATCAAAAGCTCATTCTCTCTATTCTTTATAAAATACAAAAACAATATAATAATAGTTAATAAAACAGCAATATAACAACCAAAAGTATTATTAATAATTAATATATAAAGTAATAATATATATCCAAAAAAATCAATTACTTTTACAATTATATTTTTATCATATAAAAACAAGAAAATAGATACAACTATTGTATAAACAAGATAATATCCATAATGATTAATATTATAAAAAATTCCACAAATCTCATTAGTAGGTAATTTATACCAAGAAACTTTACCATTAAATAAAGTCATAATTCCAATAATAATAGAAGCAAAAAATAAAACTCTAAAATATATTTTTCTTGTTTTTTCATTCAAAGAAAAACCTAATATAGCAAATGATATATATGAAAGATATTGTAAAAATCCACCATATCTAAAAGGAACTCCAAAAAAAGAATCATGTACGTTGCTGGAAAAAAAAGTAGATAAACCACACCAAACAAAAAACAAGAGAAAGATTAAAATAACTTTTCTTTCAAATACCATTTCTCTTCTTTTTTTATTTAATGTTAGTTCAAATAAAAACACAACAAACGTAACAAGACATAATACAAGAGAATAAAAAGTGGTTAATCTTGAAATTTTCAAAAAATTATATTTATTAACTGAAGACATATAAACAACAATAAATGGTATTCCAACAATATAAATAAGAGACAAAACCAAATATATATATTGGAAAACTTTTAAAAAACTATCACTTACTCTTTTCATTATCAACACCACACAACCTTCTTATAAAATAATATATATTTGCTAAAAAATAATATACTTTACTAAATATAGGATAAATATCAAAATATAACATAAAACTATGTTTACACATTAATCTCTTTATATAATTGATCTTACTACGTTTATACATATATTTATAAATTTTTCTTTTTTTCAATTCTTTTGAGTATGCTTTTCTCCACCTTCTTTTTAAATCATGACCAGTATATAATAAAAGCTGTGAATAATACTCTAAAAAAGAATCTCTTAAATTATTATCATCAATATTATTGATAAAATATTCTTTTAAATTATCAAAATGATATAAAATACTTCTTACCCTCAATTGCATTTTTTCATAATTACTATTTCTCATAATACTATCATCTGATAATACATAATAATAACCATAAAAATCTATACTTAAAGTTTTACTAGACTTTAATAAAGCCATAGTGGTTAAATCAACATCTTCATGTACATAACCTACTTTATATTTTAACTTATTTTTTCTAAAAAAACTAGTTTTATAAATATATCCCCACGGTACTAAAAATAAGCATTTATTATCAATAAATTTTTTTAAAACAAACTCACCATTTGTACATACTAATTCAGGCTTTGGAATATCTTTTTCAACCTTTCCCTTATTTGAAACTAAATAATTATTAAATGATAATACATCAAAATCAGTATATTTACTACACTCCTCTAACAAATTTTCAACTACATAATCATCACTATCAACAAATAAAAAGTATTGAGTCTTAACTTTATTAATCGCAAAATTTCTACTATCAGAAACACCAGTATTCTTTTTAAAATATACAGAAACATTATTATATTTTTTATACATGTTAATTATACTACGACTATTATCAGTAGAACCATCATCAACTATTATTACATTAAAACTATTATTTGTCTGATTCATAATAGAATCTAGACACTTTTTAATATATTTCCCTTTGTTATAATTAACAACTATAACTGTATATTTCATTATAATACCTTCTTTATAAATACAATCTCTCTTGCAAAAACTTTATATAAACTTAATACTATTCTCTGCCTTAAAGAAAAACTAGAATAATCAATTTTAATCTTAGGAACATCAAAATCATGATCAATTATTTTTTTTAACTCAATTAATTTCTTCAAATATCTATATTCGATTTCATTCTTCACTCTAGGGCAATAAACTTCATAAATCTTTAATACTCCAATCCATCCATATAAAACTGAAGAAATAGACTCATCATATCTTTTAGTGATTTGTTCATTACTTTTTCTATAAAAATAATACTTATTAAAATCAATACTAATATTATTACAATATTTTAAGTATTCAGAAACAAATAGATAATCTTCCCCCATCGTAAGTTTTTCTGAAAATAGTATACTATGCTGCTCAATAATACTTTTTTTAAATAACTTATTCCAAATATATCCTCCAAACTTTTTATTTAATAAATACTTATAACCCAAATCATTTTTTACTACTATGCTTTCTTTAGTATAACTAAATCTATTCCATTTAGTATAACTACATATTGATAAATCAACATTACTATCTAATTTTTTTATCAATCTTTCTAAAAAAATATCACAAACCACATCATCTGAATCAATAAAAGAAATAAAATCACCAGATGCACATTTTATACCAATATTACGTGCAGAGCTTACTCCAAAATGTTTTGAATAAATATATTTAATTCGCTTATCCTTAAAACTTTTAACAATTTTTTTACTATCATCAACACTTCCATCATCAACTATTATAAGTTCAAAATCTTTATAAGTTTGTCCTAAAATACTATCTATACATCTTTTTAAATATTTTCTAGAATTATACACGGGAACAATAATAGTAACCAATTGCTTATCCATAAACATACCTCATTTCCTTAAAAAAATAGTATAAAAGCACCCACGTAAACTATTAGGAATAATACACATAAAAAACCTAATAATTATATTAAAAATAAACTGAAATAAATTTATATATCCATCACTATAAATTTGTTTTTCGAAATTATACATATATTTAATATATTGAATACTACCTCTTCTTTTTGTATGAGCATAATCACTTCGTGCTTTAACTAGTACCTTATCAATATTTCTAACACTATAACCTTTCTTTAAAAGTCTAACCCATAAATAATAATCCTCAAAATAATCTAAGGGTTTATAATTGCCAACATTTAAAATATTCTTCTTCTTAAACATAACTGTCATATGATTAAATGGATTCCTATATTTAGAAAACTTTATAATGTCTTTTTCTAAAGTGGGTACAATCCTTTTTTTCTTTATTTTTTCACTATTAAATTCAACAATTTGCCCACCAACCAAAACTAAATCATTATTCTTTTTAAATTCATTTAATTGTAATTCAAATCTATTAGGTAAAGCAACATCATCACAATCCATTCTAGCTATAAGATCATATTTACAACTCTTAACACCTTTAAATAAAGCCTTTCCCAATCCAACATGATGAGGAAGTTTTACTACCCTAACTTTATAATAATTTAATACATCAATTAATTCATCTCTTACTTTTCCATCAACAACAACAACAATTTCATTAGGCTCAATAGTCTGAATTTTTAAACTATTCAAACATTCCTTTAAATTCTCCACCTTTTCTTTATCATAAATAGACATTAACACTGAAAACTGATACTTCATACTTCTACCCCCAACTGTTCTGCAGGTTTAATAGTTTTACAATCATCAGTTGCAAATTTACAGTACTTACATGCCTCAATATATTTTTTTCTTTTATAAAGTTTTCTTATTTTCTTTTTAAGAATCTTATAATCATTATTAACTAAATCAACATATTCATCTTTTATCTCAGGAATAAGTTTAAGATCACTACCATGACTAGAACGAGGGCAATAATATAATTTAGCATTCAACAAACTCTTATATTTTATATTACAAGAATGAAATTGCCTAGATAAAAGACTCTCACTTTTTTTATAATTAACAACATCACCATAATCATACCATTTTGTTAAATCATATATTAGGTATTTGATATTATTTGAATTTACTATACTAATTAATTCATCTAATTTATAAGAGTATTTACCATAATTACTTATTTCTACAACTATTTTTCTATCTCTTAATAAATTAATTAATTTTTTATCTTTAGGAACAACAGTAGCATTAGTAACTATATGTACTTCTCCCACTTTATCATAATGAATCATCTTTAAATAACTATATAAATCATTATTACAAAAAGCCTCTCCGCCAAGCACTTTAAAAACTTCTATTCTATCAACAACTTTAAAAAGATTAGATAAAGATTGATTAAGTAATTGCTTATCACAATTATATGGCTTTTTATACATAGGTATTAAATTAGCACATTTCCTACATTTTAATGTACATTTTGTAGTAATAACTACTTCAATATAATTAAGATATAACTTATTAGAAGGAAAGTATCTTAATCCCTTTTTAGACTCTATAGAATATAATAATTTATTACCAGTATAACTCTGTAAAAATTTACTTTTTTCCACAAAAAACTTGACTACTTTCCTTCTATAAAAATAAATAAATAAATATATTTTAGGAAATATCTTGAATAGTAATCTAGGAATAAAGTCCTTTTTATATTTATAAATTTTATACCTCTTCATACATCTTATATAATGATTATATTCTTCTTTGTTTAATTCTATAGTATTTCTATATAAAGAAGATACAAAATGTGTATCTATATCATTAATAGAATTCTTATACTTCTCATAAATATCAAAAATATTATTAAAAAAAATATCAAATGAATTTTTATCAGATAAAATATGATATTTAGAAAACAATTTATATATATCATCATAGAATCGTTCTAATACATCTTTATACTCCATAAAATCACCACATAACACTATAAAACAATTATAACATGCAAAAAAAATGACTTCAACTATAATGATAAACTAGATTTAACCAAGATAACTCTTAAAAACAAAAAAATTCAATACTCAGTATTGAATCTTTCTAATATATAAATACTTCTAAAAAAGTAAAATACTAACTGGTCGGGAAGACAGGATTTGAACCTGCAACCCCTTGGTCCCAAACCAAGTGCTCTACCAAGTTGAGCCACTTCCCGATAAATATGGTGCGCTCGAAGGGATTCGAACCCCTGACCTTTTGGTTCGTAGCCAAACACTCTATCCAACTGAGCTACGGGCGCGTACATTATCCCATGAAGAACACTAAACTCACAAAATTGTTAATAAAAAAATGGTGGCTCCAGCGGGAATCGAACCAGCGACACAGGGATTTTCAGTCCCTTGCTCTACCGACTGAGCTATGAAGCCATATGGCGGTCTCGACGGGGCTCGAACCCGCGATCTTCTGCGTGACAGGCAGACGTGTTAACCAGCTGCACCACGAGACCAAATGGTTGCGGGGGAAGGATTTGAACCTTCGACCTTTGGGTTATGAGCCCAACGAGCTACCAAACTGCTCCACCCCGCGATGTAAAAAAATAAATATGGCGGAGGAAAAGGGATTCGAACCCCTGCGCCACTTGCATGACCTCCCGGTTTTCAAGACCGGTCCCTTCAACCAGACTTGGGTATTCCTCCACGATGGTGCCTAAGGCCGGACTTGAACCGGCACGAGGGTTGATTCTCGCAGGATTTTAAGTCCTGTGCGTCTACCAATTCCGCCACTCAGGCACATGGTGACCCGTTGGAGATTCGAACTCCAGACCCTTTGATTAAAAGTCAAATGCTCTACCAACTGAGCTAACGGGACATATCTATTGGTTGCCTCGGCTAGATTCGAA
>JAFXSE010000122.1 GCA_017525855.1 Bacilli bacterium
CCCCAATCCCCATTTTTTGATGTATAAAAATTAAAAAATAATAATTATTTTCCAAATAAAATAAATAAAATTTATTAAAAAACATAATATATAATAAATATGAGATTAAAATATTTATTTATTTTTTCTTTTTTCATCTTAAATTTATTAAATGTAGTAGCATCTGATGATGAAAGTAAATTTAAAGAAATAACCTTATCAAAATCTTATAAAGAGCTTGATTATCATAATCCATGTATAGCAAATAAATTTATTGCTGAGCCAGGAGTTATGGAATATAATAATCGGATATATGTTTATGGGACAGATGATGGCCCTATATCATCAGCTGGAACCCAAAAAGATTACCAAAAAATTTTTGATATTAGTATTATGTCCTCATCAGATTTAGTAAATTGGAGTGACCACGGTTCAATAAGAGTTGCTGATGATATTACTGTATATGATGTTCCAATTATAAATTGGGGAACTAATTGTAATTCTCCTTCAGTTGTCCATAAGACTGTAAATGGAAAAGAAAAATTTTTTTTATATTTTGCAATGAATTCCGCTAAGATAGGTATATTAGTTTCAGATTCTCCAATTGGCCCATGGAAAGATGCTAAAGGTAGTGCTTTAGATTTAGTTGAACAATATTATGGTCATCGATATAATGATCCTTCAGTATTTATAGATAACGATGGAAGCGCATATTTATATTATGGAAGAGGTTTAGGACAATTTGAAAATCCACAAACTCTTAGAGTTGTTAAATTAGGTGATGATATGATAAGCATTGAGGGAAATCCAATTATAATTAATGCTCCTTGGGCTTTACAAGGTTCTGTGATTAATAAAATAGGAGATACTTATTTATTGTCATATAATACATATTTGGAGGATAATCCCTATGGCCAACGTAATACTATTTTTATGACAAGTAAAAGCCCATTAGGGCCTTTCGATGTGCAAGGAATTTGTTTTAAAAATCCTGGGGAATTCTTCATTCCTACTATAAATGGTCATCATGATATAATATATTTTAAAGGTAAATATTATATTTTTTATCAAGCCGCATGGTTAGATAGAACAATAAATGGAAGTTATAAGGGACATAGAGCAACTCATGTAGATGTTATGCCTATTAATGGAAATTTATTTGGGAATGCCATAGGAACTTTAACAGGAGTTGAACAAATTGAATATATTGATCCTTATCAAATAAATGCATTTTATACTAGTGCCTGGCAAGCAGGCATTACAGTAATTGGAACTCCTGGTGACATTACATGTTATAAAAGAGGGGATTGGAATGGTGTATCTGGAGTTAATTTTAGTAAAGGAGCTAAAAAAATTACTATTAATGGAGGTTGTTCTTATGATAAAGGTGCTACTATAAGAATTACTGCTGATAGCCCTTCGGGAGATGTTTTAGGATATGTTACTTTTCCTTTTACTAGTCCTAATTTTCAAGTTAGTATTAATGTTACTTCTGAAATTAATAATATAAGTGGCGTTAAAAATATATTTTTTGTTGCTTCTGATACAATGTTCTTAAACTATTATGTATTTTCACCTTAAATAAAATTAGGTTTTCTTTAATTATATATTTATGAATAATATAATC
>JAFXSE010000123.1 GCA_017525855.1 Bacilli bacterium
AAAAATTATTTAGAAAAAAGTTTTATGTTTTTAAATTTGAGAAAAATTGACATAGATTTTATTAATTAGTATAATTAGTATAAAGAAAGTGCAAAAGAAAAGAGGGATAATATGAATAATGAGGATTTTATAAAGAAAATGCATGAGAATGTGAAGAAAACGCTAGATATTACAAAGGAATCGCAAGATATTATAAAGAAAATTCAAGATGATCTTAAAAGGCTAGAAATGCAAGAAGAATTTTCTAATGAAGAGAAAAAAGTAACACTTAGCGAAGCTGTGATGGAGAGTATGGTTTCGGCATTTAGAGAATCAGAAGAAATAGATAAAAAAATAGACGAAAAAAACAAAGAAGAAGCAGAAGGACAAAAAAGGCTAGAACAATATCGTAAAGAACATGAACCGGATATTAATAAATATATCATCGAGTTTATAGATTGCGAATTGGATATAATATCTGGTTTTGAAATATCCGGATATGAGAAGAAAGAATTAGAAGAGTTTGAAAAAAAAATAGAGGATGAAAAGAATAAAATAAACAATAAAGGTGGATTATCAAAACTTTTTTCAAAAAATAAAGACAGAGAAATTGAAGAGAAAATTGCACAACTTAATAAAGAAAAACAAAATAAATTTGAAACCATAAAAGAAATCCACATAAAAGATGATGCGGAAAACAAAAAGAGAAGAAATGAAATTTTAGAGAAAATATCTAGCCATTCAAAAGGTTTTGAAGGATTAAGTATATTAAGTGATTTATTTGAAGGTTATTCAGAACAACTATCAGAAAATAAGGAAGATTTATCAGATAAAATGAAAGAAAAAAGTAATATGACAAGTCAAGAACAACTTTTAATAAAGCAATCTGATGAAATAGAATCTGTTAGAAAATTAGTATTAGATAAAATTATTGAACGTTCGGAAGAAGATATTGAAAGTACAGTAGGTTCAAGTACTAAAAAAATTGTAAAACAATCAATAGGTGAACTTTCTAACACAAAGGCTGTTATGCAATATCAAGATTTTAAAACAGCTTTAAAAGATAGACAAAAGATAAATGGTCATACTATAAAAAGTGATGAAGAGATTAGACAACAATTTGAAAGGCTATAATAAGGAGGTACCATGGAAATTGATAAAAAATATGCAAATGCATACGTCGAAGTTTTGGAGATATTAAAATATGTAGATAAACAAGATTATAATAAAATCCCATCAGACGAATTACAATTGTTAGAAACATATTCTAACAAGAATTATTCATTTACGTATAACCCTGAAAAAAGTTTCGATGAACAAAATGTGTCTGAAACTACTAAATTAATTATTGCTATGCTTTTTCTTGATTATTGGGCTAATCAAAAACAAAAGAATAAAATAAATGCATTTTTACAAAACAAAAGAAATGAATTAATGGAAATAGAAAATAAAAAATATAGTATAGATAATGTTTTTAATAAGAGAAATGCAGAAGTTCAAATTGAAGAAAAAAAAGAAGATGAAGAGATCTTTCTTGTAACAGTTAATAACGAAAAATGGTATAAAAAAGTTTTGGATTTTATTAGAAATATATTAAAAAAATAATAAAAACTAAGAGATTATGAGAGGAAATGAGAAGACGAAGCAAATGAGGAACCTTATCCTGGATGGCAGAGTCTCTTATAGGCCAAAGCTAAACAAGATACTCGTTTTTGAGTATCTTGTTTTTATATGTTTCATTATACATATCCGCTTCTTGATATATAAAATATTTATGATATAATACAGAAAAAATTATAACAACTAATTTTGAAAAGCACTAGTAGAAAACGAAACACAACAAACCGAAAGGATGTTTGTAACATGAATAAAAGAATTTTTACTGGAAACTATGAAGAATGTAAAGCAGGAAATTTAATATCTATTTCAGGTGACAGAGGTAAAAAAGTTGGTTTTAGCGGTAAAGCTATTACAAAACTAGCACCTAAAAGAGCTTTTTGGGATATATATTATAACAATATTGGAAGAATACCAGAAGAAGAAAACATAAGATATTATATTGAAGAATATTATAAGCAAGTTCTATCTAAAGTAGATATAGAAAAATTATTAAAAGATGAAAAAGACCCTATTCTACTCTGTTATGAAAAAGGACAAGACTTTTGCCATAGACATGTATTAGCTGAATATATAGAAATGAAGTATGGTATTAAAGTAAGAGATATAAAGGTTGATGAAAACCTAAATATAGAAGAAAATAAGAAACCGGAATATATAAGAGATATACTTGAAGATGTTATTGCTAAATCAAGAGAAGTAGATAGAGAAGATATAATATCAAAAGAGCAGGATATATAAAAGAAGATGAGATTAGTTTTATAAGGAGTATTAATATGAAAGTTTTAATAGGAACAAAAAATCCAGGAAAAATACAAGGTGCAAAAGAAGCACTTGATAAATATTTTAATGATGTAGAAATAGTAGGAATACCAGTCAAGTCAAATGTAAGTGATGAACCTGTAGATTTAGACATTTATAAAGGAGCCAGAAATAGGGTAGATAACTTAATAGCTTATGCACAAGAAAACAATATAGAAGCGGAATATTATTTAGGTATTGAATCAGGAATAACAAACTTATTAGGAAAATGGGTTATTATTAACATAGCTGTAATCAAAGATAAAACAGGATATGAAAGCTGGGGAACAGGTCCCGCATTTCCTGTACCAGATAAATATGTAGATGAAATTATAAATACAGAATTAGGAATAGTTATGGATAAAGTATTTGAGCAAAATGATTTAAGAAGCGGAAAAGGTGGAATAAGCTTTCTAACTAATGATGCAATTAGTAGAATTGATATAACTAGAGAGGCCTTTATTATGGCTCTTACAGGTCAAATAAATGATGTATGGAAAGACTAATAAAGACGTAGCGGAGTAAACATGATAGTAAGTTGTATAGAGTAAAGGAGATAATTGTATATGAGAAAACCAATTATAGGAATAATAGGGAAAGTTCAGCCACAATATGGAGAAGATATTTGGCATAGAATTGATGAAGTTGATGAAATAAGATATTTAATTGTAAAAAATGGTGGAACAGCAATAATGTTACTTCCAACAGAAGAAACTTTAAAGTTCAATGATAATGATATTAAAGATAATACTGTATTAAATAGTGAAGAAAAAAATGAATTATATAGACAAATAGATTTATGTGATGGATTTATATTGCAAGGTGGATTATATAGTTCAAATTATGAAATAGAAATGGCCAAAAGAATTATAGAATTAGATAAACCACTTATTGGGATTTGTGCTGGCTTTAATAATATTTTAAGAGCAATAGGTACAGATGTAATTGAAGATAAAACCAAAAGCCATGATATATATGATATAAATTACAGACATAGTATTTCTATAACTAAAGGTACAAAATTGTACGATTTAATAAAAACAGACGAATATAGTGTAAATAGCATTCATAGTATGATAGCACCTAAAGAAAAAGTTGAGAAGTACGCTAATATATCATCTATGTCATATGATGGACTTGTAGAAAGTTTTGAATTGGATAATAAAAAATTTGTGGTAGGTATAAAATGGCATCCTGAATTAATGTTGGAAGACGAGTTTCCAAATAAATTGTTTAAGGAATTTATTTCAAAATGCTAATTATAACAAAACGTTAATAAGATGGAGGAATTTATGATTGACTTTAAGCACGCAATGGAAACTTTTAAGAAATACTTAGAAAACTTTGACTCTAAATATGGAAAAATAGATTTAAAGATAAGACACACATACGGTGTAGTAAAAGCTAGTGAATATATTGCTAATAAACTTGATTTAAATAATGAAGATGTGGAATTAGCAAAACTAATAGCACTACTACATGATATAGGAAGATTTGAACAAATAAGACAAAGTGATAGTTTCATAGATAATAAAGATATGGATCATGCTATATTAGGAAATGATATCCTGTTTAAGGATAACCTTATAAGAGATTTTATAGAAGATACTCAATACGACAACATTATCTCAAAAGCTATCTTAAATCATAATAGATTATATATAGAAGACGGTTTAACTGAAAGAGAGCTATTACATGCAAAAATAATCAGAGATGCAGATAAAACAGATAACTTTAGAGTTAAAGCTGAAGAAGATTTCGAAAATATAATTGATAACTCAAGTAAAGACATACTAGAAAATGAGATAATTTCAGAAAATATCTTCAATGATTTTATGAATAGTAAAATAATAGTTAGAGAAGACAGAAAACACATATGGACTTTTGGGTTTCTTATATTGCTTTTATATTTGATTACAATTATAAATTTGGATTAGAGTATATAAAAGCAATGAATTATATAAATGTTATAGTAGAT
>JAFXSE010000124.1 GCA_017525855.1 Bacilli bacterium
TTTGTTTTTGTTAGATTAGGTATTGTATATGTTTTAATATCATATTCAGCAGATAAATTGTTTATTCTATTCAGAATATTTGAATATTCTTCTGCAAATTCGGCATTTGATATTAATTGATTTTGATTTCTTAAATCATCTAATTTTTTATTCAATGCCGCTTGTCTATGATAAAATTCATGATTGGATTTTACTAATTTTTGCTTTTCTTCTAGTGCTGTGGCAAGTTTTTGTTTGGTTTCTGATAGTTCTTGTTCATAGTCTTTTAGTGCTTTTGTTTGTAGTTTTTGTTTATGGTAAATGTTAAATGACCTTTGTAGCAAAGGAATAACGATTAATACGAATAAAAATAAACCAGTAAAAAGATATGGTAATGTTATATTATTATAATTTCCAATATAAAAATAAAGAAAAATTAATATTATACTTAAAATAAGTATAAATATATCAATATAATCATTTTGAGATTTGTTACTTATAAATTGAAAACCATCTTTTAATCTTTTCATACGGAATAACATATGAATAAGAAAAAATTCTAATGCTGCTATAATAATAGAACAGATAGGACTGTCATAATATAGGACATTAAGTAGTGTTATTGTAGTAAATACGATAAAAGCAGAAATAGTAAATCCTATATAAGAGATAGCAGATGAGATTATCACAGCTGACAAGGAATTTAAATTCTTGTTTTTAGTAAATAATTTAAGTATAAAGGAGTATATAAAACAAAGAATTATTGATATTAATATATTTGATGTATATAGTTTGAAAAATGTAGCACTAAAAGCTAATACTATAGCTATAATTATTAAAAGTATCTGTTGGGTTCTCTTAATATTTGAGTATTTGAAAATTTTGAAATATACATAGCAAAGACATAGGTTTATTTGTATAAATTTTATTAACACATTTAAAGAGTTTTCTGTTAATAAATTATTTATCATATATAGTACCTCCTTATATAAATTTTGAATACATTATACAATAAAAAAAACAAGTAATCAAACGTGTTTGCCCATGTAAGGACTTAATTGTTTGATTACTTGCTTTTTAGATATGAGGTGTTAAATTAACGACCCATTGCTCTAGCGAGTGCTTCAAGAATAGCTTCCCACATACATTTCACTCCTCATAATTTATTAGCACGTTTAGTGCTTAAATTGAGGATAGCATCGAGAGGCCTCTATTTAGCTGATATCAAGGGATACAAAAAATATAGAAAAAATACAAAAAGATAACAAAATATAATAAAAAATGACAAAAACACAAAAAAATAAAGCTAAAAATTGAAAATATATCAATTTTTAGCTTTATTTTCGAATACAAGATATAAACAATTATTTTAAAATTCTTTTTATCTTATCAGAATAATAATAGATAAACTCAGTAGGAGTTGGAATACCTGTTTCATAATTAATTTTAGCTGTATAATATGTTTCTAAGTCTTCTAAACTTGAAACTCTCCAAGCATGTAGAATAGCATTTTGCATATCTCTACTTATTGTGCTACCAGAGCGTTTATATTTCGTTGTTAAAAACTGAACAGCACTAATTTTTTCTCCGTTATTACCATTAGTAATTAGGTAATAAATTGCATCGTGCAAATACTTTCTACCTTGAAGATGTAGACCTATGCCTATTAAATTTAATTCATCATTTATTAAACTTGAAATCTTTTCTTCATTTTCTTTAGAATCTTCAATTGTGATATTTCCAGTGAAAGATTTATCCTCACTATATCCACTAAGTAAAACTATTGTATTGATAAGGTGTTCAATACTGTAATTTTGTTGTCTTTTGTAAGAGATAAGATCTACGCCTTTATCACGCAAATAGTCATAAACTGTATTTGAAGAAACAACAGTATTTACAATGATTTTAGGTTTCTTAGAAAATTTTATTTTTTGTAATTCTTCAATTAGATTAAAAGAATTAGCGTTGCCAGAACCATTATGCAACTCAATATCTAATATTATTACATCTGGCATATGTTTCTTTATTAATTCTAATCCCTCTATGTCAGAATCAGTAGTGGCTATTAACTTTACATCATTTCTTGTTTTTATATATCTTTCAAATTTAAGACATTCTGCTTTGTCATCTTCAATTAATAATACATTTAATATTTTATTACTCATGGTAATCATCCCTTTCAAAATTTTCTGAATTCATAATAGCATATTCAAAATGAAAATTCTACAAAATAATTGCATTTATTGTCAAAAATTGTCAATAGAAAGAATAGTAGAATTAAAATTAATAAGTAGGTTTACTGAAAAATAATGCTCAATGTTGGTTGAATTTTAAACTTATGTCAGAAAGGATGGAGTTATTATGAATAAAGATTTAGAGCTAAGAAAACAAATGGGAGAGAGGGTTAGAAAGATTAGAAACGAAATGAAGTTAACAAAAGAGGCTTTAGGCAAGAAATTAGGAGTAACTGGGCAATTTTTAGGTGTTGTAGAAAGCGGAAAAAGTGATATATCTTATGACAAATTGAAAAAATTATGCGATATAAGTGGATATTCAGCAGATTATATTCTATTTGGAAGAAATTCAAAAAGCATAGTTGAAGCAAAATCAAAATTAGAACAATATACAGACGATCAAATTATTGAAGCTTGTGATGTTATAAAAAGAATTGCAATTTTTATGAAAAAAGATTTATAAATCCACAAAATTACATTTTATACAATTATTTGATTTAAAGTATTGTTAAATTTTAACATATTTTAAAAATTTAAATAATCTATTGACTAAAAAAACAAGTATAGATATAATAAAAATAGAGAAATGATTTGTGGAATGATACTAAAGATAAAAGCATAAGAATGAAGCAGTAAAAATTAAAATAATTTTAAAAAAATAGTATCCTCCAAAATTACAAACTTGGAGGATTTTTATTTTAAAAAAATAAAGAAGGGAGGTGTTAGAATGTCCAAAAATAAAGTGTTTGTTTTAGGAGTAGTATTTGCACTAATAATGTGTATTTCTGGAATATACGCATTTACTAATATTACTATCCTTACAGCAAAAAATGATATCAAAACAGGAGCTGTAAACATTGAGTTAAATGAATATACTTTGAATGAAGGAAAAGAAGTTTTGTATAGTGATAATTCACAAGCTATTCTACCAGGACAAATTGTTTCTCTTATTCCAAGGATATCTAACTTAGGAGATTCTAGTTATATAAGAATAAAAATAAGTTATGGGGGTACAGATAGTAGTAAATCTGTATTAACAGAGGATAATTTAAATGGAATGACTGCTGAGTGGGTAAAACGTGGTGATTACTGGTATTATAAAACATCATTAAATTCAGGCGAATCAGTGGATGTTTTTAAATCAATAACAATACCTAAAAATTTATCTAATTCATATCAAGGTAAAAAATTAGAATTAAATATTACAGCAGAAGCTGTTCAAGCTAAAAATTTTGAACCAAACTTTAATTCAAATACACCATGGAATAATATTACAGTTGAAAAAAGTTTAGTTGATTCATATCAAATAGATGGAACAAAATTAGATAGTAAATCTGAAATAAAATATGCAAATAATGCAAAAAATTACATTACTGTTCCAGATAGTTTCTTAGACAATTTAAAATATATTGTACCTGGAGATTCAGTTACTCAAGAAATAAATATAAAAAATACTTCATCAAAAGAGGCTGAATATCTTGTTTCTACTGATAAAGATGAATCAGTTTCTGGAAAAAGCGAAGAATTGTTAAAGAAAATCAATTTAAAAATTTCTGCAGATGATAAGGTTTTATATGATGGAGCTCTATATAAGTTGACAAACTGTTCTTTAGGAAAATACAATGCAGGACAATCAGGTAGATTGAATTTTACTGTAACTGTTCCTAACGATTTAGGAAATGAATATGCTGCATTAAGTACAGCTGTAAATTGGAAATTCTCTGTAAAACAACAAGAAGATGAACCAGAGCCTGAACCTGAACCAGAGCCAGAGCCAGAACCAATACCTGAACCAGAACCAGA
>JAFXSE010000125.1 GCA_017525855.1 Bacilli bacterium
TATATGAAATAGGAGGATTTAATGCACTTTACGTATTTACAGTATTTATTTCTATTCTTATAGCACTGGTTTTATTTACAACACTTATAAAACGAAGTAACAATTATATTATAAGTTTTATTGTTGCCACATTTTCCATTTTATGTATTAGTGGATATCTGACATGTAGAGCACAGATAATTTCATATTTGTTATTTGTTTTAGAAATGTTTTTTATAGAAAAAATGATAGAAACAGAAAATAAGAAATATATAGTTTATTTAGCAATAATTTGTGAATTAATACTATGTTTTCATTCATCTGTATGGTTAATGTTTTTTGTATTATTTGTGCCATATATTATAGAATGGATAATAAATCTTTTAAAGATAGATAAATTTGTAAATAAAACTGAAAAAGTAACAATTAGAAAATTTGATAACAATAAGGCAAAAATGTTATTAATTACAATGCTTATAAGTATGTTATTAGGATTTTGCACACCGCTTGGTTTATCACCATATACGTATAGTATAAAAACGATGCTAGGATTTTCAAGTAAAATAATTATGGAACTACAGAAAGTTAATATAGAAGAAACATTTAGTATAGGTTTTTTATGTTTTATAATTATTGCTGTTTTGGGATTAACCAAAACAAAAATAAAATGTTCTGATTTGATTTACATAGTTATATTTTTAATATTATCTAAACTAGCTGAAAGAAATATGTATATAGCAATTTTAGTTTTGGCTTATCCAATCGCAAATTTGTTAAATACATTAATAGATACATATAAAATGACTGATAAGATGGATAATGTAGAAAATTATTTTAATGATAAAATATTGCCTAAGATTATTATTTTAGAAATTTGTATTTTCATAATTTTTATTAATTTGAAAAAGACTGCTAAACAACAATATATTGATAAAAGCTTGTATCCAGTTGATGCATCTGAATATATAATAAATAATATAGATTACAAAAACGCAAGATTTTACAATAATTTTAATAATGGCTCATATTTAGAATTTAAAGGAATTCCATCATTTGTAGATAGCAGAAGTGAAATATATTGTAGAGAATTTAACAATGTTACAATATTAGAAGATATGGCAAACTTCGAATTATTTTATACAATGAGTGTTGATGAAATAGTTAATAAATATCAAATTACTCATTTGTTAATAGAAAGACGGAAAAAAATATTCAGAGTATCTAAATAAACACCAGGAAAAATTTATTAAATTATATGAGGATGAATATTTTCAAATATATGAAACTATTAAATAAAAAATAATATAATTATATTGAAAATATTTGACTTTTTTTATAAAAACTGGTATTATTATAATGTAAGCATATAAGTGAATAATAAAAGGAGGAATAAATATGTTAACAAAAAAAAGCATGAAGATAATTAGTGTACTTTTATTGGCAGTAGTATTATTTATGGCAATGGGAAATGTTGCTTTTGCTGCTGGAAACTCAACAAGTGGTACAGGAGGAATGTCAGGACAATTTAATCCAGATCCAAATGCAATTAGTGGTACAAAAGCAAGTGATTTAGCAAACACAATACTAGGTGCATTAAAATGGGCTGGTGTAGCAATAGCAATAGGAATGATGATATTCTTAGGTATTAAATATGTAACATCATCACCAGAAGGAAAAGCTAATTTAAAAGGACAATTAGGAATCTATATCTTAGGATTAGTATTTATCTTAGCAGCAACAGTTATCGTTGGTATATTAGAAAACGCAATTGTATAATAAAATATTGTATACAATAGATTAAGGGGAATAATATGAAAAAAAAGTATATTATAATAATATATTTAATTAGTATAATATTTATAGTTTTAACTACTTTTACAAATACTACATATGCTCTTACTGCAGGTGAATTGTATGGAAATACAATTAATGGGAATAAATTATATTCACCAGCTAGAATTGTTTTAGGAATTATTAAATGGGCTGGTACTGCAATACTTATTGGAAGAGTAATTGTAAAAGGTATACAATATGTTTCTGTATCACCAGAAGGAAAAGCAAGTATTAAGAAAGATATGGTTATGCTTTTAGTTGGAGCTGTTCTATTATTCGGATTTGCAACAATATTAGATGTAATATATAATGCATCTTCTAATGTAAACAGTTTAACTTAAAAAAAGATTATACATAAAAATCACCTACATAAAATATATTTTATGTAGGTGATTTTTTATGTTTAGAAAAGTACTTTATGCAAGCATTATATTTGTTTTTATATTCTCGAATATACATGTTTCTATTGCAGATGATGAAAATGAAGAAGTTACAAACGAAGATTTAATAGAGGTTACTAATAAACCAGTTGATGAACCAATATTAAATTCTAGAATAGCTGTTGTTTATGATAGAAAATCTGGAAATATAATATATGGAAAACAAGAGAATAAGAGAAGCGCAATGGCATCAACAACTAAAATTATGACTGCAACAATTTTAATAGAAAATTGTGATTTAGAACAAGTTGTTACAATATCAGCTAAAGCAGCAGGAACAGGTGGATCAAGACTTGGTTTAAAAAAAGGTGATACAATAATAATGAAAGATTTACTTTATGGGTTAATGCTTAAATCTGGAAATGATGCAGCAGTTGCAATTGCAGAAAGTGTTGCTGGTAGTGTAGAGGAATTCGCAAATATGATGAATAAAAAAGCAAAGGAAATCGGTTTAAGTAATACTCATTATGTTACACCACATGGATTGGATAATCCAGAACATTATACAACTGCTTATGAATTAGCAAAACTAGCAGATTATGCATTAAAAAATGAAATTTTTTCAAAGGTGGTAAACACAAAAAGTTACACAGTAACAATTAATGGATATCCTAAGTCAATTTCAAATACTAATGAATTGCTTGGTTTTTTAGAAGGAGTTAATGGAGTAAAAACAGGATTTACAAATAATGCAGGTAGATGCTTAGTAACTTCTGTAAATAGAAATGGGTTTGAAATAATTACGGTTGTTCTACAAGCAGATACAAAAAAATATAGAACTTCTGATAGTATAAAATTAATTAATTATGTTTATGAAAATTATGAATTGTTAAATATAAAAGAAATAGTTGATGATAAATTCAATAAATGGTGTCAGATTAATAAAAAAAGAATTGAGATTAATAAATCTAAAAATAGTAATATGGAGTTAATAACATCGGATTTAAAGAACCAGATTATACCTGTAAAAAAGAGTGATATAGATAAGATTGACATTAAAATTAATTGTTTGTTTTATTTTGAGGCACCTGTTCAAGATAATACTGTAATAGGAACTTTAAAAGTCATGCTAGATAACCAGGTTATTGATGTTATAGAAATTAAAAATATTAATTTAATTGAAAAGAAAGATATATTAGATTATATAAAAATATTTGCATTAGAAATGTTTAAATAATAGAAAAATTTTAACGACAATTTGAAAATTAAATTTTTGTTGTTTTTAAAAAATATTGGTAGTATTTTGTGATTAAATATGCTATACTACATATAGTTTATAAAAAACGACAAGGAGAACATAAAAATGCA
>JAFXSE010000126.1 GCA_017525855.1 Bacilli bacterium
TAAATATAATTCTAAATTTAAAATTGTAAAAGAAGATAAACTAAACTATAATAATGTTTATTCCGACAAAAGTTTTTGTATTTTTGCATTTTTTACATTGTTTTCTATTTGATTAGAATTCATTTCTGTATAATTGATATAACCTCTCCAAATGAAGAAAGCTGAAGCAGCAAAAAATATTAGTGAAAGTATAATTAAAGCAACCTCAGCATCAGAAATATGAACTTTTTTTTGTTCATATTTAATTGCATTATGATAAGCTGTACCATCTTCTGCATAAGCAACTACAATATATTCGAAAACATGATTTTTATTTTCTTTTTCTATTTGTATTGGTTTATCTTTTTGTTCGTTTGTGTAAATATTTTTACTATATATTGTTGAATAATTTATACTATTATCTTCAATTTCTTCAAGTTGTCGTTTATCACCATAATAATTCGTTAAATCTAGTTTTCCTATGTAAATTTGAACATTATCTTTTGTATCATTTCCATAAAAATTTATTTTAGGTTTAATTGTTAAAGTAGGATCAGATCTTTTTCCTGAAATAACTAAATCAATATATACTGCTGTCTTTTTTTTGATTGTATAAGCAAAGGTTAAAGGTTGTCTTAAATGCTGAGTAATAATATCTGATGAAGATGAATTTTCTAATCTCATATAAACCGAAGATTCTTTAGCTACTGGTAATGCTTTAGGTAATGAGCTTTTTTCTTCTTCAGATAAAATATCATAATTGTCACATATTTTTGTATAATTTAAATATAATATACCTCCCTTAAGCTCTTGAGGCATTATTGGAGCTCCATAATCGAAAGTTAATATAGTTTGCCCATTATCTCTTTTCGTTATATCTAATTTATTTGCTCCTGTCATATGTTCTACCAGTGTTAAATTAGGTTGAATAACTATCTCAAATTTAGTATCGAAGGATTCCCCATTTCCAATATTTGTAAGTTTGAATTGTACTTTTATGGTTCCAGATTCATCAGGAGATAATTGTTGATCAGGCTTTACAATATAATTACCATTTCCTAAATAATCAACTAATACTCTGCTATAAGTTATGGTAATCCAAGCTCCAGATGCTGTTACATATGAAGAAGTGCCCATTCTGTATTTATATTTTCTAAGCCAATCCAAATGAGTTACACTGAAAGATGATAATGGCCAATTATTTCCATAAGGTATTTGACTAACACTTGATCTTACTATTATTATAAGTTCAGTCACATCAGGACTCTTTTTATTTTTTTTCGGGAAAAACTCATATTCCTCTTTAATACCATTTATTAAAACCTTTTTATGAGTATCACTGAGAATTGTTTCTTCATAACCAATATTTTTTCCAGTATTATTTATTTTTTTATTCCATATTTGATCTAATTTTTCTTTATATTTTTCTTCTTGTGTTGCATTTGAAATTTCTTCTAAAATTTTTTTGTCTATATATTTAATACCATCTATTGTCCAATCAATCCCAATATTAAACTGGATATTTACATTAGTTGATTGAGCAGAAATATATAATACTTTATCTTTAAATTCCCCTTTATTATATGGAACAGCGATATAAATAGAAGGAATTGTGACATTATATTTATGATAAAATTTAATTGGGTCCGAGTCTTCTCCTGGGAAATGATCAAAATATGTTTTATTTAGTTCTAATTTAATTTCAATTGGTTTACCTCTTAATTCATCAGGGAAATATCTACTAACATTAATTTGAAGATTATATTCTCCTTTAAAACCGTCTCTTATTGTGACCACATTGATATTTTCGAAATCAAAGAATTCTGGAGCAACTTCTACATTATGACCACTAGGCCCTATTGATATATATGGCTGATATTCTTTCTCTATTACGTAATTCATAAAATTATATTCAATAGGTACTCGTATTGCATGTACTATATTATATAAATAATCATATGCATTTAATCTTTTAGTTCCAGTATAATTAAAAGTAATAGCTTCATATTTCATATTCCAATCAAAGCCACAATTATTATAAAAAATGATTTTAGCAT
The DNA here is from genome assembly GCA_017525855.1 of Bacilli bacterium. The sequence goes on from JAFXSE010000126.1 coordinate 2,037, forward strand.
ATGTGGTTTCGCCAGGCTGTAAAGCAGCCTTAGATTTTTTAATTCCCCCAACGTTTACAGAAACTGTCACATCTCCATATCCATGTGAATCAGAATAATAATTCATATATGGCCATTCTTTATTTATTTTATTGTCATCTCTAATTATATATGTATGATATATAATACTATTAAATGTACTAACTCTTCTAGGGTAAATATTATTAATTATTATAAGATCATTTCTTTTAGCTTGAATAACACTTACAGGATCATCAACAACTAAGAAGCTGTTAGGACCATTTACTGGATTCCAATAAACAAATCTTCCTCCTTCATTTATTTTAACACTACCTTCATAAACAATTTTGTCAAATTTTTTTAAGGTCATTACAACATTAATTGTTTCTTTTGCATGCCCTCTTAAATTTGCTGCAAAATATAAATAATCTTTTGATGTTGGAGTTGCCAAATAATTTCCATCGAAAGTATATATATTTTTTTCTGTATATTGATCTACATTACATTCGAAATCAGTTAATCTTTTATCATCTTTATCTAAATCATTGACTATAGGGATAATATTATTTTCAACAACATTCGATGCAAAATAAGATTTTCCATTTTCAGGATTATATTGGGGTCTTTTTCTATTAAATAAACAAGTATATATATTTTTTTGTCTATTTTTTATAATTTCTTTAGCAGCAGCATCTGAACCTGCTCTTTTAGAACCAACTAAATCTTTCCCATCTACCCATACTAAAGAAGATTTTTTATCAACTGAAATTTTATTACATGTATTTATTCCAGCTATTAATGTATCATCTTTATTTTGTAAATTATCAGACCACCATCCATGTTTTGTTTCACCATGATATTGGAAATTAACATTTTTATCATAAACAATATTATATCCAAGCCCTTTATATAATGGAACAGCAATTGTATTAAGTGGTTTATCTTTGAAATTATCATAATTTGGCAATTGGTTATCTACATGATATTTATAAGCCTTATCCATAGCATTATCATAATAATCAATATGTGTTAATTGCCACATATCTGGTTCTATATATCCTTTTGGATAATAATCTTCAACTAAGGGAGAATAATTCCATTTTCCATCTTTTTCTTCATCCCATTCAGTAGATGATTTACTAATTGTTTTAATAGTACTTAATTCTTCTTCACATTTTGCAATTAAATTTGCATCTGTTAAATCTGCACATAATCTGGCTTTTTCTATTTGTTTTAATAAATCTCCTTCAACTTTATTTCCAGAAACATAAGCTCCTTCTTTAGCAAAACATATTCCATAAGAAGCCATTCCTCCCTGTCTTAAAAACATATTATTGCCATTTAGTTCACTTTGAGTTAAATTTTCTTTACTTGTATTAGCATATTCTCTTTCATGGTTCTCTTTTAAATAATATGGAACATATCTTATTTGATTTTCTTTACATCT
>JAFXSE010000127.1 GCA_017525855.1 Bacilli bacterium
AAAAGAACTTTATATAATGTTCTAATTTAAAAAAAGGTAGTATATTATATTAAATTATATATGATAGTTTATATATTTAATTTTTTTTTAACCTTAATTTAATATAATTAACAAAAATATATATGCCATTAGGCAAAGATAATCTTTATAATTTTTATTTATTTATTGATTTTTTTAATTTTTTTTCAATAATAAATCAGGATCAGCTCCACCAGTATTTTGATTTTGCTGGAAAGAAATATGTTTTACCTGTTCTACTAAACCTTTATTCTGTTGTTGAATTATAGCAACAACAACTGCAAGTCCAGCAACTAAAATAATTAAAATAATCACAATAATTACAAATAAAGTAGTATTACTACTATTTTTATCAGAAGAAGTTTTTTTTGATGGTCTAATTAATTTAACACCTTTATAGGCTACATAATCTAAAATAGTTTCTTGTTGGATTTGTGCAATAACTTGTAAATAAGCCCAATTTGTAAAAGCACCTTCCGCTGTTAATGTTATTTTATCTTCTGTTGGATTTCTTTTGTAAACAGTATAATAAGGTGATTCCATTACAGCAATTGTTTCATAGTCTTCTCCTTCTATAAGAGTGGAGTTTTCAACTACTTTGAAGAAATAAGTGATATTTGCTTTGTCCTTATCTATATCTATTCTGTTAAATGTACATTTTATTATATTTTTTTCTTTATCTATTTCATCCAAATGTTCATCTATTGAAAGGACATTATTATCTTCTAAAATTTTATAGTCAGTAAAATCATTTTCACTTCCTACATTTATATATTTGAAGACATAATTGTATAATAAATAGTTATTTTGCTGTTTGTTTTCCTTTTTGAAAAAATTTAAATATATAAAATCTTTTTTTGGATTTTCTATAGTAATTAATATTTTTCCTCTTCCTTTTTCAGCTTTTTTAATATAATCAGTATTATTATTTCTTATCATTCTATCATTAATACAAAAATCAAGATATTGACTATTAAAAGCAAGTTCTATAATCATATATTTTTTAGATTTATCTATTTTTAATTTATAAAAATTAGTAAAATATCCACTAATATATCTTCCATAATTGAAAGTTTTTTCAACAGGGACAATTCCACTATTAATTTTACTAAATTGTGCTTCAACATTAAATTTTGAATATTTTTGAGTAGGATTACTTTCTTCAATAGATAAATATAAAGTAGGATTATCAGTTGCTTTTATATTATAAGAAGAGATAGTTTCTTCACTTATGAAAACTTGAGCAGTTTTAATAGCAGGATCATATTCTCCAAATATAGTTCTACCAAAAGTAGGTGCTAATTCAGGACTTTGTTTAGCCTTATAAACAGTACTTTCTTTAGCAAGTGCAGCCCTAATAATTAGTGGGGAAGTTGAATATTCACCCTCAGTATCAATATATGAATCTTTGAATGTTACTGCAAGATTTAAATCATTGAAAGAAGCGCCAACTTTACTATATAAATATACTGGTAAATGAGTATCTCTATATCCTATTTCTAAAGAATGTCCATATAGTATTTCGTCGAAATTAGTTTCTCCATCTCTTATATAGTAGGAAACATAAAAAACAAAGGTTGATTCTTCACCAGCTCCTGCTGATGCTTTCCTATTAGTTATAATTAATTCTTCTAAATTTGAGCCTGAAGTTAAAGATAATCTATCTCCTTTTCCTCTTAAATTATAAACTGTATTAGGGTCATTTTTCCACATAAGATCTGCTTCTCCACTTAAAGTAACAATATTAACAATAAGACTTGATGAGAAGAATTTTAATATTAAGTTGTCTACAGAAACTGATAACAATTGCTCACTACTTGGATTAGGATAAAAAGAATAACTATCTTTACTAAGAGTATCATACATTGGCAAAGAAGTAATTATCATTATATCATTTTTTATATCAGAAATAACGTTTACAAATAAATAATATTTTGTTCTTCCAGGAACTAATTTTGTAGTAATGTAGTCAACACCACTATCTATTGTACTATATTGTGCAGACTGTGATGTAGGTATTTTTGATCTTAAAGAAGCATAATTATATTCATCATAACTTTCTCTTTCTATAAAAGATGCAAAAGTATTTGTGACAGCACTTTGATTTAGAGAAGTAGCATGGACTAAAAGAGGCATTTCTAAATTTACATCTTCATCATCATATGTTATCATGAATAAACAACGATAACTATTATCATCTAAATAATGTGGAGTACAAAGTATTTTATGATCAGTATTTACTTCTATTATATCTAAATTATCATCTAAATTTGGCTGATGTACTCTAAGTGAAAATATTTCAGTATCAACTGAATCAGTTTTATCTGTCCAGACACCAATCACTAAATTTATATCTTGTAAAGAACCTTTATTTGGTATGTCAATTAATCTTTGATTTGCTTTTTGTAAAATTTCTAATTTATCTATAGAAAAAATTGAATCTCTTCCAGGTGGAAGTAAAGTAAAATCTGCGTTTTTTGTGGTGGGTCTTGTTCCTCCAACATTAATATATAGTCCAGCTACTTCAGACTGCCAATCAAAATCAACTTGCATAGAATCATGAGGAAGCCAAATTTCATAAAATTGGGAAATTCTTTCATTTTCTGCAATTTCAACACTTCCTACGATATATTCATTGACTTGAATAACAACTTTAGGAATGTCTGAATATGCCTGGGTATTAGGACTTACTGTTGCTGTAATTGTAAATGGATAAAATTTGGAATCATTTACATAGTCACCAATTTGTGAAACTTGGACGGATAGTAATAAATAACATCCTTCTATACAATCTTGAGTATCTTCAACATTAATTTCTAATTTTTTAGTATAAAGATTGAAATAAAATGAATCTTCCCAACCATCTGAAGGCATTCTATATATTCCTCTCCAATTTGCATCTTCATCTGGTGACACTTGATCTTTTCTTACAATTTTTCCCCATAAATTTCCAAAATCTCTCAGGAAATTTATTGAAACTTCCCCTCCTTCATTTTTTCCAATTTCAGTATATAAATAATAAAATTTATCACCACATGTAAAATCTTTTTTTGCATGACTTTTTTGTAAATATGACGGAGTATTTAAAATTTGTCTAACAGTAATTTCAATCATTGGTTCTGTTTTAACTGTACCAGGTATAAAATCTGTGAATGTTGCTTCAATTATAATATTGCATAAATTATCTTTTCCACACTTATTTATAATATCATTTCCAGGTAAGAATAACATTTGACTTCTTGTAATAGTATAAGATCTTATATATTCTTTATCAGTGTTAGTATAAATTTTTAAATTGTAAAAACCTTCATCTATAATATTGACATAAATAACTAAATCATTTTCTGGATTTGCATGAGGATATAAAAAT
>JAFXSE010000128.1 GCA_017525855.1 Bacilli bacterium
TGACTGGGCAGATTCATTACCTTTTGATGGATATACTAAAAAATTAACAGTTAATCCTGAGGATACCGAGGATTGTATTGAAGGATGCTATTTATTAATTTCAGTACAAATTTCACAAATTGGTGAATATGTTGAAGATTACAAATTTTATCCTTTCTCAATTATAACAAGAATTACTCCAAGTAATAGAGCTTATACTGACATACAAAAAGTTGTTATACAAGTTGATGAATTTGTCATAGGAAGTGTTCAAGTTGCTGAGAATGAAAGAATTTATGATTTTTTTGAATGCTGGCTTCCACATGATTCAGAATCAGTTGAATTCGATTGGCAATCATCAGTAGCTGGTCTATATATTAATTTAGGCGGTACTAGACCTACAACTAAAAATTCACATTTCAAATTATTACCCCCAGGAAAAGATACAGTTTTATCTTTATCCAAAAAGGATATTATAGATAAAGCAAAAGAATATAATATTAAAATACCAAATACAAACAGCCTTCAAGATATTAATTTAGTAATAGGTATATGGACAGATAAAACTGATTCAATAGATACTGAATTATATTCTTTAAGAGTACATCAACCTCAAATGCTCACTGAAGACCCATTAGATATAACCTTAGTTAACACCGATCAAAAAATAATGTGTATTCCTAAAGAACTTTTCTCAGGTGAATTTAGATGTTTATTCGTCGTTGCATATGATGACGAAGATGTCAATATGTTTACACCATTATTAGCATTTGCCAGTTCAATACATAATGGTGCTTTGACTTATATGTATGCAAGTTATATAGATAGGGAATTATATGATCAATATGATGTAAATACCTTAGTAAATAGAATCCCCACATTTGAAACAGCAGAATTCAATACAAGAGAGGATGGCGTTAGTTATATATATACTAGTAGTTTAAAAAAAGGACAATATTTGTTTATTAATGTTATTTCTAATAAGATTGATCCAATAATGATAGTTACTTCTATGCCTGTATATAATTATATCACATATGATTTATTTGAATTTTACCCTAATCCAAATACTGAGCAATTGTTATCAGTCCCTGGAGAAAAATTAAGATTAGACTTCCCAGGAACTGAAGGTATTATGGTAGACATAGTAACTTTAACTGGCCATGCTGAAGTCAGTTGGAAAAAAGACCCCGAAAAAGTTTATGTTTTGAGAGGTGTTGGTGATAGAATAAGTTTATCTTCAGGAAACAAAACCGATGAACTTGTTATTCGTAGATTATATACTAATAGTTTTAATGATCAAAAATTAACAACTATAGAAGATCCAGGATTTGCTTTTTATATTTCTTATAATTTAATGGAACTAGACAATAAAGTTGCTTTCAAAGAAATTACCTATGGTAAATCTTTAGAAATAGTTTTTAAAGAAACAGATTTGCCAATTGTTTTATACAATAAAATTGGTACTGAATACACAGATGTTAATATAGCAATAACTTTCAAAGATAATGAAATTGAAACCAGCGGCGAATACCCAAATAGTCCTTTAAAAGTTTCAGCTCAATTAGTCAAAGAAAAAACAATTTATGAAGCCAAAAAAGATAAAGAGATAGAACCAGCGATAGAAAGATCTATAATTGGTAATTATGATGCAGCTTTAAAAACTGCTCAAATTTTCTTAAGTAAAGAAAAAATAGATGGTTATAATATTAAAGCAACAGACAACCCCAGTATCTATATAAAAGTTGATAAAAATGGAACTTTTGAGGAAAGAGCTTTTAATACATTTGCAATAGAGGCCCAAGTTTCTGGACTAAATGACGGCGTGGTACCTGTGGAAAAAGTATATCATTATGGTCGTGTGAGAAATTATGCCCATTATAGATTAAGAGTAGATAAAGAAAGACCTTTAATGCGTATACAAATAGCCTTCAATAGTGAAAATTTAGATTTTGCTATAGCTGATAATGAATATCCCAGATCTAATCTTACTGGTATCATCGGTGAAAAAGCGAGAGGAAAAATATATGCTACATTTAGAGTAAATACTGCCAAAGAATTTTATTATATTTTAATATTCAGAAAAAATAGAGACAATAATGAAGAATTTTTAAATAATTATGCTTTTAAATATATTAATGCTAAAGATGATTCAGAGTTATTTGATTATAAAATACTCGATTCTCCAAATATAGCATATGAAGAAGGTGATAGTGAAGATAATCATGAAATTACATGTACTTTTAATAAATTAGATATTGAATCAGGTAAAGCCAATATTACATATTTCTTCAAAGTTGTAGAAAATAGTACACATGTATATGGTGAAGATATTAATACAATAGCAGTAACTAATTCACCATTTTATACAGTTTTTGAAAGAAATCCAGCTGATAGTAATGGTAAAATCACATTAAAAGCAAAAGGAAATTTAAAAAATTGGGCTTATTTAAATGTTATAGCACAAATTCAGCAAAATAATGTTTTAGAATATGTCGCTTATAATGGTGTAAAAATAATTAGACCTAAGCCTAGTGGTGAGAAAAAAGACAATAGTGGAAAAACTAGTACTACTTTATTCTTTACTGTAGCTGGTATTTTATTCTTTGTTGTTGTGGCTCTTTTCGTTATTATAATAATATTCCAACAAAGAAATAAAAATTTATTGAACCAAGTAAAACATGTTTCTTTCCAACAAACTAATAGTAATAATAACGTTGATCCTAATTTATTATTACAAAAATCTCAACAAGAAAATCAATAAATATATAAAATAAATATA
>JAFXSE010000129.1 GCA_017525855.1 Bacilli bacterium
GATAAGTTTCATATTTATCAATAGAAATAACATGTTTTTCACTGATACCTGGAGGATTGCAATAATTTGGATTATCATAGAAATATATATCTAATCTACTATATAGAAAATCTTTTTTTGTTCTATCTTCATATATAGGATCAAGTATATCATTTGGTATTTTACCCCTATAATAATTATAAGCCCCTTCTGGTGTTGAGGTATCAATAAAAACCATTAATCTTTGGGATGCTAATTTGTAAAATCTATCACTTTTTCTATAATTTACTTGTCTGATAACTTCAGAGGTAGAATTAATAGTTACTGAACCAATATTTATTCCTTTTATTTCTACTATTTCACCTAAGACTACATCTTTTTTAGAATATATTTCTTTATTTGGAAGAACAGGGGAGTCCCATTCAGCAACAATTGTAATTCCTTTTCCTTTAAGTTCAACAGGATATATATAATCTTCAGCATTATCAGATGTAAAAGGTACTTCAAAATTATTATTATTATAATAATCCACATATATTTTTAAACTCCATTGAGTTTTTCTTTGATCAACCCCATCAACAATAGGAGAGGCTAATGGAATTAATCCATAATATTCTACATCATAAGCCAATGAATCCTCTTTATTTTCAATTTTTAAAACATTATCTATATAAACTCCTCTACCTGGAAAAGGGTAAAAGCCACTAGGATCAGGATTTAAACTTCCTCTTAAAAGAGGTGCAGCTTCACAATTGGTTTTAATCTGATCAAATAATAAATTGGTTTGGGTATTTGAATCTTTATATGTCAAAAAATCTTCAATAAGTAAAACTTGATATTTTAATTGAGTTGCTTGACTATTAAGTACTGTTATATTTACTTGTAAATCAAGTTTTTCATAAGAAGGAATAGTATTAAGATTACATAATAAATAATTATTTTTATTTGTTAATGATTTTCTTTTTTTAATATTATCTGGTATCTCTTTATCATTATATGTTCTATTCTCACAATTTTTAGGAATTGAAGCCCAATCTAAATTATCATTTAAAAATAAATATAAATTAGCTGCACTCATTTCTTTATCATCTAAATTATGTATTAAAATATTTATTTCTAATTGAAATCCAAATTCTCCTGCAGGAATAGGTAAATTATTTTTTAAATCAGGATCTACATCAATATTCATTTTTACATTTGAAGTCATATATAAATCTTTACTTAAAGCTAAATTAATGGTATTTGTGACAAGAACTCTTTCTCCTCCTGCCATTACAGGACTATAATTCATAACATAGATATTTCCATTTTTATTATTTTTTTTAAATAAAAATAAAGGATTATACTCTTTTTCTTTCTCTGTTAAATTGTAAGTTAATCCATCATCTGTATCAGTGATAACTAATTGATTATTAGATGAATCTAGATTTATTAAAGTGGCATAATTAGGATCTTTTGCCTCTGATTTAAAAGAAGAAGCTAAAGTAACTTCTCTCCAATAAGGTATATTCATGCAAATGACTTGCTTTTCAAAATCATTTGAATTTTCTTTATATGTTTTACCAAATGTTTCTTCACATCCTTTTGTCCTTACTTTCCTATTAGCATTATTAATATTTAATAATTTTTTTCGATTATAAACTCCCTTTTTCATAAGGTTAAAATCTTCTAATAAAGTTCCTGATTTTCCATTAACAAGGATTTTTCCTCCTTTATTATAAAAATCGACAATATTATCTATTCCTTTTTGTGTTAATTTACTGATAATAATAGTATCAGTACCTAACATATAATCAGGTATAATAAGAAGTCCAAATCTAGGGATTCCATTATTAAGTAAATTACCATTGATTATATCATTTTCATTAATTGTAGTTACATATGTTTTACTTGGATCTTTTGTTTTTGATTCGATGAATTGTGAATAATTCGATTGAGTCGTTTTTCCATAATAATTTCCAAAAAATTGATTCCAGTCTGGAAGATCTTGAAAAACATCTATCTTATTATAATCTAATATAAATTCAATGCTTAATATAGCAAAATCTGAATTAAAAATAGCTCTTGCCTTTTTTGTAGCAATAGTTCCTTGTGTGTTTAATCCTATATGATTATATTTTTCTGCTTCTGAGGCATTTAAAGATATAAAAGCCCCTTGGGTAAATTGTCTTATTGTTGATGTATTTTCTTCATTTATATAACTATAATTAAAAGAATATGGATATAATATTATATTTGAAGAGAATTGTTTTGCAGTTTGAGATATCCAATACATAATATAATAATAATTATCTTTGTTTGGATCAATTAGTCTTGTATTTTCAAAAATATTTGATTCGGCCAAACTACGAAGCTTTGCCTTCTCTTTTTCTAAATTGTTTGAATCTTCGTGATCTAAATGAATTATTGGGCCTTTTATTATTGATTCATAATGTCGAATTTTTAGGATAATATTGTCCA
>JAFXSE010000130.1 GCA_017525855.1 Bacilli bacterium
AAAGATGCTCTGCTTAAACTTGCTGTATCTAATTTTGAAGTTATTTCTGCCTTTGCCTTTTTTGATAAAGTCTCATTTACTTTTTCAATTAATTCATCTTCAGATTCTATATTTTTTTGATATGTGTTTGCTACACTAATATATCTTTTTATTATCATTTCAGCATATTCTGAGCTGTAATTTCCTGTACGTTTTATTTCCAATTCTGGTGCATTTCCAGCCATGAAATCATTATGATAATTTTCTGGAATATATATAATGTAAGCTGTATCATCATAAAATAATGCGTCATTTCTAGCTTCTTCATTATCAGCAATTTCTGGTGTTGTACTATTTTCTTTTATATATTTAATAAAGTCTTTTGTAATACCTACTTCTTCATCTCGGTTTACTATTAATATACTTGGTTTTGACGCTGTAAACTCTGTTACTGATTTATTAGCATTCATATTTATTCCACCGAAAAGTAATAATAAAGCAGTATAGAATATTACTATTCCCTTATTTTTCTTTAATATTTTTAAAAATGTTTTAAATACTCTCATATTTTTGCCTCCTTAAACTAAAGAATGAAATTACTATTAATGCGAAAGCAAAAATTAACAAACTAGCAATATTAAAGTAATATCTATCTAATGTATCATAATAATATAATGAATAAAATCCGTCTGTAATCATGTTAGCTGGATTCAATTTATTAATAATAGGTACATTTTTGTCTATTACATATTTCATTGTTACACCCATCATTCCAGCTAAGAAACACCCAAACATAGTTATTCCAATTAAGATTCCAGTCTTAGCATTATCACTTGCTTTAAATAGTGATGCAACAGCTACTCCCATTGTTAAACCTGTAAAACTTCCTACCATTGCAAGCAATATTATTAAACCTATATTATTTCCATAGTCAACTTTTAACACAAATACTGTATATGCAAATAGCAGCGCTAATCCTACTAATTGAGTAACGTATCCTGCAAGTAAACTACTTAATAAAAGCTTTGCTTTTTTTATCGGAGATACAGATATTCTTTTTCCTTGATTTGTCATATTAGCTAGGTTTTGGTTTAATGCTACCATTCCTAATATTCCACCATATAAACAAGTCATTGCTATTAATGTATAAAATTCTATCATCATATAGTCTAAATTTTTATTCGAAGTATTTTTTAATTTTACTTCATCATTTTGTACTTGTTCATAAGCTTTTTGAATAATTGCTTGTGTGTCTATGCTTATATCAGTATTTTCTTCTTCATTAATACTTGCTGATAGCATTTCTGTTCTAATCTCTTGTTCAACAATATTATTAATCATATTACTTTTTTGAGCAATTTCTTCAACCACATATTTAAAAATAGTTTGATTTATTCCGTTTTTAACAAATGTAAGCTTTGGTTCATCTCCTTCAAGTTTCATATATCCTGCTATTTTATCATCTTCAAGAAGCTTTTTAGCCTCGTCTTCTGAAACATATTTTGTATTAAACATATGATTTTCACTTGATTCATCACTTAATTGCTTGAAGACCGTTTTATATGCTTCATTGCTTTCAAAATCATCGTTTTTCACAATTGCAATATCTATTGCATCAAATGTTTCTGATTTAGATATATTTGAAAAAGCCAAATGAAATAATGTTCCTAAAATAATCGGAAAAGCAAATGTCCAAAATATTAACATTTTATTTCTGAAGAGAGTTTTTAACGAATATTTAAAATTATGTATAAACATTAGTCTCTAAGCTCCTTTCCTGTTAATTCAAGGAATACATCATTAAGTGTAGGTCTTTCTGAATATATTTTATTATAATTAATACTCTCTTTTTTCAAATAATCTATCATATCAACTAGATTATTTTTTCCTTCAATATATGTAACCAATAATGTGTTTCCATCATAAGTTACTTCATCAACATTACCTTTTGATTTAATGTCATCTATATATTTCTTATCTAAATTATTTACTTCTACTGTAACTTTTTCTTCTATTCTAGCTAATTCCTTTAACTCGTCTGTTGTTCCTGATGCAAGAATTGCACCTTTGTCTAGGATAATTACTCTGTCACATAGTAATTCTACTTCTTCCATATAATGTGTTGTGTATACTATTGTTGCTCCATTATCTCTTAATTTCTTTATTCCATCTAGAATGTTGTTTCTACTTTGTGGATCTACTGCTACTGTTGGCTCATCAAAGAAA
>JAFXSE010000131.1 GCA_017525855.1 Bacilli bacterium
AAATTCATGTTTTTCATTTGAATTAGTAAATTTAATTTCATCAATAATATTGATTACCTGTCTTAATAAAATTCCATTTTTCATATAGTTGTTTACATCATCAAATGTATATTTTACTATTGCTTTACTAATAGGTGTATTCTCATTTATATCTAATTTTTCAATTCCAGGAAATAGATCTTCATTAACAAATGCTAATAATTCATCTCCTGTTAACGCATTTCCATCTTTTTTATCAACTGCCCAATTTCTCCATCTTAAATTATCTGGAAGTATTGACTTAAAGTTTGAATCATGAAATTCCCATAATTTTTCTTTGTCATCATACACTTTTAAAAACAATATCCATACTATTTGTTCTAGTCTTTGTGCATCTCCTGCAACTCCATCATCTTTCCACATTACATCGTTAAGTCTTTTTACTATATTACCTATTCCCACTATTTTCACTCCTAACTAGCATATAATTCGTTTTCTAATTCTTCTACTACCTCTAAATACTTATCTTTTCCACCAAATACCTCTACAATATCCATTGGTGATCCATATTCATTAAAAGGTTTTAATTCTAATATTTTTGTATCAGTTAATTCCAACTCATTATTATCACTATATTTTTCTAATAAATCCTTTAAAATATTTTGTGCCATTTCTGAATATTTATATAAATATCCTTTTTTTATGACATTATTAACTCTTTCATATCTTGTTAATGGTTTCTTATCATAAGCTATATGCAATATTAAATCAAAATCTCCAATATCATCAATGCCTATATCTTTTCTAAGCTCATAAATTAAAACACCTTGTTGTTCTAATTCATCTAATATTGCTTGTTTTCTATCTGTTGAATTCCATTTATGAAGAAAATCATCAAGTGAAGCATATTCATTTAATATACTCTTTTTGCTAAAATCTTTTAGAGATTCTGTAACTAATTTTCCATCTTTATCATAATATGAAACAATTTCATTATAAATACTTACGTCTACACCATTAACGTGTAATTTACCTTTTCTTTCTCCAGTTTCTATTGGTTTCAATGTTGGAGTATCTGTTCGATATTCTTCTCCTTCTTCAGCAACTCCAATAACGGTTGTGTTTACATCACTATCATCTGGTGTATCGTCATTAGGATTTACGTTCTTAATACTTACTGGTTCTCCATCAAAATCAGGATCACTAAATAATCTACTAGCATTTCTAAAATCCATAATTGTAAAATATGTTTTGTTATAATCCTCTCTAATTCTAGTTCCTCTACCTATAATTTGTTTAAATTCTGTCATTGAATTTATGTTTGAATCTAAAACTATCAACTTACATGTTTTACAATCTGCACCCGTAGTTAATAATTTACTTGTCGTAACAATTGTAGGGTATTTCTCCTCAACATCAATAAAGTTTTCTAATTGTGCCTTACCTATTTGATTATCCCCTGTAATTCTCATAATGTAATTAGGATTCTCTGCAACCATATCGTTGTTTTCTTTTATTAATGCTTGTCTCATTCTTTCTGCATGTTCTATATCTATACAAAAAACTATAGTTTTATTATACCTGTTAGTATTCTTTAAAAACTCCGTAACTCTTTTGGCAACTGCTTCAGTTCTCTCATCTATAATTATTCTTTTATCCATATCGGTTTGATAATATGTCTCATCATCTTCAATAATATTGCCATTAATATCTCTTTTTCCAGCTTCTGGTCTATATCCAACTAAATCTTTATCTAAATTAATTCTTATAACCTTATATGGAGCCAAAAAACCATCATCGATACCTTGTTTTAATGAATATGTATATATTGGTTCTCCAAAGTATTGAATATTAGATATTTCGTTAGTCTCTTTTGGTGTTGCTGTTAAACCTATTTGTGTAGCACTTTTATAATACTCTAATATTTTTTTCCAATTAGAATCATCAGCAGCACTACCTCTATGACACTCATCAACAATTATTAAATCAAAAAAGTCTTCACTAAATTGTTTAAATATATCCATTCCTTGACCATCAGTTAATTGTTGATAAAGAGCCATATAAATTTCAAAAGAACTGTCCATTTTTCTATTTTCAATTTTTGTCATTATTTTAGTAAACGGTTGAAAATCTTGAGTCATTGTTTGATCTATTAACATATTTCTATCTGCAAGATATAAAATTTTTCTTT
>JAFXSE010000018.1 GCA_017525855.1 Bacilli bacterium
CAATTTTAAATTTAAATATTTATTCAAAATAATAATAAAAAAATTAATTTAAAAATAATAACATAAAAATAAATAAATAAATGATATAATAAATAATTATTTTATTTTTAATCATATAAAATCATGAAAGGAGAAAACGAAGAAAAATTAATAGTCAAACCACACGAGCAATTATCTCGTGCCGCTCGTTTCTTCATATTTGTAATCTTCATAGCCTTATCTATAGTAATGAGTGGAGATAATGGTGTCCTTTCCTCATCCAAAAAGCAAGTTCGTCGTGATTTACAACTAGACGAAAAAGGTTACGGATTTTTCGGTTCATTTGCTTCCGCAGGTAGAATGTTCGGTTCAGTTATGTTCATGGGTCTCCTTCAAACTGATCAAAGAAAGCTTCTTACCTTGATTTGTATATTCATTAATGGTTCTGCATTTTTCATGTACTACCTCACCTTCAATAGATGGATATTATATTGTGTAAGATTTTTGATTGGAAGTGTAAGAATTTATCCTCATATATATATTCCAGTATGGGTAGATCAATTCGGTATCAAAAAATTAAAAACTATGATGATGACTGTAGTTAATATTACATCTCCTCTCGGACAAACTGTTGGATATGTTCTTGGAACAATAAATGAACCAGATAAATGGTATCTTAATTATTGTATTGTTGGTGCTCTTATTTTAGCTTTAGGAAGTCTTTTACTTTGCTTCCCTGGAAAATATTTCTCAGCTAAATTCAACTTTATTGGATATCAAAAAGAAGGAAAAGAAGGATTCGAAAAAGATACTGATGATTACTGGAAACAAACTACATTTTTCGAAACTGGAGAAATGAAAGTAAAAGCTAAAGCTCAAGGATCCATGCTTGAAATTGTAAAAAAACCAGTATATTGTCTTTCTGCTTTTGTTAAAGCAAATTGCTTATTCTGTTTCCAAGTTATTCATTTAAATATTACAAGTTATGTCATTGATGATCTTAAAATGCCTGAGGAAGAAAAATTAACCAGATTTGTTCCTTTATATGGAGGTGCTTCTGTTTTCGGACCTTTCACTGGAGGAATGTTCGGAGGATTCTTAGTATCATTAGTAGGAGGATATGAAAATAAAAAATCAGCATTCTTTTTAGCTGGATTTGCCGTTGTTACATTACTTAGTTCATTTATTGTTATTTATTCAAACTCTGCTGTATTTTTATGTATTGGATTATTCCTTTTCTTCTTCTTTGCTAGTGCTTTATTACCTATTATTGGAGGATATATTGTTAGTAGTATTCCAAGAGAACACAAAGGTGCTGGTAGCTCTTTGAATCTTTTGATTACTAATTTATTAGGAAATTTACCTGGTCCTATATTATATGGATTCCTTAAAGATACCTTTAAAGAAACTAATCCAAGATTACCTTGGAAAATTATTATTCATATGTTCACTTTTGGATTCTTCTGTGCTTTAGGAAGTGCCTATTTCAGATATCATGATTTAGCTAAAGCTGAAGAAGAAGAGATAAAAGCTAAAGGAGAAGAATTAAAAGATATTGATAACAAAGCTTAAATAAATACTAAGTCTCTCTCAAGTAAATAGAATATTATTATTAAATGATTTAAATATTTAAGTATGCTTTATTAATATAATAGATATAAGATATTTAATATATAATTTAATTTCAACTTTTTATATGCTCAAAATTTTCGATATATTATTTAATTGATTTTTAAATTATTTAAATTAATTTTTATTTAATTTTAATTTTAAAGATTGTAAATA
>JAFXSE010000019.1 GCA_017525855.1 Bacilli bacterium
AAATAATTTAATTATATTATTTATTTAAATAATTATTAATAAAATAAAATAATTAATTAATAAAAATAAATTAATTATTTTATTTAAATAACTTAAGAAATAATGTTTATTTTAACCTTAATTTAAAATAATTTTATTTTATTTTTAATAATGTATATACTATTTAATATTTAGTATTTATTATTATTTTTTATTTTTACACAAATTTATTTTTATTGAGGAGATTGGTTTTTTTGTAATAATAAATCAGGATCAGTACTACTAGTATTAACAGCTCCAGCATTTTGTTGGAATGAAACATGTTTTACTTGGTTCATTAAACTTTTATTTCTTTGTTGGAATATGAAAACAACTACAACAAGTCCAGCAATTAAAGAAAGTAAAATAACAGCTACAACAACAAAAACAGTAGTATTAATTCCACCACTAGAACTTTCACTTCCTTTAGGAGCATCTCTTATATTTTTAATTCCATTATAAGCTACATATTCTAAAAAGGTATCTTGTTGAATTTGGGCAATAACTTGTAAATAACACCAATTAGATAGATCACCTGTAGCACTTAAAGTTATTTTTCCGTTATTTTCTTCGGGATTTCTTTTATATACAGTGTGATATGGAGATTCCATTACTGCTATTGTATTATATTCTTCTCCATAATAATGAGTAGAATTTTCTACAACTTTGAAGAAATATGTAATATTTGCTTTACTTTTATCTTCTAAATAAATTGGATTGAAAGTGCAATCGATTGTAGTTGTTCCATCTTCATTAGTTTTTTCTTTTATTTCTAATTTGCCATTATTTTCTTTTATTTTAAAATCTTGAAATTCATCTTCTTTTTCAATATTTATATATTTAAATACATAATTGTATAGCATTGGATAATCTTTATTGTCTACTTTTCTGAAAATATTTAAGTAAATAAAATTACTATCGCCTCTTTTAGTGTTGACTAAAATCAATGTTTTTCCTCCTGAACTTGTGGTATTTACTATTAAATCACTTGAATTATATCTTGTAATTGCAATATTTACTGAAAAATCAAGGTATTTACTATTAAAAGCCATTTCAATTATCATAAAGCTTTTATTTTTATCTTTTCTTAGTCTATAATAATTTGTATAATAATTAGTATGTCTTCCATAATTATATGATTTTTCAGCAGGAATAATAGCACCATTTATTTTTGAAAATTGGGCTTCAACATTGAATTTTTCATATTTTTGTTCTGGAACATTTTCATTTTTTGCTAAAGATAAATATAAAGTAGGATTATCTTCAGCTTTTATATTAAATGATTTAATTATTTCACTTGAAATATAAACTATTGCTGTTCTAAGAGCAGGATCATATGCACCAGCAATTGATCTATCTAAAGTTGGTGATAAATCTGGATTTTTTTTAGCTTTATAAACAGTACTTTCTTTGGCAAGTGCAGCCTTAACAACCATAGGAGATTCTGAATATTCTCCTCCAGTATCAATTTCTGAATCTGTAAAAGTAACGGAGATATACATATCATTAAAATATGAATTCAATTTACTATATAAAAATACCGGTAAATCAGTTTCTCTATAAGAAAGTTCTACAGATTGTCCAAATTGAACTTCATCGAAATTATTTTCTAAATCTCTTATATAATATGAAATATAAAAGAAAAATCCGGAATCTTCTTCATTTTGTGTTTTTCTTTTTGTGATAATTATTTCATCTGAAGTTTTTCCAGATGTCATAGATAATCTATCTCCTCCTCCTCTTAAATTAAATACTGTATTTAAATCGTCAGCCCAAGAAATTTCTCCTTCTCCTCCTAAAGTAACAAAATTAACAATAAGACTAGAAGTAGTGAAGAATTTTAATCTTAATTTATCTTTCGAAACTGATAATAATTGCTCAGTAGTAGGATTAGGATAAAATTGATCAGTAGTCGCTGCAATATCATTATACATGGGCATAGATGTAAGAATAAATATTTCATCTTTGTTATCAGATACTACATTTACAAAGAAATAATTGCTTGTATCACCACCATCATCTTTTATTTTTGTATAAATATAACCTAATCCAGATTTTTGAGTAGAATATATAGCAGTTTGGGATGTAGGAGTACTACTTCTTAATTTATCAACATCATATTCATCATAATATTTTCTTTCTATATATGATCCATATACATAAGTTAATGAACTTTGGTTAACTGAAGCAGCATGAATAAGTAAAGGCATATTTAATTCTACATCTTGATCATCATATGTTATCATAAATAAGCAACGATATTGATTAGTATCAAAAAATTGTGGTTTACAAAGAATTTTTTGATCTGTATTTACTTCTATAATATCTATAGTAATATCGTCGTTTGGTAAACGAACAGATAAAGAAAAAACTTCGGTATCAATTGAATCTGTTTTATCGGTCCAAACTCCAATAACTAAATTTATATCTTCTAAAGTTTTTTTTTCTTTATCTTTAATTATTCTTTTTTTTTCTGCTACTTGCATTATCTGAAATTTATCAATTGATAAAATTGAATCTCTTCCTGGTGGTAATAATACAAAGTCTGCATTTTTAGTTGTGGGTCTTGTCCCTCCGACATTAATATATAATCCTGCAACTTCAGATTGGAAATCAAAATCAACTCTATAAGAATCATGAGGAAGCCAAACTTCATAAAATTGATAAATTCTTTCATTTTTTGAAACATCAACATTTCCTATTATATATTCATTAACTTGAATTACAACTTTAGGAATATCAGTAAATGCATAATTATTAGGAGTAATTCTTGTTATAATTGAAAATGGATAAAATTTATATTCTTCTACATAATCTCCAATTTGAGAAATTTGAATAGATAATAATAAATAACATCCTTCAATACAATCTTGAGTATCTTCAATTCCAATTTCAAATTTTTTAGTATATCCATTAAAAGGTAAAGAATCACCCCAATCAGCCGAAGGCATTCTATAAATTCCTCTCCAATTTGCTTCTTGCTCAATTTCAGTTTGATCTTTTCTTACAACTTTTCCCCAAACATTTCCAAAATCTCTTAAGAAATTTACTGAAACTTCCCCAATTTCATTTTTTCCTATATCAGTATATAAATAATAAAAGCTATCCCCACATGTAAAATCTCTTTTTGCTTGACTTTTTTGTAAATAAGTCGGAGTATTTTGAATTTGTCTGATAGTAATTTCAATCATTGGTTCAGAAGTTTTTGACATTCCTGTTATATTTTTAGTAAATTGGGCTTCAACAATAATATTACATAGAGTATCTCTATTACATTGATTTATAAGGTCACTTTCGGATAAATAAAAAATTTGACTTCTTGTAATTGTATATTGTTTAAAAGAATAATTATTACTATTTGAATAAATTTTAACGTTGTAATAAGCTTGATCAATAATATTTACATAAACGGCTAATTCTTTTGATGAATCGGCTAGGGGATATAAAAATCTTATGGTTTTGAAATCATTATTGAAAATAACTTGTTGATTTATATTTTCTCCAACTACTATTTCAGTTACCGAATCATCATCTGAAGATTCATAACCAGCTACATATAACATACACATTTTATGATTATAATTAGATAAATCAGCTTCTAATACCTTTATGTCATATTGATATTTTTCTGAATTATATCCTTGACTAGTTTTGGAAAGAATTTCTTGGGCATATCCATCAGAAAATGCAATTTCTTTTCCATTTCTGGTTACTTCGAAATCGCAGTTAAGTTGGAAAAAGTTTGCTAAGAATGGATTTTCCCTTTTAGTTCTATAATTTGGTAAATATACAGTTTTATTTTTTTCAGAAGTTGTAGGATCTATTTCAACTAAATAACTTTCGCCTGAAAGAATATTTTCTTCTAATTGTATAAAATTACTTTTATTAATACTATATTTAATAGTGAAAAATGAATTAACTACTGGGGTATATTCTAATTCCACACTTTCATATGTCATTTGTGCTAAATTAAAATAATAAACAATTTTATTTGAAAGATAATATTTATAATAAGAAATATCAATTGCTTCATCTTTTAATTGACCGTTTGTTAATTTATCATATCCTTTAACTGTAAAAGTAACATCTCCACTATAAATCATAATATCAATAATTAATATTTGAATTCTAACTCCACCTTTGAAATCAATTTTAAATGTCCCTTTTTCACCTTTTAAAGCATATTTTGAGAGCTGCTCATCTTCTATTAATAATATATTTTTTCCTGGGGTATTGAAAGAAACATCAACTTCGCAATATCCATTATTTTCATTATCATCATCTTTACAATAAACAATCATTACTTGTTTATCTTGATCTAAAGAATTATAATCTTTATCAATTATATAATCATAAAGTGTCATTTTACTAGTTCTTTTTGGATGATTAAATTTAGGAATGGTTTCTATAGCATATGTACAATCTGGATATGATAAGCATTCATATGTATACATTTCAGCTACTCCTTTTCTATTATACATATAATAATTTAATCTTTTATCACTTTTTAAAATGCTTGCAGGATGATAAACAGCATATTTTCCTTTTGGAATCATTTTTCTATATGTTTGTCCCAAAGTAAATGGTGGATAAAAATTATAAATATTTTCCATTTTTGTTACTTCAATAAGAGAAAGAGAATAAGCTACATAATTCATTTTAACATCATCTTCATAAGAAAATTCAAAACAAACAGATCTTTTTAATCCATTTGTTTCTATCATAAATGATAATAATCCATCAGAAATTTCAGTATCTGAAACTTCCATATACATATCTTTTTCATCCGCCAACCAAAATAATCCATATTTTGAATGAATTCTTCCAGTTAAAAAATATTTATTAACAGTTGAATATTTTCCTGTAGCAAAAGCAGAGATTGGAAAACATTCTTCTCTAAAATATCCTTCTTGATTAGATAATAAACCCATAACTACAGGCCCATTAGGATATAATAAATTATCTTTAGCTCTAGCATTAAAAACAACATGTACATTAAGAGTTAAAAATTCTCCAGTATTGGCTCCTTTAATTGTAAAAGTTGCTAAAACATTACTATTAGAATTAACTATCGGAAAAGTTACAATTCTTCCTGCATCTAATTTATATTGTTCATAACCATTATCATCATCAATATTTATTTGTACATTACTACTCCCCTCTACCCCAATTGTTAAAAAACTTCCTTCTTCGGCTTCCCCTATTGCTGAAAATCTCATTTCTCTATTATAAGAAGAAATTAAATATGAAAAAACTGAATTTGCATCAATTTCTGCAACTTGACTTCCTTCAAAAGTTAAAGTATATCCACATCCGGTTGCTTCACAAGTAACTAAAATATATAAATCCCCGGAATCAAATTGTTCTTTTTTTACATATATACTAGCGGCGGTTCCGTCTGTTTTTTTATATAAAATTTCTCTGTTCACATTGCAACTTGCACCCTCTTGGGAAAAACATAATAAAGGTGTGGGGGTATCTTCATTTGGAGTTATTGTTACTTTTACATATAGGGGTTTTTCTCTATCATTACTAAATTCTAATGCAACTGATTGGGTTTTTTCTCCGGTTGTATGCTCATATTTTCCTGAGTATGTAGAGGGATTATATCTTATCCATTCTGTATCTTTGGAGTTTATAAATGTTATTAAACATAAGAATAAAAATACAGCTTTAATTATATTATTTAGGTTTGCCATCTCTTGTTTTATATATCTTTAAAAAAATTAATTTAATAAATAATGAATTAATATTTTTTATCAAATAAATTTTATTTATTAATAATTATTTAATATATTTTAAATTTTAATTATATATTCATTATAAATTATATTTTGAATGTGGGGATTGGGGATTGGGGATTGGG
>JAFXSE010000020.1 GCA_017525855.1 Bacilli bacterium
AATCCCCAATCCCCAATCCCAATCCCCAAAATATTAATAATAATAATAATATATAGTTTATATATTATATTATCCAAAAAAATTAATTATTTAATAAAAATTAATTAAAAAAATAATTAAAATTAATGAAGTTAGTAAATTAGTTTTTTAAAAATTATATAGAACCAATTCATAATAAGAAATAATAATAATAATATGTTTCAATAATATTTAGTATGGGAGTTAATATTATTAATGTTCTATTTCTAATCCAATAATTTGCTTAATTTGAAGAGTTTCTCGCTTTTATATTTGAATCCAAGGAATCTTAAGCCAGTTTGGATTAGGGCTACTAAAACAGAGAGGATTTGCATGAGGATAATGAGGAAAATACTAGATTTAATCCAATCCCCTTGAGTATGGGGATAAACATAGTTGAAGCATAATAAATAGAGCATTAATAATATAAATAAAACAAGAACAAAAATAATAAACGCTATATATCTTATAACAATTTCTTTACTCAATTTGGTTATTTGAACCTTCAAATTTACAATATTTTTTTTTTCTCTGTTAAATATGCCTTTCATTTTCTTTTCTTGGACAAAGAATAAATCTATAATTACACCTATAATGACACCAACAACAGCTGAATATATATATCTAGTAATTGATCTTGGGAAGAATCCAAAAAAGGAATCTTCCCCTTCGATGTGATATATTTCACTAATAGCATCATCACCATAGAATAAACCATTAATGACCATATATAAAATAAGAGTAAGTAAAAATAGAACAATTTTTAAAGATTGAGGGCGGAAATTATCATGTACATTAAATGTATTCACGAAAAGTTGTTTATCATTTAAAGCTTCTAAGAAATATTCTTTGAAAGTTCTTTTATCTTGTAACATTATGTCCTCGAATTCTTGGTCATCAATATTTGGAGCTAAATATTCTTTAAAGTCTTCTTTTTCACTTTGATCTAAATGATTAGTGTCTTTTCCACCTTTGTTTATAGCATTTAATTTATTTTCAATTTTATGATTAGAAAGTACTTCTTTTGAATTATTTACTTTATTTAATAATAAAACATCTCCTTTTTGTTCAATACTATCATCTTTTTGCTCTTTGAAATCTACCTTACTATTTTGTTTATTTTGATTCTTTGCTTTGCTATCATTCACTTTATCATCGATACTATTAATCAATATATTTGATTTTTTTTCTTCTTCTTCAGGTGATATCTCATTCAAGTAATTAATATAAGAAGTTGTTTTATCTATTATATACTTTTTCATTATATCCATATCTTTATAATAGAAAATAAGTCCCATGAAAATAACTATTACAATACAGAAAAGCATGAGGAATCCTCCTACAGAACTACCGAATTTTTTAAAACAATATTTCATACATTTTAGTACTTGAATATTACTGCTTGAAATTATTTCGAATACTTCATTTAAATATTCAATATCTGATACTAAGCCTGCTGTAGATATATCGCTAAATGTGCATGAGCATATAGCTTTCATCGTAGTTAAATTTACACCTTTACTTTGACATCCTGCATCACATAAAGATACATTTGGATAAAATGTTTCAAGTCTATCTTCCAAGGTAATATCTCTATCTATTGGAGAATCAAATTCGTAACAAATATCAGTATAAAATGCCCCTGAAGAATCGAATATATCAATATTTTGATCAGTTAAAAATATCATTGATTCATAATCAATTCCTGATTCTTCTAAAATTTCTAAAACACTTTCTTCTACGACGATTTCTTCATCTTTGCAAATGGTGGCGGCATCTAATTTAGTTCCATCTAATGGACTATATAAAGAATAACTTGAAGAAGTACGCCCTGTTTTTACATCTAATTTTTTTAAAAGGACTACTATAAGAGAATTATTTAATAATCCCGATTCATTTTGAACTTTCCTGTAGCAATCACCAAAGTCAACTACGGCGAAATTAAGATTCAATTCAGTAAGGCAGCTTTTATCCACATAAATAAGAATTCCATATTCTGAACTATTAAATTCAGAAACATGTTTATCTGTATAATAAAATTCTTCATAATAATTACTTACTAAAGTGTCCAATCCACCAGTATCATCAAAGTTTTTTAATGATGTTTCTTTTTTACTCCAAGTACATCGGCTTTCATCAACATTTTCTGCTATACAAATACCATTAGCATCTGGTATTAGTCCAGTTGGGCATTCAATGACACAATTACCGTTATAAGTATTAACATAAACATCATCATTTGAGCATTTATCTATACATTGATTCTTTGTAGGAATATAATATTTATAATTTTTTGGGCATGTTGGACCAGGAGTACAAGTATAAGTACCAGCTGCGCTAAAAAAGTAAGAATATGTGCATTCAGAAACACAATTATAATTTTCTCTTCTTCCATCTAAAGGATGCTTTATATATCCAACACCACATTCCATGCAATTATTTTCACTGCTTGAGCCACCTCTTTTACAATATTTGCAATTTTCATGGCAAGGAATAAACATATCAGAACGAGTATCATAATATAGTCCTTCATATTGACCATCTTTATCCATACATTTGGAATAATCTATCATATTATTTCTATATAAAGGAGCTGTATTATTTTGGCAAGAAGTTGGACCTGATTCATCTGCAACTTGTGATGCTGGCCTTAAATAAATATATTTTAGTATCTTATTTTCGCTGTCTTCATCAACAGTGATATCTTCTTTTTCTGATAAAGCTTCTTGTCCACATATAGATTCAAAATTGGTTTTTAATCCAGAATCAGGATTATACAATAAATAACCTTTTTCAGCAATTAAATTACTAGTATCTTCTATATATACTACTATTAATGGATCTCCACTTATAACAGTTTTTTGAACTTTAGTATAGCATGTATCTTCTAAAGGTAATCCTTGGGTTTGATTAGCAGTTTCATTTCTTGCTACATCTTTTTCCTGCAGACGCCTATTGGTAGTATACCTTAAATCAGGAATATCTAATCCAAGTTGTTTTACACAATCAAAATCCATGAATATAACCATGTTATAATTGGCATTTGTTACTCTAGTTAAACGTTTATGGGTATATTGAATATATTCATCTCTGTATCCTCTTGCGTAGGAGTTAATCATACTTGCACTATAAAGAGTTGATAAAGTTTCAGTTTTAGTTCCCAATGCACATTCATCTGTGTTAGCTGATTTACAAAGATTATTTGTGTCATCAGGAATATAACCATTTGGGCATTCTTCAATACAATTACCATTATATAAATAAATTAATGGAGCTTCTTCTTTACATGAAGAAACACATTTTTGCTTTTCTGATATATAAATTGGTTTATCAGAAGGGCAAACAGGAGTACTTGTGCATTTATATTGGCCTGAATCTGTGTAATAATAACTATAAGCACAACTAGTTACACAATTAAAAGTAGTTGCTGAATCTTTTGTTCCCGGTTTTTTCATAAGATTATAATCACATGCTGTGCATTTATGGTCATTTATATCACCTAATTCATTACAATATCTACAAGTTTCATAACAAGGTAAAAATGCTTTTTCTCTATTACTAAAGTATAATCTTTCAACTTTGGCATCTTTTAGACGGCAATCATAGTATTCTTCTCTTCCTCCAATTTCCATAATAGGATAATAGTTATTATTTGTATCACAAAATATACATTTTTCCAACTTTTTACTTTCTTCGTTGCATATTAAACATTTTTCATCACAACCTTCAGCCTTTGCTAGATCTTTTGCATATAATACTTCAGAAGTTATATTTTTTTCAGGAGTACTATATAGCCACTCTCTCATAGCATTAACAATATCAATATCTCTATGAACTCTTGAATATTCACCAATAATCCAATTTTCTCCATCTCCACAATCATATCCAGTTGAATATGGATAGAAAGCTCTTTTAAAAGGAAGGTCTGTTGTAGATTGTAGACAAGATTCAGAAGCACAAAAAGATTTTTCTGATTTTCCATCTGGGACACCATTTACACTATCTATTGAATAAGAAGTAAATATAAGTTTAAGGGTATAATTAAATTTTGGGTGAAGGAACAAATCATTTATTAAAATATTTTTATGCCCTTCTTTATCTTTACTTCTAATATAAATATTATAATCGTCATGGGCCATATTAATATCATCGGAATACTCCAAGCTTACAGCCCATCTTTTAACATCAAATAACAATTCCTCATCCTTTTCTGCATAGCATGTAGGAGCATAACTTTCAATATAATCATCATATGCTAGACAACCTTTAAACCAATATTTTATTTGAAAAATTTCTGATTCTTTGAAACCCTCTTTTTTCAAAAGATCAATAAAATAAATTCCAAAATCTAAAATAGTTTCGTCTTCATTACACATAGCAATATCAGGTTTTAAACCTTCAATGATAAAAATAACCATAAAATCGAGAGGCAATTTACCGCCTAGATAATCTTTTACATATCTCAAGATTTTTGCTAAAGAAAAATTTGGAATATGTCTAATATTTGCTATAGCTACTCCTGAGCAACCTATACTTAATAAATCAACAATATAAGTAGCAATCCTTCTTTGAACATATTCTTTTTCAGTATTTAGATCTTGTAAGCCAGCAAGAGCACCATAACAAAGTTGTTCTGGATCATTCCAATTAGTAATTCCTCTTCCACAATGAAAATCAGAAGGGAAATAAGGAACAGAAGGATATTCATTTGCAGGAGGTTTATTTGTGTAATAATTATTACTTATTTGACCAGCTTTAGTATAAAAAGGGGAACCACCGCTTCCAGCCTTAGGACCCCAAGTTCCACAAGTATCAGAATAATGAATTGGGTTCATATCATTTGAATCTCCGGTCATATGATTAACTACTATTTCAGCATAAACTCTAACATTAACGGCACGACATCGAGTAATAATTTTTCTTAATTGCTTTTCGTTTCCAGATCTACAGTCATATTTAAAAGAAGCAACTTGAGTTCCATACCACCAAGGATTTAGTGTAGCTCCCTCAGTCATTGTATCTGACAATAAACTTTCATAAGGTGAGAATATTTTAACGCCTAAATATCCAGCTACTCCTAGAAATTCACATTCTTCTCCAACATCTTCCATTGACCATCCAAAAAGTTCAACAATAGAGCCTCTTTGACCATCTTCATATTCTGGAGGGGTATTGACTTCTATGACATCCCATAAAAAATATACATCTTGTAAAGTAAGACTTACAACTTCATTTCCTGTTTTCATGTTGATAATCCTGCATGAAGATGACAAACCGTTAGGATAAGAATCAT
This sequence comes from Bacilli bacterium, assembly GCA_017525855.1. The sequence continues at coordinate 5,312 of JAFXSE010000020.1, forward strand.
CTCTTGAATTTACTGAAATTTCATTACTTTCTTGCTCTTCGAAATCTCCGAAAGTATAGTAAATAGTATAGTCAACACCTTCTTCTCCTAAGTCTGGATTAACTTTTGCGTTGAATTTCACAGTACAACGAGTTTTGGCAGCATTGTAAGATAATTCTATCCAACCTACTAAATATCTCATATCTTGGAAGGTAGACTGGTAATTCCCTAAGGCATCGTTTCTTGGAGGAGTTTGATAAGCATAAGCATCATATTCAGCTGGGACTTCTGCTTCTGATTCTATTGTGTCACATCCAAATACATCAATAACGGTACATGTATCTGAAAAACTCTTTGATATAAGTAAGGTCAAAATAATCAGGGAAAGTCTTTTCATTTTTGATTAAAAAAAATCTTTCAAAAATATATTAAATTATTAAAAAATAATTATTTTTCTTTATTATAATTAAATTTTGCTGTGATTGAATATTTAATTTAAATTTATTAATTTTTTTAAATTGTAATTAATAAAAATATAATTGGGGATT
>JAFXSE010000021.1 GCA_017525855.1 Bacilli bacterium
TAAAAAAGAAGTAAAAAGATGTCATGATGAAATTTTAAAAATAAATCCTAAAGCTAAAATTATACTTATGACTCATCATTGCTTATCACCGCAATGTATATCTGAAAAATATAAAAAAGGACTTCTTAATGCGAGTTATACATCTGATTTAGAAAAATGGATAGATATTACGTTGCCAGCGGTAAAACTTGTTATATCTGGTCATGTACATAATAGATGTGATTTTACATTTGGAAAAAGAAATGTAAGATATATTACTAACCCTTGTGGATATATTCCATATGAAGAAGATAAAACTGAACCAAAATTTAATATAAATTTATTTGTAGAAACAGATAGCTTATAATATTCTATAAAAATATAATTTATAGGAGAAATAAAATGGAATTTTGTTTTTATCAAGAAAATCATGTTTGGTATTTAGCAATAAAAGATAGTAAAGGTAATATTTTAGGTAAATCAGCTTTTGAAGATTTTTTTACAGTAGCAAATGTATTAGAAATCGCACCACAATTAGGAAAAGCTGTTGATTTTAAGGTAAATGTTAATTTTACTAATCAAGTAAAAGGATAATATAATGACAGAAGAAGAAAAATTTATTGAAGAGCATTTAGATGAATCTATGAAAGAAGCAGTTAAAGAAGTTATTGAAGCTTTAACTGAGATTAATCCAATTTATAGTAATGCAACTTTATTAATGAATATAGATAACAAAGATGTTTTAACTTTATTAGAAAGAGATAGTATAGAAGTTGATTCAAAATTTTTATCTAGTTTGATAACACCTTATGCTATTGCTAAATTTATTTTACTTAAAGTACAAGAAAAAGGTATTATACAAAGAATAGAGGAAGCTTTAGAAACATATTTAGATCATACAAAAATTGAATGGACTATTTACAAAGATTTTAGTAATCAAATTATGTTTAATAATAAGCCTGAAATAAATAGTGAAGAAAAACCTCAGAATTTATTAGTAAAATATAGAGTAGATAAAGAAACAGATAAAATTATATATTCCATTTGTTCAGGTAATTGGGGATGGGATTTATCTATTAATCAGTTAAAAGCTTTACTTGAAAATACTACAATACCTGTAAATAATATTGAGAAAAAATCTGTTAATACAAACACTAATGTAGTACAATCTGCTCCAATAAAAGTTGTATATAATGGTATGATTATCACAATCGAATCAGAATAATTACGTAGTTATTAACAGATTTATAAATAAAGTCATGTTTTTTGAAATATGGCTTTATTTTTTTATATACATTTAATATTATAATTTCAGTAAAGATTAAAAATTAGGTGAGGGAATTTTTTAAATGGCTGTTGTAAAAATAAAAATGCATACTTGGAGTAAAAATAGTAATAATCCAAATAAATTTAAAAGAAATTTAGCTCCGAGAGAAGGTTTTATTGATTTTAATTCAGAAAAAAACTGTATTTTTATTAAACCTGGAGAATATAAATGTAAACCATGGGATACAGGTATTTCAAGGAGAAATGATAAAGAATATATTAAAGAAAGAAAAAAATTATATTCAGGATTATGTTTTGAATCACGTAAACAAGCACAATCTTTTATGGAACAACATAAAACTGAAATGAATGCATTAGCTGCTAAAAATCCTTTATTTAGTCATTGGTCAGTAATGAATGTAATTAAAAGATTTGAACCAGTATCAAAAACAATTTATGGTAAAGATGTAAAAGAAAAAATATGAGTGATTTTATAGGTTACAAACAACATATTGAACATTTTAATAGTAAACCAGATATTAAAAATAAAATATGTGGTGTATCTGGAATTGTGACAAAATTTAAATCATTAGATGGACCTAAATCATATTATTTTGATGTAGTAGTCAATAAAGATAAATCTATTAGCAAATTAAAACATTCATATTGCTTTGATACATTAGATAAGGCTTGTGCTGCTCATTCTGAAATACGTACAAAGTATTATGATCAACAAACAAAGCCTTATCTAACTAAAATTGAAAAAGGTAAAAAATTAAGTTTAGAAGATAAAGAAAAAATCTTAGAAATAATTAATAAATTTTAAATTAAATACTACGGTTAGCGCTAATAATAGTTATAATTTTTTTTAATTATTATCCACAGATTCTTCAGGTAAATTGTCAAGCTGAATAGATTTTTCTTTTCTGTAATTTTTTTGAACATCGCCATCGTGTAACCATACAGAATTACCTATATTTTCCTCATCTGATATACGGATAAGATCAAAGCCTTCTTCTGCGTTTAAGATGTCCATTGTTTCAAGAATTGTTGCACTCTCTGGTACGTTTCCACCAACGTAAACAATTCCGTCTTTTTCATATTTATAAACTTGTGTAATAAACATTTGTTTCCTCCTTATGAAGTTGCAGGTAGGTCAAAAGCTAATGTTACATATCCGTTGTCACCACCAAATAATGGATAACTATTAAATGTTGAAATCAAAGTTTCTAAATTACTTGGAAAATGTATTGTATGTATACAATTTGTTCCAGTATTTAAAAGCATATATCGCATAACATTTGCGTTTTGATTAGTAAAAGAAGATGTACATAATGAAGGAAAAAATACATCTTTTAAGTTAGTACACTCTTGAAATAAACCTTGTAGATCAGTTTTGTAACTTCCTGTTAATCGGCTTAGCATTGGAAAAGAAACATATTCTAATCCAGAACACTTATAAAACATTCCTTGTATACCGCTACCACCACCAGATTCTTCTAAAGATGGAAATTCTACATTTTTTAGTCCAATACATTCACAAAACATTTGGGCTCCACCACTATCACCTGCTTTAAATATTTTTAGTTTTGGAAAATTAATAGAAGTTAAATTTTGGCAATTACGAAACATCCAAAATACTTTACCATCAATAGTTTCAATACTATCAAAATTAATAAATTTTAAACTTTGACAAGCTCTAAAAGTTCTTTCACCAAAACCATTGATTAATCTAATGTTTGCGAAATTTAAACCAATAATTGTTAAATCATCTTTATATTCACCACTTCCATTAATTGTAAAAGTGGTATTAGTATTTATATTTGTAATTCCACTTGTGGTTATCCAATAATTTAAATATGTTTTATCTTGAACTACATTTAAAGAATCAATGGCTGTAGCATATGTAGTAATATTACCAGAAGGAATAACTCCTTTATTAATAATAGAAGTTTTAATATTTGTTAATGCTGTACTTATTGTAGTTAAATCACTAGCTATAGTCATTATGAATTGTTTCCTCCAGTTATAATTGCAGTTAAAGCAGTTTGTATATCACCTAAAGCAGAATAAACAGCTCCTGATGTAATTGCATTTGAACTTCCACTTGTAGGTGTGGTATCCATATTTATTCTAGCATTTGGAATATATCCAGTAGTACCATCTAACAATTGCCAATTCTTACGATTAGCAGTAGTATCATTATCAAAACCAATACTTAATGTATCAGCTGTTGAATTAGTTCCAGTTCCAATTTGAATTGCATGATCAGCAGAAACATATGCAGCATAACCAATTACAATACCAGATTTTCCTGTAGACTGAGCACTTCTACCTAAAACAGTTGATCTTGCTTTAGTTGCTGTAGAATCTCTACCTAAAATTGTTAAACCATCTTGACCTGATGCAGTATTTGATATAACCCAAGAATAAGGACTAGTTGCTTTATTTGTTAAGAATCCTGCACCAGCTATTGCAGTACCAGATTGAGCATTTGTACTTGTTCCATCATAGGTTTGATCAACAGTTGGCATAGTAGGTGTTGCCCAAGTACCATCACCACGTAAGAATTTAGTATTATCTGTAGCAGTAGGAGCAGGTACAGCACCCTTTGTTCCAGCATTTGTACCATCTGAACCAGTCATTACATTTAATCTAGTGTTAGGAATTGTACCATCTGAACCAAGAAGTTTATAATTAGAAATTCCATTATATACTTTCATTGTATTGGCTTCTGAGTTAACAGCACTTGTAGTATCAAGAGAACCACCTATTTGTATAGCATAATTAGCTTTCACTTGTGCATAACTACCAATGGCAACACCACATCGTGCAGATTCGGCTCCAGCTCCTGTTCCAAGCACACAAGCCCAATTTTCATTACCACTTATAGAAGAATTATTACCGATAGCAATACCAGGTCTTGTTACAGATGAGCTATATCCAATGTTCATAGCATTAGTAATAGAAGATTTCGTTCCTAATATTGTTATACTATTATTTCCTGTAGAAGTATTTATTAATACAGGACTAGTCACATTTATTGCATTATTGGTAATATCAATACCTGTTCCAGCAGTATAAGTACTTCCACTAGATATATTAATATTACCTGAACCGAGTATTGATTCATTATTTACAGTTTTGATATTAGTACCAGAAACAAGTAGTGGTTGAAATGCACCAGTTAATGTATCAAATTTATATGTGGTAGAATTAGTATCATTAGATGACTGTCGTGTAGCTGTTAATGTAACACCATCACTTTTCCATAAAATAGATGAATAATCACTTTCTACTGATTTAATTGTGTCATCAGTTAAAGTAAATTCAAAATTATAAATTGCATCTCCTGGTGATGGTGTTGCTGATGTAGTATAAACTAATGTAGAGAAAGAAGTTAAATACCAAGCATAATAATTTGTTTGATCAGTAATAACAATAGCAACATTGGTACCAGCAGGATAACTTACACCAGCCCCTTCGACAAAACTAGATGTAGTTGTAAAAGCGTCTGTAACATTGTATACATATCCTTCGTTTGTTGATCCTAGTGTAGGCAATGAAGCAAATGCAACAGATCCACCTGGTTTATACACAGAACTAATTGCAGCATCTATAGCGGATTTAACCGCAACACCTGATTGAGCATTTGTCGATACAGCACTATATGTTTGATCAACTGTTGGAAAAGCTATGTTACCTGAACCTAATAAAGTTGTTCCACCAACTGTTTTAATATTCGTACCACTAACTAATATATCTTGTTTATTTGTTATAGAAGTTCTTGCTTCAACATCTTTTATAACATAAGTATCAGTACCATCAGAAAGATTAGATATATATTTTGTATTTGCTTGAACAGTAGTATCTAACGAAGTACCTTGTGAAGATTCCCACATTCCTAGATAATTATTAGCTGACAAATCTCTTTCATAATCACCAAATACTTCAACACCAGTAACTGTATCAATTTCTTCACCGTATATATTATAAACTTTATCCCCTATAGCGGTATTTAATTGAGTAGTTGTTGTATATATTATAACTTCTGAACCTACTGTACCTGCACTAGAATTAAATTCATTTCCAGACCAACCATAAAGTATTGTTCCTACTGCCAAATTTGTCATTATTCTTTACTCTTTTTATCTTTATAACCATGTTTCTTATTACGTTCACGAATAGCTTTTAAGTATTTTTCTTTATTTTTAGGATCTTGATACCATTTTTTACGAGTTTCAACACCTTTTTCAATAGATTCTTTCTTAATTATAGAACCTTTATACATATCACTACGAAGAAAGAGCTCATCTTCAGATTTATTATGCTGATAACGTGCTTTTTGAAGAGCTCCATATGTTTTAAATTCTGGATGTTGTAAAATTTCTATAGCTTCATCTAAAACTTGTTGTAATCTCATTATATTAATGCCCAACCGATAATTAATCCTGAAAACCATTCTGCCCAATTAGTAGGAGATGAACACCATTTTGTTTTTGGTAATTCAACCCAAAACATCGCATTATAGATAAATGGGATACAAAAACCAGCAGCAAAAAACTTCCAACCAACAAAGAAAATTAAAGGTATTGCCCAAAAAGTATATCTTATCATCATTCCAATAAAACAATATTGTTTACTACGAGGAATAAATCCAAGTAATTTATTTATAGGAGCTACAATCCAATTCATTGCTGGTTTTCTACCTTTGGCTTCTTGCTCATCTATATATTCATCAGATTCTGTACCACATAAAAAATAATAATAATGGCCTTTACACCAAAAGATATAAACAAGGATTCCTATAATTAAAGCGATATACCAAGTTTTATGTATTATTAACCATTCCCAAAGAAATACTGTTAATATACATGAAATCATTTGTATTCCACGCTTTTCAAAAATATTAAATTTGGCATCAAATCCACCAAATAATCTTCTCCAAAATGCTAAAAATAAACCCATGTCATATCCTAATATAAATTATCACCTGGACCTTTATAATAACGTCCTAAAAAACCTTTTTTATAATCACTTTCCCAAACAAAAAATACTTTAATACCGAGTGAATATAAAAAATTAAATCTTGCAATTGTTTCATTATATAATTGATTCGGTGTTTTTCCTATCCATAATTTAACATCTCTATTTATAGGATTTGTTCTGTGTGAACCATGATATACTTCACCTAAATATTCACCAGCCGTATTTGTTTTAGGATTCCAACCATCAACTATAATAATTTTTCCATTAAATCCATATATAACTTTACTAGTTTCTAAAAAACCCATTTTAAGACACCAATCAGATTCAGCCTTACTTATACCATGTTTATATCTTTTTGTTCCAACAGCTACTGTACCAAATTTAGACTTTTTTGGCATACATATTCGTTTTTGTCTCGCTCTAGTAATTTGTGCATATTTGGATTTTCTCATAATTACTCCTTTATTATAGATTAGAACTAAAAAATGGCTTTACATTCCATAAAAACAAGAGTTCTATTATAATGTAAATGCTCAAAAAGAGGTTTACAAAAAACAATTTATTGCTAAACATTTAATTAGGATAAAATAAAATGAGAAATTCTTTAATGCCAGTTATGCGTGGCTCTTTATCGCATATGATTGATTCACAATTTAATTCTTTAATTGATGAATTTTTTAATAACTCTTTCCCAACAACATTAATCAAACAAGATTCTTATCCAAAATACAATATTAAACGCCTTTATAGTGAAAAAGGTGATGTTAATATGTATGATAATGGTTTTGTTATTGAAATGGCATTAGCTGGTTGGGATAAAGATGATTTAGAAATTTATACAGAAGAAGGTACATTGTATATCAATAGTAAAGTTCAAGAATCTGAAAATAGCCAAAAAGAAAATATTTCAGAAAATTATTACTACAAAGGTATTTCAATGCGTAGTTTTTCTTGGTCTATGAATCTTCCTAAATATGCTGTAATTAAAGATACTACTTTTAAAAACGGTTTGCTTTCAATTACTGTTAAAATAGAGGTTCCAGAAGAACAAAAACGAAAAACTTTTGAAATTAAATAATTAAATTGTCATAAAGCTCTATGTTATTTAATTTTAGCATAGAGCTTTTTTATGGCTTTACTTTTTGATTTTATAAAACTATATATAAAATATAAATTGAGGAGTTGAATTGTGATTAAATTAATTTTATATACAATATTTGTTAGTATGTTAAGTTCATTTCTTACCATAAAATTAAAATCATATTATATTAAAAAACAAATTAAAAAATTTGCAGAAGAGGAAAAGAAAAGAGCAGATTCTGTAATAAGTTGGTTTAAAAATGATTTAATGAATAATATTACATCTAATGAACAAGCTGAAATATTAATACGAGCCATAGATCATTTAAATATAACATTATATCAACCAACCGGTTTATTAGCTTTATCTAAGCATATTTCACAAGAAGATAGAGAGCATATTGTTAAAAAATTAATGAATTTGCATAAAAATTATATTGATTTTAAGGAAAAAAATTTAGTTAAATTATATATTCTTTTAAACTTAAATCAAGATAAATTAAAAGATGATACAAAAATAGCATTAAATACTTTTATTTCTAATGAAAAACAAAAGGTATTAATGATTACTGAAGAATTTGATAAGATTATACAAGTATTACTCTAATAGAAAGGAAAACAATGACATATTTTAATAATCCAGATGATCCAAATAATCCACAGTGGAAAGAAATACATCATACAATTGTAATTGATCCAAATCAGTTACAAAATGATCCTGGTGTATTAATGTTTTTACCTCCAGAAATTAGAAAATTGATTAGTAGAGATATTAAGCAAGGAGCTGGAAATTCTAAAAATGTAAAACAACCAGAAGAGCCTGTTTCTCAAGAAAAGATTAAATATGATTATAAAATGACCAATTGTAATCAAAATCTTGAAGAATTGACTAAAAAACTCAAAAAGTCAAAAATGAAAAATTATGGTATGTTGCTTTATGGTGTTTCTGGTTCAGGTAAATCATATTATGGACAATACTTAGCTCAAGAATTAAAAATGCCATTTATTAAAAAGCGTGCATCTGATTTAATGGATAAATATGTAGGTGAAACTGAGCAAAATATAGCAGAAGCATTTAAAGAAGCAAGAGAAAAGAAAGCTATTTTATTACTTGATGAAGCAGATTCATTTTTATTTGATAGAAAATATGCAGACAGAGATTTTCAAGCTATGCATGTTAATGAATTACTTACACAAATGGAAGATCACCCATATCCATTCATTATGACTACAAACTTAAAAAATAGAATTGATCCAGCTTCTATGAGACGTTTTGTATTTAAAGTTAAATTTGAATTTATGAAAAAAGATAATATTAAAGCGGGTTTAAAAACATATTTTGGTAAAGGTATTAAATTTACAGATGAACAATATGATCAATTAAAATATATTACTGCAGGTGATTTTAAAACAGCTAAACGTAAAATGGATATTCTTGAAAATAGTAATTATACTTCAAAATTATGTTTTGAATATCTTTTGAGAGAACAGGAAGAAAAGGAATTAGATAAAGGCAGTAAACCTATATCTATTTAGAGTAATGATTATAAATATATACATAGAAGGTTTAATTTATAGCTTTTTCTTAATTTCTATGCTAGATTGTTTAGGAAAAGGTATGAATTTAAAAGAATGGTTAAATATTAAATGGTGGGAAAAAATTCTCGCCATTTTCCTTTCTTGGATAACTATACTTTATTTAATATATCTAATATTTTATGATATATTTTTTAAAAATGAAGGGACCAATTGAGGTCCCTTTTACTTACTTTTAATCACCTGATATTGGTTCTTCAGGAACAATTACTTCGGGATCTACAGCTGGTTGAAGTGGTGAAACTGCTTCTACAACCTTAATAGGTCTCCATAACCAATTGCCTTGCCAATCTTTAAATCCTGTATGTTTAAGATCAATTTGAATATTCGCTCCAATTTCATCAGGATATCCGCCTTGAAATAATTTATTAAGAAAATTATAATACTGATGAAATTCTGAATCAATTTCATAAGAACCAAAATTAATTGCTGTATTTCTTATTACATTATTTCCACAATTTTTAATTTGCATAGAGGTACCTTGTAATGTTAATATCCATTCATTTGAATATGGTGTTGTCATTTCAGGTAAATCTACATAGCCTCTTAATTCACTTGACTGTAAACTAGCTGTTGGTTGATAGAATGCTACACAGTCAAAGCGTTGATTTTCTGTAGTAAATGTTATGCCATCACCATGACTGGACTTTGGATCTTCAGCATCATATTCATAACTACCATCAGCCATACGAGATCCTAAAATAGGAATATAATGAGAATCATTACCTAATTCGGCTTGATTAAGAATTTTAAATTTCAATTCAAAAAAGTATGGATGATTCTCATATAAATAATCACCATTACCAGCAACTGCATTTAATGTATAAGGAGATTCTGTTGCTATAGCAAGATCAAATGGATTGTTAGTTTCTCTATTACCTAATTGATTTGTTCCATATAAATTTAATAAAACATAATCATCATTATCATCTTGTACTAATTCGAAGATAGCATCATCAGCTTTCTGCATAGTTAATTTTGTTGAATCCCATGTACAGTGAGTAGCTGTCAATACAATATTTAGAGTTGTATTTTCACTTAAGGTAAATGTATTTGTTTCAGTTTCATAACCATCAGCACTAACTTCCCAAGTAACTTCTGTATTTATAGGTAAATTGATTAATTGACCACTAGTATAAATACTACCATTAATATTAACTTTAGCATTGCTAGGTGTAGTATTAATTCTTAAACTTACATGATTCGTTTGTAATTCAACAGGGCGCCAAATCCATGTATTATTTTTCTTAAAACCTGTATGCTTAAGATCTAATAAAACTTCACAATTACCAAATATATTCCAACCAATACTTGATAATAAATAAGGAATAACCTCATATGATTGTCTAAAAGATTCAGAAATTCCATATAGTTGATTAGAATAAATAATACCTGTTTGATTATCTTTAACCCTTACCATTTTTGTGCCATCTATATTTTCAATAATAAATGTACAATCTTTAATTTGATTTGTCGGTAATCCATTAAAATCTAAAAATGTTTCATGCTGATGTGGCCATTGTGAATCACCATTATTATAACCCATTCTACCACTTATTTCATTTCTAGCATAATTAACACTACCACCAGCTTGATAATATTTATAATATTGACTAACAAATTCATCAGTATGTTCATGTGGTGTAGTAGCTACTTCATAGGTATCTTCTTCTTGACCAATAATACCTAACGAAAATAAACCATTATTTTGATGATCTGAACCATATCTATAATTTATAGTATTTAATGTATAATGCATTTGAAAATAATCTACATCTGAACCATCTTCATTTAATACTTTATTTAATAAAGTTTTTGCATCATTATTTAATAAAATAGTATATGGATAGGATCTAGTTTGGGTAACATAATCCCATACGCTAGTTGATGGATTTACCACATTTAATATTACATCATTACCTAGATTATCATTTTCAATAAGAAATCTATATGGATAATTTTGAGTATTTTGAGTAATAGTTATTTTAGATGTATCTATTGAGTATACTGTAGGATCAGCAACTAAAGTAATATTTAAAACAGTATCATCATCTAAGGTAAATGTATTTGTTTGAGCTATATAATCTTCTGCACTAACAGTATATGTAATTTCACTATCTTGTGGAAATTTAATAGTTCTTCCGGAAGCATAACGCTTATTATTTATTGTAATATCTGCTGTAGCTGGAATAGAATTAATCGTTAAATTATACTTAGGTACTCTTTCAGTAATTAAACGTTTAACCCAAGTATTATTTTTTCTGAAACCTGTATTCATAAAATCAATATCAATAGTAAAATTTTCTCCTGATATATCATTAATTAATGAAAATACATGTACTAATGGATCTAATGTACCACTATTCCAACCGGCATTAGTATTACTACCATTCATGTCATAACGCCAGCATAATGTTTCATTATCTAATCTAATTCTCATTTGAATAGTTTCATTTATAGGACAAATTGATCCATTATTACGCCAATCCTCAGAAGCATTATCATAGTTAATAACTAAGTATGAATAATAACTCTTATAACTTCCATCTTTACTTGTATGTAAATAAAAGCCATCGTCACTTCCAGATGTACTTAAAGGCATACCATCAAAATTAAAATATTGTGCTTGAGAATTTATTTTAAATGTAAATATAAATTCATCACTAGTATCACCTATACCACTAAAATAACCATTCCAATCTAAATCATTAATAACAATATTTTCAGATTTATTTAAGTTAGTAATTCTTAAGATACTATCGTCAGTATATTCATTTTTGATAATACTTACATTTGCACCATCCCAAGAAACTAAATTTGTATCTATTTCATAGTATTTTGGATTTGGATCAGCAACTAAAGTAACATCAATAACTGTATCTTCTGTTAAAGTAATCGTATTGGTTTGGGTTATATAATTTCTACTAGATACTGTATAAGTTATTTCTGTATTATTAGGTTGTTTTATATGATCAGTATTAAGAGTTTTTCCATTTATTTCTAATGTAATATTATAAGGAATATCTTCATTAAGACAATTTACTTGTAGAGTGTGAGCATTAGAATCTGAATATAAAATAATAGCATTTGTTGCTCCCCATGGCATATAACTTACTAAATCAGATCTATTATTAAATTCAGATTCTGTTAAACCAAATTCAATAGTTAAATTAGATTGTGTACAGCCATAAAATGCATTACTATTAATTGAATTTATAGCTGTACCTATTTTAATATATTCTAAAGAAGTACAATTTCTAAAAGCATTATCATATATCCATCCTACTTGCTTTAAATCAATATTTTTTAAAGATGTACAATTGTAAAATGTATAATTTGATATACTATAGCCATTCGTATTAGGCATTGTTATATCTTTTAAATTAGTACATTCATAAAAACTATATCCATAAAAACTTATCACACTACCAATATCTATAGTTTGTAAATTTGTACAGTACTGAAAACTTTCATCACCTAAATATGTGATATGACTAGTATCTATATTTGATAAAGCTGTACAACCATTAAAAGCATAATATGGTATTGCATTAATATATGGATTCAGTATAACTGTTTCTAAATTTTTACAATTATAAAAACAATGATCACCTAATGTTAAGGTATTGTTTAAATTAACAGAAGTTAATAATTGTTCATTAGCAAAAGCATATGATCCGACAGATGTAAGTTCATCTGGAATAGTATATGCTCCAGAAAGATTTGTTCTTATCAAAGCATTTCTTTCTTCTTTAGCCTCTTCAAATGTTGGTACGTTTACATTAACTCTTTGCATACCATCATAAATAGTATTATATACTGAATAATTTTGTATTCTATGATATTCTAAAACTATTTGATAACTAAAATCCATAAAATCAAATTTTATATCTGTAAGTATAGACACATTATTTACATGACCAATAGAGTTAGATAAATCAGGCACTGCATCTGTAGTATCTGTACTATTATAGCATAAACTATTTACATTTAAATCAGTATAGTTACCTTTAATCCAAATATAATCACCAACTATATCTACGGTGGCATATTCTTTTGTGTGTATTTCTAACTTTGCATATATTTCACCTTCATATTCAATAAAACTAATACCATTTTCATAAACATACCAAGTTTCTCTATCATCAAAATCGACAGATATGTTTTTAAATGATTGCTTATTAGTTATTATACCAAGAGCCTGTTCAAAATTTGGAATTATACTATCATTTTCTATTTTTCCATTATATACGGGATCATTTATTTTTAAATTAGTTATATTGTCTGTTTGAAACCAAATATAATCACCAATTAAAGGTTCACTCCCTGTATAATGATATTTTTCTTCATCATTTAAAAACATACCTTTCGCTAATATAACTTCTTGTTTATCGGCTTCATGTATTCCATTTGTAGTAATATATTTTACTTCTTGTAAACTAGCACTACCAGGTACATTAACTGTAACTTCACCTAAACCATCATATCCAACACTAGCTGTATATACACCATTTTCAGTAATAGTTTTATCTTCATTATTTGGAGTTTTAATATAATTTTTTAAAGTAGCTAATGTTGTCTTTTTTAAGCCATTTCTTGTATCTAACATTACTTCTAAATCACCAGTAACGGTAGAAACTGGTATTAATTCACTTATAGTTTTATTAGCCATAGATATATTTCCCTTTGTTAATGTTTTCAAATTTATTGTTTAGAACTTGATTTTTCTTAAATGGTTTTACAATAACAATCTTCTATGTATATTATTTATAATTAAAATATGAGGATATTATGAAAGAAGAAATAAGTTTATCTAAAGAACAAGAAAGTACATTTAATTTAATTAAAAATACCAATATCAATGTGTTCATTCAAGGACAAGCAGGTACTGGTAAATCTTATTTTATTAAATACTTAAAAGAGCATTGTAAAAAAGATATGCTTTTTTTAGCACCAACAGCTATAGCAGCAATGAATATAGATGGTTCAACAATTCATTCTTTTTTTATGCTTCCACCGTCAGACTTTATTACAGATGAAGATCTTAAAAAAGCTGATAAGTATAGATTTAAAATGAATAATATAGTTAAGCGTACAGATATTATAGTAATTGATGAAGTATCTATGATTAGACCAGATATGCTTGATTCTATAGATTTTTTATTAAGAAAAGCAAGAAATAATTTCGATGATCCATTTGGTGGTATTCAAATGATTTTAATTGGAGATTTATATCAATTACCACCAGTTATTTCAAATGAAGCTAAATCTTTATTCTTAGAAACTTATGAAACTTCTGATCCATATTTTTTTGACGCATTAGCTTATAAAGAAGCTACTTTTTTTAAAATTGAATTTAAAACAGTGTTTAGACAATCTGATCCTACACTTTTGACTAATTTATCTAAAGTAAGAACAAATAAAGCAACTATTGCAACTTTAGATTATTTTAATAAATGTAAAATTACTAATAAAACCGATTTGAACAATGCTGTTACTATTACACCTTATCGTAATATAACAGAAAAAATAAATAAAGAAAAGTTAAAAGCATTAACTGGAAATGTTAATACTTATAAAGCCAAATTAATCGGAAGTTTTGAAACAGCTACTAAAAATAATATGCCAGCTCCTGATGAATTAGAATTAAAAGAAGGTGCTTTAGTCATATTTAATAAAAATTCAGATTTATGGTTTAATGGATCTTTAGGTATTATTAAAAAATGTTATAAAAAATATGTAAAAGTAACTTTATTAGCAAATAATCTTGATGTAGAGGTATTTCCAGAAGTATGGGAAAGTTATAGATATGATATTGACAAAAAGACTAAAGAGATAACTAAAACAAAAACTGGTGAATTTAGACAATTACCTTTACAATTAGGATATGCTCTTACAATTCATAAAGCTCAAGGTAAAACTTTAGATAAGGTTAATATTGATATGAGTTGGGGAGCTTTTGCACATGGCCAATTGTATGTTGCATTAAGTCGCACTAGAAATAAAGAAGATATGAATATTCAAACACCACTAAAACTTAAAGATATTATAATAAGTGATAGAATCGTAGAATATATGAAAGATATAAAATAAAGGGTGATTTAAATATCACCCTTTTTATTAACTTTATTTCAAACTATCAAAATCTGTTTCATCAACAGTAAGCGTTCCACCATTTGTAAAACTAATTAGATAATAATCTTCATTATAACCTTTCAATTTTTTAGCTTTTACAATATGATCTTTATTTACAAAAACAGTTTCTAAATCTTCTTGTAAAGTATATTGTGGAATACTATAAGCATGTTTTACTAGCACTGAATCACATTCAGGACATTTATCTAAAATACCTTCAGCTTTGTGTCCACATTCAGAACAAATAGTCTGATTTACATGTACTGTATCAAATTCACATTTTTTAACTTCTATTAAACTTATTTTATAACTCCTATTTTAATTTATTATATAGAACCCTAATCCAAAGAATTAAAAATCCAACCTTCAGTATTTCTACTAAGTTGATTATCTTTAGATATATATTTACTTACTTTGCATGGACCTTTGTTTTTATATTTTCTATATAAACTATAAGATAGTCCATGGTTTTTACAAAATTCTTGAATTGTTCCTTTGATAATGTATTCTATACCATCTGGCGATATAACTTGTATAGTTTTTGCTGCTGGGTTATTACTACCATTAAATATATTTTTATGTGCTTTGCTTAATTTTTCTTTTGTTTCTTGTGTGTGTTTCTTACCTTTAAATGCCGAAATTTGACCTTTATGTGTAATTGATCTTAGTTTTCTAGATTCTTCAGTAACAAGCATTCCTCTAGTCCATTCCTTTCCAGGACATTCTTTAGAACGCCTATTTATTTTTCCATTATTCCAATAATAGAAACCTCCTCCTTCACCACCGGTTGCTAGATTATAGCCTATATTATTATTCATACTGTTTAATTTTTTTATCCAATAAGCTTCTCTTTCATTATGTATATATGCATCATTTTCAGATTCTTCTAACAATTCAATTTTAAAATTTTCTATACCATATTTTTTAATAGCCATTACAATTGGCATTTTATATGCAGTTTTACTTCTTGGATTACAGTGTTCATATAATCTTTCTTTTAATTCTTTTTTAGTATATCCTATATAAATTTTATTATTAATTAAATTAGTTATTTTATATATTTTACTTGTCATAATAAAATCCTCCAATATCATTTAGAACTATTGGAGGATCCGGTTTATAAAATTATTTAAAATTATTTACCAAGTTGGTCTTTTAATTCATCTTTAGTAATAAATGTACGTTTTTTCCAATCATTTTCTCTACGCGTTGGATTAATGTTATCCATTACTACAAAAAAGCCTACTACGCGTGATAAATGTTCAATTTTTTTAGAATGACAATATGGACATTCCTGCCAATTTGCTTTTTCTACAGTTCCACATTCTTTACATCTAGAATATACTGCATTTAAAGCAAAATGTTCACAACCAGCTTCTACAGATTGCATAATAATCTCTTTTGCTTGACTTGGCGTTAAATCAGATCCAATTTGCAAGTGTGCAATAGAACCACCATCCATATAGCTATCATATTTGCCTTCTTCAGTAAACTTTTCTTTAATTGTTGTATGTACCCAAGTTGGAATAAATTGATTTGCATACATATTAGGAAATTCATAAGGATTACCAAATAACATATTATCTGCTTTAAATAACTTTGGAGACATACTTTCAACTGGTGTTTGTTCAGCATTAGCAACAATATTTTCTCTTTTTGCAGCTTCTTTATAAAAATTATTAAAATTAATTAAAATATCTTTTTTATAATCTTCTACTAAATTACCAAACTTTTCTTTTAAAATTATGTCGGATTCATAAAGGCCATTTACACCAAAAGTACTAAATAATCTTTCAAGAATTACCCATCCACGAGTTATAAATGGCTCTAAACCCATATCTGTTAATTTATATAATAAAACTTTATGAGCTTTTAAAATTTTAGCACAATCATCAATTCTTTCTTTTAATATTTTCAAATAATCTTCATATGATTTACTTTCATACGCAATTCTTACAAAATTAATTGTAATTGCTCTATGTGAACCTAATGAAGCACCGCCAGATCCACCAAAAGAATTAACAGTTGAACCTAATTCATCCATCATTTCTTTATTATTAATCATACGACAACAACTTGCAATTTTTGTACCAAGAGAAGTAAATAAATTATAACGAGCAATATCTTTACGTGTAATATAATTTAACAATTCATTATTTTTGTCAAGATAATACTTACCAGTTTCTTCATTTACTTTTTTTGTCATATTTGGTGTTGTTACAGGAAATCTATATTGTAAACTGTTTTGTTCTGGATCACCTTTATCAAAAAAGTCAACAAATATTTTTTGAATTTCGGTAATATATTCAACAATAAAATCATCAAATTCTTCACGACTAATTTTACCGTTTTCGCCACCTAATTCATTATCAGCTAAAACTCTAATATTTTTAGGAAAATACCATTGATAATTGTCTGGTCCAATTAAACCATGTAATTTTTCTTTATCAAAAATAGATACATTTGTAAATGGACTTTCAATACTATCTCTAGTAGGATGATTTACAGAATGAATAAATTTTTGAAATCTATTTTCTAAGTATTTGCGTGTAACCTTATCATTTTTAACTTTTTCTAATGGAATACGTTGTTTATAAATCAATAAATGAGTTATATCTAAGAAAAGTGTTGAAAGAGCAATAGCTCCAGCTAAATGATTTGCTAATTCTGGAATACTATCACACAAACAATCTAAAAAAGAATCTACACTTTTTGCAGGACGTGACGGAAGAACACCGAAAGGTCTACCTTCCATTACAAGTTTTGTTGTATCTAAAGCCCAGCAATATGGAATTAAAATTTTTGTAGAATCATGCATTCCTAAAGAATAATCATATAATAATCCCATAAGTCTTTGTGCTTCTACTTTTCCATAAATTTCTTTAGTAGTACGATATAAATAATCATATCCTATTAATTTATCAAAAGATAATTCTGCTTCTTTAATAATACCTTTAATAGCCTTACCGTTATCATCACCTTTGTTACCATTATCATCAATAGAGGTATCATTAGTTTTAGAAGAAATCATATCTGAAAAATTTTTCATAGGATCAAAATTTTCATCTGATAAACCATGAATTTTTAAAAATGCATTAACTTTTTCTGTTAACTCATCTTTATCTTTAATATCATAAACATTACGCAAACGTTTTGCTAAACAAGCTTTGATATGTTTTAAGGTATTTGTTGTTGATGCATTAGCAAAAGATTCACTAGTAAGTTTAGCTAATTCTTCTTCATAAATATTATCACTTGTTACTTCAGTTTGATAATCTTTAGGATATGCTACTTTTATAATATTTGGACTCATATTATTTTCCTTTATTTAAATTGTAAAATACCATTAGTTGATAATTGTTTATAATTACCGTCATAAAAGTTTTGATTAGGAGAAGCCAATATATATTCATTATCAGTTTTTCCAGATTTTCGTTGTTGAGATATATCAAATCTACCACATTTATAATATTTTATACCTTTTAAATTTAAATTTTTAACATATTCAATATCATAACCGGTAAAAATACATATATCATATTCTTTATTAAGATTATTTACTAAATAAAATGTTAAATTTAAGTTTTTTGAGTATAATGGATCACCGCCAAGAAATACTAATTTATTAGTATCGGCTCTTTTGCAATAATCTATAATTTTTTCTAAAATTTCTTGATTTGATTCAGAATATTCACAAAATTGTTGTAAAATAGTACTATGACAACCTTTACAATGATGTTCACAGCCTCTAAAATATACAATTATTGCATTAGATTCTGGATCAGGATAATCTAACCAAGTTTCCTCTAAAACTATAGTATATTTATCCATATAATTTTAACTCCTTTTTTAACTATATATCTCAAATAGTCTTGATTTTATTGCCTTCTAAAAAGGTAAAATGTATTTAATAGAACGCCAGGTAAATTGAATTTCTACTCTTTAAAACTTCCATTTCTACTAATTTTTATGGAGCAAATTTTCATAAAAAAAGTGCTCTGATTTTTCACAGAACACTCTATATATTGATTTTACTAAAATTATTTATCTCGGTTTTGGAGAAAAGAATTTTGGAATCACATTTAAATTTAATCTTCTTTTATTTTTTCTACTTTTAGGTGTGTTAGTAACTTCTTTTTGTTCAATTTTCTTGTCTATTTTTTCTGGTAATTTTTCTATTATTTTAACATCTGTTTCTATTTTTGGCTCAATTTCATCTATATGTTTGGCGAGAATTATTTTTTCATGTTTTAAGACTGATTTTTTGACTTCTGGAGCAATTTCTTCTTTTTTACTATCATCTTTAAGCTTTTTATTTTTTCGTGTATTTACGGCTAAAATAATGGCTATTTGAAGATAATCTGTTCCTATAATAACCAAAAAGATTAAAATCGTTAATGCATTTTGTAAATTATTATAAGTATCACAACTTTTTTGAGTTAATTTACAAATTGTAGTTAATACAGTAGCTATTTCGCTTTGATTTTGTGTAGTAATTTTAGTTTTTTCTTCAACAACATCTAAAGTTTCATCAGCTTTTGCTAATGCTTCTTTTAATGCTAATGATGCTTTATTATCTAAAGATCGTTTAGTATTATTACATCTATTTTCAGCTTCTTTATTACCTCTTGCTCTAGCAATACAATTTTGAAGATCATTTCTATTCCAATCTAAAGCATTTCTGTATTCTTCTTCTGCTAACTTTGCTAAATCTTCAGATCTATTTTGTTTTACTTGTGCATTATCATTAGCTTTATTGTAAACTGCAGCGTTTACCATAGCTTGTTTTGTTTCTGGAGTCACTAATGAATCTAATTTAGAAAATATACCTACGGCAGAATAACCAAATAACAAAGTAATAATTAAAACAATGGCATATTTAACTTTTCTTAAATTATGCCATTCATTTACTAAAAAATTAAATAATAAAAATCTGCCTAAGTCTATTATTACAAATAAAATTAAAATAAACATTCCAGCTGCTTTAAATAAATCCATCATACCAAAAGCAGTAAGTAATGATGAAAATAATGCTAGTATTGCAGCTGTAATCAGCATTATTATATATGACATTATATTATTCTCAACTAAATAAGTTTAGTCTTGATTAGAATCTTCTGGAATAAAATCGTCCCTCATTTTTTCTTGATAATCATGTGGATCATCTATATTGAAAATCAAATACTCTTTTTCTTCACCAGAGTCATTTGAAATGAAAATATAACCTTCTTTTGGTACAAAATGTAATTGCATTTTATATGGTCTTTTATCTCCCATATAATCTTCAGCTTTAACCCATTGTTGACCATCTTCTGTATCAACTAATACTCTTCTAACTAATTCCATTTATAGATCTCCTTAAAAATACTCATTATACTTAGAACTTAAATAAGTTATTTTAACAGATTTAGTCATTATTATTTTCAATTTTAAGCTTTTGCATAAATTCTTTAAAACCTATAATTGGAACTATACCTGCCATTTTATTACCAGCATAAGCATTACGCATTACTTCATTATAAAATTCAGCTAATATTTCATCACTAATTTTATCTTCAATTTCGGCATATATTTCTTTATAAAACTTTTTACAACAAGCCCAATTCTGATCAATAAATCTAGTATCTCTTGCCATAGTTTCAATATAGTATTCATAAAGATTACAAAAGATCAAAACTTTTTGCATATTAATATTACCATTGAAAGGTACTTTCTTTTCAGAATGTTTAATTGCATAAATCATATTGTCTGTATAACCAACAAAAGATTGATCATATGAATATTGACAATTATTTATACGTGTAATAGAGTCTTCTTTAAAGTGCCAATAATAAGTAATATCTTGAATAAATTTGATTTGCTCCATTTGATTGGCACATAATTTACAAATCATATTAAATCCATTATCTTCATTGGCTCTTGAGCCATCTAAAAAATGAATATCATACTTTTTAATAAAATCACGTTTATATAACTTTCCAAACATCCAAACACTATCATTTGGGTGTGCAACATATATATTTGGTTGTTCTTCTAAAAAATTACTAAAACAGCATACATTTACTGGTTCTGCTAACAATTGTTCTCTTAATGTTTTTAAAGCAAATGCTCCAGAAAAAGTATCATCTGCATCAATAAAAGTTACTAATGGATTTGTAGTATTATCTAATCCGTATTGTCTACAATCACCAGGTCCACCATTCTTTTTTAATTTTAATTCTTTAATTTTAAAAAACTTACCAAAAGTTTTAGTAAATTCTGAATAATCTTTCTCATCTGCATCATTTACTAATGTTACTTCTAGATCATCAAGTATAGATTGAATAGTAATGCTAGATAATGTTCTCAATAAAGTATTATGAGCATGATAGCATGGTATAATTATATCAATTTTTGGTAAATCAGACATTAAATTTTCTCCTTTATTTATATTTAAATAATAGAACCATATATAAAAAAGACTCTACAAAAATATAGAGCCTTAATTTATTTATTTTTTTCTAATTATACAAATTATTTTTTTAAAATCTTTTAATGAAGTAAATTCTGGTTTAATATGAGTATAAACACTTAATTGTTTATATACTCTAGTTTTATATCGTAATTTTACAGTATGAATACAATCAGATACATAGCCATTTGCTTTATCAACAAATAACTCATCATCTACTTTCATATCTTCTAACTTAGTTAACAAACTATCTTTACTTCTTGGTTTAGACATAAAAACCTTTCTTTCATATTATAAGTTGTATAATAAACTATATAATATAAAATGTAAAACAATTTTTACTTTTTTCTATATTCTTCTTTTAAAACTTTTTTAAATCTTTTACAATGACAAAAACATTCGTATTCGCCATTTTCAATATCTGGAAATTTATTACGCATATCTTCACATATACACAATGTTTCTCTAGACTTTTTTACAAGACATGGACAATAATATCCATTTCTTTCTACAGCTGCTGTAATTTTTTCATAAAATTTTTCATCTGGATTTTTAATTATATCATATTTTAAATTATCTGTATATTCTGTCATATTTTTAATCTTTCATTAATTATCTAAGAAATGTTCAGCTTTATAAATTATAGTATTTATATCGACAGGTTTATAATCATTAGTATCTAAACCAACATGTAATGCTTTAAATCCTAATTTTTTATAAATATCATCATAATTTACTGTATTATGAATATGCCCATATAAATGTATACTCCAATTTGTTCTATGCGCATTATTAAATTCTAAAATAGGATAATGTGATAAAACAAACTTATAATCTTTACCATTTTCAGTCTTATATTTTAATTCATAATAATCTCTCATAGACTGTAATAAGTTTTTATTAAGTAAAACCGCAGTTTCTTTTTTACGATCATGATTTCCTAAAATAAGGTGTTTAGCACCATTAAGTCTTTGAAAATAATCAATTAATTTTTCTTGTGGACAACCTAAAGAAATATCACCTAAAATATATACTAAATCTGATCTAGATACAACACTATTCCAATTTTTAATAATGGCTTCATCATGTTCTTCAATAGTTTTAAATGGTCTACCTTTACCTAAATGTAACAAATTTTTATGATTAAAATGTAAATCTGAAGTAAAAAATATATTCATGATATTAAACTTTCATTAATATCTATTCAATTCATCAATTGGTACAGTATAACTTACTTCTTTATCTGTATGTTTTTCACCAACTTTATAAATTACAGTTAATAAAATAACACCACCATTACCATTACTTATAGTTTTAATTTGATATGGAACATTAGCATATTCTGTACCAATACGAATATTTCTAATCCATCCCATTAAACTGTTATATAATTGTGCTTCTAAAGTAAAATACTTATAAATATCTTCCCTAATCATTTTATACCTCTTTTCAATAATGCCAGCAATTCATTTTTCTTTTCAACATATGCTGGATGTTGACTTAAATAATCATCTCTATCTAGAACTCCATTTTTTATATCTAATTCTGCTGCCCTTCTTGCATAATCAGACATAATCAATTCTTTTCTTCTTAATGAAAGTCCTTTAATCTTTATTGGTTTCAATACCATATTCTAATCCTAAATCTTTAAGTGTAAACAAAACTGTACTTATTCCTATTTTTCTTTTATTATTCTTTCTATTAATAGTAAAACCATTTTCAGTTAAACCTTTAATAATTGTTTGATTTAATGCAATATTATAAAAATCCATTAAACCTTTATAATCTTTAAACATGATTCTATCATCTTTTAATGTCATACCATATTGATTACAAATAGTTTCAATAGTATTTTTCATTAACTTTGTTATTATTTTAGTTTCAGCTTCTTTTTTATTTTTATTATCTAAATAAGTTTGTTCTTTTTTCGTTAATGTTTTTATTTCTTCTAAATTATCTAAATAAATAAAATAAATATCTTTAAAATTCTCTTCATAAGACCATAATCTACGATTACCTAATGTTTCACTACCAATAATTTTAAATTTATCTATATTTGTAACATCAACATTATATTTTTTTAAAATTTGATAAAGTATTTCATAATTACTTATATTTGGTCTACTATATTTATGTGTAGTATTTTCTAAAGATCTTTTTTCTGCAGCTTCAACTAAATCTTTTGATAAATAACAACTATTTATTATATATACATTATTAATTTTATATAATTTACCATTTTGTTTAAGAATTGCAAAATTTGGACGAGTTTTATAACAATGAAACCAATCATGATGGTTTTTATCGTCCTCATTTATAAATATATAACCATTAAATTTTTGAGGTATAAAAATATTTTCTAATTCTTTAAACATAAACAATTCCTATACAGCTATTTGAAAACTTACCTTTGATCCATATTTATAATTATCTAAACTAGCCATTTCTGGCATAAAATTAAATACATTTGCGTTTTTATCTAATATTAATTTTGGTAAATCATATTGTACTTTTCTCCAATTATCTAAATTAGTTTTTACTGTTTCAATATGATTATCATAAATATGACAATTACAAAATTCAAGTGTTAAAGTACCTGGTTTTATATTTACTGTTTGGGCCATTAAATGTAATAATAATGCTCCTTGAACCATATCAGCAGGTACACCTAAAATAGTATCGGCAGATCTTTGTAAACCAGTTAAATGTAATCTATTACCTAAATAATTAAATTGCCAAGTATGCAAACATGGTGGTAAACCCATTGTATCCATATGAGCCGGATCCCAAGCAGTAATAATCATACGACGATCATATGGATTTTTCTTTAAAGTTTCAACTACTTGTTTTACCTGATTAAATCCTTCATCTTTATAATCATAATTACAACCTTTATATTCAGCATTAAAATGAAGCCAATTAAAACCATAAATATTTCCAAGATCATTTTCGGCTTTCATACCTTCTTTATCAGAATATGGTACTTTTTTAGGATTACACCATTCATTCCAATATTTGCATCCACGCTCATTATAAACTTGTTTATCTGTAATACCTTCTAAGAAACAAGAAACTTCACCTTTAGCACCTTTGAATGGAATCTGTCTAAATGTAAGAATTGGAAAACCTTCCTCTAAATCAACAGTAAGACTTTTATTTAATCTTACCAATACATTATTTCCTGTACGACACGGAGCTTCTATACCTTTAGTTAAAATTTCTTCTACTAAATCTAAGTATTGATTATCATATGTATTCATATATTTATTCCTTATTTTCTATTTCTTTAATATTACGCCAAGGATATTCACCATTTCTATCATGAATTAAACATCCTAATTCAAACCATAAATCATAATTATTTTTTAAATTTGGTATATATGGCAATAAAGAATTGTACCTATGTTTAATAAGATGAATTGCTCTATTTAATACCTGTAACTTAGTTTTATCATAACATTCATATTCTTGTTTATCATCTATATGATGAATAATTAACCAGTTATTTATCCAAGTATGCTTATAATCAATATTAAATAAATCATAATTTAATTGTTTAATTTTCTTTGAATTAAATCCACTTTCTTCACAAATAAAATGTTTCTCTTTTTTTAATTCCTGTGCAAAATTAATCCAATTTATATTATTTTCAGCCATATTTTTACGCTCAAAAAAAGTTTCTTTATGATCTAAATACTGACCAAATTTATTTAATTCTTGACTTATTAAACACATATTTATTTCTTCATCTCTATATGGAAAATAACAAATTTCAGTTGGACAAATATACATATGATATTCGCCATCATTTAATCTTTTCAAATATGTAAAAAAATCAATTTTACTCATTAATAAGTCCAAAATATGCTATTACTTCTTTTTCTAAATCTTCTAATGTGCTATTATTATAAAAAATATGATCTGGATTATTAATACCTATCCAATCTCTTTCTGATGGATGAATAGATTTAAGTTCTTCAGGTTCATCTATCCCAAATTTACCTAAGTTATAATCTTCTGCAATAGTCCACCAATTTGGTTTATTACCTCGTTCAACTTGAATAACTGTACCGCCTAAACCTCTAACCATATATAATTCATTTGCAAATCTGCAATCAGTGATTATATAATTTAATTCAGGATGATCTATTATTTCTTTTTTAACAGCAATATCCCAAATATGTGATAAAATTGTACCTCTTATTAAATCAGTACCGACTGTAGTTAATGCTTTTCGTGGAGTAAATTCAATACCTAATTCTTTACTCCAAAATGGATCAGCTTGCTCTCGCCATTCTCTAGATTCAGGAAAGCGTCCACTTAACATTTCACGATCCCAATTAAACATTACAGCACAAATATCTTTAAGTTTATCAGCAAAAGCAATTGTTTTAAAAGTATGATCATATTTACAAATAATATTGGCAATAGTATCTTTACCAGATCCTTTTAAACCAGTAATTGCAATAACCTTTTGCATTTATTTCTTCTTCCTCTACTAAAAAGCAGCTTACTTATTATTAATATTATAAATGTTATAACAAGTAAAGCTGCTTTTATATTTTTTAACAAATCTTTCTATTTATTCTGCATCTACAGCTACTTCTTGAACATTTGTTGATCCGAATGCTCCAGAACCTCTACTTGTTTCTGGTAAATCATCATATTCTTCACGACTAATTTCTTCTAATTCTTCATCAGAAATTTTTTCAAGAATAAACTGAACAATTTTATCACCTGGTTTAATTATAGTAAAATAGTTACCATTTTCATCAATCATATCTTCAGAACCTTTTACAGCCTTAAATAGATTTGCATGAATTTCACCACGATAAGAGTAATCTACAACACATGCACCACAAGTTAAACCTTTTTTAAATGCTACTCCTGATTTATTTTCAGCTTTAAGCATATATCCAGCCGGAACAACTACTCTAATACCTGTAGGAATATTTACTTGTTCACCAACACAAAGTTTTGTTTCTGGAAAATCATTTGGTACATAAATATCAATTCCAGCATCATCACCACGACGACCTGTAGGTTTTGTTGTATCTCTATAAATTGCATATTTCATTTGTTTACCTCATTTAAATTAAAACTATTATATAGAATGTATTTATTCACTTTCATCTACAGATTTATTTTCCATTTCTACTTCTTTTTGCTCGGAATAATCTGTAATTTTTACATTTTCAAAACTTTTTAGTCTTTCAATAAAACTTTCAATAGCTTTTGAATGTAATTCTGTCGGTACTTCTGGATCTAAAATTAATTCAAGATTTGTATGCTGTATTTCTAATTCTACACAATCTCTTATTACTTCTTCACCTTCTTCGGTTTTAAACGGTCTTTGAATAATACTTATATCAAAGGCTAAATTATCAGACATTATATTTCTCCTTCTTCTGTAATGCCACTTTCTTCTAACATATATTTATACTTTTCCCAATAATGATATTTAGACTTTAATACATAAATGTGATCTTTGTCTAATTTTGTTGGTATCATTTTAATTAATTCTTCTAAAGTAACTAATGACATTAAATTTGGACTTAATTTTTGACAAGCTGCAAAACGATTACCATCAGACCAATCTTGTTTATTAATGTGTTTTTCCAAAGTTTTTAATGTTATATTTTTACCTTTATATGGAACAAATTTTGGTTCAGTTTCTCTAAAGACTGGTAAATCATCTAAAATTTCTTTTGTAGAAAACTCATATTTATTTTCACTATATAATGTTTGCATTTCATTTGTTTTTGGATTGATTTGACCAGGAACTCTTGTATATTTATTAGGTAACTCACAAGCTTCATCTGCACCTATTATATTAAGTTTTCGCTTAGCTAAATAATGCCAAATCATTTTATAATCTGTACTTTTAACTGGACTTGTTAATCTAACAATAATATGATATGATCTATGTCCAGACCAAGTAATACGATATGTATATGGTTCAATACGTTTTATAATTTCTTCTTGCTCTTCTTTGGATAAATAATCACATTCAAATAAGAAATTTTGACATTTTACACCGGCCTTTGTTGGATAAGGATCAGTATTATCTTTTAATGGATTAAGTGCTTGTAAATACGCTGGTTCATCTACTTTTACAAAATTAATATCATAATATGGACCAAATATATCTGGTTTATCTAATAAATTTTTAGCTAAATTAAT
This sequence comes from Bacilli bacterium, assembly GCA_017525855.1. Next base: position 27,680 of record JAFXSE010000021.1, read on the forward strand.
ATATTCTCTTGTATTTATTTCTTCCATTTTCAAATCATCAATAGAATCAACTACTAACATATGATCTGTAAAACCTGTAATTTTAGATTCAGAATTAGTTAACTCTGTTACTTTATTACCATTTTCATCAAGAACTGCTTTACCTTTTTCATCTTTTACAACAGTTTCTCTTTGATTTCTACTTCTACTATAAAATGCACCAGTTCTTTCATCATCAGGATAGCCTATAACAAATGCCAAACTTCTACCTTCGAGCTTTGTATTAGTCTTAGCATCATAAATTTCACCAACACCATGACGTTTATAAATTACATAATCACCTGGTACAGTTCCCTCTAATAAAGGTTTATGTGTAACCATATTACATAAAATTTTAGAAGTAGCTTTACCAAATTTTTCATTAGATAAATAAAAACCTTTTGATTTAACTTTTCCGTTTGTAAATTGACAATAATAATTATTTACATTATTTTGTTGTAATACAGAAATATCATCAAATTCAAGTACAAGTCTTGTTTCTTCCATCCATTTTTCAGCAATTGGCATATAATCTACATCATCTCTTTTTTCAATCATAATACCATCAGTATTTGTTTGAACTATATTAAAGCCAGCATTAAATAATCTTTGACATAAAATAAATAACAATAACTGACCATATACGCAAATTGTTGAATTAGACCATGTATCATATAATGGATTAAATTCAGATTTCATTGCACCGATTGCACCATTCAAAATTAATTTAAGACCAAGATTTAATAATTGTTTATGATCTCTTTTTGCGGCAAGTCTTGTGTGATAAACTTCTTCATATGATTTAGGATTTTTTGTAGCACCTCTTGACATTAAACCATATTGCACCAATAATGAAGGATACAATGAAGCAACATCCATGTTAACTAAATTTTCTGATCCATAACCAATCAATGCTTGATGCAAACCACCAAATCCAAATTGATATTGATGACCTTCATCATCACCACCCATATAAACTTCAAAACTTTCTTTATGATAATCTGGATCAGATTGGTGATCAATATAAAACTGTAAAAGTTTAGTCCCAGCTAACTCTTTATATGCTAATTCTGGAATTGAATAATATACTTTTTTACCATCAATAATTTTATAAGTATTACTCATATCAGCTTTAGCACCTTCACCACAAAGTAATTTACCAGCAAATGAAGATGACTTATTAATAAGTGTTTTTGCTGTCATATTATATTCAATAATCATATTCCAACGAATATCATATGATTCTCTTGCAAAAGTTCTCATTTCATATTTTGGATTTTCTTCTTTTTTCTTAACATCTTCTGGATCTGGCATAAACAATTCTAAAGTATTATCAACGTCGAGTTCGCAATACTTTTCTACTTCTTTTCTTTCATCATCTGTTAAAGCTCTATCAATATCAAATGGCACATTACTGTCATAATTTTTCTTATTTAAAATAGCCATTGTTAATTTTTTAAGTGAATTTCTACGAATATCATATTTTTCATGAAAACTAATATCCCAAGATAAGAAATGAGTTGCATTAATATTTTGAGCCTCGGCAAAATAATTGGTTTCTTCATGAATTAATTTATCTGAGAATTCTTTAACAGTTAAAGCATCTGGATTTTTAGCTTTAACTTCATCATAAATCATGGCATAACTAATAACTGGATTATCATATGCTGCATTATTAAATCCAATTAAAATTTTATTAGAAATCCACTTGGCTAACTTTTTAGGATCATTCCAACAAATAACTTTATTCTTTTTGTCTACTGTTTTTGCTACAAATAACCAATCTTCTTTAAATACTTCAATATCATAAATCCATTCATATTTATTTAATTGGTCATATCCTTGATTTTTACCTTCTTTACCTGAAATTTCAGCACCGATTACAGGTAATACTTTTTCATGCCATTTAGAATACCATTCGGAAGCTATACCGTTTTTATCACCAAATAATTTAAAACTAGCCCTATTACTTTCTAAAAAGGCTAAATCTTTTTCTGTAACAAAATTAGCTTTTTCAGTTACACCAAAAACATCAGTTATATCTTTACAATTTTCGCCACATAAAGGAATACTAGTTAAAACATCTCTTATTTTATAACAAATATCTTTTTTATCTTGTTTAGAATCTGTATCGCAAATTTCACTTTTTGGACAATAAATTGTGTATTGTTTTGTAAAGGTATCATAAAATTTAATATATAGAAGAATATTATTTGCAGTTTTTCCACAAACATTTATATTATAAATTCTATGCTCAGTATATAATTGTTTTAATTCATCTAATCTATTTGATAAAGCTTGAGTACTACAATACGGAGACTCCAAAACAAGATCATCTGAAGTATTATCATTTAAACCAAATTGTAAATTATTTAAAGTATTTGATATATCTTTTAAATTTTCATCTATATTTGGTAATATAACATACGGTAATTTAAAAATTTTATTATTATAACAGCCTTGACAATTCATTTGTAAATAGGCATCTTTTATTTTAATTGTACCAACTACTGAAGAATAATTAGTATCAGATACTCTATTTGCAAAAATATCAAAGGCTTCTTGACCAACAAATCCTATAGCAAGTGTATTAACATTTAATGTATTCTTTAAATTATACATTTTAAAAATATTATAAAAATATTCTTTCATAAAAAATGTTGAATCATCAATATAAGTAACATAAGTATTCAAATAATTAAATTTGCTTTTAAAAATTGTAGACAAATATTGCATACCAGGCATACTATCAAAAATACAAGATACATCAGCCTTTAAAGGTTTAGCTGCTATTAATATTAAATTAGGATTATTTTCACATTCATAATCTTGTATTTGTCTAGTATTAGTGACCATTACAAACTCCTTTTACATATATAAAAAATAGAATCCACTTTTTACATGGATTCTACTTAAAAAATTAAATTAATTTTCTATTACTACTTTTTATAAGCCGACAGCTCTTTCATAAGTTTCAAAAACTAATTCTTCTTCATCACGCTGAGCTTTAGACTTTTTGCGTTGTTTTAATACATAAGTAATAGCCTTTGTATCAAATCCTGCTGACTTTGCTTCAAGCATAATACCTTTACGATCTTCTTTTAAATCATTGATTTCACTATCTACAGATTCAATTCTTTCAATAATTGATTTTAATCTATCTGTATTTAATCCACCAATTTCTGCCTCAACATTAGACATTATTTATTTTCTCCTTCTTTTTTATAAATTAAGTTACTATAATTAAAATTACAAACATTACCATCTTTAAAAGATTCAACATGCATGAAATTTTTTAAAGTTCCAACATATTTACTCTTTCCATCAACTACTTTAGATAATTGAACGCAAGATGGTTGACCTTTATACTTTGTAAGTGATATACAATATCCTTTGGCATCTAATTCACCAGCAATATCCATAGGAACTCTGATATCAAATCCACATCTATTATATACTTTTTCGATATTAGGATATGGAATAAAGTCAGCTTTTATCATTTTAGATTCTTGGCAATGACAATGCTTACAACAACATTCGGTTTTAAAACCAAATAATTTTTTAAGAAAAGTGAACATATATTTCTCCTTTATTCAAATACTTCACCAGTTTCTGGATCATAATTTAATTCTACTTCTTCATCTTGTAAAACCATTTTCTCAGTATTAGGTTTCATAAGAATTTCTTTAACTTTTTCCATTATTACATCCTTAATATCTTCATGTTCATTTAGCCAAGCTTTTGCTTTTACTGCACCTTGACCAATTTTTTCTCCATGATATGAAAACCATGCCCCAGCTTTGTCAATAATTCCAAATTCAACAGCTATATCAAACATTTCATTATCAGCAGAAAAACCTTTACCATAATAAATCATTAACTCAGCTTTTCTAAATGGAGGAGCTAATTTATTCTTTTCTGTTGTAACTGAAATTTGATTTGCTATAACATCGCCCTCTTTATCAACTTCTTTTTGACTAGCTGCTCTTCTGGTACGACATATAATACTAGCAAAGAATTTTTGAGCTTCACCACAAGGAAGAACACTAGCATCACCATATTTGCCAGGTTGTTGTCTTACTTGATTTGTACATAACAAAGCACAATTAGCCATTTCTAAAGCTGGTGTAACTTGTTTAAAGAAAGATGAAAATAATTTAGCTTGACGACCAATATTCATATCAGCTAATTCACCTTCTAATTCACTAGCTGGCACACAGGCAACAATAGAATCTAATATAATTAAATCAGCAGCTTTTTCTTGTGCTAATAACTTAATAGCTTCTAATGCTTCTTCACCGCCATTTGGTTGCATTAAAATTAGTTCAGACATATTACAACCTAAATTTTCAGCATAAATTGGATCTAAAGCATGTTCCATATCAACATAAGCAACAGTTAATCCTTCTTTTTGAGCATTCGCACATGCTTGCAAACAAATTGTAGATTTTCCTGAAGAATAATCACCCCAGATAAGTGTAACCCTTCCTCTAGGCCAACCACCTATTCCTAAAATTTTATCTAATTTTAAAGAGCCTGATGGAATTACATCAACTTTTGCAATACTAACATTATCAAAAGTCATTGCTGCATCACTACCAAATTTTTTTCGTAATAAAGCTAATGCATTATTTACTTTTATATTCTCTTCTTTCTTTTCAGCTTTTTTAGCCATTTTAATCTCCATTTTAATTAAAGATATTTTATAGAATAGAATTATAAAAATCACTCTACAAATTTATTTTTCTGATTCTAATGAAATACATTCGCTTAATTGAGATTTAGCTATTAAATAAACACTATTTGTACTTAATTCTTGAATTAATACATAATCTTTCATAACTTTATCTTTAACTTCTTCATCATCTAAAGAAGCTACAACATTACAACCAAATTTATTAATTGCTATTTTTCTTAAGGCTTTGGGATCTACTTTATATTCTTGCTTAACCATTACTTATTCCTTACATACTTTTTAATATATTATTTTTATATAAAGATTTTTATAAATGTAAAACCATCTAATTGATTAGTCCTCAGCTTGACAATTTACCTGAAGAATCTGCTCTATATTTTCGTTATATTTAATTTCTAATAATTTAATACCATTATTTTTACAAAATTCTCTTTTTATATTATCTCTTCTTTGCCTATCTAATAAAGTTTCTTCTTTATCAAATAATATTATACTTTCATAATGTTGTCTTCCTTGATATTCTACACACATATTATAACATGGAAGATAAAAATCAAACTTTAATAAATGTTTATCTTTACAGTTCTTAAAAGTTTTTTGAAAATAAAAATTTATATTCCTATCTTCTAACCATTTCATTATCTTTTGTTCTCCGGTAGATATTTTTTTACTACAATATGGACAGCCATATCCTTGTAAATGCTTATAAACTTTTTTAAAAAAGATATGTTTACAAGATTTGCAATAAATTTTTATATTTTTATGAAAACTATCATAAGTTGATTGAAAATAACTATATTTATTACCAAAAATATACTTTGCTCTTTTAATAAATTCTTTAAAAGGTAATTTTTTATCATTATGAATTTTTTCAATTGAACATAATAGGCAGCCTTCACCTTTAAGATGCATTGAAGGTATTTGTAAAAATTGCCCATGTATAGGACATATTATAATAACTTTCGTTTTACTATCTGAATATATAGTTTTGCTATAATCATATTTATTTTTATGAATAATATTTGCTCTTTTTATAAAAGATTCGGTTGTATATTTTCTGTTATTATTTCTATTTTCATTAGCACATTTTGGACAACCTTTACCTTCTAAATGCCCATAAATTCTTTGAAAAAAATATTCTTTATGTTTTTTACAAAATATTTTAACCTTAGTTAGTGAATTTACAATTTCTACTTCGTCATAATTATACTTATCACCATGAATTTGTTTAGCTTTTTCTATAAAATTTTCATATATATGTTTTCTTTTACTCATTATCATTTTCACAACTCACACTTAATATTTGTGGATAATAATTAAAAATCATTACAAATCTATATCTTAAACCATATGAAATAACATTACATCTAGTTTGTCCGGTTGGTACAGCTGAAGAAATTATATCTGGTAAGAAGATCTGTCCATGATGCAATATATTCCAGATATTGTTAAACCATGTATTCTTAATCCTAAAGTATAGAGCATTATCTGAGCTACATTCTTTTGTAGGACATCCTTTAGCACTCCATAATCCATCTTCGAGCTCAACGGAATCTGATAAATATATAGTTTCTACTTTTTTAGTGCTATAATAGTATATTACATCGAATGTAAACTCAAGAAAACATATCACTACATATAAAGAAGCAATAGTAGCACAAATCATACCTAAAGCGCGTTTCCAGAAAAAATCACCATATTTATCATAGCACCATTTTTTCCATTGTTTATTATACCAATTTCTTAACGGAGTACAAAAATTCCAGAATTTTTTAAACGGTATGATAAAACAATTTTCTATAAATTTAAAAATCGTATATATACAACTAACTATATATTTAATCTTCTCCATCATCAAACAATTCCTTATTTAATTCCCCATTATGACTTTTTAGTATCAATAATTCCTCACTTACATCTTCTAAATCAGCGTGTGCATCTTTATATTGATTAAACATTTCATCTAATGTTTCTTTCAGTAAATCATATGTTGGTTTTTCAATATTACCATCATGAACCATAAATGTAAAATAATCACTTAATTGACCATATAAGTGTGCAGTGTGTTCGTAATGGGTATCTAAATATTTTATTCTTACCATTATATTTTTCCTCTATGCTATTTCACCACAAACATCATCGACTGTTACTATATAATCAAAGTAAAAATCCTTAGTTTCTTTATTATAAAGAATCCAAAATGCGGGTCTTTCACTATTATTATGTAACATCTCATCTACTAATTTTGGTCTTAAGTGAGCTTTAATGAACCCTGGAAGACCACGAGCACCTTTAATTGGATCATATTGGTCTTTACAAAATTCTTCTATTTCATGATCACTCATTTGAATACACATATCTTCTTTATATGCTTTAGAAAGATTATTTATTTCTCTTCTAACAATCTTTTGAATAGTTTCCATAGATAAACGTTTGAAGTGGAAAATGTTCTCTCTACCATTAAATCTGTTAAGTAATTCTGAGCGATAAGTTTTACATAATTCTTCATTAGCTTTTTCTTGGGATTCTTCATCAGTCAAACTTGTATCAAGATAATACTTTTGACCAATGTTTGAAGTCATTACAATTATAGCTTCTGAAAAATCTACTGTACGTCCTATATTATCTGTTAAACGACCATCAGAAAGAATTTGTAAGAAAATATTAAATACATCTGGATGTGCCTTTTCTATTTCATCAAATAAGTATACTCCCATAGGATTTTTACGTACAGTGTTAGTTAAAATACCACCACATTCAAAGCCTTCATATCCTGGAGGTGCACCAATTAACTTAGCAACAGCATGCTTCTCCATGTATTCAGACATATCAAAACGAATTAATGTCTTTTCATCACCAAATAGATTTTTAGCTAAAGACTTACTCAAAAATGTTTTACCACATCCCGAAGGGCCTAAGAATAAGAAACTAGCTGCTGGCCCACTGTCTTTATTTTTATCTAATTTAGCAACTTTTATAGCATCAGCGACTCTTTTTACAATGTTATCTTGACCATATATATCTTTTAAGAAATTAGATTCAAGATTTACTAACGATTCGATCTCATTTTCATCTAATTTAGCAGAAGATATACCAGAAATCTTACTAAAAGAATCCATTAAGTGTAATTTATCTAAAGCTAATCCATTATTTATATTTTTGATTAACTCTTGATATCTGTGCTTATTATCCTTTAATTGATCATTTATTTGTTTAAGTTGTTGTTTAAGCTCACATACTTCTTTAGAGTCAAAACCCATTTTCATAAGTGCTTTGAAATTAGCTACATCTCTTTTTGATATAGCATCAGATTCTACTTCACCTTTTTCTTGCTTTTCTTTAGCCTTTTCTAATTCTTCAGTATATTTGAGACGTAAAACTTCACCTTCCGATTGTTCTTTAGCGAGTTTTTGAATTTCAAGTTTAGTGTTCATCCAATCTTCATAACTAGCATTATAAACTTCTTGAAGGTGTTTCTTTTCTTCTTCACTCGTAGAAGTTAAAATTTTATTCATGAGATCAATTAAAGCAGGATGTTGTCTGTTTACTGATTGTTTATAAGCTGCTAAAGCTCTATCTAATAAAGCAATCGTTCTGGCAGGTTGTGTAATTCCTAAACCATAATCTTCGCGATACTTAGTAGTTAAACGAATAGCTTCTTTAATAGTTTCCTCGTCTATTCCTATACCATGATATTCAATTAATTCTTTAGATGCCTCTTTAACAACATCTTCTAACTTTTGACCTGACAATTCCTTCACATCATATAAAGTATAAAAGTCATTGATTCTGTAATTTGTTGTGTACACACTATTTAATTGATCATCATTTACTTCCATTATAACTTGGAATAAATTAGATCTATCAGCATTATTAAGTGTATTTATAAAATGCAAATTACCAGAATTTTTAGCACCTTCTAAAAAATTATAGGCATCAAGAATTACAAGTACTGAATTTGGTGTTTTCTCTAAATTATTTATTACTTGTTGAAATTCTTTATTGATTTGTTCACTATCCCCACTGGAAAATAAGTCATCTACATCTAACACAAAAAATTGTTTAGATAAGATATCAAATGAAGTATCATCTTTCTCTTTTAACTGTTGTAATCCTATCAATAATGATGTAACACCTACACCTCTTGGACCAGTAATTAAAAGAGAATTATTTTTCTTTCTACATAATATAGATGAAATACGTTCCAAATCAGTATCTCTGTTTACTAATTTAAAATTAGGAAACATTTTTAAAAATTCTTGACTAGCTATAGTTTTCATTTAATTAACACTTTTTATAACTAAAATTACACCAATTTTAACACTTTTTATAACATTTGGCTCATAGCAAGTGTAAAAATAACACCTACTACGAAACCAAATATAAACCATAATTCATTCTTCACTATTAAATACCCTTAAAAATAGATTTAGATGTATCTTTTTTCTCTTTTTTAGGAGCTTTCTTTTCATCAATAGTGTCAGCAGTTACAGCTACAAAATCTGCAGTATCCTCTTGAACATCTTTAGACAATTTTTCCAATTCATCAAGATTATCACGCATTGTTTTAATAGCGTCACGAGTAATTTCAGTTGCTTGACGTTGTGTATCACCAAATTCAACCAAATCTTGTAGTGTTTTCTCAAGTTCGATGTTAACATCATCACGACCAGTTGCAATTCTAATACTTTCTTTCTTAGCCACATCATTAGTAACATTAGCCATTTGTGTTAATGTATCAGATGCCATAACTTGTGATTCATTAATAGCCGCACTATTTACAGCAGTTAATACGACAGATAATTGAGATGCTACAGAAGCAATACCTCTTGAATGCATTGTAGCTGCCGATTGTGATTGATTCTTAGTAGCTGCTTGCATATTGCGGAGTTTAATTTCTTCCATAGATAATTCACCATATGTTTGCATAGTATCAACAGTAGATTGACTAACTGTGTCAATGAACTCATCAAGATCACGCTTTTCTTTATCAAGTTTCATTTTCTCGATTTGACTTGTAGGTTCAGGAGCATTAATTAAAGTCTCGCGTTTTGCTTTATTTGCTTCTTCTGCCTTTTTAGTACCATCATTCAAAACTGCATAAATTTGTTGCATTTGAGAATTATTGTCAGTTAAACCTTCAATTTGCTGATTCATTAATTCAAGATGATTACGAATTTCACCAAAGCGCTCTTTACCAGAATTAATAAATTGAAGAGCGGATTGTACTAAGTCAGCTTGTCTTTGTACATGTTGTTCTGAATTAAGATCCAACAATTCTTTAAGTTTTTGTGCTTCGAATGAATATCCTTCACCTGTACTCATATCAGTTAATTGCTGACGAATGTTATCAATTTTAGGTAATAAATCATGAAGATTTTTATCAAATTCGGTAATTTTATCTTCGTTGGCTTTAATTTGAGCCTTAGATTCTGCTCTTATATTTCCAAATCCAAAAAATGATTTATCTTCAGCTAATTTATAATTTTCTTGTTTTAATTGTAAAATATTTTCTTCTAACATTGATAAATCATGTTTCATTGATTCTAAAAGCTCTTCTAAATTACGACGATTAGCTTTATCTTGTTGAATTTTAGCTAATACAGAACGTGTTTCCCCATTTTTACGCAAAGTATACAAAGCATCAGTAATATCAGTTAATGGTTTAATTTTCTCTATAAAATCATTCAAATCATTATTAAAATCACCATATACTTTTTGTAATTCTGAAAAAGTACCAGTATCTGTCATTTCAATACGCTGTTTAGACATCGTTTCAGAAATTGATTGTAGATATTCTTTAAATTGTTCAAATTCTTTAATACGGGTACGATCAGCTTCTTTATCATTAGTAAATTCAAGAGCTTTACTAACTTGATTTACTTTATCTTCTAATTCAGTATCTTCAGACATTATAATGGAATAAAAAGTATTTGTCTCTATTCCAGTTTCTTCTTTTTGCTCACGTTGTCTGCGTACATAGGTTTTAGTTTCTTCTTTTGTAATTTCTTTTCTTTTTAAAGCTTCAGCCATTTTTAATTCCTTTCTTGTATATTTAATTTTTATAATAAATAAATATCTTTATTAAATCAATTTGTAAAACCGTCTATAATTACTAGTTTATTATTTTTAGTTTCTATTCTTTTTAAATATGGATTATCTTTGAATAAATCATGTATACCTAATGAAAATAAAAATTTTTTATATAAATCCATATCTTTAGCTGTTATTTGAAAATCTGCAGTAATATCATCTTCTGTTAAAATAATTTCATCTTCAATTAAATCCTCTTCTTCTTCATTCTTTTTATTTAAACTATACCATTTTGTAGAAATACTTACTTTAATTTCATCATATTTTTTATCTTTTTCAATATAGTTAATACTTTCTGGATGAAACATATCCTTTACAATTAAAGATATTTCATCATCGGTTAAACTTATAAATTTTCTATACTTTAACATCTAATACTCCATAGCAATTAAAACCAAAGCATTTGTTTTTAATTCAACTTTATCAGCATTTTGCTCCATAATTTTAAATTCTTCTTCTGTAAACTTATCTCTATCAAAAGTTCTTGCTATTCCATTAGTTTTTAGACACAATAAACCAGTATAAGCATCAAATTCACGTTCTGCTACAATATGATAACCATTTTTTGTCTCAAGAATATGATCAAAATGCTCACCACATAATTTTTTTATAATATTTACTACATTATAATCTTTTGTATCTATATCAAATAACCATTTTCTCATATTTTTATCAGAAGATTCATCTTTCATAATATTACTTTGAAGTAAATTATTAAGTATTTTTGGAGAATATTCAGTTTTATTTGTTCCAATTGCACAATCTAATTGTTTATTTATATCATTACGTATAGATAACATAGATTTAGTGTAAGACTTTCGATCTGTACACATATAAAGCCTACATTGATGTAATTTAACAATTTCAAGCATTTCAGGAATATAATATCCATAAAAATCACGAATATCTTTAACAATCCAAGTTTTTATTACTTGACTTTCTTTTATTTGTAATTCTGGGTGATCTTTTTTACGTTTAATTGCTATAAAATAATAAAAAGATTTATTAGGATTAAATCTCATAAGTCTTTCGATATTTGTATTATGAATTATAGTCATTTCAATTACTCTTTATTTGCTTTATTCCATTCATTTATAGTTTCTTCTGGATCTGTTCTAGAAATACATTGTCCACAATTAGTACATCTTATAGAAAAAACTGTCCATCCTCTAAAATTATCAAAATTTAATTTATCATTATGACATTTTTTACAAGGATAAACAGTTTTTCTCAACTTATTTAAATGATAACACATATATGACTTAAATTTAATTAAATCTGACATAGTATTATCTTGGTTGCGCTATTTCATCCAATGCACCGTAGGCAATAGCTTCGTTTTCATCCATCCAAAAATCTCTATCACAATCTTTTTTAATTGTTTCAAGATCTTTTCCACAACACTCTGCTAAATGTTTCATACAACGCTCATTAGTTTTTTCTACTTGTGCCAATGTAATAGTCATGTCTTGAATTTTACCTTTAGCTCCAGCAGAAACAGTATGCAACATAATTTCAGAATTTGGATATACTTTACGATGTCCTTTTTTACCAGATACTGCAATCATAGCTGACATACTAGCAACTTCGCCCATAACTGTAGTATAAACAGGACATTTAATAGTATTCATTGTAGAAATAATTGAAAAACCAGCTGTTACACTACCACCTGGTCCCATAACCATCATATTTACTGGTTTATCGGGATCTTCCGCTTCAAGATAAAGTAATTGAGAAACAATACTTTCAGCCAATTCATCATTAACTTCGCCTGTACACATTACAATTCTATCTTTAAGCAATCTAGTTGTAATATCTACAGCTCTTTCGTTACCATTTTCATCTTTCCAAATTACATGAGGTATGTTTAACATTTATTTTACTTTCCTTTCTATTTATTTAATTAAAATTAATTGTGATACCATTTACTCTAGCAAATTCATTTATTTCTGTTAAAGTATATTTATTAGATTTCATCATTTCATTAAGCTTTTTAATATTACGTTGTTTATTATAAGCTATTACAGAAGGAGATTTAGGATCTTGTGAAATTTCATATTTAACCATATCCATTTCTGGCTTATATGTATTTAAGTAATCACGACCTTCTTCTAATGTCCATTGCTTTGTTTCATTAACCATTTTATCAAAAATCCAAAGAACAGCATCTTTTACACTATATTTATATGTTTTTTGTCTTTTACCATTCTTATCTTTGATAGATACTTGAAATGATACTTTTTCTCTATTACGAGATTCAGCCCTATCAAAACTAACCCATTTTGGTAGATCATATTTACGTTTACGATTCACATTGGTATTTGTAATTTTATTTTCTACATCTTCAATCAATGGATATTGTTCAAAAACTGGAATTTTTTCAGAAACATTACTATATGCTGTTTTTTCACAATATTGAATGATATTTTCTATCCATGTATTTGTATAACGCATACGAGGATTATGTGTAAGTGTTAACTTAATGATATTTGTTTTTTCATCATATTCTATTAAATAAGAAAATGGAAATTTAGATAATTTACCTCTTAAAATATTATCATATGTATGAATAGCTTTTTTAATATTTTCAAAAGTTGTTTCTTTAGGTAACTTTGAAAATCCAATTACTGTATTTTTTGATACTTCCATATTTATAATATTTAAAACACATCTAGCCCTTAACATAAAACAACGCATTATTTTTGTTAATTCACAACCTGTAAATAATCTATATTTACGAAATGTACGTGGAAGATATTTAATAGAAAAAATATCATATTTATAAGTATCTCGTGCTTCTTTTAATAATTTTTTAGCATCGGCTAAATTATATGCAATTATAGCATAAGGTAACTCAACATTATTTGATATTTTACCAGTATCACATCCATTTATATAAACATGTCCATAATACTTATTTTCACCTTGTGAATTTGATTCAATAACATAGTTATAATTTTTCATATAATTTTCCCTTCTTTTAATTAACTATAAATTATATATAGTCAATAAAATTTTAAAAGTAAAACCATTCTTTATGCTAAATCATCAGGTGTATTTGGATTATTATCTTGAATTAATTTTTCTACTTCTTTTACTTTATAAAATGGACCTACCTTATCTAACATTTTTTTGACCGTAGAACGTATACTTTCATCTTCAAAGTCAACTACACCATTTTGTTCAACTTGCTTACCACGGAGTAAAATACGAGCTATTAAACGACCTAATTCAAAAGACATTTGCTCATCAAAGCCACGAGTTGTTATAGCTGGAGTACCGATACGAATAGCAGAAGATTCGGAAGGTTTAGAATCACCAGGCATCATATTTTTATTACAGATAATATGATATGAATTGAGCAAGTCTTCAGCTTCTTTACCATTTACAGGAGCATTTTTTAAATCTATGAGTACCATATGATTTTCAGAACCACCAGATACAAAATTTATTTTATTTTCTTTATCGTAATCTTTGATACCATCAATCAAGGCTTGCATATTATGATATACTAATTCCATATAATCTTTAAAGGAAGGTTTAAGTGCTTCTATAAAACATTGACATTTAGCTGCTACACAAGCTTCGTTTGGACCTCCTTGAATACGAGGAAATAAACCAGAATTAAGCTTAGAGCATAATTTTTCATCGTTCCAAAGAATTATACCACCTCTAGGACCTCTAAGTGTTTTGTGTGTAGTAGAAGTAACAACATCACACCATTTTGTTGGATCATATTTATCTTTCCACATATGAGCTGCAATAAACCCCATTACATGAGCTGAATCAGACATAATCATACATTTATGCGTATCATAAATATCTTGCTTTGTCATACCCTTTTTAACATTAAAACCAGGGCAAAAAGGCGTATCGGCTGAAACATAATTATCTGCTGCATAAAATGTATATTCGTCTTTCATTACAAAATCATCTGAAAATTTGCGATCAACATGATATTTCCAAACCTTTTCATTATATTCATCAACAATTTCTCTAATTCTTTCATAATTAATACGTTTAGAATAAGCTGAAGCTCCAACAACTAATAATCTTGGGTGGTGTTTTTCAAGTTTTTGTTTAATCTCTTCATAATTTAAGTCACCATTCTCATCAAGTCCATAATGAACAAAGTTATAATATTGGCTTGTAGCTGAAGCTTTTGCACCATGAGTTAAATGTCCACCACTTTCAATTGACATACTAAGAATGATATCACCTTGTTTAAGAAGTCCAGCATATACAGCCTGATTAGCTTGAGAACCAGAATGAGGTTGAACATTAGCATAATTTACATGAAATAATTCCTTGGCTTTTTCGATAGCATATACCTCTACTTCATTAATTACTTCACAACCTGCATAATGACGCCCTTGCTTTGAAACACTAGAATCATATCCTTCTGCATATTTTACAGATAAATGACTTCCCATCAAATCTAAAATATCTTGAGATGGATAATTTTCTGAAGCTATCAATTCAATACCATCATTAAGACGATTTGTTTCTTTAATTTCTAATTGTTGTAATTTTTGATCAATCATTATCAATTCCTTTTCATACATGTTAAATTATTAGGACAATCTGTACAATAGAATTCTTTATGTGGACAATTTTTGCTGATTTTTTGTTCCATTTTACCATTACGATATTCTTTTAATTCCGTCATAAAATCATATACTACATTATGCCAATTATTAAAATTTTCTTCTACTTGAGATATTCTTAAATATCCTACATCTTCTAATGCAGCTTCTAATCTACAAATTATAGTATAACATTCTTCTACTACATTGTCATCAGTTATTTTTACCATTAATCTTTTCCTTTTGTTTCAAACCAACCATGTTCTAAAGCAAATTTACCAAAAGTAACTAGAATAGTTTGTGTTAGCATTTCTACATTATCATCAATATTGCTGAAATGAGGTAATTTAGCTTGTAAATATTCTTCTGTATATCGACTAATTAAGTGATTTTTAATCAATTTAGAAATTTCTTGTCTTAACATTTCCATTTCTTGTTCAAATTCATTATAATTGTTCATTATTTTCTTCCTTTCTACAGAATTTAACAAAATCTTCATAAAATTCAGTTTCAGCTTTCTGTTCTTCTTCTAATAAAATCTTGTATTTTTTATCTAATGTCTTTTGATTATATTTACAACCACAATTTCCTTTAGAATCTTCTTCTTCCCAACCAAAACGACATAAATACATATCATCACTCCAATCATATCGGCAATATTTACATTTTTCGCATTTCATTTTTATTTTTCCTTTCTATGTTCAAATATCCACTTATCAACCCAGAAAAATAATAAGCCACCAATTAGATTAGCAATAATCGATGAAGTGATTGTGCCGTATTGATTCAAAAATGTAAAACAAATTGCTAATACTGGTGTAGATAACTGCCATCTTATTAAGTATAATAAATATTTCTTAAGCACTTGTATTTTCCTCTTTTATTTCTACTACTTCAGTATTTTCAAACTCCATGGCAAAATTATCTGCACAATCGTATTCATTCCAAGATATTGCTTTCAATTTATCTTCTGTCCATTTTAAAATCTTAAATTCCATACAATCTATGGTTATGATTTTCGGATAAATCGTTTTTCCATCTTCTGTCTTAAATTTTACAGTATATTTAGTCATTATATTAAATCCTTATCTAGGAATTTCTTTTCTGTTTGCATTCTTTCTGGAACTATTTTCCATAGACTATTCATTGCCTCAGATGTAAAACCATCTATAACGGTTGCTGTACCTTTTGTAGTATTTATACAATAAATATCACCTTTTACTTTAACAAATAACATATTTTCATAAGCTAATTTACGTATAAAATATCCTTTTTTAAGATATATCATAGCTTCTTCAAAATCTACGCTAAAATTAAAATCTACTTTAAAATCATTGCCCCAAATAAGATTTCGAAATAACCACCAACATAATTTAATCATTCTTTTTCTCACTTAAACGATAATTAAATATTTTATTATATAATTCATTTATTTCTTTACAAACATCATTGTAATTAGTACTTTTACTTTTTAAGCATAATGTTAAATAATCTTGATATCGATTAATATTGTTTTCTATTTCAAAATGCCAACCGTAAAATGGATTTAAATAATTAAAACAAAAATCACGTATTGTACTTAAATCTTTAATAGCTAGATAAATCTCACAAGGTGTTTTACCATGTCCACAACAACAAGAAATAGTTTTTATATTATCAAGAGTATTTAAAATATATATTAAATCACATAATTCTTTATCAATATCATTATATGATATATTTTGTGTATCTATTTCATACCAATTACTCATAATCGTCTATTTCTTTGATATTCATATCTTTTACTGTTAATACAAATGCTTTACCGTCTTCTGGTTCAACATTTAAAACAGCTTGTCTAATTGAACAACCTTTTCCTAATTGTATAGGTATATTATACCACCAATCTTTTATTTTTTCACAATCTTCTTGAGTAAAATCCCTTAAATCTCCAAAAAATGCAACTGTTCGCATATAACTAGAAGATTCATCATCATTTCTATCAATAAATTCTACATCAATACTTCCTTCAGATCCTGTAGGTAAATTACCGTTTTTATTTGGATGATACCATGTATTTCTTATAAAAATTTTAGATAAATCTGTTGCTCCAGATGAACTAAAAAGTTTATTCATATCATCTATTCTTATTGTTCCAGTTACATGTGTCCAAATACTCATTCTTTATTCTCCTTTATTTGTGTATCTATTTCGCAAATTTCACCTTGTCTATCAGATATAATATGTGCAACAGGTGTTAAAACATAAAAATGTTTTTTCTCAATACAAGCTAATCTAACAGCTTCATCAATTGCCTTATTTAAAGTTTTATGTCTTTTAATTGGCTTAGATTGCGCTCTATTATAGACATAATAAAATTTTTTCATCTCCAGATATCCTCATCGTCATCATCATCTAAATAAACATCATCGTAAAGCATAAAAACTTTTTGAAATTCATGATGTACCCTTCCTATTTCATTTAGAATATAAATAGTAACACAAGGAATCCAAAGAAATGGAAAACAAATTATCATTTTAAGTAAAGTAAATAAAGAAATGCCAATTATACTAATAAAGACAAGCATATCTAAAAAGTAATTTTTTAAAAATGTTTTAATCATTAATACTATCCTTATAAAATTATAAATTATATTTATACTAGATAATATCTATTGTAAAACCATAAAAGATAGTGTTTAAAAAATATTTTTTAGTAATTACTAAAATACTGTTCTATACATATAGTTATTATTACTAATTTTTAAACAATAACTTATAATAAAGAATAAACAAATGACAGTAAAATCAAAATTAGATCCTGAAACTAAAATTGAGTTACTTATAAAATTAGCTTTCGGTATTCCAATGAATGATTTAATAGAAGAATATCAATTGTCGTCTGCCAAAATTATTAATCTTAGAAAAAATAACTATTTAAAATATAATGAATTTTTTGAATATTGGAAAATTGATAAAGAAGTAGCTATTTTAGGCTTAACTCCAAAATATGAAAGAGCTTTATCAGTTGTTAAGAAGTTTTATAAATCTAAAATTAAAATTAATTCAATTAATTCTATTTTATATGAAGATAAATTATGTACTATGGATGAAATTTTAAATATGGCTGATTATATTTTACAAAAAGATTATATATTTAATTTTAAAAATGCTACATACTTTATTAAAAATCATTATAGTGAAAAGTGAGGAAAAAAAAAATGGCTGTTACACAAAAACATATAGATATTTCAGATACTGAAATGACTGCTCAACAATGGGCTGAATCTCAAAATAATATTTGGATGAATCTATTAAATGGTATTCGTTGGGATCCAATTGATAATAAATATAAAGTTGCTCCAATTAAATATTCTGATGTATCTCTAGAAGGTGAAAAAATTAGATTTGGAAATAATCAAGAATTTCAAGTTTTATTTTCATGTCTTGCTTGTGAATATGCACATAAACAAGAGGTTAGAGATAAATGGAATGAAGCCTTAGAAAATCTTAAAAAAGCTTATGAAGAACAAAAACAATTAGATAGATATACACAATCTAATAATGTTGATCTCAAAAAATTAAGAGATGAAGGTGAATTATTAACAAAAGATGAATTGGATAAATAATGACACAAACTATTTCTAAAGTAAAAACAATATCAGAAGATTTAAATATATCAGAAGCAAAAGTAGCTATGATATTATATGATTATCTTACTTGGTGTTTACAAGAAGTACTTATAGATGGTAAATCACATACAATTTTTGGTGAATTATCTTTAAATCAAGATGATAGATTATATTTAGAAAATAGTAAATTTGGTTTAATTGATTTACTTAATAAATCTGATATAAAATTAATTCGAAAAATAGTAGAAGAAGGTCCAGATACAAAAATATTTGGTTAAGTTATGATTGAAATAATTAAAATAATTTATACTCTTTTTCTAAATACTATTGCCGATTTAATAGCAGATAAAATAGTAAATAGATGTAAAAGAAAACATAAAAAATGATATATTCAGAATATGAAGCAGAACAAGATTTAACTAATTTAATTGAAGAAACATTTGATACATGTGATTCAAATAAAGATGAAATTAGATGGTTAATTTCTTTAATTCGTGGCTTTATGAATATACCAAATAAACGAATTGAACCAGTCACTGATAATTATAAAATTAATTTATGGCAATATCAATTACATCCTATTCTTGAAAAATACAAAAAGAAATGGAAATGCAGTAATTATGACTGAAAAGAAAAAAAGGGGTGAATTTACATTAGAGCATGAAGAATTATCATCACAAGAGATGGTATTTATTGCTTTAACCATGCTAGAAAGTAGAGGTTATCCTGGATTTATGGAATTATTATCTGTAATAAATGATCCAGGAATAATTCTTAAAATAATTCGTCTTTTTTATGGCATGACTATTAAAATACCTCCATTAAAAGAATTTATAAAATGTTTACGTGCCGCTGAATATGCTTTTTGTGATATTCATAAAAAAGTTAATAGTTCATTACCAGCTAAACCTCAAGACATTCGTCAATTTATGGATATAGATAGGGAACAAGAAGCTGAATTATTACAAATTTTTGATGAATGGTGTATTTATATGAATAAACAAGGCCATGATATTCGTAATTATATGCATATTAATCGTCAAAATACACGAAAACGTATAGCTATGTCAGTAAAAGGGAAGAAATGGAAAGCTAAAAACTACTAGAATCAAATAGTTTTTAATTAGTTCTAATACAATAAGAATAATATTTAAAGGATTATATAATGCCAAATGATTTTCCTAAATATTGGAATGATGATACAGATGAAATAACTGAAGTAGAAACATTTGATAATACTTCACAATTAGTGCCTATTGAAAAAGTTAAACCTTTACCTACA
Organism: Bacilli bacterium; assembly: GCA_017525855.1. The sequence goes on from JAFXSE010000021.1 coordinate 47,965, forward strand.
ATTGCTGAACAAAACAAAATTGTAGCAGAAAGTGATATATCAGAAGAAAATAAAGGATTATTACAAGGCTTAGTTGAAATTAATAATGTAGCTAAAACATTGGAAGCTATTAGAAGTGAAGAAACACAAGAACAAAGACGTACTGTTCTTACTGCTTTTTGTGAATCTTTTGTTGGAGCTAGACTTAAAAATAATCTTGTTGCAGAAGAATTAAAACGAAAATTACTTAATAGACTTCTTTCAAATATTGACAACTTAGATTTGGAGCTTACTTCAAGAATTTATGTAGATTTACAAGAAACTATGGCTGTAGATTTACAACAAGCTAATGCTCAAATTATGGGTCAACAAAGTGCTCCAATTGGTAATCAAACTGGAACAGTAGTTAATCTTAATTTAGCAACAGGAGAAAATTCTAATGTTACAAATAATACTTTAAACGCAAATCCTCAGCAGGTTGGACAATTAAAAGAAGTAGCTGCTATGAACACATCAATAAAAGCATGGTCAAATGTACCATTACCTAAAAGAAAAGTAATTGATATAGATTTAAACAATAGTACTAAACCAGATTAAAAATTCTTCTATTGTAAAAAATTCTAACCAATTTAAATTATTTTCTTTTGCTATCTTTCTTTTTAAAGGATCCCGTTTTGTCCAAACATCTATTCCATGTAAATAAGCTTTACTGTTTGAAGAACGAATTTTCCAATTATTTAAAATTTCAAAATCTGTATTAAACTGACCAAAAATATGTTTTCCATGAGTCCAATGACCTTGAAATTCAATATACAAATCACGAGATGGAATATAAAAATCACAATTAAACGGATATTTTTCAGATTTATATTGACAGATAACATCTTTAAATTTTTCTTTCAATAATTGATTTATTTGATGCTCTGGTTTAGAATATGTCATTGTACCATTCTTTTTACGCGTTTCTAATCGTTTTTTAGTCATTTCAGCACGCTGTTCTAAAGAATATTTTTTACCAGTTTTAATTTTTTTTAATTTTTCAATAGTTTCTTTTGTATGGTGCTTTCCTTTTATCCATGGAATAGTTCCTTTTTTACTTATAGATATTTTTAATTTTGTTTCATTATTTAATTTTTTTCCTTTTCTTGGAGAAACTTTTCCTTTTTTAACTTTAGACAATGCTTTTTTATGATCATCAGAAAATTTAATTCCCTCTTTTGTTTTTGCATATTTTGCTACGCGTTTATCTGTATTTTTTGTTAAACCTTTATTCCAAGAAGGTTTATTCTTTTTACTATCATTGGCACATTTACGGCAACAGTAGTAATGTTTATTTCCTTTAATTTCAGAAGGAAATTTTTCAAATAATTTTCCACATTTTTCACATATCAATTGTATTTTCATATATAATAGAACTTTATTTTTTATTGCATTATTAATTTTAATAGTTCTAATTTAATATAAAGTAAATGGAAAATAACTATGGAAATTATACCTAACAATATAGAAACATTAATAGAAGATTTACCGATATTATCATTTGAAGATTCCGAAGATTTTCAAAAAATAATCGTTTCACCCCAATTTACAGAAATATTTAATTTCTATAAACAAAACTATTTACCAGATGTATTAAAAACTAAACCAGAAATTTATCAAAGAGTTAGCTTGTATTTAACTCTTACTAATCAAAGCAATCAGTTTACTGAACAAACTGATCAAGTATTATATAAAAGAAATTGTCCATCCATAGAAGAATTTATGACAAATAAGTTTTTTATGGGTTATTCGAATGCAACTTTATACCCATGGTGGAAAGAAAAGTTAGAAGAAATTTTTAAAACAGGCTCTCCTATTCGAAAAGCAATATTTTCTGGAGCTATTGGTACAGGTAAATCAACAGTGGCTCGTAAAGCTTTTATATATGTATTATATAGAGTTCTTTGCTTAAGATATCCACGCGCAACTTTTAATATAGATGAAGATGCTACAATAGCTAATGTAGTTATTGCTACTACATTAAAACAAGTATATGAAGTAAATTTACTTCCTTTTGTAAAATTAATGGAAACTATGCCATGTTTTCAACGAGTATTATCACAAAGATCTTTTGAAAATTTTGATTTAAATGATCAAAGATGTCCAATTCCATTTACTTTAGAAAAAAGTAGCGGAACAGTATATTTTCCAGATAATATTATATTAACTAGTGGCAGTCAAGCAACACACTTTACTGGAATGAATGTAGTAAATTCATTTTGTGATGAAATTAATGACCAAGGATTAGAAAATGCTATTGCTTTATTAAATACCTTAGATAATAGATTTGCCTCACGTTTCCAAGGATCTGATTTTGTATTTCAATCAGTTGTTTCATCTGCGCGTACTACAAATAGTGCCTTAGGTGAATATGTTAGACATTTGCCAAAAGATGATCCTTCCATATTAAAATTAAGTCCTATGCTTTGGGAAGTAAAACCTGATCCTAACTTTATTGGAGATGGCACAACTTTTCCAGTAATGGTTGGTAACGGTAGTATTCCTAGTAAAATTATAACTGATCCTGGTGAATTAAAAGCTATAGATGAAGGTATATATGAACCACCAACAGGTTGTGAATTAATTCATGTTCCTACTGTATATAAATCTAAATTTGAATTACAATTAGATCAATCTATACAAGATATTGCAGGTATGACAACTAATGATAATAATTCAGTATTTAGAGATACAACTAAATTAGAAGATTCTTTGTTATTACCAGAAATAAACCTTGAAGTTAATATTAATGAAAATACAGATATTTTAGCTACTCTTGAGCAATATGATTTATTTGAACAAACATTACGCGGTCATTGGCAATTTAAAAGAGCTCCAAATGCCGAAAGATATTGTCATGTAGATTTATCTGGATCCGGACAAGATGGTCAATGTGATACAGGCCTTTGTATATGTCATAAAGAATATGAAACAAACCAAATTACTGGTCAAAAAGATACTATATATGTAGTAGATATACTTTTATTTATATCTGCTAAAAATAAAGTAGATATTCAAGCAATTCAACAATTTTTAATTAATTTAGTAGCTGATAAACAAGTATTAATGAATACTGTAAGTTTTGATCAATGGCAAAGTTTACTTATTACTCAAAATCTTGAAAAATCTGGTTGCTTCAAAGAAGTAAAACAATTATCTGTAGATGCTAAATTAGAACCATATACAAATGCAGCATTACTTATTGAATCTGGTAAAGTAAAAGTAGGTCCATGTTCAAAATTAAAACGTGAATTAGAAGCATTGATATTTGATAAAAATAAAGTTACGCGTACTGTAGAATTAAAAGATGGTTGTGATGCCCTAGTTGGTGCAATATATAATGCACAATTTAATTACTTTGATATTCCTCAATATGAATATAAAACAAAAGAGTCAATCAATGTTCCATTTACATATGA
>JAFXSE010000007.1 GCA_017525855.1 Bacilli bacterium
AAGGATTTTATTAAAATAAAAATAAAAATTATTAAAATTAATTTTTTATATTAAAATAATTAATAAAAATACTATATTTAAATGAATATAAAACAATAAAAGTATTATTTTATAATATATTGATTAATATTTGTAACTTTAATTACAAATACAATTAATTAACTTTAATTTTTCTTCTTTTTAGCTGTATACATTTAAATTCTTACTAGAACTTATTCTGCTAGTAATAGTAAATTTTTTATTACTATCTCTATTAATTATTCTATTACTTCCATGTCTTTTACTTTTTCTTTTATTAATTTCAAACTTTTCAACAGAATCAGAAGGTGGAATAATTTTTAAATCTTCATCAATATCAATATCTTTTTCTTCAGTTTTTAACCATTTATCAATTATTATTTGTAAAGGTATTAATTTCATAATAAATGAAACAACAAAAGTAATTGCACTAAATCCTATACAAATTCCCCATTGAACCCCAGTTAACCCTTCATTAACAATATGAAAAGGTGATTTTCCGATAAATATAATTGCAACTTGAAGTCCCATTTCAAGGAAACATATCAAAGGAAATAATAAACTTCTGTTCATTCTTACAAAAATATTAAAAGAATCATCAATTACTCGACAATTTATTTGATTAAATAAAGTATAAAAGACAAAAATATTAAATATAAGACACATATGTGTTGTGGCACAATTTGAATTTACATATTCTGTATATGCTTCTGATAAAAATTGTCTTGAAGAATATTTACCACAAAATTCTTTTTTGGAATTTATTAATTTTACATCTGTCGGCCATTTTATCTCTGTACCATATATAATATGATCTTCATCTTTACCAGGAAATTTACCATAACAATATTTTATTATACGATTTTCGGCTAATCTTATCATATTTTGTTCTTTGATAAATTCAGGAGCGATTAAATATAATATAACTAATAAAATAATTTGAAATATACTTTGGAAAACTATATGTTTCCACATACGTCCATTTATCATGGATTCATTTCTTTTAGTAGGTTCTCTTTGCAATAATTCTTCATAAGGGGGTTCTGTTGCTAAAGCCAAAGAACCCAAAGAGTCCATAATTAAATTAACCCAAAGCATTTGAATGGGGGTTAATGGCGTCTCATTACCTATACAGGCACAGACGAATACAAGAATACAAGCACAAAAATTAACCGAGAGTTGGAATTGTAAAAATTTACGAATATTATCATAAATATTTCTTCCGTAAATAATAGCTGTTACAATAGAACTGAAATTATTATCTATAATTACTATATCTGAGGCCTCTTTGGCTATATCAGTCCCTGCGAACATGGCAAATCCTACATCTGATTTAGATAAAGCAGGGGCATCGTTAGTCCCATCCCCAGTTACAGCAACTACATTTTTTAGAGCTTTAAGTCCTAAAACTAAAGCGTATTTATGCATAGGTTGTGATCTTGCCATGACTTTTAATCTTTCAGTAATACTTTTAAAATTATCCATATTTTTAATTACATCTTTTTTTACTGGTTTTGGCTCTGTTCCAGTTTTTTCAGCAATTTGTATAGCTTCAGATTCAGTTTTGGGGCATTTGCATAAATTTGTTTCTTCTTTGCATACATCACATATCAATCCCCCTACTGAATTATAAAAACTATTTCCTGTTAGAGCTCTTGGTTTATTTTCTACTAAGCTTTGAATATATTCTTCTTTTTTTGAAGGATTATTAATTAATTCAGGGTCATTTTCGATATCTTGAGGCCCTAAATTTTTTAAATCTACTTCTTCTCCGAGTATTCCACAATCTTTTGCTATGGCTGTAGCAGTAACAATATTATCACCTGTAACCATGATTACATTTACTGAGGCTTCATGACATTTTCTTACGGCTTCTTTAACTCCGTCTCTTAAGGAATCTTTAATTCCAAAAACGGCCAAAAATACTAAATCATCTTGATCAATTAATTTATTATCTTTATCAACTTGTTCACAATTTTTGTATTGGTTTTCATTTATATCTTTATATGCTATATATAAACTTCTCAATTTATCTTTATTAAATTCTTCTATTGATTGTTTTATTTGCATTGATATACTATCATCTAAAGGTTTTTTTTCACCAGAATCTGGATCTAAATAATGTTTGCAAAATAATCTTGCATTTTCTCCTCCTCCTTTTGTAAGAAGTCTATACCCAGTCGGGAATGAACTATTTTTTACAAAAGTTGTCATTCTTTTCTTTTTTGAATCAAAAGGAAATTGTTTATATGAAGATTCATCTTTTAAATATTTCTCTTTTTCGACACTTATTGGTGCTCGGAATCTATATAAAAAGTCTATAAAGGCTTTGTCTGTTTTGTTTTTTGTTTCACATATTTCTAAATCTCCATTAATGTTTTCTCTTTCTAATTTTTTTATTGATGCATCTACGTTTAAAGCTACTGCAACTTTTAATGTTTCCCAATATTTGTCGTTTTTAAACAATGTTTTGTAATCTTCTCTTATTTGTTTAACTTCATTATTATTATCTTTTTTATCTAATTTTCCAACATCTTCTATTTCTAAATTTTGAACTAATTCTTTTTTCCAAGTTCCAGTTAATATTTGGAAAACACTCATTTCATTTTTGGTCAAAGTACCAGTTTTATCTGTGCAAATATAATTCGCTCCTCCCATAGTTTCACAAGCATGCATTTTCCTTACTAAATTATTATAGTCCATCATTTTTTTAATAGAAAATGCCAAAGATAAAGTAACAGCCAAAGGCAACCCCTCTGGGATAGCAACAACAACAATAGATATACATAATATTATAATATCTAAAATTTTTTTCGCAACATTTAATCTAGGATCAACCAACTCATTATCAATATTATTAACAACACCCTCATCATCGGCTTTATATGGTAAATTAAATATAATCCCAGTCATTACAGATTCAACTTTTGAAGTTTTTTGATATTCTTTAGTTTCTTTGGAAAAACTAATTCCAAATCTGATCATTAAAGCAATAAGTGTAACAATTCCTGCTCCAATACCAAAATATCCAATTAATTGAGCTATAGTTTCCAATTTTGCTTCTAATGGTGTTTGACTATTTTCTTGAGCATTATCAACAGTACGCCTAATTAAACCTTTTTGTGAATGGTCTCCTACAGCTATAACTATACCTTTTCCACTACCCTCAATGCAATTCGTCCCAGATAAAATTAATGGTGAGGGTAATTTAGTTTCACCTTTATCTAGTAATTCTTTACATTTTTCATATTTTTCTTTTTTCATAGCGTCAGACTCCCCGGTGAGGGCACTTTCATCCATTTTTATCCCATTCCCCTCTATTAATAACACATCAGCAGGCATAATATCTCCATAATTTATCATAATTAAATCCCCTACTAATAAATCATCACTTATATGATCTTCTGGTTGACCCTTTCTAATTAATTTATACTTAGTCCCCTCTGCCTGTACTTCATTTAATTCATGAAATTTTTGCTCTTTTTGGTAATCGGTTATAGAACCAACTAAAACAACGACTAAAACTGCAACTACTATACTTACCCCGTCAATCCAATCCTTAGAAGGGTCATCTGAAAAAGTACATCCAAGTACTATAGATACAATGGCGGCAATTATTAATATTCTTACCATTAAATCTTTTAATGCTTCCCAGACATAAGAACAAAAAGGTGGTACTGGTTCTACAAAAACTTTATTACTACCGAAGGCTTCTTCTCTTCCATCAAAATTATCTAAACCTGTTTCTATATTTGTTTTCAGCTCTTCTATTAATTGTGAAACACTCTTTTCTTCTTCAAAATATTTTAAATCTTTAAAATCAGTTCCTCTTTCTTTATATTTACCCATTAAATTTTCTAAATCTATTGCTGTAATTTCAAAAGTATTTAGATCTACTTTTGTATGTTCTTCTTTTTTATTTACATTATTATTACTATATAATTTTATTTGATTATTTGAATTATTTAAACTATCTTTGATATTTTCTTTTATATTTTTTGATTTATAGTTGATATTTAAGTTATTTGATGACATTTTTATATAAGTTAAGTTATTGTTTTAAAGTAATAATTATTATTTTTAATAGCATTTATAATTAATATTTATTTATTTAATAATAAAAATAATATTTTTTCATTTTTTTTATTTAATAATTATTAAATTTGATTTTTGGGGATTGGGGATTGGGGATTGTG
>JAFXSE010000022.1 GCA_017525855.1 Bacilli bacterium
AATAAAAATAAATTAAAAATAAATAAATATTATTTATCAAAATAATTTATTTTAAGATATATAAAATAAGTGATGGCAAAAAGAAATCATACTTTAATATTCCAAATAATAATATTTTTTTATTTGATTTTATTTACAGTCCAAGAAAAACATCAAGGTTCAGATGAAATTTTAGAAATAAATTATGAACAAGGTTCAGTTGAATATGAAGTTGAAAAGTCAAAAAAAAATCAAAGATTTCATGTAGAATTTAAATCAATGATTCCTTTTTATATAGGTGTACAGCTTACAGTAACAGGAGATTATCCTACTCCTCTTTTATGCTTCTCTCCATCAGATGCAAATTGTGATACTCCAGAACAAATTGTAAAAAACCCAAATGATAAAACAGTTACAATGTGGATAAAAAGAGAGCAATTTGAAGGTGAAGATAAAAAATTATACATTAAAGCAATATGTGAAGATGAAGGTGCAGATTATACTATAAAAGTAGAAGGGGGACAGGCAGCTCAATTCGGACCTAATTTTGTTTATTCTTATTATGTCACCTCATATAATAGAGAAATGATTTTTGAAATAATGGGGAATGGAGATACTGGTGTATTAGTGGCTGCTGTGGAAGGAAGTAAATCCCCAACCATGAATAATGAATTTGGAGAAATAAGTCAATTCAAAACAGGTCAAATATCATATATTGTAATTGTTGATGCTACTAATAGTACATTAACAAAATTAACATTAAAAGGAACTGTAGATGATTTTATTACTTTAAGTGTACATTTAACTGATAATAATGGTTATTCTGAAATATTACAACCAAATGGACCTGAAATAACAGGAATGATAATGGGTGAAACTTTAAAAGAAAATTGCTATAAAATAACATCTATGACTTCTACTTATAAAGGTAAAAGTAAATTTTATTTAACTGGAAGACTACATTCTATGTATGGCTTAATATATTTAAAAGATGAAAATGGAAAACTTATAGATACATCCAAAGAAGAATTTATCAACGGTCATGTTTCTAAAGTAATAGACTCTAGTGATAAAGCCATTCAAATATGTGTAGGATTACCTGAAAGCAGTAATATTAAAGCCAATCAACTAATTTATTCATTATTATTATCAGAGCCTACCTCCCTTGCATCTATACATAATTATTACCCACCACAAATTCCTGGTCAAATCTATAAAAGATATTTACCAAAAGGAAAAATTGGATTTTTTTCACCTATGGCATTAGATAATTCCGCTAAAAAATATAATTATAATGTATATTCAATCAAAGGTTATTCAAAAATGGCTATAGATAAATGTAAAACATATCCAAATTGCCAATATAATAATTTAGATGGATTAACTATTCCAAAAAATACAAATCAAATGTCTATATGGACAACTGAAGAAGACATATCTTCTGCCATTGGTAAAGAAAAAAATGTAATTGTTGTTCAATGTGTAGATGATAGTATAGATAATGATGGATATTGTCTATTTGAAACTTCTGTATTTAAAAAAGGAGAAACAATTGAATTAATTCCAGATGAAAAATTAAGTTATTATGTAATAAAAGAAGAAAAAGGTATTTTTAGATTAAATATTGGAGAAGGAGTTACTTTACAAAGATTAACTGTTGATATAATGGTATTCAGTGGTGATGTTTCTTTTGAATTAAAAGAAACAGGAGAATCAGGTGGTTTTAGTTATCATAAATATTTTCTTTCAAATAAAGTTTTATTCATATTTGATTTATCAAATTCTTATATGCCAGAATTTAATATAGAATATACTGCTTCTCTTAATTCATTTTTCACTATTCAATATGGTTTTTCTAATTCACCAGAACAATATGAAGAAACTATGCAATCCGGTGAAAATTATTTAGTTCAAATTGATCCTACTATGTCACTCAGAATAAAACAAATTTTTTTACAAAATTTAAGTAATAAAAGCAAAAAACCATTTTTAGCAAATTTCTTTGCCTTAAATTGCGAATTTACTATTTTTAGAAAAGGGGAATTAATTAAATTTTTTGATGGCTATGCCCAACAAGTGTTAACAGCTAGTTCTGAAGGATATAATGATAACACTTATACTTATGCTATGTCTATATCTGATGTTGATTTAGCAAATTATAATCATAAAATGTGTATGTTATATGTAGGAGGCATAGAATCTGATAATGATTATACTAAAAAAGAAATAATTGTCGGAGAAAATATAAATCAACAAATAATATTTGAAAATGGGTTTACAAAAGCTAGATTTTTATATCCACAAGCTGAAAATAGGAAAGATTTAGCTATTTATGCAAATGTTATTGATGAAGGGCATTACATAATCACAGTTTATTTAAATAATAAAAATGAAGCATTTAAAACATATAAAGTAACAAGAACTCAAATATTTTATATATCTGGAAATGAAATAAGTGATACATGCAAAGAAAATCAATTATGTTCAGTAATAGTTGAAGTTGAATTAGAAAAAACATTGGTAAAAACTGATCCGATGATAGAAATAACTATAAGACAAATTAAAAATGTTCCATCTTTTATTCAAAAAGGTATAGCAAAAAGAGATTTTACATGTGGAGACAATTTCTACTATTTATATACTGATATAGGAAAAAATGAAGTAGGTGAAGTTTTAGTCGATTTCCTCAGAGATTTTGGAGATATGTGGGGTAAAATTGTCAGAAAAGACCAAAGTAATGTAGATGAAGAAGCAAATTGGAGAGGAATATATAGAATGCCTTCTGAAGATTGGGAAGATTCTTTAGAATATAATAAATATATTAAAAAATTATTGGTAAGATCAGAAGATACCCAGGATTGTATTGAAGGATGTTATTTATTACTTTCTATAAGAGTATCACAAATTGGTGAATATGTTGAAGATTCCAAATTTTATCCATTTTCAATTTTGACAAGAATAACTCCAAATAATAGAGCATATACAGATATTCCAAAAGTTGTTATTCAAGTAGATGAATATATAATAGGGAATGTAGATGTTTCAACTACTGATAGAATTTATGAATTTTATGAAATATGGCTTCCACATGATGCCAACAGAGTAGATTTTGATTGGCAGTCTGGAGTTGCAGGACTTTATATAAATGTAGGAGGAATTAGACCTACAACTAAAAATTCCCATTTTAAATTACTACCACCTGGTAGAGATTCAATTTTATCTTTAAGTAGAGATGATATTTTAAAAAAGGCAAAGGAGAACAAAATTAATCTACCTTATGAAAATTCAATTCAAGATCTTAATTTTGTTATAGGTGTTTGGACTGATAAAACATCTGCTTTAGATACTGAAATTTATTCCTTAAGAGTTCATGAAGTTAGTGAAACTGAGAAAAAATTAGATATTATAGAAGTTAAAGCAGATAAAAAAATATTATGTAAACCTCATCAATTAAAAGAAAATCAATTTCGTTGCTTATTTATGGTTACATATGATAATGATGATTCTATTCAATATACACCATTTTTCGGACATGCTTCATCAGTAGATGCATCTTCTCTTGCTGATATGTATGCTAATTTTGTAGATAGAAAACTATTTGATGAACTAGATGATACTGGATTAACAGCAGTAATTCCAACTTTTGAAACAGCCACATATAACAGTAAAGAGGAAGGTGTTGATTATATATATATAAATAATTTAGATCCAACTAAATATTTATTCATCAATGTTATAGTTGATAGTCCTGAAGATGTAATGTTATTACCAAATATGCCTTTATATAATTTTATTTCTCATGATATTTTTGAATTTTATCCTACTCCTGGAAAAGAACAATTATTATCAGTTGCAGCAGAACAATTAAGATTACAATTTGCTACTGAAAAAAGTCTTTTAGTAAATATTGTAACATTAACAGGAGAAGCAGAAGTTTATTGGAAATCAGACCCGAATACTATATATAGTTTAAGAGGAAGAGGAGATAGATTAGCTCTAAGTTCAGGCTCAGCTTCAGACCATTTAATTATTCATAAAAGACATATTAATTTGAATAATAAATTAAAAGCAATGGAAGATCCAGGATTTTTATTCTATATTTCATATTATTTAAAAGATCAACAAAATTTCGATGAAGTCATATATGGAAGATCTTTAGAATTTTCCTATAAGGACACAGACTTACCAGTTATATTATATAGTAAAATAGGTGATTATTCTTCCGATATTAATGTCGCTGTTACTTTCAAAGATTCACAATTTGATAATAATGGTGAATATATTTCTTCACCTTTAGAAGTAAGAGCCTCACTTATTAAAGAAAGTGCAATTTATAAAGCTAAAAAAGATTCAGATTTAGCTCCTTCTTTAGATCGATTAACTTTAGGCTCATATGATTCTGCATTAAAAACAGCACAAGTTATGTTATCAAAAGAAATCATAAGCACTTATAATTTAAAGCCTTCGGACAATCCAACTTTATATTTATCAATTGATAAAAATAAAATGATATCAGATAAAAAATATGAGAAATTCAGTGTAGAAGTCCAATTTTCAAAGGCTAATGAAGGTATTATTCCTACAGAAAAAGTTTATCATTATGGTAGAGTTGGAGATCAAAGTAGATTGACTTTTTATAAATTAAGAATTGATAAACAAAAACCATTAATGAGAATCCAAACTGCTTTTAATAGTGAATATGTTGATTTTTATATATCTGAAACATTTAATTGGCAAAGACTAAATACTACAGAGTTTATGTATACAGAAAAAGCTAGAGGTAAAATAATAATTACTTTAAGTACTGAAAGAATAAACAAAGAATATTTATATTTGATCTTTTATAAAAGAAATAATGACCAAATAAATTCATTATATAATTATGTATTTAAATATATTAATTCAAAAACAGAAGCAGAATTTGTAGATTATAAAATACAAGAAAGTCCAGAATTAGTAATTAAAGAAAATACAAATACTAAAAATTCAGAATTATCAACAATAGAATGTACTTTCCATAAATTAGATATTGAGAAATCTAAAGCAAATATTACATATTTCCTCAAAGTAGTTAATGCAAATTCTTATTTAAAAGGAGAAAATAGTGATACTATTGCAGTAATGGAATCTCCATATTATACTATATATTCAAGAAATCCAGAAGATAATAATGGTTTAATTACTTTAACTGCTGTAGGAGATCATCATAGATGGACAATTATTCAAGTTATTGCACAGATTCAACAAGATACAATTTTAGAATATGTTGCTTATAGTGGAAAACAAGTTGATAGACCGCCTGAAAATTATGATGAAGATAATTCTTCTAATAATAATCCTATAATGTTTTATATTGTTGGGGGTATTCTATTATTTTTAGTAATTGGTTTAATTATTGCAATTGTAATATTTAAAATTAAAAATCAAGAATTAGTTGAACAAGTTAAACATGTTTCTTTCCAAAAGACCAATAGTGCTAATTATAACAATAATAACAATAACCCAATTAATAATGTAGATTCTGATTCTTTAATTCAAAAATAAGAAATTTATGGATTATTATATTAAAATAATATTATATATTTCCTTATAATTATAATTAAAATTAAGGTAAAAATAAAATATAAAATAATAATTATTTTAATTTTAATTAATTTTTATTTAATGAATAATTTCTTTAATTATTTAATATAAAATTATTGGGGAT
>JAFXSE010000002.1 GCA_017525855.1 Bacilli bacterium
GATTTGTATCTGGAATATTACAGCTATTTTATAGCCTGGTTATAGTAAACTCAGACCACAGTTTTTTATTTAAATTATTAATTAGTTAGTTAACGCTTTGACGTTTGATTATGTGCGAAACTATAAGGTAAAAATACTCGTGGCAAACAACAGTGCAAAATTATTATAAGGAGGAAAACATGAAAGAAACAATTTATATTGGTATTGATATATCAAAATATAAACATAATTTTTGTATTATATCTAGTACTGGTGAAGTTATTGTTCAAAATAATTCTTTTGAGAACAATAAAAAAGGATTTTTTAAGCATGCAAAAAAGCCCGTAAATACGGACTTTTTGAATAAACATACTATCTCTTTGAGAATTGTGGAGCACGACGTGCTTTCTTTAAACCTGGCTTTTTACGTTCTTTCTTACGAGAATCACGAGTAATAAATCCAGCCTTTTTAAGTATTTTTCTATAACTATTTTCAGAATCAACAGGTGTTGTTGAATCATATTGAAGTAAAGCTCTAGCAATACCTAAACGAATAGCTCCTGTTTGACCAGAAAATCCTCCACCACTAACTTTTGCATCAACATCAAATAATTCTTTTGTATTTGTTGCTTCAAGTGGTTGCATTAAATCCATAACTAATACTTCATATGGTAAATACTCATGTACGTCTTGTCCATTAACTGTAATTTTACCTTTACCTGGAGTTAATGTTACACGAGCAACAGAAGTCTTTCTTCTACCAGTTCCTATATAAACTTTATTATCTTTAGCCATTATTTAACCTCCATAATTTCTGGTTTTTGAGCTGTATGTGGATGTTCACTACCAGTATAAACAAATAACTTCTTATACATTTGACGTCCCAAACGATTATGAGGTAACATTCCCTTAACTGCTCTTTCTACCATTTCAATTGGATATTTTTCTTGCATTTCTCTTGCAGTTCTTTCTCTTAATCCTCCTGTATATCCAGAATGATTATAATACATTTTTTTATCTAACTTGTTTCCAGTTAAAACTGCTTTTTCAGCATTAATGATGATGATATAATCACCACAATCGATATTTGGTGTGTAAGTCGCTTTATGTTTTCCTCTTAAAATATGAGCTGCCTTACTAGCTACACGTCCAAGTGGTTTACCTTCAGCATCAATAACATACCATTTACGCTCTATTGTTTCTTTCTTTTGAACATAACTATTCATAATTTTTTCTCCTTTATCCATTACTTAAATTAAGTTTTCCCAGGACTTAACTTATGTGGGGATATTTCAATGTACCAGTTAAAATTATACTAAAAAAGCCTTATAAAATCAAGACTTTTTTAATATTTTTTCTACAAATTAATATTTGGATAAAATTTACAGCTTATTCAATGATATATTTATCTAACTCATCATAAATAACATTAACCAAATATAGGCCTTCAGCTGGAGCAGTTACACCATTTTTTTTACGAGATTTGCTTTCTAATATTTCTTTAACCATAACTGGATCAATCTTTTTTTGACCTACTTTAAAAAGTATTCCTACCATATTACGTACCTGATAGCGTAGAAAACCATCGCCTATAAACTTAAATACTATTTTTTCAGAATTGCTACTATCTTTTAAAATATAAGCCTCATTAATTGTCCTTACACAATTATCTTTGTCATCATTTTCTGTAACAAAAGCTCTAAAATCATGTGTGCCAATAAAATACTTTATAGCTTCATTCATTTTATCTATATCTAAATAATAATTGTATTGATAAACATACTTTCTTTCCAATGGATTATACTCACCCATATTTAAAACATAATTATATTCCTTTGATACAACATTATATCTTGCATGAAAACTATTATCAACTTTCCAAGTTTTTATTATGTGTATATCATCAGGTAAATTACTATTAAGTGCCCTTTTTAATTTATGAGGAGTAATCAAAACATCAATATCAACATGTGCATATTGACATAAAGCATGAACTTTTTTATCAGTCCTTCCAGTAGCTACAACCGGAGAATAATTGCTATTATTAACAGTCTTAACAGCATCTTCTAGTCTTTTTTGAATAGTATCAAGTCCTGGTTGAACTTGATATCCAGCATAATTTGAACCATCATAACTAAATTTAATTAAATATCTCATATTGCCTCCTATAATGTTATTGATAATACAAATATTAATATAACAACGCTTATATTAACAAAATCAGTATAATAAATTTTAAAATTAAATTTATTAATATTATAAAAGAAAAGTCTTTTTTCAAATTCAAAATTTATATCTTTTAAATTTGCCATTGTTCTATTATAAGTATTTTGTAATTTATAGAAAAAACCTTTATACTTTTCATAATAATTAGTAATTCTATAATTATTTTTAAATAAGTTAGGAAAATATAAAAAAGCAATTAAATACTTCTTAAACAAATTATTATGAAAACTATTACTTAATAAATAAATAACATCTTTTTTACACAAACCACGAGTTATCCACAAAAATATGTCAAAAAACAGTAAAATTTTACAAAAAACAAGAAGTTTTCCACAGAAACTGTTGAAAACTATTAAAAAAAGTGTTATGAGCGACATTTTTTTAGTATTACCTGTGGATAAAAACATAAACGATATTAATAACATTAAGTATATATTATTAATAAAAATACAAGAAATGATCGAAATTCCCACTGAGAACATAAAAAAATATAAATTTCTTTTACACATGTTTATATATATCCTTAATCAAATCTCTAATATCACGATGATAATCAATCTTAACATTTTTAATTTTTTTAGCTATATAAACAAACATAGCTATATCAGGAATTTCAAATTCATTAGAAATCAAAAAATCTACATCTTGATATATTTCTTTAGTATCACCTTCCAACAACACCTTATTATCTTTTAATAAAATAATCCTTTTTGTATATTTATAAAGTATTTCAGAATCATTACTAGCAATTACAATATTGATACCAAATTTATCATTTAATTGATCTAAAAGACGTGCTAACTTTTTTTCATTTCTATTATCTAAATTTAAAAAAGGTTCATCAAGAAGAAGTATTTTAGGATTAATTAATAATGCTGTCGCAAGCTGTAATAGTTTTTTTTCACTAGAAGATAAACTAGAAATATTTCGAGTTAAATACTTGTTATTTAATCCTACAATCCTTAAAGAATCAATAATTTTTTTGTCAGGATCCTTTAGTGATAATTTATAATACTGTATATAAAAAAGCATATATTCTTCTACTGTATCTACAGAAAAAAAATTATTAAAGCTACTATCAATATAACCTATTTGCCTTATTACCTGTAATTTATTTTTTAAAGTCAATCTATTATTATTATATTTAATTGTACCTTTACCACCTAAAACTCCTTGTATAAGCTTTAAAACTAAAGTCTTTCCTCTACCAGTAACACCGGTTATCATTCCATCCACAATCGAAAAACTTAAATTATTTAGATATTTATATGAAAGATTTTTGACAATTATTTCCATAATGTATCAACCAACCTTTCCTTATCAAGGATGATGTCATTAACTAAATCATAATCTCTTAACTTTACAGATAAATCTACCATAAAAGGAATACGAAGCCCCAATTTATTTATTATATTATCATCCTTCAAAATATCTAAAGGCAGTCCAGATAAAGCTATTCTTCCATCATTTAAAATATATAAATAATCGGTATCTAAAGCCATATCAAGATTAGTAGTAGCCATAACAATAGTCATTTTTTCTTGTTTATTTAAATAATGAAGTATTCTCATAATGTTTTCTCTATCACATTTACTCATCATTGAATCTATATCATCTAAATATAAAATTTTAGGTTTATGAATAATAGCAATAGCAAGTAAAACTAATATTTTTTCATTTCTATTTAAAGTATTAGGATCTTGATTTTGATACTTCTTCAAGTTCAATAGTCTTATAACAGAATTATATCTATCTAGTTTTAAATCATCATCTATTTTAATATTATCCAAAACAAACATAATTTCTTCTCTTACAGTATCAAAAAGAAAATTAATATGTTCATTTAATATAACAACTCCTTCTTCCAAAAATAATTTAGTCTTATTAATACTTTCTAAGTTAGTATTATCAAACAAAACCATGTTATTTACTGAAATTAGCCCGCTTAAAATCTTAATTAATGTTGTTTTACCACAATTATTAGAACCTGAGATAGATACAAATGAACCTTTTTGAATTTTAAAACTAATATCATCAAGTATTTTCTTATATGATAAATTATTAACTGTTATGATATTATTATTCATTGTTCCACCTACTCACAAAACTATTTATTTATTTTCTTTTTTTGCACATTATATGTCATTTTTAATAAAGACTTATCAGAAATAAATCTAGAGAAAAAATTAACCATCTTCATTTTAAATCCTGGTATAATTATTCTTTTCTTTTTAAACATATTATCAACAGCATATTGAGCAACAACAGATGCTTGCATTGGTTTAGCGCTAAACTCTACATTAGCTACCTTATTAAAATTTGTATCAACTGGCCCTGGACATAAACACGAAATAGATACATTGCTATTTCTCTTTTTAAGTTCATACCAAATTGAATTAGTTAGACTAGTAACATAAGACTTAGATGCATAATAAGTCGCCATTAAAGGCCCTCCAGGCATGAAACTAGCAGATGACGATATATTTAGTATATATCCAGAATTACGATCTAACATGTCCCTTAAAAACGATTTAGTAAGTATATGTAAACATTTAATATTAGTATCAATCATCTCAAGTTCTTTAGCAATAGGTACAGTTTCAAAATCACCGCAAGCTCCAAACCCTGCATTATTAACAAGTATATCTACTTTTTCATTACGAGTAACCACATATAATTCTTTTACCTTCTGTTCATTTGATAAATCCATCACAATAATAGTAGATTTAGTAGGTAATGTTCTTTGCAGATTCTCTAATTTTTCACGAGATCTAGCCACTAAAATAAGTTCACATTTTTGTTTAGCTAAAATTTTAGCTATCTCCATACCAATACCACTAGATGCACCAGTTATTAATGCTTTCATAACATCACCTCTTTAAAGCTATTATATCATACTTTTCAATTTATACATTATAATAATATTAGGTCCTATTATAACATCATAAAATATTTTTTCAAGAAAAAAAGATGATCAATATATCATCTTTTTAACTATTATTCACTAACTTCTTCTTTTGCCTTTTTAGTAGTCTTTTTCTTTTCTGTAGTTTTAACTTCTTCTTCAACTAATTTTAGAATAACCATAAGTGAATCATCACCACGACGTTCACCAAGTTTAAGAATTTGAGTATATCCACCATTACGTTTTTCATAACGCTTAGCTAAATCACCAAATACTTTATTAACTACTTCTTTATCATTATTTAAGAATGCTAAAGCCTTACGTCTTGATACTAAGTCACCTTTTTTACCATAAGTAACCATTTTATCAACAAACTTTCTAACTTCTTTAGCACGAGTTTCAGTAGTAGTAATACTTTCATTTAAAATTACTTGTTTAGTAAGTGTAGAAAGCATACTTCTTCTATGTTTATTATCACGTCCTAATTTTCTATATGCCATAGTACATCCTCCTTCTTCTAGTCTTCATCACGTAATGTTAGACCCATATCTCTAATTTTATCTAATACTTCTTTTAAAGACTTTTTACCTAAATTACGAATTTTCATCATGTCTGGCTCACTCTTATTAACAAGATCTTGTAAAGTATGAATACCAGCCCTTTTTAAACAATTATAAGCACGTACTGAGAAATCTAAATCCTCAATTGATGTTTCTAAAGCTTTAGTTTTTGGATCTTCTGTTTTTTCAATCATAATACCACTAACATCAGCGATAGAAGACAAATCTGTTAAAATTTCAAAATGCTCGATAAGTATTCTTGATGCTAAAGCAATTGCTTCTTCTGGTTTCATTGAACCATTAGTCCAAACTTCAAGAACTAACTTATCATAAGTTTCATCTTGTCCAACACGAGCTGGCTCTACTTCATAAGAAACTCTTTCAATTGGAGAATATGATGAATCAATAGCAATAACTCCAGTTTGTTTAATATCAAGTAATCTTTTATTAATCTCGCTATCAACATAACCACGTCCGTTAGTAACAACAAGTTCCATATTAAGTTCTCCACCCTTACTTAGAGTAGCAATAACTTTATCTTTATTAACGATTTCTACATCACTATCACATTCAATATCTCCAGCAGTAACTTCACCTTCACGATTAACATTTAAATGAAGTGTTTTTGGACCATTTGAATAATTCTTAACTACAACCCCTTTTAAGTTAAGGATAATAGTAGCAACATCTTCATAAACTCCTTCAATTGTTTGAAATTCATGAAGAACACCATCAATCTTAATACTACTAATTGCACTTCCTGGTAAAGAAGAAAGCATTACTCTCCTTAAAGCATTACCAATAGTATTTCCAAATCCTCTCTCTAATGGTTCTAGTTCAAATTTACCATAGAAATTACTTTCTACAGAATCTGTTATCTTATAAATTGGTTTTTCAAATTGTAACATGAAATTAACCTCCTTCAATTATCTTTTTAACAACTATCCACGTGGACGTTTTGGTGGACGACATCCATTATGTGGAATTGGTGTTACATCATTAATTGCAGTTACTTCTAAACCTGCTGTTGCAAGTGAACGAATAGCAGTTTCACGCCCTGGACCTAGTCCTTTTACAAATACTTCTACTTTACGCATTCCCATATCGTATGCAGCTTTACCAGCATTTTCAGCTGAAAGACCTGCAGCATATGGAGTAGATTTCTTACTTCCCTTAAAGCCAATAGCTCCACTTGAAGCCCAGCTAATTACATTACCATCTTTATCAGTAATAGTAACTATTGTATTATTAAATGTTGACTGAATATGAGCAACACCTTCAGGAACATTCTTTTTAATTTTTTTCTTTCTAGTCTTATAAGCCATGATTTAACCTCCTATCTCTATACTTTCTTCTTGTTAGCAACTATTTTACCCTTACCTTTACGAGTACGAGCATTTCTATTAGTTCTTTGTCCTCTTACAGGTAATCCCTTTTTATGACGAGTTCCTTGATAAGAGTTTATTTCCATTTTTGTCTTAATATTCATTGTTACTTCACGACGTAAATCACCTTCAGTTAAGTGATTATTTATTTCATCACGAAGTTTAATTAATTCTTCTTGTGATAATTCTCCTGCTTTTTTAGTTGGTTCAACTCCAGCATTTTCACAAATTGTTTTAGCTAAATTTCTACCAATACCATAAATATAAGTTAATGATATAACAATATGTTTATCATTAGGTATATCTACACCTTTAATACGAGCCATTTAAATTCACCTCCTAATTAACCTTGTCTCTGTTTATGTTTTGGGTTCTTTTTACAAACAACCATAACACGTCCCTTACGTCTTACAATTTTACAATCTGGACAGATTGGCTTTACTGATGGTTTTACCTTCATAATTTTCCCTCCTATTATTTACGATAGATTATTCTTCCACGTGTTAAGTCATAAGGAGATATTTCCATTGTAACTTTATCCCCTGGTAGAATGCGAATGTAATTCATTCGTATTTTACCAGAAACGTAGGCTTCTATCATATGACCATTTTCAAGTTCTACTTTAAATTTTCCTCCTGGAATAATTTCTAGAACTTTTCCTTCCATTTCAATTGTATCTTCTTTTGCCATCTTATCACTCTCCCGTTAATATTTCGTATCCATCTTTGGTTACAACAACTGTATGTTCATAGTGAGCTGATGGACTATGATCTTGAGTTATTACAGTCCAGTCATTATCATCAATATAAATAGCCGGACTTCCCAATGTTAACATTGGTTCTACTGCAATTACCATACCTTCTCTAAGAAGAGGTCCAGTAGATTGCTTTCCATAATTAGGAACATCAGGTGCCTCATGTACAGACGTACCAACACCGTGTCCACATAATTCCTTAACAACACCTAAGTTATATTTTTTAGCATAATTGCTAATGGCATACCCTATATCACCAACTCTATTTCCTGGCTTTATTTGAGCAAGTCCAACAAATAAAGACTCTTCAGTATGCTTCATTAATTCTTCAAGTTCTGGAGTTATCTCTCCGACTTTATAAGTCCACCCAGAATCTCCATGATATCCCTTATAACAAGCCCCAATATCTAAAGTTATTATATCACCATTTTTCAATACTCTATCACTTGGAAATCCATGTACTACTTCATCATTTAAACTAATACATAAAGTATAAGGAAATCCCTCATATCCTTTGAATGAAGGAGTTGCATCATGTTCTAAAATAAATGTTTCTGCAAGTTGATTAAGCTCATTGGTAGTTATACCTTCTTTAATATAAGGTTTTAAATACTGATGAGTTTTATAAACTATATTTCCAGCTTTTCTTAAGAGATCAATCTCTCTTTCACTTCTAATAGTTATCATTTATCCTCCTACTTAACAATTACTTTCTATTAATTAAACTATCAATCTTTTTTGCAATATCAGAAACTGATAAATTACCATCTACATGATGAACTACACCTTGCTTTGAATAATAATCAATTATCTCATCAGCATATTCAAGATAAGTTTGATACCTATTTTGAAAAGCCTCTAAATTATCATCACTTCTTTGATATAGTCTTCCACCACACAAATCACAAGTTGTTTCTTCCTTAGGCATCTCCTTTGGATCATTTATATTAAAAACAGCTTTGCAATTATCACATACTCTTCTTCCGGTAATTCTTTTTTCTAATATTTTTTTATCAATATCAATAACAATTACTATGCCTACTTTATAACCGATGTCTTTTAAGATACTATCATAAGCTAACGCCTGCTCATAGTTTCTAGGGAAACCATCAATAATATATCCATCTTTACAATCATCTTTAGATAATCTATCTTTAATCAATTGATAAGTAATTTCATCTTTTACCAGATTCCCACTAGCAAGTGTTTCACGAACATAATTACCAATCTCAGAATTTTCTTTTGAAATATCCCTTAAGATGTCTCCAGTAGAAATATGTGGAATATTATAATTTTTCTCTATTATTTCAGCCTGTGTTCCCTTACCAGCGGCAGGCGGCGCTATAAACATTATATTTTTCATCTTATCTTCTCTTATATCCCTTTTTATAATTACGAGTAAGCAAACTTCCCTCTAACTGCTTATAAGTTTCAAGAGCAACACCTACAACGATTAAGATACCAGTACCACCAATAGTTACACTAGTTGGCAAATCAGAAACATTTGAAAATATTATTGGTATTCCTGCAATAACAGTTAAGAATACAGCTCCTAAAACAGTTATTCTAGAAAGAATAGTACCTAAATATTTCTCAGTCTCCTTACCTGGTCTTATACCTGGAATATACCCTCCATTTTCTTGTAAATTCTTAGAAAATTCATCAGGTCTCATTTGAATAAATGTATAAAAATATGAAAATAAGAAAATTAACACTGTATATAAAATAAATCCTGTTACAGTAGTATAACTAATATATTTCTGTACAAATAATGAAAATCCTTCTTTATTTATAACAGTTGCAATAATACTTGGAATACTAAGTAAACTTGATGCAAATATTACTGGCATAACATTTGCTGAATTTATTTTAATTGGTACATAAGATTGACTTTGCGAATAAGAATTTGTTGATTTATTAGCATATTGAATTGGTATTCTCCTTTCGGATTCTTGAATAAATATAACTCCAATTAATATTCCTATATAAATAAGTACAAATATTAAGAATTTAATTATACCAAAAACTGTAGCTTGTGCACCATTAAAAGTAACTAAACTTTGAAATGCAGTAACAAACATCTCAGGTAAGGTAGCAATAATACCAGCCATAATTATTAAACTAACACCATTACCTATACCTTTTTCAGTTATTTGGTCTCCTAACCATAGTAAAAATGCAGTTCCTGCAGTAAGTACTACAGCTATATATAAATAATCTAATGGACTACCATTTTTTCCATAGAAAGCGAATGAAAACGCATAACCCTCAACAAAAGCAAACACAATTCCCATATACCTAGTGATTTGATTTAATTTTTGTCTACCAGTATGACCTTGTTTGGCAAGATCAGCAAAATATGGAAAAATATCCATTTCCAATAGTTGCATAATAATAGATGCTGTAATATAAGGCATAACCCCTAAAGCAAATATCGAAAACCTCTTGAAAGCTCCTCCACCCATAGAATTTAAAAGCTCTAAGAAACCTAAATTACTAGATACATTTTCAGTACCAGGAACTCTTATAGAACACCCGATAATAAATATAGCAAGTGCTACAAAAGTAAAATAGATTCTATGTCTTAAATCCTTATTAGTAGGAGATGCTAATTGCTTCATGGTTTTGAACATATTAGATCACCTCTACAGTGCTTCCTGATGCTTCAATTTTTTCCAAAGCAGACTTTGAAAATTTATGAGCTTTAATAGTTAATTTCTTTTCTAACTTTCCTTCTCCTAAAACTTTAATACCAGAAAGTTGTTTTTTTACCATTCCTGTTTCATTTAGTAAAGCAGGAGTAACTACTGTTCCATCTTCAAATATATTTAAATCTGATAAATTGATAACAGCATATTCAGTTTTAAATCTTGCATTTGAAAATCCTCTTTTTGGAATACGACGATATAGTGGTAATTGTCCACCTTCAAACACAGGATTTATACTAGCTCCACTACGAGCCTTTTGTCCTTTTTGTCCTTTTCCACTAGTCTTACCTAGTCCACTACCAGAGCCACGTCCAACGCGTTTTTTACTATGAGTAGCCCCGATATTTTTCTCTAATTCATGTAACTTCATTATCCTAATATCTCCTCTACTGTTTTACCGCGAAGTCTAGCAACTTCTTCTGGTGTTTTAATTGACTTAAGTCCATTGATAGCAGCTTGTGCCATATTTAATTTTGTTCTTGCTCCTAATGCTTTTGATACAACATCACGTACACCGGCAAGTTCTAAAACAGCACGAACTGATCCTCCAGCAATAACTCCAGTACCAGCTTTTGCAGGTTTTAACATTACACGTGCAGCTCCACTAGTTCCGATTGCTTCGTGAGCAATAGTTCTTCCATCAATTAAAGGTATTTGAATTAAATTTTTGTTAGCATCTTGAATTGCTTTCTTTATTGCATCAGGTACTTCATTAGCTTTACCTGTACCTAATCCAACTTTTCCGTTTCTGTCACCTACAACTACAGTTGCTGCAAAACGTCTTTGACGTCCACCTTTGTTAACTTTAACAACGCTTTTAACATCAATTACTAATTCTTCAAGTAACTTAGCCTTAGGTTCCATGTTTTTCTTTTGCATAATACCCTCCTATTAGAATTCTAATCCATTTTCACGTGCTGCATCTGCAAGAGCCTCAACACGTCCATGATAAAGATATCCACCTCTATCAAATACTACTTTTGTAATATTAGCTTTTTTTGCTTTTTCAGCAATACTTTTTCCAACAATTTTAGCTGCTTCAACATTGCCTCCATTTTTAATTTTTAAGTCTTTGTCTAATGAGGAAGCAGCAACAATTGTAGTTTGTGTTTCATCGTCTATAATTTGTGCATAAATCCCAGTATTAGAACGAAATACACTAAGTCTTGGTACAGCACATGTTCCCATAACCTTATTACGGATACGTTTATGACGAACTAAACGCATACTATTACGAGATTCTTTTTTTATCATACTCTAATTCTCCTTCCTACTATTTAGCAGCTTTCTTTCCTTCTTTACGAATTATATGCTCATCTTTAATACGAATACCTTTACCTTTATATGGTTCAGGCTTTCTTACACTTCTAACTTCAGCAGCAAATTTTCCAACTTGTGCCTTATCAATACCTTTTACATTAATTTCAGTATTACTTACAGCTTCTACTGTAATACCTGTAGGTACTATCATATCAACAGGATGTGAATAACCTGCTTTAATAGTTAGTTTATTTCCAGATACTTTAAAATTATAACCAACACCAACTATTTCAAGTCCTTTATTATATCCTTCTGTTACACCCTTAATCATATTTGTAATAAGTGAATTCATAGTACCATGATTAGCTTTAGCACTTTCATCACTTCTCTCAAGAGTAATAACATTAGCATCCTGTTTCATCGTGATTTTATTAAGCAATTTCTGCTCTAATGTTCCTTTTGGACCAGTAACTTTAACAATTCCGTTTTCTTCAGTTACTGTAACTCCAGCAGGGACCGTTATTATACGATTACCAATACGGCTCATTTTCTTCTCCTCCTATATAAATTACCAAATATAAGCAAGAACTTCTCCACCTATGTTTTGTTTACGTGCTTCCTTATCTGTCATTATTCCTTTAGATGTAGAAATAATAGCAATACCTAAACCATTAAGAACTCTTGGAAGTTCTTCACCTTTAGCATAAACACGTAGTCCTGGTTTGGAAATTCTTTTTAGTCCAGTGATAACTCTTTCTTTCTTATCTGCATACTTAAGTGTAACAGTAAGAGTTCTACCTTCAACTTTATAATCATTTATAAATCCTTCTTCTTTTAAGATTCTAGCAATTTCATTCTTAATTTTAGAAGCAGGAATTTCAACGTTTTCATAACGCATTTGGTTAGCATTACGAATACGTGTTAACATATCTGCAATTGTATCTGTTACTACTGCCATAAATATATCCTCCTTTCCAATTACCAGCTTGATTTCTTAACACCTGGTATTTGTCCTTTATAAGCTAATTCTCTAAAGCAAATACGGCATATTCCAAACTTACTCATAACTGCATGTGGTCTACCACAACGAGAGCAACGAGTATATTCACGTACTTTAAACTTCTGTTTTCTATTAGCTTTTACAATCATACTTTTTTTTGCCATTTTACCCTCCAATTACTTTCTAAAAGGAATTCCTAGTTCATTTAATAAGTCAAATGCTTCTTCGTTTGTTTTAGCTGTTGTTACGAACACAATATCCATACCACGAACTTTAACAACATCATCAAATTCAATTTCAGGGAAAATTAATTGTTCTTTGATACCCATAGTATAATTACCACGTCCATCAAAAGCTTTAGGACTAACACCACGGAAATCTCTAACTAAAGGTAGAGAAATTGAAATTAATTTATCCATGAATGTATACATGTTTTCACCACGTAATGTAACCTTACATCCAATTGATTGACCTTCTCTTACTTTGAATCCTGCAATTGATTTCTTAGCTTTAGTAATAACTGGTTGTTGACCTGAAAGTTTTTTTAGATCATTAACAGCTGCCTCTAATAATTTAGAATTACTAGTAGCATCTCCTACACCCATATTAATAACTATTTTTTCTAATTTTGGTACTTCCATTATTGACTTATAATTGTGTTTACTTTGTAAACTTGGAACAACTTCATTTAAGTATTTTTCTTTTAGGCGGTTCATATATTATACCCTCCTTCCAATTAATCAAGCTCTACGTTTGATTTTTTAGTGATTCTTATTTTTTTACCATTTTTATTAGTTGTATGTCCTATTCTAGTTCTTTTCTTAGTTTTAGGATCTACAATCATAACATTTGAAGCATTGATTGGAGCTTCTACTTCTAGAATTCCACCAGTACTGTTAGCAGTTTCACGAACATGTTTTTTAACAATATTAACACCTTCAACTACCACTTTATTTTCACTTCTTAATGTTTTAATTATTTTTCCTGTTTTACCTTTATTAGAACCAGCGATAACTACAACTTCATCTCCTATTTTAAAGTTCATATTATCCTCCTCTTATAGTACTTCTTTTGCTAAAGATACTATTTTCATATAATCTTTATCACGAAGTTCTCTTGCTACTGGTCCAAAAACACGAGTTCCTACTGGACTTTTGTCATCACGAATGATAACACAAGCATTGTCATCGAACTTAATATAACTTCCATCTTCACGACGAACACCTTGACGGCTACGAACAATGACAGCTTTTACAACTTTTCCTTTTGGCATATTTGAGTTAGGAATAGCATCTTTGATAGTTCCAACTACAACATCGCCAATGTTAGCAGTCTTGACCTTACTTCCTCCAAGTACACGAATTACTAATAATTCACGAGCTCCAGAGTTGTCAGCTACTTTTAATCTACTTTCTTGTTGTAACATAATTTTCCTCCTTCACCAGTATTATATAATTACTGCTTCTTTTACTATTTCTTTTAAATAGAAATGCTTTGTTTTTGAAATTGGTCTAGTTGATACAATACGTACAACATCTCCAACTTTAGCTTTATTTGTTTCATCATGTACTGCATATTTTTTAGACTGTTTAACTCTCTTATGATATAAAGGATGAGTTTTATAAGTTTCAACTAAAACAGTTATTGTTTTATTATTTGTAGAACTTACTACTTTTCCAACTAATTCTTTCTTAATAGTCTTTTCCATTATTAACCCTCCTTCTCAACTGTTTCACGTTCTTTTAAAACAGTTTTTAATCTAGCAACAGTGTGTCTTAATTCACGAATTCTTGAAGGTTTTTCAAGATTACCTGTAGCTTGTTGAAAACGTAAATTAAACAACTCTTCTTTAGTTTCTTTTAATTTTGCATTAATATCTTCTGTAGATAATTCTCTAATTTCATTAACCTTCATATTATTCACCACCCTGTTCTTCTTTCTTTACAAATTTTGTAGTGATAGGTAATTTATGACTAGCAAGTCTTAAAGCTTCACGTGCAACTTCCTCAGTAACACCTGATACTTCGAAAAGAATTTTTCCTTCTTTAACTACTGCTACCCATCCTTCAACATTACCTTTACCTTTACCTTGACGAGTACCGATAGGTTTTTTAGTAAGTGGCATATGTGGGAATATATTGATAAATACTCTACCACCACGTTTCATATAACGAGTCATAGCAACACGAGCTGCTTCTATTTGATTAGCTGTAATCCAAGCTCCTTCTTTTGCTTGTAATCCATATTCACCAAAATGAAGTTCTGTATTACCACGAGATTTTCCTTCATGAGGTAATCTATGTACACGACGATATTTAGTTCTTGATGGTATTAACATAACTACTTACCTCCCTCAGATTTTTCAGATTTTTTAATTTCTTTACCAAGGATTTCACCTTTGTAAATCCAAACTTTAACACCAATTTTACCAAATGTAGTATCTGCTTCACTTGTAGCATAATCAACATCTGCTCTTAGTGTATGTAGAGGAATTGTTCCTTCAGTATAACCTTCCTTACGAGCCATATCAGCTCCACCAAGTCTACCTGATACTGAAGTTTTAATTCCCTTAGCTCCAGCTTTCATAGCGTTTCTTATAGCTCTTTTTTGAGCCATACGGAATGAAATACGATTTGTTATTTGTCTAGCAATATCATCTGCTACTAATTGAGCATTTAATTCAGCTTTTTTAATATCAACAATAGAGATTTGAACTTTCTCTCCTGCAATATCAGACAATGTTTTCTTTAATTTTTCTATTTCTTCTCCACCTTTTCCGATCATAACACCAGGTTTTGAAGTATGAACTGTAACTTCACATCTTTTAGCGTTTCTTTCGATTTCAACTTTAGCTATACCAGCATTTTTCATATTCTTTTCAAAGTATTCACGAATTAAAATATCTCTTTGTAGATTTACTGAAAAGTCTTTTTTACCAGCATACCATTTAGCTTCCCAATCTTTATTGATACCAAGTCTAAGTCCATTAGGATTAACCTTCTGTCCCATACTGTTTCCTCCTTAATTATTTTGTAGCCACTGTTATAACAATGTGACTAGTTCTTCTATCTTTATGTCCTATATGAGAACGAGAATCAAATAAATGACGTTTCATAACAGGACCAGCATCTACTCTTGCTTCTTTAACATATAGAGTGTTTACATCACTACCATTGTTGTTAACAGCATTTGCTATAGCAGAATCTAATACTTTTTTGATTAGTCTTGCTGATTTTTTATTAATATTACTTAATATGGCTTGTGCCTCATCAACTTTCTTTCCTCTAATTAAGTCAATAGTAATTCTTGTCTTAATAGGAGAAACACGAAGTGATCTAGCTATTGCTTTTGCTTCCATATTTTCCCTCCTAGTCATTATTTAATTTATTTATCTTGTCCATGTCCACCGAATTTACGTGTTAAAGCAAATTCACCTAACTTATGTCCAACCATATCTTCAGTTACATAAACTGGGATGAATTCACGACCATTGTGAACCGCAAATGTATGTCCTATAAAATCAGGATAAATAGTAGAACGGCGTGACCATGTTTTAATGACTTCTTTTTTTCCAGATTTATTTAATTCTTGAACCTTCTTTAGTAATCTATCGAAAACGTAAGGTCCCTTTTTTAAACTTCTTGCCATTTTTCTAGTCTCCTTTCCTATTTACTATTACGACGACGTACTATTAAACTATCAGATTGTTTTTTCTTACGTGTCTTATAACCAAGTGCAGGTTTACCCCAAGGTGTAACTGGTGCTTTACGTCCTACTGGAGCGCGTCCTTCACCACCACCATGTGGATGGTCATTAGGGTTCATAACAGAACCACGAACTGTTGGGCGAATACCTTTATAACGGTTACGTCCAGCTTTACCAATTTTAACAAGTGATGCATCTTCATTACCAACTTCACCAACTGTTGCCATACATGTTCCTAACACTTTTCTTTGTTCACCACTAGATAAACGTAACATTACATATTTACCTTCACGACCTAATATTTGAGCAGAACTACCTGCACTTCTTGCAAGCTCTCCACCTTTACCAGGACGAAGTTCAATATTATGAACCATTGTACCTACTGGAATATTCATAAGTGGTAAACTATTACCAACTACAATATCAACATTTTCTCCAGCTTCAATATGAGCTCCAACCTTTAATCCCTTTGGTGCAAGAATATATCTTTTTTCACCATCAAGATAATTAATTAAAGCAATATTAGCTGTTCTATTTGGATCGTATTCAATACTTGCTACTACTCCACTTACATTAAATTTATTTCTCTTGAAATCAATAACACGGTATTTTCTCTTAACTCTGCCACCTTGATGACGAGTAGTTATTTTACCTTGGTTATTACGTCCACTGTTTTTCTTTAATGTAACAGTTAAACTTTTTTCAGGAGTACTCTTAGTAATTTCTTCATTAATTAATGTACTCATTTTTCTACGACCTGGTGTAGTAGGTTTATAATTTCTTATTGCCATAATCTATTCTCCTTTCTAACCAAGCTCAATAGTTTGACCTTCAGCTAAAGTAACAATAGCTTTCTTTGAACGGTTTGTTAAACCTGTATAACGGCCAACTCTTTTCTTTTTAGGTTTTTCATTAATTGTAGAAATCTTAACTACTTTTACATTGAATAACTTTTCAATAGCAGTTTTAATTTCAGTCTTATTTGCTCTTGGGTCAACTTTAAATGTATATTGACCACTTTGCATATCATTTTGTGATTTTTCAGTAATAACTGGTGCTTTAATTATTTCTAAATACTTAGTATCCATTATGCTAGCACCTCCTCAATAGCCTTAACAGCATCTTCTGTAATTAACACATTATTAGTTGCAACTAAATCTAATACATTAATTTCATCAGCAGTTATTAAAGCAACATTTTGTAAGTTTCTAGAAGCTAAAATTAAATTTTCTTCTAGTTCTTTTACTACTATCAATACTTTTTTATCTTCAAGTTTTAATGTAGTAAGTAAATTTAACATCTCTTTAGTTTTAGGTGTTTTTAAAACCAAACTATCAACAACAATTAATTCTTTTTCATTAGCTTTTTCAGTTAATGCAGTTCTAAGAGCTAATTGTCTTTCTTTTCTATTTTGTTTTTTACTATAGTCTCTAGGTACCGGAGTTCCATATCTTCCTCCTCCTACCCATTGTACTGCTCTAATTGATCCTTGACGAGCATGTCCTGTTCCTTTTTGTCTCCATGGTTTTCTTCCACCACCACTGACTTCAGAACGATTTTTAGTTTTATGAGTTCCTTGTCTTAATGATGCTCTAGCCAAAATAACTGCATCATATAAAACTTTATCATTTGGGGTAATATCAAATATATTTTCATTAAGTTTAAGGTCTTTTACTTTTTCACCTTTAAGATTTAAAAGTTCTACTTTTTTCATCCTTGTTTCCTCCTTTCATCACTATATAATAATTTTTTAATTGTTTTTAGAAGTGATGATTATTCTGCATTTTCAGTTGTAGTTACTTCTTCAGTATTATTTTCTTCAACTGCTTTTTCTTCATAACTTATTAAGTCAGCTTTTGTATTTTTCTTATCTGGATTCTTAACAGCTGTCTTAATGATTACTAAAGATTTTTTAGCTCCTGGAACATTACCTTTAACTAAAATACAATTATTTTCCATATCAACTTGAATAATTTCAAGATTTTGAACTGTTCTTGTTACATTACCCATTTGACCTGGAAGTTTTTTACCCTTTAATACGTGCATAGGTCTCATTGTACCTAATGAACCAACACCTCTATGGTATTGTGAACCGTGTCCCATAGGACCACGAGATTGGTTGTAACGTTTAATTACACCTTGGAAACCTTTACCTTTACTAGTTCCCGTAACATCAACGATTTCTCCTTCTTCGAAGATATCTGCACTAATAACTTGACCTAATGTATAATCGCTAACGTTTACTCCTCTAATTTCTCTTAAGAAGCGCTTAGGTTCAGTATTAGCTTTTTTAATATGACCCATTTCTGGTTTATTGCTTAACTTTTCACGAATAGTATCGAATCCAAGTTGAACAGCATCATAACCATCAGTAGAAACTGTCTTAATTTGAGTAACAACATTAGGTTCTACCTCAATAACAGTAACTGGAATTAATTTACCTTCAGTAGTAAACACTTGAGTCATTCCGATTTTTTTACCTAAGATTCCTTTCATATTTTCCTCCTATTTTTTATTACATTGTTTTGATTTCGATTTCAACACCACTTGGTAAATCTAAGTGAGACAAAGCCTCAACAGTTTCTTTACTAGGGTTTTTGATATCAATCAATCTTTTGTGTGTACGCATTTCAAATTGCTCACGAGAATCTTTGTACTTGTGTACAGCTCTTAAAATTGTAAACTTTTCAATTTCAGTTGGTAGTGGAACCGGTCCAGAAATATCTCCACCTGATCTTTTAATAGTTTCAACAATCTTAGTTACAGCATTATCAAGAACTTTATGATCATAAGCTTTCATTCTAATACGTAATTTATTAGTTGACATTAAAAATCCTCCCTTCGCCTATATCTTAGTATAGACTTGCTCCGCGTGAATAACCCGATTTTCCAGGTACAACATTGCCTGGTGTATCGACAACCTCACACATCTAAGCAGTCACACAGAATTAATTTTAGCATATAAATTAAGGATTTGCAACACTTTTTCGCCCTTTTTTTATTATTTTTTTGTTTAAGTTTTACACATTCGCTTCAGAAAACAAAAAAATCAGAAACAAATCTGATATTAATTGTTAAAAGTTGCGCTCTTCAGGGGGTTCTTTTTTTTACCAAGTTATCTCTTATACAAAAATTTAAAATCCTTATAAAATAAGGGTTTGCGAGCATTTTCCAGTTTATAAAAGTTTATAGAAATACATATAATAGGAAATGTAAAAGTAAATGTAAAAATAAAAACCAGCCTTTATCTGACTGATTTTTTATTATTCAAATCTACCAAAATCTTCTTCACGGTCTCTTTTTTCTCGTTCCAACCAATAATCAAGTCTTAATTGATAATCTATTAACTCTTTTTTTGCAATTTTTTTAATATCAACATCTCTAAGGCTTTTCAAATATAATAATAAATTTTTTCTCTCTTCCAAAACCTCAGAATAATTCTTATCCCAAGATCTAGGATAAATATTATCAACAAGATTTTGAACGACAATAATATTAGAATAATTATTAAATAAATATACTGCTAATTCATTCCATTCGAATAATCCACTATCATTTCTTTTATACGATTCTAATAAATATGAGATTTCTACATCCTTACCAGAATCAATAATCCATGATATTACTTCATCACATGGGATGAGATTAATAATGTTTTCTCTTAAACTACTATAACTTTTAAAGAAATTTGATATAGAATATGTTGGAGTTCCATCATAATCTATAAGAATATCCAAAAATATTTTAGGATACGTTTTAATTAATGGTTCTAAAATATCTCTCAATTCATAAAAAGAAACACTTTCTGTATTCAACATATTTCTTATTTTATTAAATATTATTTTAACTTCAGAAATGGCATCACTATCATCAAACACTTTCTTTATTAATTCTGATATTGGATACGTATTTATTCTAGAACCATTATGGTTATATTCCTCAAAATCCAATTCACATAATGTTATTCTAGAGTATTTTTTCAAATTATCATCAAAAATATCTAATTCACTTAAGTGATATAAAGAGTCAATAATTACATTTCCATTTTTTGTTTTAGTCTTAACTTTTTCAAAAAGTGAAATAATCTGTTCACTATTTAATTTCTTTGTATACGATTCAATTCTACAAATAAAACTATCATCAATAAGTCCTTGTTCAAGAGCTTTCAGAATTCTCCCAAGTGATTTTTCATCTATATCGTAAGAAAGTTGCATGGACATAAAATACCTATTATACTTTTCATTTTCAAGTATATCATCTAAGAATTTATTACACCTATTTTCATCTTCATTGTGATGCAAACTTATAATAGAATTAAGCATAAATTTCATTGTTCGTTCATTATCGTCATTAATATTATCTAGGATTGTATAAATTAGTTTTTCTTTATCATTACTAGAATCATATATACCTTTTGCCAAGTAATCAACTCTAAACAAATCATAATCATTATTAATGACTTTTAAATTTTCATTTAATTCATCATCATTACAACCGATTTCTTTTCCCAGTTCATAAACCATATTATTAACAGCATCAAAATCATTATAAGCGACATCAAGACCTAATCTAACTCTTCTACCACCATATAAATATGTATATAATTTTTCTTTTATATTTGAAGGTTTAACTAATATAATTAAATCATTTATCATTTTCATATATTTGTTTGGAATTTTATCTTTGTCTATTCTTTTCATCGTCAGCAAGGCTAGCCAAATACTAGGCCAACTAGATTTACTTAAATTTTTTCTTACTAATTTGTCTAGAGCTTCTCCAAAACCATTTCGATACAAGTCTACAAATTGATTGGCAACTATTTCCTTAATATCATCATATAAAACATTTTCATCTAATAATTTATCAATATAATCAAAAACTTCAACAAACCATTCTTTAGGTTTAGGCACTAATCCATAGTCTCTATTTTTTGTTCCATTATCAAATATAGGTGAGCCATAGAAGGTATGACCATATTCTAAAGTTTGCTCAAGCAATTTAACCCCAAGCATTTGTTCATCTTCTTTTTCAGAATAAATCAAATCATCTATAACTGCTATCCTAGTTTCAAGTGGAGCATGAGTACAAGATAAATAAATATGAAATAAGTTATATAAAACAGAATGAATTGAATTAAGATTAGTGTTTTCATTTTCTGACAATGCAAATTTAATAATATTCTCTACCGCAGGTTGAAAATATTCTTTATCATAGGCAGTATTTGCTAGCATAAGAACCCAATCATAAAAGTGAGGATTATCTCTAGTAAAAAATTGATTATCAGTAATGTTATTAATTCTATATAAAAGCTTTGATGGATGTAATATATTAATACATTTTAATATCTCAATTAATAAATCATTTGAATGAATTAAGTCATCATCAGATAATTTTTTCAAATAATCATCTGCTATTTTTAACGCTTTTTCATTATTATGAAGGTTTTTTAGTCTTCTAAAAAAAGAAATTAGTAATCTATTATTATGAGATATCTCATGGATAATTTTATCAGCAGGGTATTTTTCAATATATTCATCAGCCAATCTATTTGCCAATGCATGAGGTAATACAGCTCTCATATCGCCCCTTTTTTGTATTATTAGTCTTTTTCGTAATGTCTCGACATATCTTACCACTTCAATAGCGGGAACATTAGAAATATCAGAAATAATTTTTATTTCATTTGACTCAACTCCTTCATAGTTAATATTAAACGAATAAAATAATGAACAAACCATTCCAACTTTCATTAAGGAATCATCAACTTTTCCACATTGATAAAATAAACGTTCAAATAATTCATTATCTTTTAACAAACCTATATTATCATTTTTATCAATTGATTTAGCCAAATATAAAGCTATTCTGTAATTACCATCAGAGCATCTAACAATAGTATCTATATTCGCATCAGAAATATAATTAAAATCTCTTTTAAGCATTTCTCTTAAAATTTCTGGTGATGTTGAACCTAAATAAAAATTTTCTGAATCAACATTATCATCTTCTTTAACATCATATTCTATTGTTAATAAAGAAACGTTGCTTCCAATAACTTGGCATAGTTTCGTTAATTTGTTGTGCATGCTTGGTTCACAGTTATCAACAATCAATATAATTCTTTTCCTTGAATTAACTAATTTTTGAATATACTCAATTGGATCCGGTTTGGGCATATCACTAATATCTCCATAAATAACAATAGATTTATCAAGTGGAATTTCACCAATACTATTATCAAATAAAGCTTGAGCCAACCTTGTTTTCCCAGTCCCTGATAATCCTGCCAATCTTAAAGAATTCCTTGGCTCAGATAGTTTTTTTCTCATTAAATTTATACCATCCAATAATTGTTTTCTATTGATTTTATCAAAGCCATCTTTATAAATAAATGAATTTTCTTTTATAATATATGGCTTTTCTTCTGAAGATAGGTTTGACCAATTACAATAACCTTTCCAACCAGATATCCCACGCTCACTAAGTAATACTGCACTACCTCCGCTCAATCTTTTTTCAGCTTCATCCTCAGCATTTTTTTTCCATTCTTTTAATAATTCGATTGGATACTTGTTCACATCTGAATCAATAAGTTTTGAACAGTTTTGGCATAGCCATATGCCATTATCTACACTCGATCTTTCTTCAGAAGTCATTTCATTATCATAACGTGGCCCACCAGGAGCTGCGGCACAAATGTGAGCAGCAACGCCTATATTTATTGCTTTTGTTTTAGTTGAAGATGGGCCAACTGTTGGATTATTACAATCAGGGTTACTACAAATATAAGCAACTCTTTTAGCCAATATTTTTTTTATTCGTAATGGAAAATCATCTCTTCTATTATTTACCATCAATAACTCCTCCTACCATAGCCAAGGTTTTTTAAAGCATTCTAGTGCTGTATCTGGCATTGTATATATTTTATATTCTTTATATGATATAGTATGTGGCTCATATAAATTTCTTTGTTGAATAAACAATGGCTGTTCATATAAATTATTATACGAATCTCTAAAGATTAGCGCTAATTCTCCACTGAACATATTACATATTTTACTATTTTCTAAATATGCTATATCTATTAATATAATATCATTTTTTAATATTTTTCTATCATAACAAATGCTGTAATTAACTAACTTATTATCAACTAAAAATTTAACTTCAGCTATATCACATAACATAGTATTTTTTTGTGCAGTTGCACAAATATCCAATTGATTAACATCAGCATTACCTATATTTTTAATATAAAATCTTAAATGTTTATATTTTTCCTTCTTTAATATATCTTTACTGTAATGAAACTCTACATCTTTTTTATCATTTATAGATGCTTTAAAGTCAGCCATAAACAAACATATATCTGGTTTTTCCTTTGAATCCCATTGCTTATCTTCTATATGAAACTCAGCTTTATTTAAAAATTGCTGTTTTCTTTCTTTTTTACTCTCTTGTTTCTCATTATACCTTCTATCACTCTTTCTAAAAACTATTTGTATTAATGTAGTAATAAATAGAGTAATTAAAGAAGCAACTATTGCATTATTGTTAATAAAATCAAATATACCTTTCATAACAAACCTCCTATAAAGAAAAAAGATATCATATTAATGATATCTCGACTATAATAATTATACTATTTTATACGTTATTTGTAAATCTATTCAGCACTATCTTCTTCAATATTTGATAATAGTTTTCTTTTGACTTCTTTTTCTTCAAAAACTTCTCTATGCCTTTTCAAATATTCTTTTCTCTTATTATTAAGTATCGCTTTAAATACTCTCTCAGTTAATTTTAATTCTTGTATAAGTTTATATTCATTTTTTAGTAAATATGAGAAAATAATTTCACCATCATCAGATATTGTGATTAGATGTTTATCAAACAAAGCATCAGCATTAGCAATCATTAGAATACCATTGTTAATATCAAATGCTTCATCTACAGAACATTCATTAAATGCTTTTATATGTGATGCTCTAAATAATGTACCTACACTAGAGAAATTAGCTGTAATATAAGTCAATGGGCAAAATATTTCATCATCTGTTGTAGTATAACTCATCATTTCATCAGCTAATAGATTTCTCCATTTATTCTGATTTTTACGGGTTTTCTCTGCTTCGCCAGAACTTAATTCATCTTTCTTTAATAAGTTAAATAATTCTTGTTTATTACTATCACTTAAGAATTTTTCCCAAGATGCATTACTTTCACCAATTAAAGTGAAGAATCTTGGATTTTTTTCTAAAATAATATAAACTTCTTTTTTATCATCTTTTCTTCTTAATAAGATATCTAATGTATCACTTTTAAAAATAGATCTTCTAAGATTTTTAAATATCTCATCATCTGATGTTCCTAATCCATGAATTGCATGAGTTAGTTGAATTGGTGTAAATTTACCAGTTAATTCAATTTTATATTCATCAAAATTCCATGTAGATGGATGTTTATCTAATTTATCAAACACTTTTTTTGTATAATCAATATCAAAATATTTAAGCGTATCATTAACAAGATATACATCTGCATAATTATTAACTAGTGGATGTTCATGTTGTGTTGATTGAGCGCCTTCTCGTCTTTGTAATTGTGGCATCTCAATAAATTCATAGAAATCACTTGGGACGAATATATTTGATTGTTTTGCATTTTCAAATTCTTTATTTCTGACTTGTTCAATTTCATTCATTTCAGAAACTGATAAATAATATAAATAATTCTTATCAATAGACTCCGCTGGTCCGTTTCTTTTACCAGAATTTAACAAATCAGAATGAGTTATACTCTTTACAATTAGCATATACTCCCAATCTGGTTCAGATTTTATCAAATTAGCAATAGAATCAGATTTATTTGATAAATATTCATAGATTTTATCTATTTCTTGTATCACTGGGTTTCTTGAAGCCATATTACCACTCTCCTATCTTATTATCTTCAATATATTTAAAAACTTCTTGAGCTACTGCATAAATTACATTTACAGTAACAGCATTCCCAAATTGTTTATATGCTTGTGTATCAGAAACAACTTGTTTCCAATCACTTGGAAATCCCTGAAGTTTTCTACATTCATTTGGAGTTAATTTTCTAATGTTTGTTTTATTTTTATCACAATACTTTTCATGATTTTTTATATCTGTATAATAATTATCTTGACTTGCTCTATGCATTTTGTGCATTGTTGCGGTTAAAGTCTTACATATATCTTGATCTATAGTTGGTTTAACAATATACCCTTTTGTACCTTTTCCTAATATTGTTCCAATCATATTGGTGCTAATAAAATATTTTTCTTCAACATCTTCATCTAAAAAGTCATGGGCAGTACACATTAAAGGTTGTTTTTCTGGATATACAAATGGTTCATCTTTAAAATATTTTTTATTAAATGCAACTATTATTGCTCTATTTCTTCTTTGAGGCACACCATAATCTTGAGAATTAAGCACTTGATAGTAAACTTTATATCCTAATTCTTCCAATTCTTTTTTCATTCTAGAAAAAGTTTTTCCACCATCATGATTTAATAAATTCTTAACATTTTCTAAAACAGCCACTTTTGTATCATGTTTTTTTAATATTTCCTTTATTGTAAAAAATAAAGTTCCTCTTTCATCATCAAATCCTTTAAGTTTTCCCAATGTTGAAAATGGTTGACAAGGAAATCCACCAACTAAAACATCATGTTCTGGAATATCATCAAGATGATCGTTTATATCGCCAAGAACAATATTATCAGCTACATTTGCTCTAAAAGTTTCAACGCAATATTTATCAAAATCATTAGCCCATATCATATCAAAGCCGGCATTAGAAAAGGCAATGTCAAATCCACCTATACCCGCAAATAAACTTACTGTTTTATATTTATATTTATCATGTTTAATTCTTTCCATTTGATCCTCCTATAGATTCAATATTTTTAAGTATAGCTATTAAAACATCAACAACTATTGAATTACCACTTTGTTTTAATGCTTGTGCCTTTGATACAACAATTTTAAAACTATCTGGAAATCCCATTAATCTATATGTTTCTCTAACAGTTAATGCTCTTATTCTACCATTAGTTGTAACATAATTATTAACACTAGCTCTATGACTATTACCTTGCGTAGATAATAATGCTCTTGCAATCGGTAAATCTATTTCAGCATCATGATGCATAAAATTTTTAGTCCCAGGACATAAAACATAATTTTTTAATTTTTCTGACAAATAATATTTTTCTTCTGGTTCTTCTCCAACATTTTCAGTTATAACTAACTTTCCTTTTTTATTGACTAAATTTCCTTCCTTAGTATTTTCAACTAAAAAATCTTGCATTGTATATTTTAATTTTTGTGGTTTAGGAAATTCAAACTTATCAAAATCTTCTTTATTTTTAAAACCAACTACATAAAGACGTCTTCTTCCTTGTGGAATTCCATAATCTTTTGCGTTTAAGATTTCCCATTTATAATAGTATCCTAATTCATCAAAAATATTTTGCATTACTTTCCAAGTATTACCTTTATCATGTGTTAAAACTCCATAAACATTTTCATAAATGAAAATCTTAGGTTGTATTTCTTTTACTAATCTTGCATATTCATAGAATAAAGTACCTCTTGCATCTTCAAAGCCACCTCTTGCACCAGCTATTGAAAAACTTTGACAAGGCGATCCGCCAACGAATAAGTCAACTTTATTCTTAAAATCTGTACCATCTAGTAGTTTTACATCATAAAAAAAGTTATTATCTTTAACACTATAGTTTGCAAGATAAGCATCTTTAACAAAATTATGTCTTCTTGATTTAGTTAAATATAAATTATCAACATATTCCCTTTTATCTTTAATACTTTTCATTTTTCGTATTTTTTTCATCTCTTGTTCATAATCTACATCTATCTCAATATCTCCATTATCACACGCAAATTCTAATTCATAATCTATATCTAAACGTTCTAAAGCTTGTTCAATGGCACCAATACCACTAAAAGCTGTTGCTAATTTTATCATTAATATCCCCTCCAAGTTGACCTGCGTCTATAATAATTATATCATATTTTTGACCTGCGTCTAGCATTTTGATATAAAATTTTGCTTTTTTATAATTTATATTATGAAGTTAAAAGAGTAAACGAAAAAATCATAAAAGAATTGAAGATATATTTTTTAATAAAAATTATTATATTCCTTATAAAATAAGACTTTAAAGAAAAAATTAGCCCCCTCAGCCACCCCTTTAAAAGCCTCTTGTCAAACCAGATATAAGTGATAAAATATAGTAAAATAGGAAAATTATAACTAAGAAGATGGAATAAATCTTCTTTTTTTAATGTCCCACACTATAGGAGGTAATCTAGAATATGAAAACATAATATCCCATTTAATATCCCATTATTATTGCTTGTAATATAAGGATATTTATAAATGATATCCCATTTGAGTGGGATGATTTTGCAAGTGCAAAATAAGTTTGATATCACACTAAAGTCTTATGAAATAAGGCTTTTTTTAATGTGATGATATCAATCTCTTATGCTCTTATATTTTTAGTAAAAAAAATTATATATTTCGTGTGATATACAGTCCCATTATGGGGATTTTAGAAAGGAGGATTTTTTATGAGTGAAAGAAAACATATTTATATTCCAGAAGATATTAGTTTAAAGATTCAAGAATACGCTGATAAATCTAGAATTAAATATTCACAAGCTGTAGCTAAACTAGTTGAATATGGATTATCTAATCTTGAAATTAGTAAATCAATAAATTCATATGTAAGTATTATTGATAGAATGTTTTCCAAACTATGTTATAACACTTCTTTATTAGAACAATTTTATTCTGATATGGAGATTGATAAATTATCAAATCCTAACAGTAACCCAGCACTGCAAAAATTCAGAAATAAACATAGTAAATATTCAGTAGATGATTAAAGAGGTAAAAGAGGCATAGTTATTTAATAAGAATGAGAGATGAACTATTTAATTATGTAAAAATGGAAGCAAATAACAGAGGTGTCAGTATCAATTTTTTTATGTCATATTGTATTGAAATTGCATTATGTAAATTGATAAGTGATGCTGTTGAATCTGATGATGAAACAATTAAAAATAAAGTTAATAAAGAAGAAAGGAAGGATTAAAGAATGAGTAAAAATCATGGTAAATTATATTATGATTTATTAGATGATAATTTGAGTAAAAGCACAATAGTGTTCTTTACTCTTTTATTATCCAATTCTAATCAAAAAGGATATGCTTTTGGATCAAACAAATATTATGCCGAAAAACTAAAATGTTCTACTAGAACTATATCTACTCTTATTAGAACACTAGTTAATAAAGGATATATTTCAGTAGAAAATCCAAAAAGTTTTAGAAGAAAGATATATATTAGAAGCAAATTTCTAACATAGTAGAATATTAATTCTATGATTATAGAATATATACTCTAACATAATAAATAAAGATAATATATAAATATAATAGTTATACAAAGGCCTTAGTAAAAGGTAAAGGAGGTTTAGATTTGAAAGATTTAGTTGATTATATAAAATATCATGGATATATAACTAGTATTAGGGATAAAGTTGATAAAAACTATATTTGGTTTGATATATGTCAGAAAGAAACATATAAAGATAAAAATGGTGTGGATAGGACTAACCTATCCTTTTTTAGTGCAAGAATGTATATCGAATATACATATAAAATTGAACTAAAAATTGGTAAAGATATTTATGTCGAAGGTATCCCAAAAGGCTACATTGACAAAAATGACCATAGACAAAACTATATTCATGTTCTTCATATAAATGGAATTGAAGTTAATAAGGAACCACCATTATATGGTGATGGATATTGGAATGGACAAAAAATACCAACAGAAGAAGAACCATTAGATGAAGAAGATAAAGAATTCTTAAAAGAATGGGATAATTTTTTAGATGATTTAGATAAAGGGAGGTTTTAATATGAATGCAGAAGAAACATTAAAAATAATAACTAAACAATGGTGTAATTTAACTGATTTAATGAAATTACTAGGTTGTGGTAGAAATAAAGCATTAGATGTTAAAAAGCAAATAAAAGATAAGTTAATTACTGAAGGATATTTTATTCCTAGTAATGACTTACCTATGCAAGCTGTTGTTGATGTTTTAAAAATAGATATCGATAGATTAGAAAAAATAATTAAATTAGTTAGGTAATCCTGACTTTTTTTTATTTTAATGCTATACTGGAATTGTATAAGAGGTAACTCGGTATAGCAAGATAAGGAGGAATAAATAATGGCTGTACGACAGTTACCAAAAGAAAGAGCTACCAAAGATGGTAGACGATGGTATTTTTATGACAAAATAAAGGTT
Source organism: Bacilli bacterium (assembly GCA_017525855.1). The sequence goes on from JAFXSE010000002.1 coordinate 29,867, forward strand.
GATGGTAGAACTAAACCTTACATGTCTAAAAGTTATATGACTAGAAATGAAGCATTAAAAGCTGAAAGAGATTTTCTAATAGGATGTGAAACTAAAGAAATAAATGTTACTAGTATGACTTTTAAACAACTATATGAAGAATTTTACGAATACAAAAAAGATAAAGTAAAAGCAACTACTCTAAGATCATATAGAAGAAATGTTCTTCAATTAAGTGAGTTTTATGAATTAAAGATTAAAGATATAAAACTAGAACATTATATAGCATGGAGAAAAAGAGTTGGAAATCTTGATTTAAAAGATAAAACAAAGAATGGCTATTATAAATTATTAAAAACTATTCTTAACTATGGAACTAAATGGCATGATTTTAACTTCACTTCTATTTATAACAAAATGGAAAAATTTAATAATCCAAATAAACCACCAGAAGAAATGAAATTCTATACTTGGGAAGAGTTTAAACAATTTATATCAGTAATAGATGATATTAAATGGAAAACACTGTTTGAAGTATTATTCTTCTGTGGGCTTCGTAGAGGCGAATTAAGAGGTCTTACATGGGATAATATAGATTTCTTTAATAAAGAACTTTCAGTAGTTAAAAACGTTGTTCAAGAGGGAGATGGAGGTCCTTATATAGTAACTACTCCTAAAACTAGAACAAGTACAAGAACTCTACCAGTACCTAATAGAGTTATGGAAGATCTTCATGCATTATATATACAAGAAAAGAAACAATACGGATTTAATAATAAGTGGTATGTATTTGGAGATAAAGAACCACTTTCTGCTCATATATTAAGACATAAGAAAAATGACTTTACGAAAGAATCTGGGGTTAAACAAATAAGAATCCATGACTTTAGACATTCATGTGCATCAGTTTTAATTAATAATGGTGCTAGTATTATGATAGTTGCTAAATACTTAGGACATGCTAAGATTGATGAAACATTAAATACCTACTCTCACCTATTTAAAAATAAGATGGATGAGATAGTAAAAACTATGGATAATTTAGAATAAAAAATAATTACATTTCCAAGTAGGAAATGTAAAAGTAAATGTAAAAACTATTTTATAAAATTTAAATATTAACGAATCCCTTATAAAATAAGGCATAAACAAAAAGTGTTCCCTCTTTCGAGGGAACTTCAGGGGGCGCACATTAGATCCTCCACTGTATTTTTTGATTTTCCATATTTTCTTATAAAATAAGGAATTTTTCCATATATCAAAAAATAGCTTTCCATTACTTTTTATCTCTTTGGGTAGGTAAATGGGTATGTAAAAAAACATATAGTTTTGGGTTAGGCAAAATTAAAGAGGATTAATTCAAATCCTCTTTTAATTATTTATATTTTTTATACCAACTTCTGGAATCATTACATCAGATGGTGTATCAATAATAAAACTAATTAATCTTGCTACTTCTTTTGTATCTACTCCATTAGCCATATTCTTTTCTATATTTAATTTACTAAACATTTCTGTTTTCATCATACCTGGCATAACATTTGTAACTCTTATTCCATATTTTGCTACTTCGTCTTGTAATGATTTAGTAAAACCTGTTACTCCCCATTTAGTAGCATTATATACTGTTCTTTCAGCTTTATGATTAATACCTGCTTGTGAATTAATATTTATTATCAATCCATCTTTGTTTTGTTTCATAGATGGTATAACTGCTTTAGAACAATTTATTACTCCAAGTAAATTAACATCTACTACTGAATTAATTCTTTCACCATCATTTGTATCTAATTCATCTTGAATCCATAAACCTGCGTTATTAATTAAAACATCAATCTTACCAAATTCATTAACAATATCATTAATTGTGTTTTCAACAATCTTATAATCACTTACATCACATATTTTATATTTGCAATTAATGTGATCTGAAACTTCTTTTAATTTTTCTTCATTGGTAGCTAAAATAATTACATTATTATCATTTGATAAAGATGTAGCTAATGTTTTTCCTAAGCCATCACTACCACCTGTTATTACTACTATCTTATTCATATTATCACTCCTATAATCATTATACCATATAAATAATAAATCTTATCTCATATTAAAAATGAAAAAATAAATTTTGGGTAGGTAGCTGGGTAGGTAAATTTTTTCTTATTTTTTAAAATCCTTATAAAATAAGGCAAAAAAAAGTGATAGGCCTTTCGACCTATCTTCAGGGGGTTTTGTTTCTGGGCTTTATGGGATATTCACGAGGCTTTAAAACCCTTTATTTCTCGTTATTTTCGCACTCGAGCACACTCGAAACGCCTCGTGAATTTAGTTTTTTCGTATGTAAAATCGTATGTAATTATGCTTCACTATAACTAATTGCTAATTCAATAATTTTATCTATTAATGTCATGTTTTTTCCAATTTGTTCAACAAAATTATCTCCTAATACTGATTTAATGTCAGTAATAGCTAGTTGCACATATTTTTCTTCAATTTCAAATAATTCTAAATAATTTAAGATAATGTCATCAATAAAATAGAAATTATTATTCTTTAATAATGTATAAACTTTATTAAAATTATCTTCATCTAATAAATTTATATACTCCTCATCATAATTACTAAATAGTAAATCTAAATACGTAGAATTTAAATATTTATCTAAAAACATACTAAACTCCTTTTCCCATTTGATTTTTAATATAATATTCACTAATTATTTCTTCAAGTGAAATACCATATTTTTCTTTCATATCAGGGCTACTCATGGAAAAAATATCAATTAGCAAACCATTTTTATCAACGATAGGTATATTTTGTGCTTTAAGAAATTCTATTTTAGATTGTAATTCTTGTATAGAAATATGACTAAGAATAATTTTGTTTTTATCTTTATCTATATTATATTGTCCACATATATTATTAATTCCTTCTTTATTTTTATTTATATTCCAAATCATACCGATCTGTTCCAATAAATGGATTTGATTAGAAGTTATTTTACCAAGTTCCTTTTTTTCATAATGCTTACGTTGTGAATATATCCATGCACCTAATGTAATACCTGTTTCACTAAATTCATAACCATTTATTGTTTTAAAACTTGATGGTATTCTTAAATTTCCGTGATGTTCATAATATATTTTTGCTAAATTATAACTATCAATCCATTGCTTAGCATGTACATCAAAAATCATACCAATACTTTCTAATAAATTTCTTCTATCATCGGTTAGACTTGAATTATTACTACCTTTATATGACTGTCTTTGTCTAGTAATCCACTCTCCCAAAGCAATACCATTTTTATCAAAATCATAACCATTTGTTGTTCTAAAATTGAACTGAATATCTAAATTACCATGATGATCATAATATATTTTTGCCAGATTATAATACTGCATCCATTGATCTGTTCTAATATTTTCAAAAACCATTCCTATTTTTTTTAATAAATCTATTCGACTTTCATTTAATACCGTTGTTCCTTTTCCTTGATAAGCTTCACGTTGGCTTCTCACCCACGCACCTAATCTAACACCATTTTCATCAAAATCATAACCATTTGTAGTTTTAAAACTATTAGGAATTAATAAATTTCCATAATGATTATAATATATTTTTGCAAGTTCATACATTTTTTTCCATTGTTCTTCAATTGCATCCAAGACAAATCCTATGGATTTTAGTAATTGTTGCCTTTCTTGAGATAAATTAGAATATTGAGCTCTTTGATGATTTATCCAATGTCCTAAATTGACAAGCCCATTTTCTTCATGTATATAGCCATTATTTGTTTTAAATCTATGTGGTATTAATAGGTCACCACAATGTTCATAATATGCTTTAGCAAGTTCATAATAGTCTTCCCATGTCATTGTTAGTCTATCGCTTACATATCTTAACATTTCAAGTAAATCTTGATTTTCTATTTCTATATCAAATGATGCATCTCTTATTTTAACGTCTCTATGACTACCTAATCCATTAGTTTGTATGTCTTTAATTCTATCTCTCAAGTTATTTTCAAGTTCCTTTATAAATTCATAATTATTAGTCAAATCTATTACTACTGGTGCTATTAATTTTTCAACTAAATCTTCTTTAGTTGCATTTTCTGTAACTGGTATATCTCTAGATTTGCACATTTCAAGTAATTCTTCTATTGAATATTTTTCTAGTTTGTCAAACTTTTCCTTCGTATTACCACGAACTGCTAAAGCTCTTCCTAATTGTTCAAAATAGACAATATCCGATGTAGTTCCACGCCCCATTATTACACCATCTATATTAGGGGCATGAATTCCTTCATTATATTGATTTATTGCAAACATTACACGTAATTTATTATCTACTTTTTCACCATCTAAAGTAACATCATCATAAAAAGCATCTCTATTAAGTTTACCATCTTCACCCATATCACTTGTTGATGTATAAATAATTATATCTTCTTCAGGTACAAATTGCTTAAACCATTCTATTGCTTGGTGCTTAATTGTTTCAATATCATTTGTTCCTTCTTCTGAACATGGTGGACAGAAATAAATATATTTACCATTTGGTTTAATGTTTTTTCTTAAAATGTTAGAAATACTTGGTGCCTCATGTATTCTTCTTTTAACGTCTGATAAAATTGCCATATATTCATGATATTCACGAGATGTTGCATTTAGTTTTTGAACTCTTTCTTCTAATTTGCTCTCTAATCCAATTAAATTAGTATATGCACTTTTATATACAGGTTTAGGTAGCACACCATCTATCATCGCATCACATAAGTCATATCTACTTTCTATTTTTCCTGAAAATAATTCATCAGTATCAGGATTAGCCATATCTCTTTCATAAGAAGTTCCACGATCTCTTACTGTATAAGCTGTCATACCAAATATTTTAGCACCAGGATGAGTTTCAATTAATTTATTTACTGCTTTTCCCCATATTGGTGCACCAATATGATGAAATTCATCTAATATTAATAAATCACATTCTACTTCTCCAATTTTTTCTTTTTTATATGGTTCCAATAAACTGGAATATGTCCTAAACTCTAAATTAGGAAAATCTCTTTCTATATTCAAATTAGGATTATCTTCTATAATCTTTTTAATATGTTCAATTATACCATTGGATGGTACTACATAAACAATCTTTTTACCTCTATTATCATATGCAAGTTGAAGTGCATTATAAGATTTACCTGTTCCTGTAGCATGGACTATTCCAACTACATCTTCTCCGGATTCATATGCAGCTTTTACCATGTTATAACTGTCTGCATTATGGTCATATAATCCAACAATTTTATATTCATTATCACTCATAATTATCACCACTAAACAATCTAATATCTACAAAATCTACTCCAGAAATATTTTGTTCAATTATCTCTACCATATCGTTTATTATAATATCAGTATTTTCATCATTCTGTTCAACAGTTATTTCTTTCAAACCACTATCGGTCATCACTTTAAAATGAATATTAGTTCTATCCATAATATCTAACAAACCACCGTTTTTATATTGTTCTGGAATGGAAATATCAATAACCTTTCCAATTGTCTTAATCATAAGTTCCACCTCTACTATAATTATATCACAAATCTTCAACCAGACCGCACTGAAGAGAGCAAGTTTTATATTATTTCCTTATTTTATAAGGGTTTGTTTATGTAAAAATGTCAATTATATACGACTTACATACGAAAAAAATCGTATATAATTCGTATGTAAAAGCATTTTTTTGAGAAGCTAATCCTTGCAAGCCTTTATATTTCCTAACAAAAATGAGAGAGATACTTATTCATCTCTCTCTTCAGGGGGCGTAAAGGTTTAGCCAATCTTTTGTACACTATAATACACATTTTTCCTTATAAAATAAGGACTTTTAAGACACCACTTTGGGCCCAGGGGGGGGGAAAGAGAGCAATTTTTGGTGAAACATATGATAAGTTCAAAGAAGAAAAGAAAGGTGAAGTTATTGTTGATGCTCCAGAGGATGTAAATACACCATTATATAGAAATGGAACCGGTTATAAAACAGAATTGGAAGATGGAAAAATAAAAAAAATAAAAGTCCACTACTATTATACAGATTGTTAAACAAAAAGACAGTTACACTTGTAATTGTCTTTTATTTATTGTATTTCTTTATTAAAAACTCTACTAGATCAGCAGCACTATTCTCGTTTATAATCTTCTTTTGATTACTTATAATTTCATCAGCTAGTCTTTTATCTTTTAGTAATAGTTTTATATCTTCTATTATTTCATTTTCATTATTCGCACATAAACTCATCTTATTATCGCTATAGAATTTAGCATTATAGTTTTCAACACCTGGAATTGGCATCATATGTATTAAAGGTTTATGTAATGTTGCAACCTCAGTAGTAGTTAATCCACCTGGTTTTGTAACAATAATATTACTTCTTTTCATATATTCACTCATCTTATCAGTAAAACCAACTGGTATTAAATTATCGTTTTTTATTTCTTTCAAACTATTATATAGTTCTTTATTATTACCACATACTACTACTAAATAGATTTCTGGTACTTCTTTTAAAACTAAATTAACTATACTATTCATTTTACCAAAACCCATACTTCCACTTGTAATTAAAACTATATCTTTATCGTTTGGTAAATCTAATTCTTTTTTCTCTGTTTTAAATTTAGTTGATACTGGTATACCTAAAGGTCTAATAACATCTTTATTAACTCTTCTTTTTACAAAAGAATCTATTAATAATCGACTTGGAATAACAAAGTCATCTGGTTTTGTTTCATTCCAAAAAGGAATACATTCGTAGTCAGTTGCTATATTTATTAGGGGAATATCATATTCCTTTTTTATTTTAGTCATTGCAAGTGACGGAAATAAATGTGTACATATTACTAAATCATAACTATGTTCTTTAATAAAGTTTAATACTCTTGTCTTATTTAAACCATTAAAAAGATAAACAGGACTTTTAATTTTTGTTTTATTATATAGTTCCCCCATTTTATAAACACTTTTAAAGATATTACCATTACCTGATACTGATTTTAAATACATATTTTCTGCTCTTTTTGCTTGTTTTTCACCTACTAATGATAAATAATCAACAAAGTCAGCTTGAATATTATTCATTCTTAATTCATCTTCTACATATCTAGCACATGAATTATGTCCCCCACCTGTTGAACAAGAGAATACTACTACTTTCATTTTTGCCACTCCATATTATTATACATATTTTTTAAATATTCATTATTAAATGTATTATCTAAAAATTCTTCAAATTTATTTCTAGGTTCTATACCTTTCATTTTATCTTTAGCTCTTTCTCTAGCTTGAATAGTAAGTAAGACATCAAATATCAAGAATACTATAAGAATGATTGCAATTACATTTGCTTTTTTATAATTAAACTTATTAAGTAATTTCATTATTAGTGGATATATTAGTTTTACCCAAACTACTCCTAATAAACCCCAGAATACTGAATATATTAGGCATACTCTTCCATTAATATTCAAAAAATAATCTGAATAATCCCAAGCTGTAAATCCTAAAACTAATTCCATACCCAAACTCATTATATATTCAAGTATTGTCCCACCTATAAATCCTATAATAAATGATTTAAATATATTAATTTTTGGAAGTTTATAAAAGAGAAGTGTCATTACTACAAAACATATTCCATATGCCATATCAAATGGACCAATAACCACTGCTGAATGATTTACTAACTCATCAAACACTATAAATGTATATATACCTTCTACAACCCATCCTATTATTGACCCTATAATAAAAACATAAAATAATTTTACCCAAAAATTCTTTTCCATACTACACCTTTTGTTTAAATTATAGCATTTTTAAAATAAAGGTACAACACTACATTATACAGAATAAATAAACTACAAAAAATGTTTTTGTATTACACATTTTGAGACTTAACGCTGACAATTATATTACTTATTTTAAAGATTTTTTATTACCTCTATTCATTTTACCTATTACTTTAATAGATGCAGGCATAACGCTTGCCCCACCATACTTTTTATTAATACTATCAGCTATTTCTTCTATTTTATCTATCTTTTCTTCCTTTACTTCACTAAACATAGAAACTTGTTCTACCCTACTATCACAAAAATCAGCTAGTCTTACTCCTATATTTCTTATAGACTCATCCTTCCAACTTTCATCTAATATAGTGATTACAGCTTTATAAATATTAGTAGTTGAATTATCTGGAACATCAAGTTTCATTTGATGTTGATAAGATTGAAAAGAACTATTCTTATAAGTTATAGCAACTGTTTTAGCATACTGCTTCTGCCATCTTAAAGACCTCGTAACTTCTTCAGTTTGTCTAAAAAGTATTTCTTTTATTTTTTCTTTATCACTTACATCATAAGGTAATGTTTCTGATACACTTATACTATCACTTTTGCTACTTCTAGGTTCTACTTTACTATAATCAATACCATTAGCTGAATTAATTAAAAAACTAGTCTGATTTTTAAAATACTTCTTTAAATAACTTTCTTTACATACTGCAAGTTCCCCAATAGTATTTATGCCTAATTTTTTCAAAGTAAAAGCAGTACTCTTACCAACCATAAATAAATCTCCAACATCAAGGGGCCACATCTTACTTTTAACTTCATCAAAATAAAGTGTATGAACTTTATCAGGTTTAGAAAAATCAGATGCCATTTTAGCACATAATTTATTATTTCCTATTCCAACATTAACAGTAAAACCAAATTCATTCTTAATATGATCTTTTATTTTATATGCCAGCTCTAAATAATTCTTATATAAAAGATTAGTACCTGTTAAATCTAGAAAACATTCATCTATTGAATATCTCTCTATTAAAGGAGTAAACTGTGTTAAATAATCATACATTAAATTAGATTGTTTATAATACCAATAAAAGTCAGGTGGAAAAACTTTAATCCCTGGACACTTACGCCTTGCGCTACCTAATGTTTCAGCTGTTACTATTCCATATTTTTTAGCAACTGGGCTTTTAGCCAAAACTATACCATGTCTCTCTTTTTCGTCCCCTCCTATTACTGAAGGTATATTTCTTATATCTAATTTTTCTCCTTCTTTTAACTTTTTAACTGCAGTCCAAGATAAAAATGCATTATTAACATCAACATGAAATATAATTCTTTCCATCTATAACCACCTCAAAAACATTATAGAACATATTTTCTATATAAACAATCGAACAAGAAAAAAATACCAAAGAAATTTTTGGTATTTTATTTCTCTATTAAACTAATTCCTGTCATTTCTATAGGCTTTTCTAATCCCATTAAATCTAATATTGTCGGAGCTACATCTCCCAACTTTCCTTCATGTAATTTTAATCCATCTTGTGTAATAATACATGGAACTAAATTACTAGTATGAGAAGTTACAACCTCACCATTTTGATCAAGCATTGTCTCACAATTACCATGATCTGCCGTTATTAACATTACTCCACCTAACTCTGTAACTTTATTATATATTTTTTCTAAACACTCATTCATTGCTTCTACAGCTTTTATTGCAGCATCTAAAACACCTGTATGCCCAACCATATCACCATTAGCAAAATTCAAAACAATTAAATCATATTTATCCATTTCCTCTAATAGTTTTTCAGTAACTAAAAAAACACTCATCTCAGGTTTTAAATCATATGTTGCAACTTTTGGAGAAGGAATTAATATTTTTTTTTCATTCCTATAATTTACTTCACGACCTCCATCAAAGAAAAAAGTTACATGCGCATATTTTTCCGTCTCGGCAATTCTAAGTTGAGACAACCCACATTTTTCAATATACTCTCCTAATATATTATCAAGTTTTGGATCATCATAGGCATGCTCGGCTATAACAGAGTTAACAACAGGCATCATAGTAACAACTTTCACATTTTCAAATTTAACTACTTCCATATCATTAAATTTTGGATTTGTAATAGCGGTTAAAATTTCTCTTAATCTATCTTTTCTAAAATTAAATGCTATAACTCCATCATTTTCTTCAATACATCCATTTTTATCAAAACATGTAGGGACCAAAAATTCATCTGTAATACCATTAGCATAACTATTTTTAATATATTCTTCTATAGATAGACTACTATAAGGAATAGCACTTATCATAGCATCATATCCTTTTTTTAATCTATCAAAATTATTGTCTCTATCCATAGCATAGTATCTACCTCCTACAGAAGCAATACTACCAAATCCTAATGAATTGAGCTTTTTTTCAACATCAAAAATATATTTATAACTACTAGTAGGAGATACATCTCTACCATCAGTAAACAAATGTAGATATACATTAGTAAACTTTTCTTTTTTACACATATCTAAAAGAGCAAATAAATGATCAATATGAGAATGTACTCCACCATCACTAATTAAACCAATCAAATGCAGTTTAGAACAATTATTTTTACAATGATTAAAAACACTTAAAAACTTATCTTTTTTAAAAAAAGACCCTTCTCTAATACTCTTATTAATTAATTCTAATGGTTGATAAACAAGTCTTCCTGCACCAATATTCATATGTCCTACTTCACTATTACCCATTTGACCAGAAGGAAGTCCCACACTTGTACCTGATGCTTCTAATTTAGTATGAGGAAATTTATCCCATAACATATTAATACAATAATTATTAGAAAGTTTTATAGCATTACCCTCTATATTATCACTAATACCATATCCATCTAGTATTGTAAGTAAAACTGGTTTTTTCATTATTTCCTCCTATATTTTCAAATCATTCAAACAGTATATAGCATATATTGGTAAATATCTAACATCCTTACGCGTAGAAAAATTATTCTCAGTAACTCTATATGCCTCCCCAACAGTATATCTTTTCATAAAAACTGACAAAGATTTTGCCTTAGAATTAGTCATAGTAGCAAGTTCAATTGGTATAATTTTACCCATTCTATTTTGAATAACAAAATCTACTTCAGCTTTACCTTCTGATTGATAATAATAAAGAGGATAACTAGCTTCGACTAAAGTTTTAGCTATATGATTTTCATATAGTATTTTCTTTATATTTTCATTAGACATAAAATCTTTTTTTGTTAGATGTAACATTGAATATAAAAGTCCTTCATCATTTAAATATAATTTAAAACTATCTAAATCTTTACACTTACTAAGTGGAGACTTTACATCAGCTATTTTATAGCTTCTATATAATATTTGATTAGCAACTAAATATTCAATAGCACTATCAAATTCTTTTTTTCTACGGCCAAATCCTAAAAGACCATACTGAAACTTTTTGTTTTCTTTTTTTAATTGATATGGAATAGAATCATATACTAAAACTGATCTTTCTATATCAATTAAATTAGTAGAATCTATACATTGGCTTTTATAAATATCAATAATTTTCTGTTTAATAGCAGCAATTCTAAACTCACTTAATCCTTTCACATTAGCAAGAACTACTTCTGGCATACCACCCGTTGACAAATATTCTGAAAACAAATCAAGAGCGAGTCTATGAAAAGGACAAGTTTTTCTTTTTTCAAAACATTCTCTAATCATATTAGCAAGTCCCTTTTCACCTCTTGCCCATAAGTATTCTTCAAAATCAACCCCAAACATTGATTTAAACTGTAACTCTTCACCTTTATATTTAGAAATATTTTCTCTTTTAGAAGTAATCATAATTATATGATATTTACTTAATTCACTACCAAATAATTTAATTGTTTTAACAATCTCAACATTATCCACATTATCAAAAACAATTAATGTATCATCTTTAAGAATTGTTTCCCCACTAATTAATGACAGTGATAAAATAATTCTTTCAGTTGATTTTTCTTTAGTAAGTAAATCCTCTAAATCTTTATTGTTGAAAGTATTAAAATAAACAACATTTTTATATTCTTTTTCTCCAAATTCTAACACACTAAATGTTTTTCCAATTTGTTTAGCTCCATAGATTAGAAGAGGCTTTCTAACTAAATCATTTTTCCATTTTTGTAAGTAAGCACTTATTTTTCGTTCCATATTTTGTTACCTCCATACATATTTTATAAATTAAGTATAAAAAAAAATAAGTAACAAGTCAATAGTTGCTCCTATTTTTTATATTTAATAAAACTATTTTTATCAGTTATTTTTAAAACTTTATTCACGTAACATTCTGGGCATAACGACTCATATATAGCATCAATTCCATCAATTGCGACTTCTTCCCCTTCTAGTGTATATTCATCCCCCAACCTTCTTGCATTAAATCTTGCTTTTTTACCACAAGAACATATAGTTACCAATTCATCAAAACAATCTGCCTTTTCAAATAAAGCCTTACTTCCTTCAAAAAGATGACCTTGGAAATTGCTTTTTAATCCATATGCAATTACTGGTATATTATACACTTTAGAAATAATCCATAATTCATCTATTTGCTTTGGAGTCATAAATTGTGCTTCATCAACAACAATACTGTCTACATCATCTAAATTAACTTTATCACTTAATGACTCGTTACCATCTAATAAAACATCTACTTCTCTAGAAACACCTAATCTTGATGTAACTGTATTACCACCTTTTCTATCAATCGTAGGTTTAACTAGCAATACATTAAACCCATTCTTTTTATAATTATATACAACCTGTAACAAAGCAGTTGTCTTCCCACAAGCCATAGCTCCATATTTAAAATACAACTTTGCCATATAACCCTCCTACAAAAATACTACCATAATTAATCATAAAAAAAAAGACCATACTGCCCGCCTTTTACACTATAGTTACTGGTTCATGAAACTCCAGCCTCAACTTATCAGCAACCGTTACAATAAATTCTGAATTAGTTGGTTTAGCTTTATCAATATCAACACTATAACCAAATATTTCTTCCATCAAATCCCAATTACCCCTATTCCAACTAACTTCAATTGCGTGTCTAATCGCTCTTTCAACCCTAGACACAGTAGTATCATATTTTTTTGCTATATCAGGATACAACTCTTTAGTGATTCCACCTACCATACCAGGCGAATCATAAATCATTACAATACCATCTCTAATATACTGATAACCTTTAATATGTGAAGGAACGCCCAATTCATGTAAAATCTTAGTAATAGATTTCTCTAAATTATTATGATACAAATCAATGACTTTATTCCCAAATTTTTCAGGTTCCATTACCTCATTAATCCTTTTCTCTAATTCCTTAAGCTCAAAAGGTTTTAAAATAAAATAACTAATTCCCATCTCTGAAACTTTTCTAATCATCTCAGGAGTATTATAAGAAGTAAGCACAATTACTTTCTTATCAATTGCTTTTTCTCTCATTTCTTCTAAAACGCTTTTTCCATCCTTATTAGGCATTACTAAATCTAATAAGATAAGATCATATTCATTTCTCTTTTTATCAATAATATTCATCCCTTGAACACCATCATGTGCATCCAAAACTACATTAATATCCTTATCTTTATTAAAATACTCCTTTACCATTTTTACTAATTCGACATTATCATCAATCATTAGTACGCGAGTTTTTCCCATTATTTCTCCTTTCATATACTACTACGCTATTTCATTATATAACAATTTTTTTAATATTTGTAGAGCCAAAAAATGACAAGTTTTGTCGAACTAGTAAATATATGTAAACCTTAATCAATCATATCACATAAAGTGTCTATATCATTACCAAGTCTACCAAGAAGGAATCCATCTAATTCATTTACATTGCATAAAGAATGATAATTATCTACATTAACTCCTCCACCATACAATAATTTATTGTTAGGAAAAGCATTCTTAATAAACATTAATATTTCACGAGTATTATTAGAATCTATAATTATATCACTATTAACTGCCCAAATCGGTTCATAAGCAATTATTATTTTGTCTTTTAAAGAATCATTAAAATTTTTCATAACACTATTAATCTTATTTAAAACTTCTTGTTTAACTTCATCCAAATCTTCAGTTTTTTGTTTTTCTCCAACGCATAAAATAGGCAAAATATCATTATTAAATAACATTCTTATTTTACTACTAATAGTATTAGCATCTTCCCCTCTATCCGCATGACCTACTATACAATACTTAACATTAAGAGATTTTAATTGTCTAGCTGTTATTTCCCCTGTATAAGCTAAAGAATCACTAGAACTAACATCTTGACTACCAATAGACATCCCACACTCATAACAAAGAGGAATAAAGCAAGAACTAGGGCACAAAACTATTGATGATTTATTCTCAATTTTTGATAAATTATTTATATAACTATTAAACTCATTTAAACTAAAATTACTTTTATTATTTAAGACTAATATCATAATTATCTCCTTACTTTATACACATATTATATTTGACGTATTATAATAATCTTCTTTTTCTTTGATAAAAGTTAAATGATCCTTATTATCATTCTTATCAAATAATGGTATATAGCCATCATTTAACAAAGTATTAATAACAGATTCATTAGCTGATTCAATTAAAACTATAACCTCTTCCATACCCAAATTTTTAAAAGCAAACTTAGTAATATCATTATAAATTTTAACATTTAAATTATCTACATATACTTTAAAGTTTTTTAAATCAGTTTGATATTCAGCAAAGCAAACATTTTTAATACTTCCACCATCATAACTACAAAATATAGATTTAACAACAGGACTAGTCATTCTATATAATTCATATTCTTCTTTTGATTTATTATCAACTATATTATCTAGTATATGTTTATAATTAGTATTATTTTTTTTATCATATTTATTAAGTAAATTAATTAATTCTTGATTATAAGGGTCTATCTCTCTTATTTGATCAAAACTACGAACAATATTATTTGTAACTATTATATGACCCATATAAACCTCCTACTTATCTAAAACTTCTAATCCAGGTAATTTTTTACCTTCCAAATACTCAAGAGTTGCTCCTCCTCCTGTAGATACATGATATATTTTAGATTTTAAATATATATCTGAGGAAACAACAGCAGCTGTATCTCCTCCACCTATTATAGTTTTAATATTATTTTTAGCTAAAAACCTAAGAAGTTCTAATGTTCCTTTTTTATACTCATTTATTTCATAATATCCAAGAGGACCATTCCATACAACAACACTGGCATCTTTTAAATAATTTGCAAATAATGAAACTGTCTTAGGCCCAATATCTAAACCCACTTCGTAACTTAAAATATTAGATATATCTTTTACATTTATATTAGCAGTATCTTCAGTATTTAAAGATGTAACAACATCAACAGGTAAAATGATTTTATTTGAGTATTTTTTTAATATTTCGCTACAATAATCAATTTTCTCTTCATCCAATAATGATTTCCCTATTTCATATCCTAAAGATTTAAGAAAGGTAAAGGCCATTCCTCCCCCAATTAGTATATAATCAGCCTTAGTTACCAAATTATCAATTACCCCTATCTTATCAGAAACTTTAGCTCCACCTAAAATAACTACATAAGGTTTTTCAGGATTATCAAGTTCCCTTAAAGCTCTTAACTCCTTTTCAACTAGAAAACCAATTCCGCTTTCTAGATTACTAGCAATTCCAACATTAGATGCATGGGCTCTATGAATAGTACCAAAAGCATCATTAATAAAGATATCTCCTAAGCCAGCCCAATAAGCACCTAATTCCTTGTCATTACTACTTTCTTTCTTACCATCTAAATCTTCATACCTTGTATTTTGAACTAATATTATATCACCATGTTTCATATTATTTATGGCATTTTCTAAAACAGAACCTCTAGTAACATTAATAAATAAAACTTTTTTTCCTAATAATTCACTTAACCTATCAGCAACAATACTTAAATCATTTTTTTCTAAATCACTCTTATCTTTTACTCTACCTAAATGAGAAAAAAGTACTATCTTAGCTCTTTTCTCAATAGCATATTTTATAGTATCTAAACTAGCAACAATTCTATTATCATCAACTATTTTTCCATCTTTGATAGGCACATTAAAATCACATCTAATTAATACCCTCTTATTCTCTATATTAAAATCTCTTATTGTCTTAATCATAAACACTCCCATTATCAATATTATTATAACATGTAGAAAGAAAAAAAGTGAAGTTTTTAATCTTCACTGATATTCATTAAATACTTAGCTGTTCTTACCATTTGTCGCGAATAACCCATTTCATTATCATACCAAGCAACTACTTTAATTAATTGCTTTCCGTCAACTTCATTAACACTAGTTAAAAGAGAATCAACAACTCCGCCATAATAACTACCAATAATATCACTTGATACTATCGGATCATCTGTATACCCAAGAGTTTCATTTGCATGATTTTTAAGTACAGAATTAATCTCTTCAGCACTTGTATTTCTTTTCAATTCTAAAACCAAATCAACAACAGATCCAGTAGTAACAGGTACACGCATAGCTGCACCCTGCATTTTACCTTCCAAACTAGGAATAACTTTACCAATAGCACTAGCTGCACCAGTAGAAGCAGGAACAATATTAGCTGCTGCTGCACGTCCACGACGAGCTTTTACTCCTTTTGGATGAGCAACATCTAATGTAGCTTGATCATTTGTATAAGCATGAACTGTTGTCATATAACCTTTAACTATTCCAAATTCATCTTCCAAAACTTTTAAAACAGGAGCCAAACAATTAGTAGTACAACTAGCTGCTGAAATAATCTGTTCACTTCCATCTAAAATATTTTGATTGACATTATAAACAATAGTTTTTAAATCACCCTTAGCAGGTGCAGAAATTATTACTTTTTTAGCACCAGCATTAATATGAGCCATGGCTTTATCTTTATCTGTAAAAAATCCAGTACATTCAAATACAATATCGATTCCTAAATCTTTCCAAGGCAACATACTAGGATCCTTCTCAGAAAATACTTTTATTCTTCTTTCACCAACTATAATTTGATCATTTTCATACCTATTTCATCAACTCTATAGTTTCTATGATTAGTATCATACTTAAGAAGATAAGAAAGTTGTTCAGCATCTGTTAAATCATTTATAGCAACTACCTCTAAATCATTATCCTCTTCCATCAATCTAAATACCAATCTACCAATTCTACCAAATCCATTAATTGCAACTTTTATCATTTAATCATCTCCTAATTTAATAATACAACAAAATTACTTTCAAATCTATAAATAGGATAAAAGTTGACAAAAAAAATCAACCAAAAAATGGTTGATTTTACATGCTACTCATGTAATGATTTAACTTTTTCTCCTATATCATGATTAGATTGATCAGAAACTAAATCATAATTAACAATATCTCTACTGTCATGTAATAAATAATATTCTTTCAACATACTGATTTTAAAATCATTTATAGCTTTTAAAGCTGTTTTTTTGTAATCAGCAAATGATTCTTCACTAGAACCAGAACTATATTTATCAAAGAAATCCTTATATTGTGCTAACCTTTTAAGATGTTTCTCACCTAAATCAACAGTATAATAAGTACCAATGCTAGGTTCATAATAATATACTTCATAATCAGAATCATCATCGGCATCTTTAATTTGAATCTCATCATATTTACTAATAGGTAAACCTGTTTCATCTAAAATAGTACTTTGAATAATTAATTCAGAATATTCTTTAAGGAAACGACTACCATATTTAACTAATTGATTATTAACAATTTTTTCAGCATATCCTAACTTCATCGCTAAACTACATTTATCAATTCCAGCCTG
The DNA here is from genome assembly GCA_017525855.1 of Bacilli bacterium. Next base: position 47,635 of record JAFXSE010000002.1, read on the forward strand.
TGAAAAATCTCTATAATCAACTTCTTCCATATCATCATACTTTTCAATTAACTTTATTAAATCTTTAGTATTCATAGTTTCAATAGCAGTTTTTTCTTCTTCAGTTAAAGATCTTAAATCACCATTAAATGAAAGTACTTCATCTAAATTATAACTTGCCAATTTATCAGAGATACCAACATAAAAGTCAACTTTATCTATAGCTGTAACAATATCAGTTTCACCAGATAAAACTGTATTAATATGACTAGCAACTAAATGATTAACATTAGCCTTAACTAACTCATCATTATACATATCAAAAACCTCATCAAGAGTTTTATCATCGGATACTACCTCGATAATAGCTTTATTTGTAAGATCAACTTGTGGTTCTCTATTTCTATATAATACAAAACCAGTTATTGCTAAAACACTCGCAGTTCCAATAGCAAGTTTTCCCTTAGTTGATAATCTTTTTTTCTTGTTTTTCACAGTAAAATCAGCTTTTACATCCAAATCAGAAGCCTTTTTTTCTTTTTTTGGTTTTTTCTTCATCTTAACATTTTTAGAACTAATATCCTTAGCAGTTATTTCAGATAAATTTTCTTTATTTTCTTCTTGGAATATTTCCTTAAGTTTTTCTGCATTTTGTTGTTCACTTATATTTTTACTCATATACAATCCCCCTTAGAGTTCTTAAATTATATCATAATGATTAAAAAAAGTCAATAAAAACCGACTATTTAGTCAGTTTTTAATTTTTGAACTAATGCTTTAAACTCAGCTCCTCTTTCTTCACATTCCTTATATTGATCCCAAGAAGCAGTAGCAGGGCTCAATAAAATAACATCTCCCGGTTCAGATAATGAGTATAATTCATTGAAACCATCTCTCATATATTCATAACAAATACACTTAATACCGATTGATTCAACATATTTTTTAACTCTCTCCCTGCAAGCCCCAATGGCAAGAACAGCCTTAACATTTTTCATATGCTCAGTTAAATCTTCTAAAACCTGATTCCTTTCTAATCCACCTAATATTATTAAAGTCGGTTCTGAAAAAGAATCAAGAGCTATTTGAGTAGACTTAATGTTTGTAGCTTCAGTATCATTATAAAACATTCTTCCATTAACCGAGTCAACATACTCTAATCTGTGCTCAACACCCTTAAATTGGGATATAACAGAATAAATATCATCATTTGATACATTAAATTCCTTACATACAGCAATAGCGCACATACAGTTTTCTACATTATGCATACCTTTAATTTTTATATCCTTTATATTCATAACTCTTTCATCATAGTAATAAATAAAATCATCTTTTAAATAAATTCCATTAATTTGATTTTTACTAGAAAAATATTTAACTTTACTTTTAATATTTTTTAGTGAATCCATCACATCTTGATTTTCTAAATTAAGTATTGCAACATCATCCTCATTCTGATTAAAAAACATCTTTGTTTTAACACTTTTATAATAATCAAAAGTATTAAAAAACTCTATATGAGCAGGGAAAAAATTAGTTACTACTCCAACATTAGGTTTAAACTTAACTAAGTTTTCACCTTGTTGAGCAGAGACTTCCATTACTAAAATAGTATCTTCCTTAATTTTTTTTAATACACTACTCAAAGGATAGCCAATATTTCCAGCAAGGACTACTTTATCTCCAAATGCTTTACTCATTATCTGATAAGTAAGCGTTGTAGTAGTAGTTTTTCCATTAGTACCTGTTATAGCAATAATTCTTACTCCCTTTGGAAGTAATCTATAAGCCATTTCCACCTCATTAATTACTTCAATCCCTAATTCTTTAGCTTTTACAACATATTTATGATTAATAGGAACCCCAGGATTTTTTATCAAAAAATCAAATGACTGATCCAATAAATCATCAGGATGGCTTCCAAAAATCAACTCAACACCTAAACCACGAAGTTCCTCTATCTGTTCTTTATTTAGTTTTCCTTCATCTTTGCTATCATTAAGTACTACATGGTTACCTCTTTCAACTAATACCTTAGCAGCCTCATAACCACTTCTTGCCATCCCAAGAATTAACACTTTATTATTTTCAAACATATATCTATCACCAATATAAGTATACTATAAAATATCAGTTTTCAAAACTAAAATATTTTGCTATAATATAATCAAAGTTATTAAGGAGGTAAAAAATGAAGATTATTACTTTAAATGAACAAGCATTTGATAGTTTTGCAACAACACATAAATACAAAAATTACTATCAAACATCCTCCTATGGAAAACTTATGTCCAAACAAGGATTAAAAACACATTATATTGGTATAGTAGATGAAACTAATCATATAATAGGTGCAAGTCTAATAATTTATAAAGAAGTATTTATGAACAAGAAAATAGCCTATGCACCTAGGGGTGTATTATTTGATTACAATAACGAAAGCCTAGTATCAGAACTTGCAAAAAAACTAAAACAAGTACTTGGAAATCAAAACTTTATTTTATTTAAAATGGATCCATACATTCCTGCAACCATAAGAAATAAAAGAGGTCTTGTTAGTAACATGAACAAGAGTATAAATGATATTATGGCAAATTTAAAAAATGCTGGCTTTAAATACAAAGGCCAAAACAACTTTTTTGAAAATGAACATGTTAGATTTGAATCAGTACTTCTATTAAATGACAGAAATATTAGAGATATATACATAAGCTTTACTAAAAGAACAAAACATAAAATAAATAAAGCTTCCGCATCAGGAGTAATGATTGTAAAAGACGAACATAAAAATACTAGTTTTTTATATAATCTTATAAAAAACAAAACAAACAAAACACAAGAATACTATCAAAATCTTGTAAACTTTTATGAAAACAAAGCCAATGTATATTATGCTTTATTAGATACTAATGCATTTGTAATCTCTACAAAAAAAACATATGAACATGAACTTGAAAAGAATGAGTATTTATCAAAGAAAATACAAGCACATAGTATTAATTTAAACAGACCAATTAGTCAAAGATTATTAAATTATAAAATGGAATCTGATAAACTACTTAATATTTATAAGAACCAACTAGTTCTAGCAACAGAATTATTAGAAAAATATCCAAAAAGTATTATAATAGGTGGAGCTATTACTATAACATATGATAATGCTGTATATCTAATTGAAGAAGGATATGATAAAAAATATAGTAACCTATGCTGTAATTACTTAACAAGATGGTTTATAATAAACGAAGCAAAACAAAAAAATTACAAATACTTCAATATGAATGCAATGGTAGGAGACTTTAGAACAAAAAATCCATATACAAACTTAAATGAAAACAAACTGGGTTTTGGAACAATCCCTACTGAATACATTGGAGAATTTGATTTAGTATTAGATAATTTCAACTATAAAATATACCAAAACTTTGGTAAAGATAAAAACTATCAATTCAAAAATGAAATAAAATAGAAAAGAATTCATTACTGAATTCTTTTATTTTATACTTAACCTCGCTAACTAGACAAATCAACAACGCATCGAAAGAGAAGCCAATAAAAAAAGAGAGGTTCCCCTCTCTAATTAATACTATTTAATGATTTCGCTAACGTTACCAGCACCAACAGTACGTCCACCTTCACGGATAGAGAACTTAGTACCTTGTTCAATAGCAATTGGGTGAATTAATTCAACAGTAATGTTAACATTATCACCTGGCATAACCATTTCTGTACCTTCTGGTAATTCAATTTCACCAGTTACGTCTGTAGTTCTAAAATAGAATTGAGGACGATATTTTGTGAAGAATGGAGTATGACGTCCACCTTCTTCTTTAGTTAATACATAAACTGCAGCTTTGAATTTAGTATGAGGTGTAACTGTTCCTGGTTTAGCAAGAACTTGTCCACGTTCAACTTGTTCACGAGAAATACCACGAAGAAGTACTCCCGCATTATCTCCAGCTTCAGCATAATCTAATTGTTTACGGAACATTTCAATTCCTGTAGCAACTGTCTTTTGAGTATCTCTAATACCTACGATTTCAACTTCATCATTAAGTTTTAATTTTCCACGTTCAACACGACCTGTAACAACAGTTCCACGACCAGTGATTGTGAAAACATCTTCAATACTCATTAAGAAAGGCTTATCAGTATCTCTTTCAGGAGTTGGAATCCATTCATCAACAGCATCCATAAGTTCTTCAATTTTAGCTACATATTCAGGATCTCCTTCAAGAGCTTTAAGAGCAGAACCACGAATTACTGGAGTATTGTCTCCATCATAATCATATTCATTTAATAAGTCACGAATTTCCATTTCTACTAAATCAAGTAGTTCTGGATCATCTACCATATCACACTTATTCATGAAAACAACCATTTTTGGTACACCAACTTGACGAGCAAGTAAGATATGTTCACGAGTTTGTGCCATAGGTCCATCAGTTGCAGCAATAACTAAGATTGCTCCATCCATTTGAGCAGCACCTGTAATCATGTTTTTAACATAATCAGCATGTCCTGGACAGTCTACGTGTGCATAATGTCTCTTATCAGTACTATATTCAACGTGTGCAGTATTGATAGTAATACCACGTTCTCTTTCTTCTGGTGCTTTATCGATATTTTCGAAAGCAACAGCTTCATTACCGTTCTTACCAGCTAAAACCTTAGTAATAGCAGCAGTAGTAGTAGTTTTACCATGATCTACGTGTCCGATAGTACCAATGTTAACATGTGGTTTAGAACGATCAAATTTTTCTTTTGCCATAATTTATTCCTCCCTATAAATTTCTAATTACAACATTTATTTTATCTAACAATTAACAATTTTTCAACTGTTTTGTTAAAGTTTTTATTAATTTCCACTTTTCTTAACAATTTCTTCTGAAATACTCTTTGGAACTTCTTCATAATGATCAAAGAACATTACGAAATTAGCTCTTCCTTGAGTATTACTACGAAGTGATGTAGCATAACCAAACATCTCTGAAAGTGGTACCATAGCACTAAGTTTAACAGCTCCTAATTGAGTATCTTGTCCTAATGGTTTTCCACGTCTACCAGTTAAATCACCCATTACATTACCAAAGTACTCTTCAGGTGTTACAACATCTACTTTCATTATTGGTTCAAGTAGAACTGGTTGACAATTCTTCTTAGCTTCTTTTAAAGCTAAACTAGCAGCAATTTTAAATGCCATTTCGTTAGAGTCTACATCATGGTAAGAACCATCATATAATGTAGCTTTAACATCAATCATTGGATATCCTGCTAAAATACCAGTTTGCATAGCTTCTTGTAATCCTTTATCTACAACAGGAATATATTCACGAGGAACTACACCACCAACGATTTGATCAACGAATTCATAACCTTTGTCAGGGTTTGGCTCGAATTTGATCCAAACATGACCATATTGTCCACGACCACCAGATTGTTTGATATATTTACCTTCACACTCACCAGTAGCCTTAATTGTTTCACGATAAGCAACTTGTGGACGACCAACATTTGCCTCAACGTTAAATTCACGCTTCATACGATCAACTAATACATCTAAGTGTAACTCACCCATACCTGCTATAACAGTTTGACCAGTCTCATGATCAGTATGAACTTTAAAAGTTGGATCTTCTTCAGCCAATTTTTGTAAAGCTAAAGCCATTTTATCTTGGTCTGCTTTAGATTTTGGTTCAACTGCTAGTTCAATAACTGGATCAGGAACAACTAAGCTTTCAAGAATAACAGGTTTCTTTTCATCACATAATGTATCACCTGTAGTTGTAGCTTTAAGACCAACAGCTGCAGCGATATCTCCTGTATATACATCAGTAATTTCTTTACGTGTATTAGCATGCATCAATAATATACGACCTATTCTTTCTTTCTCATCTTTTGTAGAGTTAAGTACATAACTACCACTGCTTAAATGACCAGAATAAACTCTAAAGAATGTTAAACGTCCAACAAATGGATCTGTCATAACTTTAAATGCTAAAGCACTAAATGGCTCATTATCACTTGGATGTCTTTCTGTCTCTTTACCATTAAGATCAACTCCTTTAATTGAAGGAATATCAAGCGGACTTGGTAAATAATCTATAACAGCATCAAGTAATAATTTAATACCTTTATTTCCTAAAGCAGTTCCGCACATAACTGGGAAGAATTCAGCTTTAAGAACACCAGTACGAATAGCTTTCTTAAGAAGTTCAACAGTAATATCTCCACCTTCAAGATAAGCTTCCATTAGATTATCATCAAATTCAGCAACTGCTTCAATTAATGCATTTCTCTTTTCTTCAGCAATATCTTTTAAATCTTCAGGTATTTCAATTTCTTTAGCCTCTTCCTCAGGTTTTCCATCATACTCATATGCTTTCATTGTAACAAGGTCAATAACACCTCTGAAATTATCTTCAGCACCTATTGGCCATTCGATAGGAGCAGCATTAACTCCTAATCTCTCACTAATAGTTTTTAAACTGAAATTAAAGTCAGCTCCCATTTTATCCATCTTATTTGCAAATATAATACGAGGAACTTTAAATTCAGATGCTTGTCTCCAAACTGTTTCAGTTTGGGGCTCAACACCAGCTTGTGCATCAATTAATGCAACAGCTCCATCTAATACACGTAAACTACGACTAACTTCAATAGTAAAATCTACGTGTCCTGGAGTATCAATAATATTGAAACGGTATCCTTTCCAATAGGCTGTAGTAGCTGCAGAAGTGATAGTAATACCACGTTCTTGTTCTTGCACCATCCAGTCCATTTGACTCTCACCATCATGAGTTTCACCAATTTTATGAATTTTACCAGTATGATATAATACACGTTCTGTTGTTGTAGTTTTACCAGCATCAATATGAGCCATTATACCAAGATTTCTAGTTTGTTCAAGTGAAGTATCTCTTGCCATATTATTTTCCTCCTACCATCTATAATGTGCAAAAGCTTTATTAGCTTCAGCCATTCTGTGAGTATCCTCACGCTTTTTAACTGCTCCACCAGTACCATTAGCAGCATCCATAATTTCGTTAGCCAAATTTTCAGCCATTCCTTTACCACCACGACTGCGAGCAAATGATGTTAACCAACGAAGTCCTAAAGCACGTCCTCTTGCAGGACTAACTTCGATTGGCACTTGATAGTTAGATCCACCAACACGGCGAGATTTAACTTCAACTTCTGGTATAATGTTTTCCATAGCTTTATTAAATACTTCTAGTGGATCACTACCAGTTTTAGTTTTTACTTGTTCAAATGCATCATAAACAATACTTTGAGCTATTCCTTTTTTACCATCCAACATAATTGTATTAATTAGTTTTGTAACTACTTTAGAATTATATATTGGATCAGCAAGAACATCTCTTTTTACTGCACGTCTCTTACGCATTATTATTTCCTCCCTTCAAAAATTTTATTAATTATTCATCTTATTTCTTTGGTTTTTTAGCACCATATTTGCTACGACCTTGCATACGGTCTTGTACTCCAGCAGTATCAAGTGTACCACGAATTACATGATAACGAACACCGATTAAGTCCTTAACACGTCCACCACGAATTAATACAACACTATGTTCTTGTAAATTATGTCCAATTCCTGGAATATAAGTATCTACTTCTTTTCCGTTACTTAAACGTACACGAGCGTACTTTCTTAAAGCTGAGTTTGGTTTTTTAGGTGTCTTAGTACCAACACGAGTACAAACTCCACGTTTTTGTGGTGACTTAACATCTGTAGTCTTTTTCTTAATTGTATTTAGTCCAACTCCTAAAACCGGAGATTTACTTTTACGAACTTTATTTTTACGTTTTTTATTAACTAATTGGTTAATTGTAGGCATATTTTATATATCTCCTTTCTTGACACATATCCTGGTGTATCATTTTACCCTATAAATAAAATTTTGCAAAACTGCAAAACTCATTTAATCAGCAACAATAATATATCACCATAATGAAAAATAGTCAATAAAAATTTGTTGTTTTTATTAACTATTTCATTATTAAATACTGTTCAACGGTATTTACTACTATTTTATTATCAATATCGCTATTTATTCCACTAAATGTTTTAATTTCATAATTACCATCTCTATATAACTTAAAAATTACAAAGTTTCCTAAAGATTTATCACTTTTATATAAATCATACCAAAAATCAAGTATCTCAAACATCAAATCTTCTACCTCAAAATTATCATCATAGTACCGAACTAAATCTATAATCTTATCTATACTATTCGATATACATTTGCATTGAAATTCCTTACTGATAGCCTTATTCCCATTTACTTCACAATTTCTAACTAACAGTGAAAAAACACATTTTTCCCAATCATTAGGTAAAAAAGAAACTAATTTTTGTGCACACTCAGAATAGTTTCTAATCATATTATATTACCAATCCTAACCCTATATTTCTCGCAAAAAAATAAGCAAGAATTATTAATAAAATAAGTATAATCATAACGATTATCATTGTTGACATTCCAAACCCCTTATTACTCAATTTTCTCATAGTAATCACCCATTAATATTCTAGTAAATATTTAAACAAAAGTAAAGAAAAAGGAATAGTTTCCTATTCCATAAATTCATCTTCTAATTTTTCTAAAGGCTCTTCATCAATAAATTCCTTAGCCAATGTATAATCAACGTCTTGGTAATCCTTAATCCCAGTTCCAGCTGGAATAGTTTTACCAATAATTACATTTTCTTTTAATCCCTCTAAATCATCTACTTTGCCTTTTATAGCAGCATCAGTTAAGATTCTTGTAGTTTCCTGGAATGATGCGGCAGATAAGAATGAATCAGTTTCAAGGGAAGCTTTAGTAATACCAAGAAGTACTGGTTTACCAATAGCTGGCTTTTTACCTTGAATAACAGCATCACGGTTTCCACTTGTAAATTCATGGAAGTTAACAAGTGAACCAGGAAGGAACTTAGTATCACCACAATCCATAATTCTCATGCGAGAAATCATTCTACGAGCAATAATTTCAATATGTTTATCTGAAATATCAACACCTTGAGAACGATAAGTATTTTGTACTTCTTTTAAAATATACTCTTGTGTAGTAATAGGATCTGTAACGTCAAGTAATTCTTTAGGACTAATAGCACCTTCAGTTAATTTATCTCCACATTTAACTTTAGTACCCTTTTCCACCGTCAACTTAGAACCATAATTAGTAACATGTTCTTTAGTTTCTAGTTTATTAGTAATACTAATCTTATATTTTCCGTGATCCTCTTTAATTTTACTAACCTCTCCATCAATTTCAGCAATAGTTGCTTTACCTTTAGGATTACGTGCTTCAAATAATTCTTGTACACGAGGAAGACCTTGTGTAATATCTTCTTCTCCAGCAACTCCACCAGTATGGAAAGTACGCATTGTAAGCTGAGTACCTGGCTCACCGATTGATTGAGCAGCCATAACACCAACTGCCTCACCTATTTCAACTAAATTACCAGTAGCCAAGTTACGACCATAACATTTTTGACAAACTCCATTTTGAACATTACATGTTAAAATAGTACGTATTTCAACCTCTTTAATACCTGCAGCTACAATCTTTTCAGCTATATTTTCAGTAATCATTTCTAATTTATCAACAATAACTTGTTTTGTTTCAGGATGAATAACTTTCTTATTGGCAAAACGACCAACAATACGATCATATAAACCTTCAATTACAGAACCAGTTTTATCATTTATGAAATCATGAACTACAACACCTTGGTCAGTTCCACAATCACTACATCTAACAATCATATCTTGACTTACATCAACTAAACGCCTTGTTAAATATCCAGAGTCTGCAGTTTTCAAAGCAGTATCAGCTGATCCCTTACGAGCACTATGTGTAGATAAGAAGAATTCAGCAACAGAAAGTCCTTCTTTGAAGTTTGAAAGAACTGGAATTTCAATTGGATCTCCATTTGGCTTCTGCATCAAACCTCTCATACCAGCAACTTGTGTAAAGTTAGAGATATTACCACGAGCTTTAGAATGCATCATCATGAATATTGGATTATCAACTTCAGCCTTAGAGATCTCTTCAAGTTCAGCTTGAACTTTATCCTTAACACCATACCAAGTTTCAATAACCTTAGCATGTCTTTCATCTTCAGTGATTAAACCACGTTTATATTGCTTATTAATTTTATCAACTGTAGCTTGACCTTCATTAATAAACTCTTGTTTTTTACTACTAGTTGCAACATCACTCATACTAACTGTTATACCAGCTAAAGTAGAATACTTAAATCCTAAATCTTTTAATTTATCAAGCATTGTTGAAGTTTCAGTAGTCTTATAACGTTTAAATACCTGAGCAATAATCTTCTCTAATGCACCTTTAGCAAATGGTTTTACCAATTCCATATTTTTAATCTCTTCAACTACATTCTTACCACGCTCAATAAAATACTTATTAGGAGTTATTTGTTGAATATTTTCATCACTAGGCTCATTTACATAAGGGAATGAATCAGGTAATATTTCATTAAATTTAATTTTACCTACTGTAGTAACTAAATATTTATCTTTTTTATCATCAGTAAACAACTTATGTTTAAATGAACTAACAGGTACTGCAATTCTAGTATGAAGAGTAATTTCACGTCTTTCATAAGCCATAAGAGCTTCATTAGTATTTTTAAATAATCTACCTTCTCCTACTTCCCCAGCTTTTTCCATTGTTATATAATAATTACCTAAAACCATATCTTGTGATGGTGTAACAATTGGATCTCCAGATTTTGGATGTAGGATATTATTAGAACCAAGCATTAACATTCTAGCCTCAGCTTGAGCCTCTTCAGATAAAGGTACGTGAACAGCCATTTGATCACCATCAAAGTCAGCATTAAATGCAGGACAAACAAGTGGATGAAGTCTAATAGCCTTTCCTCCAACCAAGATAGGTTCAAAAGCTTGAATTCCTAATCTATGTAAAGTTGGAGCACGGTTTAATAATACAGGATGTTCTTTAATAACATCTTCAACTACATCCCATACAAGTGGGTCACGATTATCAATAAGTCTCTTAGCCGCCTTAATATTATGAGCAATATCTCTATCAACTAAACCATTTATAACATGTGGTTTAAATAACTCTAATGCCATCTCTTTTGGAATACCACATTGATACATCTTAAGTGAAGGTCCAACAACTATAACACTACGACCAGAATAATCAACACGTTTTCCTAATAAATTTTGACGGAAACGTCCTTGTTTTCCCTTTAACATACTGGACAAAGACTTTAATGGTCTATTTCCAGCACCAGTAACACTTCTACCACGACGTCCATTATCAAATAATGCATCAACTGCTTCTTGTAACATACGTTTTTCATTTTGAATTATAATTCCAGGAGCTCCTAGGTCGATTAATTTTTTTAAACGATTGTTACGATTAATAACACGACGATATAAGTCATTTAAATCAGATGTTGCAAATCTACCACCATCTAACTGAATCATTGGTCTTAAATCAGGTGGAATAACTGGAATACAATCTAAAATCATCCATTCAGGTCTTTGATTAGATTTATAGAATGCATCCAAAACATCAAGTCTTTTAACTAATCTAATACGTTTTTGTCCTTGAGCAGTCTCAAGTTCTTCTTCTATTTCAGCAATTTCTTTACCTAAATCTACCTTTTTTAGCAATTCTTTTATTGCCTCGGCTCCCATACCTACTCTGAAACCATTACCATATTTCTCATAATAAGCACGGTATTCTTTTTCAGATAAAGTTTGCTTATCCTCTAAAGGTGCATTACCTTTATCAATTACAACATAACTAACAAAGTATAGTACCTCTTCCAAATCTCTTGGGCTCATATCAAGTACTAATCCCATTCTAGAAGGAACACCTTTAAAGAACCAAATATGTGAAACAGGAGAAGCAAGTTCAATATGTCCCATACGTTCACGACGTACCTTAGAACGTGTAACTTCAACTCCACATCTATCACATACAATATTTTTATATCTTACCCTTTTATATTTTCCACATGAACATTCAAAATCTTTTGTTGGTCCAAATATTTTTTCACAGAACAATCCATCTCTTTCAGGTCTTAATGTTCTATAATTAATAGTCTCTGGTTTTTTTACCTCTCCATATGACCATTCTCTAATTTTTTCAGGAGAAGCTATACCAATTTTTAACGCTTTAATCTTATTTACTTCAATCATTAGAAATCTTCTCCTTCCTCAAACTCATCTAAATCATCCATACTATCGAATTCGTCTTCGATATCCTCATCTATATCTTCTTCAACTTCTTCATCATCTTCAATAGTAGTATCGGAAATAGACTTAGCAGGAACATCCACTTCATCAATAGATAGTTTTAATTCTTCTTTATCTTCTTGTTCTTCAATATCTTTTAGTTGTAGTGCTTCACCTTGATCATCAATTATTGATACATCAAGTCCTAAAGCTTGGAATTCTTTCATAAGTACTCTAAATGATTCTGGAACGCCAGCATCGTCAACTTGATTGCCTTTAACTATTGACTCATAAACTTTTACACGTCCAACAACATCATCAGATTTTACTGTCATCATTTCTTGTAATGTATGAGCAGCACCATACGCATATAATGCCCAAACTTCCATTTCACCAAAACGCTGACCTCCAAATTGAGCTTTACCTCCAAGTGGTTGTTGTGTAACTAATGAATAAGGTCCTGTACTACGTGCATGTAATTTATCATCAACCATGTGATGAAGTTTAATCATATACATAACACCAACAGAAATTCTATTATCAAATGGTTCACCTGTACGTCCATCATATAGAATAGTTTTTCCATCGGCATCCATACCAGCCTCTTTCATCATATCTTCTATATCTTCAACATGTGCTCCATCAAATACTGGAGTAGCTACATGAACACCTAATTTCTTAGCAGCCATACCCATATGCAATTCTAGAACTTGTCCTAAATTCATACGTGAAGGAACACCTTGCGGATTAAGCATAATATCAACTGGAGTTCCATCTGGCATATATGGCATATCCTCTTGTGGAAGAATAAGTGAAATAACACCCTTATTACCATGACGTCCACTCATCTTATCTCCAACTTGAATCTTACGTTTTTGAATTATATAAACACGTATAACTTTACTAACACCAGCTGGTAATTCATCATTATCTTTACGTGAATATATCTTAATATCATGAACTATACCATCTCCACCATGTGGAACACGAAGAGATGTATCACGAACCTCACGAGTCTTCTCTCCAAATATAGCATGTAATAGTTTTTCCTCTGAAGTAAGTTCAGCCATTCCTTTTGGAGTAACCTTACCAACAAGAATATCCCCTTCTTTTACCTCAGTACCAATAGCTATAATACCATTTTCATCTAAATTACGTCTTGCTTCCTCGCTAACATTTGGTATATCACGAGTAATTTCTTCAGGTCCTAATTTAGTTTCACGACATTGCATCTCATAATCTTCCAAATGTAAAGAAGTATATGCATCATCTTTAACTAAATTTTCATTTAATATAACAGCATCCTCATAGTTATAACCATTAAATGTCATAAAAGCAACAGTCATATTTTTACCAAGAGCAAGTTCTCCCTTATCAGTACTGTTACCATCAGCAAGTATTGTAACATCTGCCTTTACTTTATCACCAGGTTTTACAATAGGTCTTTGATGAGAACAAATACTAGAGTTAGCAAGCTCAAAATTTGCTAAACGATATGTATCTTTTCCATCTTTTGTTTTAACAACAACCTTACGGGCATCTGCATATTCTACTACACCATCATTTTTAGCAACAATACAAACACCAGAATCTTTTGCAGCAATATGCTCAACACCAGTTCCTATAAATGGAGCTTCTGTCTTAAGTAATGGCATAGCTTGACGCTGCATGTTTGCACCCATCAATGCACGTGTAGCATCATCATGTTCCAAGAATGGAATACAACTTGTTGTAACAGATACAACTTGTTGTGGACTTACATCAATATAATCTACTTGCTCAGGCTTTGCAAGAATATTCTCTCCATGGAAACGCGCATTTACTAAATCATCAGTAATTGTATTATTCTTATCAGTTCCAACAGTTGATTGACTAATAATATAATCTTCTTCCTCGTCAGCTGTTAAATATACTATCTCATCAATTATTTTAGAATTAATAACTTTACGATATGGAGTCATAATAAATCCATATTCATCAATTTTAGCATAACTAGCTAAACTTGTAATAAGACCAATATTAGGTCCTTCAGGAGACTCAATAGGACAAATTCTACCATAATGTGAACTATTAACGTCACGAACTTCAACACCAGCACGATCACGTGAAAGACCACCTGGTCCTAAAGCACTTAAACGACGTTTATTAGTAAGCTCAGCAATAGGGTTAGTTTGATCCATAAATTGTGAAAGTTGACTGCTTCCAAAGAATTCCTTCATAGCAGCAGTAACTGGTCTAATATTGATTAATGTTTTTGGAGTAACTTCTTCCATTTCTTGAGTAGTCATTCTTTCACGAATAACTCTTTCCATTCTAGAAACACCAATACGGAATTGATTTTGTAATAGTTCTCCAACTTGACGAACACGACGATTACCTAAATGATCAATTTCATCAAAATTACCTACACCATGTAGTAAATTTAAATAATAAGATACTGAAGCATATACATCAGAAATTGTTAATCTCTTAACATCGATACTCTGATCATTACCAATAACAAGCATTGTTTTTCTCTTATCACTTGGATCGTAAATCTTAACAATTTGAACCTTATTATAAGAATCTAGCTCATCATTAATTTTAACTTCTTTGACTCCAAAGCCAGTACTTAAAGCTTTTCTAACTTCATCAATATTAGCTTTAGTAACTTGAGTACCTTTCTCAAAAACAACTTTTGAGTCAATTATAATATCCTCTGCTAACGTCTGATTTAATAATCTATCGCATACATTAAGTTTACGATTAAATTTATAACGTCCGACCTTAGCTAAATCGTATCTAAATTCATCAAAAAATCTTGTAATAATATTATTTTTAGAAGAATCTAAAGTAGCAGGTTCGCCCGGTCTTAATTTTTCATAAATCTCAATTAAGGCTTCATCTGTATTTTTAGTAGAGTCTTTACTTATAGTATTTTCTAAGTATTCATCCTTACCAAACATACTATAAATATCATCATCACTAGAAAGTCCAAAAGCACGAAGTAAAGTA
Organism: Bacilli bacterium; assembly: GCA_017525855.1. The sequence continues at coordinate 62,882 of JAFXSE010000002.1, forward strand.
GTTAAAGCAACTTTTCTTGTACGATCAATTCTGACATACAAAATATCCCTTGCATCAGTTTCAAATTCTAACCAAGTACCACGAGTAGGAATAATCTGTGAAGTGATTAATTCACGACCATTTTTATCTATCTCATGATTAAAATAAACACTAGGACTACGTACCAATTGAGAAACAATAACACGTTCAGCACCATTAATAACAAAAGTACCAGAGTCAGTCATTATAGGCATATCACCCATAAAGATTTCTTGTTCTTTAACCTCCCCAGTCTCACAGTTAAACAACCTAACTTCTACTTTCAAAGGAGCAGAATAAGTAGTTTCTCTGTCCTTACTTTCTTTAATAGAAAATCTAGGTTCTTCAAAATGATAATTTCCAAACTCAATTCTGTAAGTACCAGAAAAATCTTCAACAGGAAATAAATCATCAAAAACCTCTTGAATACCCTTATCAATAAACCTTTGATAAGATTTCTTTTGAATTTCTAACAAATCCTTTAATTCGTATATATCACGAATTTTTGAGTAATTTCTTCTTTCGCGGTGGCCACCACAATTTACTATTTTATATGACACATATTTCACCCCAATACACATAATAAATTCAAAGAACATATTTATAAAAAATAATACGTTGCCAATTTATATTAATAACATAAATTTATCAATTAGTCAATCAAAAAGTACATTTTATTATAAAAAATCCTTTTTTTCGTTCTAACACTTCTACATTATATATTTGCTTCATGTCGGAAATAATCGATTTAGCTCCTTGCTCCTTCCGAACAACAAATAATAACATTCCCCCAGGCAGCAAATAATCTTTTGCTTTCTCTAGTATTTCATATACTACTTTTTTACCAGCCCTAATGGGAGGATTAGTTACAATTGTAGAAAATTTTCCTACAATATTCTGATAACAATTACTTTCAATCACCTCACAATTACTACAAGAATTAGCATCAATATTCATCTGAGTTAAATGAAGAGCCCGCCTATTAACATCACACATCGTAACCTTAACATCTAAAACTTTATTTAAAACAACACCAAAGACCCCATATCCACAACCTACATCTAATATGGAGTCCCCAAGACTATCTAACGGAATATTTTCAAGCAATAGCCTAGAACCAAAATCAACACCAGTTTTAGAAAAAACACCATTATCAGTATAAAAAGTAAAACCACGTTCTAAAATATGAGCATAAGTTTTAGTAATATTACTAGCAACTGATTTATCATTAATAAAGTACTGACTCATAACATAACCTCGAAAACTAAAAAAGATAACTACTTACCAAAATAAATAGTTATCTCCCTTCGTAAAATGAATAATACTATATTTTTTAAGAAATGTCAACAAAATAAGAAAATTTTTTAAAACTTTATATATATAACCTTTCATTCACAAAAAAAGCAACTATTAAGTTGCTTAATAAGTTAATTATTTAACTTCTACTGTTGCTCCAGCTTCTTCAAGCTTAGCTTTAATTTCATTAGCTTCATCAACTGAAATATTTTCTTTAACAACACCATTTTGATCAACAATATCTTTAGATTCTTTTAATCCTAAACCAGTAATTTCACGAACTACTTTAATAACTCCAACTTTTCCAGCTCCTGCATCAGTTATTGATACAGTTACAGTTGAAGGTGCAGCATCAACAGCTGCTCCAGCTACAGGTGCAGCTACAGCTACAGCTGAAGGATCAACTCCAAATTCTTCTTTCATTGCATCTACTAATTCTTTAATTTCTAAAAGTGTCATTTCTTTTAATGAAGCTATAAAATCTTCTTTTGTTAATTTTGCCATTTTATATTTCCTCCTATTTTTTAATTTATTAATTTTCCTCTAATTGTTTTGCGTATAAATCTAAGCAGATAGATAAATCTTTTGCTATACCAATCATACCACCAGCAAGCATAGTAAGTAATTGTTCTCTAGATGGTAATGCAGCATATTCTGCAAGCTTTGCCTTATCAGCAACTTCTCCATCAATAATACCTACTTTTAATTCTAGTGCTGGATGATCTTTAGCAAATTCAGTTAAAGTCTTGATCGGAGCAACTTGGTCATCACCACATAATAATGCGCTTGGTCCAGTTAATGCATCTCCTAAATCAATACTTAAATCGTTAAAAGCACGACTCATCAAAGTATTTTTAAATACTTTATAGTAAGAACCTGATTCTTTTAATTTAGAACGAAGTTCCTTAGTCTCACAATCAGTAAGTCCACGATAATCAAATAATACAATACTAGTAGCACCTTCAACTTTTGATTTAATCTCATCAATTACTTCTTGCTTTTGCTTTAAGATTTTCTCACTTGCCATCTCTACACCTCCTCTTGATTCGAGTTGCCATAAAAAAGAGCTTCATTGCATAGACAAAGAAACTCTTTATTAGAAAGTAGTCCTCGGTAGGATTTACTAACAACCTACTGTCTATGGCACCAACAAATTAAATTTATAATACACTATATTCAACTATTTGTCAAAACTATTTACAGAAATTTTAATTCCAGGTCCCATAGTTGAAGTAATAGATATATTCTTAATGTAATCACCCTTAACTGAAGTTGGGCGAATTTTTATAATATTTTGAACAAATGCTTCCAAATTAGCTTTTAAATCTTCTTCACTAAATGATACCTTACCAATAACTGCATGAACATTACCAAAACTATCAGTTCTATATTCAACACGTCCAGCTTTAGCTTCTTCTACAGCCTTAGCAGGATCAATAGTAACTGTACCAGTTTTTGGATTTGGCATTAACCCTTTTGGTCCAAGTACACGTCCAAGTTTACCAAGAAGTGGCATCATATCAGGAGTTGCTATCATTGTATCAAAATCAAACCAATTTTCTTTTTCGATTTTTTCAAGTAAATCAACATCTCCAACATAATCTGCACCAGCTTCTTTAGCTTTAGCTGCTTGATCACCTTTAGCAACAACTAATACACGATTAGTTTTACCAGTTCCCTTTGGTAACACTATAGCTCCTCTTAATTGTTGATCAGCCTTTTTAGTATCAAGATTAAGTCTCATAGCAACTTCAACTGTTCCATCAAATTTAGTAATTGAAGTTTCTTTTACTAACTTAATAGCCTCTTCTGTAGTATATACTTTACCCTTTTCTAATTTAGAAACAGCTTCTGTATATTTTTTACTTCTTTTTTTCATATTTTTTCCTCCCTATTGTCTAAGTACAAGCGGAAACGACATTTTAATTTCTATTGCGGATTAATTATTATTTATTTGATGAAGTGTCGTAACCATCGATAACAATACCCATGTTACGAGCAGTTCCAGCAACTGTTTTCATAGCTGCCTCAATTGTATCGCAGTTTAAATCAGGTAATTTAATTTCTGCAACTTCACGTAATTGATCTACAGTAATTGTAGCAACTGTTTCATTAGCACCTTTAACAGATCCTTTATTAATTTTAGCAATTTTCTTTAATAAGAAACCTGTAGGTGGAGTTTTGATTACAAAATCAAAACTTCTATCATCATATATTGAAATTACTACTGGTAAAATGTCACCCATTTTATCACGAGTAGCATCATTATATTTTGTACAAAATTCTTGTAAGTTAATTCCTGCTGGTCCTAAAACAGTTCCAACTGGTGGAGCTGGTGTAGCTTTTCCTGCAGGTATTTGTAATTTTATTTGCTTAATTGCTTCTTTTGCCACGAAAAACACCTCCTATAATTTTTTATTTCGTTTTCGCGAGTGGTTCAAATAGCATTTATCCGCATTTAATAATTTTAATTAACTGCCTCCCACTAAATCTATATTAAAATAAATATAGCGACCTAATAATATCATACTTTAATAATTTATGCAAGTTATATTTTTTGAATTTGACTAAGTTCTACCTCTACACTTGTCTCTTGACCAAATAAATCAACAAGTAAATTAACTTTGCTAGTTTCAAGATTAATAGAATCAACCTTACCAAGCATATCTTTAAATGGACCATCGATAATATTAACTTTAGTTCCAGGAACCAAATCCTTGTCAATATCCATTCTAGCAATTCCCATACTATTTAATATTTTATCAACTTCATATGGTTGCAAAGGTGTAGGTTTTGCTCCCTTACCACTTGACCCAATAAATCCTGTTACACCAGGAGTATTACGAACTATATACCAAGCTTCATCACTCATAACCATTTCAACTAATATATATCCAGGAAACATCTTTTTTTCTCTTTCTTTTTCTACTCCATTTTTTGTTTCCTTAACCTTTTCCATAGGAACAACAACTCTATAAATATAATCCTGCATTCCCATAGATTCAGCTCTCATTTCAAGCTTCTCTTTAACCTTATTTTCATGACCTGAATAAGTATTTACAACAAACCATTGTTTTTCCATAGTATTCCTCCTAACCAACTAATGCATGAATTAAAGCATAAAGAGCATTTATTCCATAAAAGAATAACGAAAATACAATAACAAAAGTCAAAGTAGCAATAGAATATCTAGCTAAATCACTCTTTGTAGTCCAATGTACTCTCTTAAACTCAGTTTTAACTCCATGACAATAAGTCATAAAACTTCCCCATATACTTTTCTTTTTTTCTTCATTTTTAACTTGCTTCTTCTTCGCCATAATTTCACCTTTTCCAAATTTTTGTAAAATAAAAACACTCTTTCGTGTTCACACATAAACTAACACAAACACAAAAGAATGTCAAGACATAAAACTAAATATTATAGGAATTATAACTCCAAGCAAAGCTATTAATATAGGAAATAAAGCAATTGAAGAAAAAGCAGCATCCCTAGTACCCCAAGTTTCATTTTTAACAGAAGCTCGCGGATCTTTCTTTATTTCACTTTTTTTAGCAAGCCTCTCCTCTTCAAATTCAGCCTCAGCCCTCATTCTATCTATTTCCTGTTTTTCCTTAGCTTCAATAAATTCACTTAAATAAACTGTAGCGCCTCTTTCGATAACTCCCCTATAATAAGGAACTACTTCTAAAGGCATGTTCTCAGCAAATAACGAAAAATTGTTTTTCAAAAATACAGGGTTTTCAGGATTGATATAACTAAGACAATTATTATAAATTCCAATCGCTAAACAAGCAGCATAAAATATATTATCATTTGCAGTGTAATTAGTAGACTCATTAGAAGAAACAACTTCTTTAAAATCTGTATCGTATTTAATTTCACCATTATTATCAATACTTTGATATATAACAATATCTTGGACCCTAAAACTATTAATTACATAATTATGTTCATGATATAGTTTTATCTTTTTATCCATACTTAAAAACATTTTTTTCATTTCTGGAACATCTTTATCTCTACTAGAATCATACTTTTTAGCAAATTCTTCTAGAGTCATACTATTATATTTATTATTATCCATAAGTATCACCTATCTTAAGAATATTTTATTATAATTTAGAAAAAATTACAATTGAAACCCGCTAATAACTAACTTATTTCTAATACTACACAAATAATAGTACACATTCTTTACAGTCATATCCAATAAAATACTGATATCTTTATTAGAAAAGCCATTATATTTTAATTCAAAAATCTGTCCTTGAACATTATTAAGAGAATTTTTAAATCTAATAATTCTATCATAAAAACTTATATAATTATTATCAAAATTCACACTGCCAATATTTTCTAAATCAAATTCTTCACAAGAAAACAAACTCATACTCTCATTTAATATCCGATTATGAATGTTAGTCTGTTTATTTAAAAAAGAGCTTAATTTACTTTTAATACATAAGACTGCATAAGTATAAAATATACTATTCTTTTTATCGCTAAAATGATCAATAGCATAATTTAGACCAATTAACGCCTCTTGATATACATCATCATATTCAACTCCATAATCTTTAAGTTTAGAAAAATATGAATAACTAATACTCTTTAATATTGGCTTATATTTATCAAAAATTAAATTTTTTAAATCTGATTGATTCTCTTCTATAAGATATAAAACTTCAAAATCATTTATATTCTTATAATCCATTATTCCTACTTTCTATTACGGACAACTTCATATATCATAATACCTGCTGCAACACTTGCATTTAAACTGTTTACTTTTCCATACATAGGAATTGTTGCATTAAAATCACATGACTCTCTAACTAGCCTACTCATACCATTACCTTCATTACCTATAACAAGTGCAATTTTTCCTGAATAATCAATATTTTTAAAATCTTCGCCATCCATTACAGTACCAACTACCCAAAATCCTTTATCTTTTAATTTATTCATAGTCTGTACTAAATTACTAACTCTACAAATTTTCATTCTAGATAATGTCCCAACACTAGTTTTCATTACAGTAGCATTTATTTGAACCTCTCTATCATGAGGTATAATAATTGCATCTACACCAGCAGCTTCACTAGTTCTAATTATAGCTCCAAAATTATGTGGATCCTCCAAATGATCCAAAATTAAAACAAATTGAATATCATGTTTCAAAATTTCATCCAAACTATAATATTTGTAATCCGTAACATCTAATATTATACCCTGATGTAATCCATTTACAAGTTTATCCATTTCCTGCTTAGTTTTAAAAACAACAGATAAATTTAATTTTTCTAATAGTAAATTTATTTTTTTATCATTAAATCCATCTTGAATGATAATATTACGAATACTACTAACATCATTTTTTAAAATTTCCTCTGCCACATTTCTGCCATAAACTAACATTTTTTTACCTCCAAAATAAGTGACATCAGTTCATTAATTCGAACATGATCACCTTTTAATTCTAAATAACCAATAACCGCCTCTAATGCAGTTGCATGTTTATACGTAATAATATCACAATTTTTTGGATGTGATCTATTCTTATAATTTCTTGCTCGTTTTACTATATCCATTTCTTCTTCAGTAAAAAAAGCTCTATCAATCAACATATTCAAAAAATTAGCTTGACTCTTGGCAGAAACATACTTAACTGACTCTTTTTGTAAAAGATCAACATATGCAATACCTTTCAAAATTAAATGTTTCCTAATATAATCCTCATATATTGTATCTCCTAAATAAGCAAATACCAACACATTAACATTTCTTAAATCCATAAACAACCACTAAATAAGCTCGTATTTAGTTCCTTCCCTACTATCTATTAATTTAATGTTTTTTTCTAGCAATTCATCTCGAATCATATCAGCTAGTTTAAAATCTTTATCCTTTTTTGCCTTATTTCTTTCCTCAATCTTTTCAAGTATATATTTTTCTAAAACATTATCTATCTGTTTAGTGTTAATTAAATTAACCCCCAAAACCAAATCAAAACTCTTAATTAATTCTAACTTAGTATTACCATTTACTTCACTATCCTTTAACAAATCATACAAAACAGTAATACAATTAGCAGTATTAAGATCATTACTTAATTCATCTTTAAATCTAACGTTATATAAATCAAATTTGTCATGTTGAATATCACCTGAAGCATCTAAGCTAGAAATTCTTTTTCTTAATTTATTCAAAGTTATTTCCGCTTGTTCTAAAGCATTATATGAAAATACCAATTGTTTTCTATAATGGGAATTTAGACACATAAAACGATATGCTAACGGATCATATCCTGCCTGTTTCAATGCTGTAACAGTAAGAATAGCACCTTTAGATTTACTCATTTTACCTGTTTCATCAAGTAAATGTTCATTATGGAACCAATAGTTACACCACTTATGACCTAAATATGCCTCACTTTGAGCAATTTCATTTGTATGATGTGGAAAAATATTATCAACTCCACCACCATGTATATCTAAATACTCACCTAAGTATTTTATTGATATTCCAGTACATTCAATATGCCAACCAGGATACCCTTTACCCCAAGGAGAATCCCATATTTGCTCATGGTTCTCAAATTTACTTGTAGTAAACCACAAAGCAAAGTCAGCCTGATTTCTCTTCTTACTATCTTCTTCTACACCCTCACGAGCACCTACTACAAGTTCATCCTCTTGGTGATTAGTTAAAACATAATAATCAGATACTTTACTAATATCAAAATATACATTTCCTCCAGAAACATATGCATAGCTATCATTAATTAGTTTTGAGATTATTTTAATATACATATCAATATTTTCAGTTGCAGGTGAAATAATATCTGGTTTTAAACAATTAACAAGATAAAAATCTTTAAAAAAGGCATCAGTATAAAACTTAGCTATTTCCATTGCACTTTTATTTTCTCTCTTCCTAGCAACTTCCATTTTATCCAATCCAGAATCAGAGTCACTAGTCAAATGCCCAACATCTGTTATATTCATAGCTCTTGTAACATCAAAGCCAAGATACAAAAGAGTTCTGTGTAATATATCATGACCAATATAATTACGGATGTTACCAATATGAGCATAATGATACACAGTAGGACCACAAGTATATATTTTTACTTTACCCTTTTCATATGGTATAAAATCCTCAACTTTTCTAGTCATTGTATTAAACAGTTTCATATAATCACCTCTGCTGTCGTAATTATAACACAATTAATCTAAATAGTAAAAGAGCCCTCTTTATTTTCAAGCATATTATTCATTATTTTTACTTCAACATCATCTTCTATTATTTTATCTACTCTTCTAGCTCCAAAATCCTTATATTGTGACTTTTCAATAATTTCATCTATTATATTCTTAGAAAAACTTATATTTAAATTAAGCTTACTATATTGCTTTTTAGTGTTTTTTAATTTTTTTATTACTATCTTTTTTATAACATCATAATCAATATTTTTAAACTTAAACACTTTATCTATTCTATTAACAAATTCTATTGACAAAAAATCTTTTAAGCTTTGATTAATATTACTATTCTCATTAAATCCAATAGGATTTACAGAGCATCCTATATTAGAAGTCATAAAAATAATTACATTTTTAAAACTAATAGTTCTCCCAGCAGAATCATGAATAATACCATTATCAAAAACTTGTAAAAAGAGCTTTAAGACAGAAGGATGAGCTTTTTCTATTTCATCGAGTAATAGAACACAATTTGGATGATTACGGACTTTTTCACAAATTGTTATATTATCATCATAACCAACATATCCAGGTGCAGATCCAACTATTTTACTAATAGAATATTCTTCCTTATATTCACTCATATCAACTCTAATAAAATTATCTTCTCCATACAATTCTTTAGCATATTCCTTAGCCAATAAAGTTTTACCAGTACCAGTTGAGCCAATCAATAAAAAAGAATAGGGCTTATTTTTACCAAAACCAAACTGAATTCTCCTTGTATAGTTTAATAAAGAATCAATTATTTCATCCTGCCCAATTATTAAACTCTTTAAATTACTATTTAATTTTTTAAGAAGATACTTAGTTTGAGCATTTACTTCATAAATAGGTATCTTTGTTTTAATTTCTATTGTTTTAGACACCATTTTTTTAGTAATTACTACATTCCTTCTTTTTGAAATCTTTTTAAGACTATGACTGTTTAATTCTGACTCCAATCTATACTGTTCTTTTTTTAAAACAGATGCTTTTTTGAAGTCTTGCTCCTGTACAGCCCTATTCTTTTCCTCAACAATTCTTTTAATTTGATTATTCTTTTCAGCATACAAAGAAGAACTATCCTTATATATTAAACCTGCCTTAGCACACACCTCATCCATTATGTCTATAGATTTATCTGGATTCTTTCTATTTTGAATATATCTATCAGACAGCTCTACAATATAATCAATAATAGAATCAGGAATAATGACATCATGAAAAGCTTCATATATAGGTTTCAATGATTGAAGCATCACTTTAGTTTTTTCAACACTAGGCTCATTAACAAATACTTTTTGAAATCTTCGATCCAAAGCTTTGTCTTTTTCAATAAACTGCTTATATTCCTCATTAGTAGTAGCCCCTATTATTTTAATTTTTCCACGAGCTAAACTAGGTTTTAAAATATTAGAAGCATCAATAGCGCCTTCAGCACCACCAGCACCAACGATAGTATGTACCTCATCAATAAATAAAATAATGTTAGACTCTTCTTCGACTTCTTTAATAATCTTATTAATTCGTTCCTCAAATTCTCCTCTGTATTTAGTTCCAGAAACCAAGGACGCAATTGATATAGACAAAATTCTTTTATTTTGCAAAAATTTAGGGACCTTTCCTTCTACAATTCTTCTACTAAGTTCCTCAACGATTGCAGTTTTACCAACACCTGCTTCACCTATTAATAAAGGATTATTCTTAGTTCTTCTAGATAATATTTCAATGACCCTTTCAACTTCTTCATCGCGATTAATAACAGGATCAATTTCTCCTGATACTACTCTTTTATTAAAATTAACCGAAAAATCATTTACTAATAGCTTTTTTTCCTTTTTACTTTTCTTAATAATAAAACTATTACAAAAATCTTTATATATTGCATCAATATCTATATTCATACCAACTAACAACCTAATGGCAACTCCATCACCTTCTTCTAGTAGTGACACAAATAATTGTTCAACAGTAACTTCTTTTAAATTCTTCTCCTTAGTATCAAATATAGCATTTTGAATAATTCTCTTAAGTAACGGTGTATATAAGTACCACATAGTAGGCTTACTTCCAGTTCCCATTATTTTAATTATTTCTTCATGAAACCTATTATAAGTAATATTATATTTATTTAATTTTTTTGTCACATTATTATTCTCATTTGAAAGAATAGCTAGTAATAAATGTTCACTTCCAACATATGGATGATTCAACTTCATCATCTCTGATTTTGCTAATAATAAACTCTTTTGAGCTTCCTCACTAAATTTTGAAAACATATTTCTCATCCCTTCTAGTCTATTTTATGAATATTTTTTGCATATTGACAAGAAATTATGTCCCCAAAAAAACGACATCTTTGTAAAAAAAAAGATCTCAAAGAGATCTTTAATTCTACTAAACAATTAAGAATGCTATTGTTGCAACAATTAATATTACCACCAATATTTCTAGAGCTAATTTCCAAACAGCTTTTAACCATTTGCCATAAGGAATATCTAGATAATATAAAGTAACAAGTAATACTAAACTAGTTGGTGCAACTAACATAGTAACTCCAGCTACAGCTTGGAACAATACCCAAATAACTGGATAAACACTAGTATTAGTAACTAAACTAATTAAATAAGGAATTGCACTGTTGAATATATATAATGGATCACCATTAAATACTGTAGCAAGAATTGCAACAATAGTTGATGTGAACACATTGAATCCCTTAGTCATACCAAAAATTGCCTTATATATTGGTAATTGGAATGGATGATATGTAACAATAACTAATCCAAAATAAACCAAAACTACTAATACTGCTGGAATTAATGCCTTTTTAGCACCTTCAACAACTCCATCAAATACATCGTCAGTTTTAACTTTATAAATCATAGCTAATATTACTGCACCAACAATTACTAATAGTGAAACATCAGTAAGAGTCCAACTACCAAATGCATTAACATTTCCTAATAATTTACCAAATATAGGAAAGTCTACTGTTAAATTACTAACCATTGTTTTAAACACTTTAGCTTTTACTAAATATCTACCTATTAAAATAACGCTAGTAACAACAACAGCTGCTGCATCAATTATATATGCACGCTTGTTTTTCTTCTTAACAAACATTACAACATTAATTATTAATAGTAATACTAAAAGTGCAATATAAGCAGGTACTGTGAAATCTTTAATAGCAGTAGTTGCATCATCAAATATAGTAATATTAAATACAGAACTCCATGCAGTAAAGCCTAAAATTGTACAAATAATTATTAAATCAATAACCAATACCAATGGCCATACTTTTGTATTCTTACTGTCTTTAGCATTAACTGCCTCAGGAATATATGCTTCCATCTCTTTAGTTTCTTCTTTTGTTCTCTTAGGCATCTTCTTATTTATATACCTAATAGTATTAAAAATAAGAATTGCTAGTCCTAGAACAAGAATTATAATTTTATAAACTATTCCAGAAGTAACTTTTAAAGATAAATATGATACTAGAATACTAGTATTATTGTAAGCAAATGTTGTACCCATAAAACCTACAAGCACACCACCTACAGTAGTTAAAGCTGCCACTATTTTATCGTAGCCCATAACTAAGACTAAAGATATAATAAATGGAAATACCAATAACAATGCTGTTTGTAATCCACAGAATGAAGTAAAGACAGCTAAAATAATCATAATTGCAGATATAGCTAGTTTTTCTTTACCTTTGAAAGATTTTGCTAATTTATCAATTAACAATCTATAAGCACTAATTTTATTAAGTACACCATAAAACATTCCAATTGCAAATACATATAATGCTATATATCCAAAATATGAAATAGCAGTTGTTGGATATGAAAATATATCAAATAGTCCCATTTGAACACGTCCTTGATCAACATAACCACCAGAATAGTAAGCAGAAGTAAATAACCAACTAAGTACTAAAAAAGTAAGCAATGTTATAAGAACAACTTTTAATGTATTATGTTTCTTCATCATCTTCTCCTCCCAATATCATTATACTATAATCACCACATTTTACAAGAGTTTTGGCGCTTTTTACCAAAAAAAAGAAGATATTAATCCTTAATATCTTCTTTATTTCTCATCAATGGAAATAGTACAACATCTTTAATATTGTCAGAATTAGTTAGCAATTGAACCATTCTATCAATACCCATACCCCATCCACTTATTGGTGGCATACCATATTCCATAGCTTCAATATAATCATAGTCCATTGGCATAGCCTCATCATCACCATTTGCTTTAAGTCTAGCTTGTTCAATTAAGCGTTTCTCCTGCTCCTGTGGATCAACAAGTTCGGAATATGCATTAATAATTTCAGCGCCATTAATAACTAATTGAAATCTATCAGTTAAAGAAGGATCTAAATCATTAGCGCGTGCCAAAGGAGAAAGGCTAATTGGATGTTCAGTTAAGAATATAGGATTAATAACATAAGGGCGAGCAACTTTCTTATACAATTGGTCAACTAAATTACCATAGCCTAAATTCTCAAGTGGAGTTTCACTATCAATTTCAATTTTTTCTTCTCTTATTTTATTAAGCAAAGACTCTTTTGTATTATATACTTTAATATCAATATTAGAATATTTTAATATCAAATCTCTAAAACTAACTTCTTCCCATTCACCACTTAAATCTACTTTTTGGTTTCCAACATTTATCTCTAAAGTACCAAAAATATTCATAATTATGGTCTGTAACATTTCCCTTAAAAACTTCATATTATCTTTATAATTTAAATATGCACCATAACCTTCTATCATAGTAAAATCTTGCAAATGAGTAAGATCCATACCTTCATTCCTAAAACATCTAGCAATTTCAAACACCTTAGTATAACCACCTACTATAGCTCTTTTTAAATATGTTTCAGGGGCTATTCTTAAAAACAAATCAATATCTAAAGCATTATGGTGTGTAACAAAAGGCTTAGCAGTAGCTCCACTTGCTTTATTATTTAAAATTGGTGTTTCTATTTCAATATATCCCTTTGAATCTAAATAATTACGAAGTTCCCTAATAAACTTACTTCTAAATAAGAATTTTGTTTTACTTTCATCATTAGTAATCAAATCCAAATAACGTTTTCTATAAATTGTCTCTATATCTTCAACACCATGAAATTTCTCAGGTAAAGGTTTTAAAGCTTTACCCAAAAATTCTATACTACTAGCTCTAATTGTTTTCTCACCAGTATGAGTAGTAAAAATTTCACCCTCTACGCCAATAAAATCACCTAAATCATAATTGGCTTTAAAATCCTGATATGCTTCCTCACCTATCATATCAACTTTAACCGAAATTTGAATTTTTCCTAGAATATCGCCAATAGTTAAAAAACTCATTTTTCCCATTTTACGCATCAAAATAATTCTTCCAGCAACTCTTACACCATCTACACCATCTTCCAACTTTGATGCATCAGCAATTTCATAATTAACTTCAAATCTTTCAGGATATGGATGAGTTATATTATTTAATTTTTCTCTTCTCACTAATTCTTGCTCAGTAAATTCTCTCATTTTTAATCCTCCTTCAAACTAATAACTTTAGTACCAGCTATAAAATCTGAAATACTTCTACCATCTTTTCTAATAATCACCATTAATACACTAGCAAATATTATTACATATTGAATAAATTCTACTATTGCAGAACCATAAAAATATATGTTTTTACTAACCAAAGCCAATATAGCAATAATTATATCAAATACAATACCATTATTAATAATATTTCGAACAACTAAATCATTCATAGATAAAACACTATCATCATTTTTAACAACTCTTATTTTGAGAATTCTTTTGCCAAGAGTTTGACCTTTCATATAATACTGTAATACTATGAAATATAAAACATAAACAACAATTGTAACAACAGTAGATAAGCCATTAAGCTTTGCTAGTTGATATGTTATATCTATTGATTGATTCATATATGTTGTGGCACTAATTTCATGATTTATATAATTCTGCATAATATCAATAGATTGATCAGATAATTTAGCAACCGAATCATTAGTAAACGGTATCGTCAAAACAGTACAAATTAAACCTACAATAATAACATCAAGTAAAAATGCAGCTAATCTTTGCACAAAATAAGCTCTAACATTTTCTTTATTCTTTTTTTGCATCCTACAGTCCTCCCAAAAACTCATTTAATAATTGCATTATATCACGAATACAACTACATTGATATACCTTATTTTTAATTATATTAGCCCCTGGTATACCTTTTAAATACCAAGCCAGATGACTTCTTATTTCTAATATAGCTAGTTTTTCTGACTTAGTTTGCTCTAAATATTTAAGATGCTTAATACACATTTTTACTCTTTCTTCAGAAGTTGGTAATGTATAAGCTTTACCTTCCATCAATAACAATGTGTTTTTAATAAGCCAAGGATTACCCAATAATCCTCTACCAATCATTACTGCATCACAACCAGTTTCTTCAATCATCTTAAGTGCATCCTCAGGAGTGGTTATGTCGCCGTTACCTATAACAGGAATATTAACCGCTTCTTTTACTTGTTTAATAATACTCCAATCTGCCTTTCCACTATATCCTTGACTTCTTGTTCTTGGATGCACTGTTATAGCACTAGCACCAGCTTCTTCACATATTTTAGCAACCTCTACTGCATTAATATGATTACTATCCCAACCACTACGTATTTTAACAGTTACAGGAACCCCAACAGAATCAACTACAGCCGAAACTATTTCTCTAATCTTTTCTGGGTTTTTCAAAAGAGCAGATCCAGCTTGTGCACGAACAGCAACTTTTGGAACAGGACATCCCATATTTATATCTATAATATCTGGATGCATATTTTTTTCAATATATTTACTTGCCATAACAAAACTATCTACGTCAGTTCCAAAAATCTGTTGAGAAATTGGTCTTTCAAAATCAGTCATATAAAGCATATCAATAGTTTTCTTATTGCCAAAACTTATCGCCTTATCACTAACCATTTCAGCTACTACTAATCCACATCCCATTTCTTTGCAAATTCTTCTATATGCAGAATTAGATATACCAGCCATTGGCGCTAAAACAACTCTATTTTTTATTTCAACATTACCTATTTTAAACATACTGACCTCTTTGACTCGACTATTATAACAAAAAAACATGTAGAAAACAAGCTACATGTTTTAAATTAATCTTTAATTTTATCTAACTCATCAATTATTTCAGCTTTATTCATTTTTGAATAATTCTTAACACCTTTTTCTTTTGCCATTTTTCTTAAAGAAGTTAATGACATAGATTCTAAATTATCAGTATCTTCTTCAGGCATCTTCTTGTGTTCAACCAAATAATCAATTTGTTCTTTAGTTAGTGTTTCATATTCAAGTAATGTTTCAGCAATTAAATCTAATAAGTTTCTATTATCTTTAATTATCTTTTTAGCATCATCATAACACTTATTGATAATTTTTCTCATTTCTTGATCTATTTCATGAGCAACTATTTCTGAGAAATTACGACTCTTATTATAGTCCCTTCCTAAAAATGTAGCTCCTTCTTGTTGTTCTAATTGAAGTGGTCCTAAATCACTCATACCGTATTCAGTAACCATAGCTCTAACTATTTTAGTAGCTTTAGAAAAATCATTTTCAGCACCTGTAGTTATTTCTTTAAATACTATTTCTTCTGAAACACGTCCTCCAAGAAGACCTGTAATTTGTTCCAATAAATCTGTTTTTGTTGAACATAATTTTTCTTCACTTGGAACCATCATATTATATCCTCCTGCAGAACCACGAGGTATAATCGTTACTTTTTGTACATCTGATGCACTAGCAAGTTTTAATCCTATTACTGCATGACCTGCTTCATGATAAGCAACAAGTCTTCTATCTTTTTCGCTATATTTATGACTAACCTTTGCAGGTCCCATTAATACTCTATCAGTTGCCTCATCTACTTCATGCATTGTAATTGCATTCTTATCACGTCTTACAGCAAGAAGCGCAGCTTCATTAAGTAAATTTTCAAGATCAGCTCCACTAAATCCTGGAGTTCTTTTAGCAAGATTTTTAAGTGTCACATCACTAGCTAACTTTTTATTTTTAGCATGAACACTAAGTATTTCTTCGCGTCCCTTTACATCTGGTAAACTAACAGTTACTTGTCTATCAAACCTACCAGGTCTTAAAAGCGCTGGATCTAAAACATCAGGTCTATTAGTAGCAGCAATAATAATTATTCCTGTATTCTCCCCAAAACCATCCATTTCAGTTAATAATTGATTAAGTGTTTGCTCACGTTCATCATGGCCACCGCCAAGTCCAGTACCTCTTTGGCGCCCAACTGCATCAATCTCATCAATAAAAATTAAGCATGGAGCATTTCTTTTAGCTTGTTGAAACATATCTCTAACACGGCTAGCACCAACACCAACAAATAACTCTACAAAATCAGATCCACTTATAAAATAGAATGGAACATTAGCTTCACCTGCCACAGCACGAGCAAGCAAAGTTTTACCAGTACCAGGAGGACCCATCAATAATACTCCCTTTGGAATCCTTGCACCAAGCTTTTGGAATTTTTTAGGATTCTTCAAGAAATCAATTAACTCTCTAACTTCTTCTTTTTCTTCCTTAAGTCCTGCTACATCTTTAAAAGTTACTTTGTTCTTATCATCAGATAATCTTGCTTTACTTTTACCAAAATCCATTGAACTTCTATTTCCAGCCATTTGTCTATTTAAAAAGAAAAATGCAAGAAGAAGTAACAAAATCATTGGTAATAAGTCTGCTAAAACTAAAAGTATTGTACTAGATTCAGGATCTGCTTTAGTCGTTAATACTATTTTATGCTGACTAGTAGCATCTGTTATCTTATCAACAACACTATCAGCCTTTGGCAACACAGCATAATACTCCTCATCTTTAGCATAATCAGACAATCTACCAGTAACTTCATATGTCTGAGCTCTTTCTCTAGGAACTAGGTTAATTGTCTCAACCTTCCCATTATTTAAATTTTCCATAAATTCATTATAAGTTAAAACATTAGTAGTATGATTTAAAAAATTAAATACATATAAAACACCAACAACAATAATTACAATAAATAAATATGGCAAAAGCCCTCTTTTAACTGTCTTTTTATTCATTTTTTTATTCATAATGCCTCCTTAATAATATTTCAATATTATATCATAACTTTCTTCTATTTTTTTGTCAAATTTAGATTTTTTCAATCCAGGAATCCAAACAACCCTATCCAAACTATCAACAACTATAGGCCACAAATCTCTACTTACCTTATTTATCTTATTATCAATAAAAATATCTTTAACTTTCTTTGAACCATTTAAGCCTTTAACATTAATTTTATCCCCAAATTTACGAGTTCTAACTATCAAAGGCAGTTGAA
Source organism: Bacilli bacterium (assembly GCA_017525855.1). The sequence continues at coordinate 80,882 of JAFXSE010000002.1, forward strand.
CTTCTCTACTTGATAATCTACAAATATTATTACTATTATCACTACTTTCAAATATTTTTTTTATAGTATGATGATTAGGTAGTATAACACTATCATTAATTTCTATTTCATATGATGTAACCTCATCCATCTCTTTTTTTAAGAAAAAGTAATCATATTCTCTAACAGCAATCACTTCATTTGGTAAATTAACTGTAGTATTTTTTTTATTTCCACTTATTAGTTTTATTAAAAGATCAATATGTCTATCGTTTAAAAGGATTAAATCATCGTGATAATAAACTTGCATTAAATAATATAGAATTTCTTTTTGAAGAAAAACATCTAACTTCAAAAATTTAGAAATAACTACTTTATCATCTTCTACAACTTGTGAAATAGCTATATCTCTTTCTTTCTCAATAAACTCATTGGCCATTGATAAACTTTCACTAAATTTGTAAAACTTTTTATGAACATTTTCATCTTCAGTTTTTAAAAAAGGTAAAACTGTTTTTCTATACCTATTTCTAGTATACTTAGTTTTTGTATTTGAACTGTCTATAAAGTAAGGAACATTATTTTTTTTATCATATTCTAACAGTTCATCTTTTGTAAATTCAATTAGTGGTCTTACCAACTTATAAGTTCCCATATCTACTACTTTTTTAAAGCCTGAATAACCATTAAGATTTGATCCCCTTACAATACGCATTAAAATTGTTTCCATCAAATCATCACCATGATGAGCTGTCATTAAATAATTAGCATTATATTTATTAACTACCTTTTCAAAAAAGTTGTATCTAATATTTCTAGCCTCATTATGGAAATTATCATCTCCATAATTTTCTATAATCATAGTCTCAAATAAGACTTTGTTTTTTTCACAATACTCCTGCATAAATATAGCTTCATCATAACTTTCTTTTCTAACATTGTGATTAACATGAGCACAAATTAAAGACAAATTATATTTACTTCTCACCTTTAAAAGCATATCCATAAGTGCCATAGAATCAGGGCCTGTAGAACAACCAACCACTATCACATCATTACAACAAAAATTAAAACTATTATCAATAACAATATCTTTCATATTATCACATCCTAAATATACTTCCTTCTGTCACATTAATATTTTAACAGAAAAGATCAAAAATAAAAAGAATTTATTCTGGTATTCTCAAAATAAACTCTCCATCCTTACTATATAAATATTTTTCTCTTGCATATCTTGCAATATATTCTTTATCCTGCATTTTATTAGCATCAGCCCTTAAGGACGATTCCTTCTTCTGTAACTGCTTTAATTCTTTTGTAAGTGAATTTTTTTCTTTTGACTTTTCATATATTTGTAACCAATACTTACCCATAGTATAAGTAGTAATACCAATCGTAACAAGCGAAAAAGTACCTAAAATAAGAATTCTACGTTTTCTTTTAGAACTAATTTTCTTTTCACTTCGACTAGACACAGTAATCTACCTACCCTTTCACCATAATTATAATTCCAAAAAACATCTTTAACAACAAATAGCATAAAATTAGTTATTTTTTGACATTATGTTTACGTATAATTCTCTTAAAAAAAGAAAAAGATAAGAAAAAACCACCAACTATAAAAGCAAAAAAATATATATGTATATAACCATAATCTAAAAACTGTAACAAATAAAAATAAAGTAAACCAAAATCTATAATAAATATAAAATCAAATAAAAGTCTAACTATTTTTTTATGAAAAAATAATAATCTATAGTTAATATTAAATAAAAAAGAAAGTAATATTCCATATAAAAAAGAAAAAGCTATTGTTTTTAATTGCATACTTAAATCAATCATTTAAAAAGCCTGTTAAAAATACTATTCTCTTTTTCTTTTTTATTACTATCATCTAAATAAGTTAAACTGTTTATTAATCCCTTAATAGTAATCGTTCCTTGCAATGTATCAAGCTTTATCAACTCTAATTCTTCACCTTTTACAAGTAAAAAACCCATCACAGTATCCAGTAAAAACTGATTATCATCAAAATTTTCTATCTTTTTCACTCCACTTGTTACAAATGACTTACGTTCCACCATTGTAATAGTATGATTATAACTACTAAAACTGCTATCCTTCTTATCCATATATTATCACCAATAAATTATATGAAAACAAGCATACAATTATAACTTAATATAAGACTTTTCTTTTATACTTTAAGTTTTACTATAAAAAACAATTTCATACCATGACTAGAGAAAAATTTCTCCTTAAAAACATAAAATAGCATTAAAAGACAAATAAATTTAGTATTTAATAAAAAAGCAAAAAAAAAGCCAAAAGGCTTTAATATTATTCCTCAGTATCTGATTCTACATCCTCAGTATTGTTATACTCTTCAATAATAGCATCTTCAAACATTTTTCTAGTTTCACTATTAATTGGATGAGCTACATCACGAGGCTCACCGTCAAGATTCTTTCTGCTAGGCATAGCTACAAATAGTTTATCTTCACCTTGAATAATACGAATATCTTTAACAACAAAGCAATCATCCAATACTACTGAAGCTTTTCCTTTCATACGAGATCCTTCTTTTTCAATTTTACGAACTTTTACAGATGTAATTTTCACGCGTTTTCCTCCCTCTAAAGCCTTACACTTTATAAGTATATTTTATAATATATGATTACAAATTGCAACTACTTTATTTTATTTTTCTCTTATCTCTAAATTAGAGGTAATTAAATCATTATAAGAAAATGATCTAATCTTTGGAAATTCCTCAATTGTTTCAACGATAAACACTGATGGATATGTTGAAGTTATAGTCCCCTCAAATTCTTCAACCTGATTTCTACTACCATTAAAAATAAAAAGATAATCATGTCCTTCTTTTTCCTTCATTTTTTCTCTTAGCAATTCCTTATTCATCTAGGAAACCCCACGTACATTGTTCCATTAGTAATAATTCCTCCCATTCCATCCTCCTTATACTTTGTTTTTTCAAGCATAGATATTAAATCAATACTTTTATTTTTTTCAGATAAAGATATACTAGAAGCAATAATAGCCGGATCCAACGCATGAATATTTACACGTTTAGGACTAGAAGCAAAGTTAGCTCCTGCCTTTATTAATTCTTCATAATTGGATTGGCAAGCACCAGCAATGATTATTAGTTTTTCTTGACTAGCCTCATATTCACGAGCTTTCTTTACTGCATTTACAAAATTTTTACTATTTTGATAATTTGATAAATCTTTAATACTACCCTTAGCTTTAAAATAAGCATCATGCCCCGTAATAACTAGAATATCAGGTTTATATTCTTCAAGTTTATGAATTATATTATCCGCCATCTCATCTTCATCCAAATTAATACCATAAGCTTCTACTTTCAAATTCGTATAAAATTTAATACACCTTTCCAAATAGTTTTTATCTGCATCAATATGCAAAATCTTTCCAGGCAAATAAAAAAACTCTGCCCTATCTAAACTTAAAGAATCAACTACATTCTTAGTCAATTCTCTATCGCATTTATACGGATCACTATCATCTAAAACTTTAACTAAATCATCAACACTACTATCTGCAAGTAATCTTACCTCAACGCCTTGTAATATAATATTATTCTTTTCAATACTGATAATTTCAAAAATAATATCATTACCATGAGACTTTCTAGTAACTAAATCACCAATATCAAAATTCATATTCCCCTCCTCATAATAATATGAAAAAAATAAAAAAAATATAACAAAAAAAAAGCACTAACAAAGTGCATTACTAATCTTTACAAAAACTATAAAAGGTATTTGTTCAGCCCTACTATTTAAATCAAAACCGTACTCATGTAATACTTGTTCAATAATTTGAAGATTATACTTTTTTAAATTATTTCTAATAGTCTTTCTTTTAAATTTGAAGCTATCTCTAACAAGTTGAAAAAATAATTTTTCATCTTTTAACATTTCTTTTTTTTCTTTCAAAGAGAAGGAAATGACTTCACTATCAACATTTGGAATAGGAACAAACTCATTTCTACTAACATTAAGTAGCTTTTTTATATCATAAAAATAGTTTAAAAATACAGTAATAGATGAGTATTCCCTATTTCCAGGCTTCGCAGAAAATCTATCACCAACTTCCTTTTGAACCATCATTACTATTTTCTCAAACTTCAAATTTGAAGACATAATTTTCATAAGTATTGGTGTGGTTATATAGTAAGGAACATTACTGATAAAATATAAGTGATTATAATCATAATCTTTTAAATCATTTTCAATATCACTTTCTAAAAAATCACAAAAATGAATATAAACATTTTGATATTCTTTTTGTAACTTTATCAAAGGAACTTCAAGATCGGTGTCAATTTCGTAACAAATAACATTTTTAGCTACTTTAGCTAACTTTTTAGTTAACGCACCTTGTCCTGGGCCTACTTCTATAACTAAAGACTCTTCTTGAATATTACTTTTATCAACTATACTATTAACGATATTATCATTACGCAAAAAATTCTGTCCAAATTTTTTCTTAAAATTAAATTTATTCACAATATCACCAATATAACTATAACACATAACTAAAAATTATTACATAAATAAAAACGTATATCTAAAAGATATACATTTCTAATTATTATAATATTTGAATTTCGATATCAACTCCATTTTCATTAATAAATATTTTATTTTCACTATAACAATCCTCCTGAACTACTTCAACAACAATATCACTATTATTGCTTAAATCTTTTTTATCACTAGCTTTTAAACGTTTTGCTATATTATAAATAATAAGCAAAATACAAGGTAAAACAAATAATAAGAATATTGCAATTGGACTAATTAAAACATTTTGTAAAACTCCTAAATATGGCAACTTGACTACTACTTTACCATAAATATTTTTAGCAGGAACTAATGAATTATCAATAGCATCATTGTTATCACCTTTAGTTCTAAACATTAATTCACCATTATCAGCTTTTATAATTTCATTTATTCTATGCGTAATAGTATACCCTTCATATCTAGGATCATTAGATTTAAAAGTAATAATATCTCCTACTTTTAAAGAAGTAGCCTTTGTTCTTGCTACAACAACTGCATCTTGAACTTTTATAGTAGGAACCATGCTAGGGCTTACAACTACATAAGTATTTATTAAAGGAGGAAGATTGGTTTTCTTTAATTCATTTATTTTATTTTCTGCAAAAACAAATAAAAATAAGAAAGTTAATAAAACTATAAAACACATTACTATATTTAAAGTTAACTTGACAATAGTTTTTGTAACTATTGTTAATATTGACATGGCCTTTAAGCTAATTTTTTCATCATTGTTAACACCAGTTGACAGCAAAGCGTTATCCATATTATCAACCTTCCTTTCTAAAATCATCATAATACATAATTGAATATAATTAAATACATTAGTTAAAAAAAAGAAGTTACTTTACATAACTTCTTTAATTATTTGACATATAGTATTTTACGCTTTAGCATATATATTAACTTTTATTTTAAAATAATCATTTTGCGTTTTTGACGCATATGATGGATCAACCCATATTTTTAATCTATAATATGTAATTTTAGTTTTCTTATATGTTCCAGCATCCAAAATCATTCCACTTGAATCACTTAATTTAATATTATTAGAATTCTTGTAATTAGTAGGAAGTAAAATATCCTTAACTGATGCATAACTACTAACATCGGATTTTTGTAAATATATTCTTACTTTATTATCGGGAATAGTAGACATACTATCCTTAATAGCAATAATTTCATAATCAACCTTTGTACCATTTTCTACTTTAGCATTAACAACAAAGTCAAAAATATTTTCATCATTTTGTAAAAGTTTACCTGTAGCGTCATCAAAACTAGAAATAGGAGTTACACTAATACCATTAACATTTGAAGTATAATTCATTGTTATAGTATTAGTAACAGTTTTAGTTTTTTGATTGTGCTGTTTCAAAAACGATAAAACACAAAAAGCCACAACTGCTGTAACAACTAAAAATATTACAATTCCAAGCAACAACAAAATAAACTGTCCATTAGATTTTTTTTCCTTCTTACTAGTCATATGCCCCTCCATCTTACAATTAATTATATCATGTAAAAAAATTTTTTCAAACAATTATTTTAAACTAAATAATTCTATAGCATTTTGAGTAGTGTTTTTTTCAACAACTGATAAGCTAACATCAAAAGAATTAGCCACCTCCTGTGCTATTAATGGGATGTACTTAGAACTATTTAAAGTTCCCCTATAAGGGGCTGGAGTTAAATATGGGCTATCAGTTTCCAACAAAATATCATTTAAAGAAATTCCTTTAATCGTTTCTCTTAACTTACTATTTTTAAATGTAACTACACCACCTATACCCAAATAATATCCCATTTTAATATATATCTTGGCAGTTTCTAAACTACCACTAAAACAATGTATATCTCCCTTCAAGTCATATTTTTTTAATATATTAATAGTATCTTCGCATGCATCTCTTGAATGAATTACTACAGGTAAATTAAGCTCAGAAGCAAGTTTAAGTTGTTTTTCAAATACTTCTTTTTGAACTTCTTTATCAAAACCATCATAATGATAGTCTAAACCTATTTCACCAATACCAACCACCTTAGGATTGCTTTTAATTATTTCCTTTAACCAATTAATGTCAGAATCTTTAACGGTTTCTGAAAATTCTGGATGAAATCCAACTGTTAAATAAACATCATCATACATATGTGCATATTCCAAAACTTCTACTATTTCCTCTTTACTACATCCAGAAACAATAATTTTATAAACACCTGCTTTTCTATTTTCTTCAATTACATTATTAATATCACCATAAAATTCTTTTTCTAAGTGACAATGCGTATCTATAAACATGTTATTGTACCTCCTAAATCGTATTTACTCTATAATATACCACAAGTAATAATAGATTAACACTATATTAAAACTATTATTTGATAAACTAAAAAAATATCATTTCTGATACTTTATTTTTTTCGCCTATGTAATTTTATCCTAATATAGTAAAATGTAACTACACCTAAATACAATATATCAAATATATTATGTCCTATTATTATAAGTACTAGCAAAAATAAAACCATAAATAGATATACTGTGTCCAAGCTAGATAAAACATTATCTTTCTTATTTAACATAGTCTTCTCCTTCAAATTTTATTTTAACTACAATAACTACCCTAAAAATATATCACAAATAAAAAATGTAAAAAACAATAAATGCTTATTTAATAAAAAGTTTACATAAATTTTACAATTATACTAAGCTTCTATATGTTTACCAAGAAATTCTGCTACAACTTTAATTAATTGTTCTTCACTATCACTGATATTACTATCTTTAGATGCTACTACAACAGAGCCACTTGCATCTCCATTAGCTATAATTGGATAAACAACAAAATTTCCCTCAAGAATAACCCCTTCTATCAAACATTTACTACTATTGGAAAACTTAACGCCCTTTCTTTCATTTATTAATTCTCCAAGCTCATTAGAAATAGTTTTAAATAAAAACTTTTTTTTATCATCGCCACTAAACGCTATAACTCTATCCATATCAGTAATAAAAACTACTTTCTTAATCTCATTATTAATAGAATCTACAAGTAATTCAGATATATTAGTTAACTCATCAAGAGATGAATATTTTTTTAGAGTAATAAAGTCATTATCTACAAAGATTTCCATAGATTCACCATCACGTATTCTTAAATTTCTGCGGATTTCTTTTGGAATAACAATTCTACCTAAGTCATCTATTCTTCTTACTACACCAGTTGTCTTCATATATATTATCTCCTTTTAAACTTATTTTTTGCTAAAATTACAACTTTATACCTAAAAAAGTCTATATCTATATTATAATAACTATTCCCATTAATTTCCTTGGTAAATATTTCCATTAAGTAAACTTTTACAAAAAAAAAACTATAACGAAATGTTATAGTATTACTAATTAAATATTCTAGAATTATTCAAAGTAAAAATATATCTATCAGCTTGCTCCTTTATCCCATTTATTAAAGTGGTATCTTTGACTAAAATTTTAAAATCAATACTTTCTAATAATTGCTTTTGATATATACCTCTAGAATTCAAATATTTAAAAATGTCAGATTTAATTTTATTAATTTTAATTTCCTTATCCTGCTCTACAAACAATTTATCTAAGTTATTTATAATATTTTTTTGAACTAAATCATTCAATATATCTTTAATTTCCTTTTTAATTTGAGAATTTATAGAATTTAATTGTTTTTTTGTAATTTTTATAATTTGTTCATCCTTTTTCTCTAATATTTTATCTATCTCTAAAAAAAGTCCATCTAACCTTATTTTCTTAATTATCTGAAACCTATTTTCCAACTTTTCTCTAAACTGAGAAACTATTAAATTTAATGTTTCAGTCTCTAAAACAAGATTTTCTTTTTTTGCAAGTGCTAGTAACTTACTTTTTACTTGATCCATGGAGTCTAATGGAGGCTTTTTAATAAGTGGAGCTATATCACTATCAACCAATGCAATTGTGTTGTTATTAATAATTTCTTTTACCGCTTTAACATAAGCTTGGTAATGTTGTCTTTGTAAAGTCTCTAATTCTGTCACCGATTAAGCCTCCAATTCTATCTAACATATAAAGAATACATTAAATAAGAGAGCAAAGTCAAGAATTATTTCCCAATATTAATAAAAACAAATCAACTAAATAATATATTGGATGTTTATCCAATTTTATTATATCTAAAATAATTACCAGATTATTACCTTGTTGTTTAAATCTAAACATATTTGATATTTTAAAAGATTCAACAAATAAATCATCAATAGAAATATAGTTAACTATATTTCTATTAAAAATACACTCTATATAGTTTTTTGTCTGTCTAACATTAATTACATCCAATTTTTTAGCCAATTTTTCGAACCATTCTTCATACATATATATGATCATATCTTCGTCTAATTTACCGAATCTATCTTCTAACTCATTTTTAACAGCTAAATATGTCTCTTTTGAAGAAATAGTATTAATTTTTCTATGAATTTCTATCTTTAAGTTTTCAGATGACACATAGGAATCTTTAATATGAGTAGTAACATTAATATAAGGTTTGACCTCTTCTTTTTCTTCTTCTAATTCTTCACCCTTGCGCCTTGCAATTTCATTATTAAGCATTCTAAGATACATATCCATACCAACTGTATCAATAAAACCTGCCTGCTCACTTCCGAGAATATCACCAGCACCCCTAATAGACAAATCTCTAGTAGCAATGGAAAATCCACTACCAAGCTCCGTAAATTCTTTAATAACATTAAGTCTTTTAACAGCAGTTTCAGTAAGTAATTTATTAGGTGAATACATTAAATACGCATAAGCAAATTTATTACTTCTTCCTACCCTACCTCTAATTTGATATAACTGACTTAAACCAAAACGATCAGCATCTAATATGATTAATGTATTAACATTTGGTATATCTATACCCGTTTCAATTATTGTTGTGCAGACTAATATATCAAATTCTTTATTAATAAAACTAAGCATTCTACTTTCAAGCTCATCTTTATTCATCCTACCATGAGCATAGTTAATTGTTGCATTAGGAACTAATCTTTGTATCTTTAACATTTTCAATTCAATATCTTCTATTTTATTATAAAGAATAAAAATCTGCCCATCCCTTGATAATTCCCTATATATAGCATCCTTTATTATTTGATCATTTTCTTCTAATACATAAGTCTGAACAGGATATCTATCATTTGGTGGTGTTTCAAGAAGTGACAAACTTCTAATGCCAGACATAGACATTTGCAAAGTCCTAGGTATTGGAGTTGCAGTAAGTGTCAAAACATCAATATTCGTCCTATACTGTTTAATCTTTTCTTTATGCTTTACGCCAAATCTTTGCTCTTCATCAATAATTAATAATCCTAAATCATTTGGTTGAACATCTTCACTTAACAATCTATGAGTACCAATTACCATATCAATTGTTTTATCTTTAAGTCCCTTAATAATCCTCATAACCTCTTTTTTTGTAGTAAACCTATTTAATAAAGCAATAGAAACAGGAAAATTTTTAAATCTTTGTTTAGCACTTTCATAATGTTGATTAGACAAAATTGTTGTAGGGCATAAAAATAAAACTTGTTTAGAATCCATTATAGCCTTAAAACTAGCTACAAAAGCAACTTCTGTTTTTCCAAAGCCAACATCACCACAAAGTAATCTATCCATTGGAGAAATTGATTCCATATCTTTTTTTATTTGGGCAATAGCCTTTTTTTGATCCAACGTTAAATCATAAGAAAAATCAGCTTCAAAATCTTTTTGTAAATCTGTATCCTCTGAAAATCGAAAACCTTTTCTACTTTCACGTTCTGAATACAACTTTATCAATTCATCAGCCATATCGCAAACTCTTTGGCTAACTCTAGCTTTAGTTTTTTTCCACTCTGTACCTCCTAACTTATTGATTTTAGGAATAGTACCTTCTTTTCCTGCAAATTTATTTAAATTATCAATTTTTTCTACAGGTATATATATTTTATCATTTCCTTGATATAAAACTTCTATATAATCTTTCTCTAAATTATCAAAAGTAATTTTTTTTACACCATTATATATTCCTATACCATGGACAACATGAACCACATAGTCACCTATATTTAACTTATTTATATCATTAATCTTAGAAGCATATTTAAAACTAGTTTTATATTTTTTCTTCTCGACTTTCTTCTTAAATATTTCCTTTTGCGTGATAAAAACATATTTATCATAAGAAAAACCTTCACTCATTGGAAAATCAACAAGATTAACTACATTATCCATAATTGAATCAAGACTAGTCTCTATAATTTTCATATTCAGAACTTTAATAATACTTCTCATTTGCCTTTTTGGAAGAGCAACTACTACAGTTTTACCATTTGATATACAGTTATTTATATAATTATTTATTAATGTTTTATCCTCATTAAAAAATTCAATAGATCTAATATTGTAATTAATATTTCTCACATCTATATCTGTTATAATATTATTGATTTGCATATAATAAATTATATTATTAAATGATAAATCCTTAAAATCAAACATATAATTAGAAGAAAAATTAATATCTCTCGATGTTTTATAATCAAAAGACTCTTCAACAATTCTTTTATAAGATATCATCATTTGATCATAATTAACAAAAACACCAATAGGATCATCTAAATATTCAGAAATATTAGTAATATTATTAGAATATAAAGGTAAATATTTTTGTTTTCCAAATATAAAATCATCACACTGTTTATCGATTAAAAATTCAAAAAAAGGATAAATTTTTATCTCATCAATATTTTTAATTGATTTTTGAGTACTAGGATCAAAAATTCTAATTGAATCTATCTCATCTCCAAAAAACTCTATACGGCATGGATAATCAGAGCCAAGTGAAAAGACATCTATAACATAGCCCCTTAACCCAACATCACCAGTTTTAGTTACAAGAGTTTCAGAAACATACCCTATATTAACAAGTTTAGAAAACAAAATCTTAGGATCTACAGTATCGCCTACTGCTAAATTCAAAATTGAATTTAAGTATTTCTTCTTTGTAGGCAAAAATCTTAAATATCCCATTAAATGTGTTACAATTATTCTATGTTCAAGGTTTACTACCCCTTTTAATGTTTCCATCCTATTAATTAGCAAGTCAGGACTTATAGCTATAGCCTCACTAGTTAAAAAATCATCCATAGGAAACAAAAAAACATTACTATTATAATTTGATAAACTTGAATAAATACTGTTTGCTTCATATAAAGAGTTGGTAACAACAATAATATCCTTATTTGTTTGTTCAAATAAATTATTTAAATAAACACAAAAAGATTCATTATTCATTCCTGATATAGCAATATTATTTATATCATTAATTTTTAACAAATCTTTTAAAATATTCACAAGATCACCTACTTTTTATGATTATATTTATTCATAAGACTATTAAAATCTATTATAAAAAAATCATCTATTATATTTTTTACAGTTTTAAAAATATTATCTAATAACCTTTTTTCGTTTTCAGAAAAATGACCCAAAACATAATTTTTAGTATCAATACTTTTATCATTAGATATACCAATTTTTAAACGTTTATACTCGTTACTTCCAATATTTTTTTCAATATTTTTTAATCCATTATGACCACCACTACTACCGCTAGAACGCAGCCTATAAACACCAAGATTTAAATCCAAATCATCATGAATTATCAAAATATCATTAATATCTATATGAAAAAAATCCATATATTTTTTTACTACTTCACCAGATAGATTCATAAAAGAAAGAGGTTTTAAAAATATTACCTTTTCTTGGTTGATAAACCTTTCAATATATAACCCATTAAACTTCTCTTTCCAATTCTTATCATCTTTAATATAAGCATCTAACATTAAAAAGCCAACATTATGTCTCGTATTTTTATATTCATTACCAGGGTTACCTAATCCAACTATTAACTTCATAAAACACCTACTTATCATCTTTATTATATTCTTTATAAACAATAGATTTAGCAATTCCACGTTCTTTTGCAACCATTTTTATAGCATCCATCTTCTTAAATCCATCTTCGATATACAGATTAACATGTGAAATAATATCTATTCCATGAAAATCATTATCAAGGGTAGCTCCCTCAACAATCAAAACAAATTCACCTTTAATATTATCAAGATGATCAATGCATTCACTTATTTTTCCTCTTATAACTTCTTCATGAATTTTAGAAATTTCGCGGCAAATAGCCATGCTTCTATCACCTAAAATATCCAACATAACTTCAAGTGTACTAATTAAATGATGAGGTGATTCATAAAAAATTAACGTTTCTGTCTTCATTTTTATAGCATCTAACTCTTTTCTTTTTTTAGTAATCTTATTATCTAAAAAGCCATAAAATATAAAAGGAGATGGAAAAATACCAGAAACAGATAAAGCTGGAACAAAAGCAGTAGCACCAGGAAGCGCAACAACATTAAAAGATGCATCAATAACATACTTACTAATTATAAAACCAGGATCACTAATTACTGGACTTCCAGCATCACTAACCAAACCAACATTTTTACCCTCACTTAATGCCTTAAGAACTTTATCTTTTACCTTCTTTTGTGAATACTCATCACATCTAACTAAAGACTTTTTTATTTTATATTTATTAAGTAAAATACTAGTCACTCTAGTATCTTCACACAAAAGAAAATCGACATCATTTAATATTTTTAAACTTCGCATTGTAATATCTTCCAAATTACCAATTGGGGTTGGAATTAAATACAAAGTAGCCTTACCATCATAACTCTTTTGAACCATTACAATACCTCCTTACATAAACTTTCATAAGATTTAGTAGGTGTACCATCACTATTGTAAATAATAAATGGAGAATCTACTTTTAAGTATGGCTTTCCAGATTTTATTCCTTCAACATATACCATATTTGAATTTGAAAGTATATCCTTGTAGACAAACCTAATACGTTTTGGCTCGATGCCATACTCTTTAAACAAGTTTAGTATTTCAACTAATCTATCAGTTCTATTAATAATCGAAAAAGTACCACCATCTTTTAATAAACGATTAGAAATAAGAAATATGTCTCTAAGAGATATTTTAACCTCATGCCTAGCTATTGTTTTGTGAACATCATCATTCTTTTTAGTTAAATTAAAATCAGTAAAATATGGTGGATTTGATACAATTATATCATAAGTATTATAAAGACTTTTTTTATTAAGGAGTTCCTTCATATCCATACAAAATAATTCAATTTGATTAGATAAGTTATTATAATCAACAGATTTCAAAGCCAAATCAATTAAATCTTGTTGAATATCAACCCCATATATTTTTGACTTAGTTCTAAGTGATAAAATTAAAGGTATTATGCCATTGCCTGTACCTAAATCTAAAATCTTTTTAGTAGTTTTTTTTACTGTTAAAAAATTCGCAAGCAAAACGCTATCCAACGAAAATGAAAACCAGTCACGTCTTTGATATATTTTCAATTCATATCCAAGTACATCATCTAATTGTTCCATCTAAATCTCCAAACTCAACAGTAATAACACTCTTATTAGACAATTCGACTTTGCAAACCCTGTTCAATATATTAACATCAATAACTTTACCCATTTCGTGACTAGTTTGAATGAAATCGCCTACCTTAGGTAGATTTTTTCTATTTTCTTTGTATACTTCATTTTCATAATTTAGACAACACTTTAATCTTCCACAAACTCCATTAATTTTATTAGGATTAAGAGCAAGCATTTGATTTTTAGCCATATTAATAGAAACACTATCAAAATCATTTAAAAACTTATTACAACATAGCATTAAACCACATGGACCTATACCCCCAATTTTTTTTGCTTTATCCCTAACACCAATTTGTCTAAACTCAATACGTGCATGATACTTTTGAGCAAGTCTTTTAGCTAACTCTCTAAAATCAATTCTATTATCAGATACAAATGACAAGTATAATCTTTTTTTATCAAGTGAATAAACAGCGTCAACAAAATTCATATCTAGGTTCAACTTATCAGCAATTTTTTTAGTTTCAGCAAGTACATTATAAGCCGCTGTTTCATTTTTCGAAAAATTCTTAAGATCATCATTATTAGCTTTTCTAACTATATTAAATTCAATATCATCTATATTCTTATCAAATACATTTATAACTTGTCCTAAAAACAAACCTCTTTCAGATTCTATAACAACATAATCCATTTTTTGTACATTATATTCATTCTCCAAAGCATACACACTTCCAACAAATGAATTAGTAACTAAATTTACCACTTTCATCCAATAACAACCTCCATAATACTTGCTAATAAATTATCCAAAACCAATTTGTAATTAACATTATATTCTAATTTTTCTAAAATTTTTTCAATTATAGAAACAATATCTATTAATTTACTATCACTAAGATTTAAATAATTATTACCTATTTGAGAGAACAAAAATTGTTGAACCTTTTTTAAATAAATTGAAGCTTCCGTTCTATCAGGTAATAAATGTAATATTTCCTCATATTTCAAGAATCCCTTACCTTCTAAACACAACAGATCAGTTAAAAGTATTATATCATCTGAATTACAATTATCAAATTCTCTACTAAGTGATACAATCTGACATCTAGAAACAATTGTATCAATAACTCTATATCTACTATCAGCAACTAAAACAGCAATAATATCAGGCTCTGGTTCTTCCAAAAACTTCAACATAGTATTTGCAGAACTATTATTTAATTTAGTAGCATCTTTTATTACATATATCCTTTTATTATCATAAACAGACTTATTTTTTAAATCTTCTTTTACATTAATTAATTGTTCTTTTTTTATAAAGGAACCATCTGGCTCAATATATTTTATATCTGGATATTTTTCTTCTTCTATCAATTTACAAAGTTTGCAATTACATTCACCATTATTTCTTTTTTCCTTACATAATAACATTTTAAGAAACTCTTTAATAACAAAATCACAATTATTATATCCAGAAGTTTCTATTAAATAAGAATGTGAAACTCTATTGTTTTTTATCTCACTTACAATAAAATCAAAAAATTCTTTTTGCTCAATTAACACATTACTCATATAAAACCTCACATAATAATTAATTTAAATAAAACAAGTGAAAGCAAACCCGGGGCACCTAAAAACATTAATATTACAATATTTAAAAAATTAATTGGGACAACTAAATTAAAATTAACAGCAATCAAATTGTAACCATATAACAAAAAAGTACTAAAAACAAATTTTTTTAAAATACTCCAAAATTTTTTCATATAATCACCCAAAAAAGATTATGAAAAAAATCAAATAATTATTCTATTTCTTTTCTATCACTTAAAGCTCTTTGCAAAGTTAAACTATCTATATATTCCATATTCGCTCCCATAGGAACTCCACTAGCAAGCCTAGTAAATACTATATTTGAATCAGAAAGGATCCTTTTGATATACATAGAGGTAGTCTCTGCTTCTATACTAGGATTAAAAGCAAATACAATTTCGTTAAAACTATTATTTCTTATTCTTTCTAAAAGTTTTTCTAAACCTATATCCTCGGGATTAATACCATCCATTGGGGAAATTAGTCCATCTAATACATGATAATAACCATCGAACATACCCATTTTTTCAAACAGAAAAACACTTTTAACATCATCAACAACACATAAAATTTTGTCATTTCTGGTAGGATCACTACAAATTGAGCATATATCATTTTCAGTTAAAGTATTACAACAGGAACACTTCTTCACTTTAGTATTAACATCAATAATGCTTTTAGAAAAAAGTTCAATTTGCTCATCATCAAAATCTAAAATTGAAAAAGCTAATCGCTCTGCTGTTTTTTCACCTACACCTGGCAACATTTTAAAAGATTCAATCATTCTATTAATACTATCTGGCATTGTTACACCTAAAACATACCTGGAATATTTCCAAATTTTGCCATTTTTTTCTCTGTAATATCATCGACTTTTTTCATAGCATTATTTGTAGCAACAACAAATAAATCAGAAATCATATCTAAATCATCTTTATCAACCTCATCTGCATTTATAACAACATTAACTATCTCTTTCTTTCCATTAACAGTTACAGTAACAAAAGAACTTTCACCTGTAAATTCAGTCTCATCAATTTCCTTTTTAATTTTCATCATATCACGTTGCATATTTTGTGCTTGTTTTAACATTGCTTGCATATTCATATATTATCTCTCCTTTTCTTACTCAACTTCTACTATATCACCAAAATCATCAAAAATACTACCATTATTCTGATTTTTTTGTATTTCACCATCATTATATATTAAATCAGGCTCATCCATATATACATATTTATAATTTTTCTTAATTCTAGCTATATATTTTTCTTTTTCATTATTCCATTTTTCATCAGACATAATAACAATTTTTTTATTAATATTTAAAATCTTATTTAAAACTACTGACAATTCATCTAAATGTAATAAATTTTCCTTTATTACAGAATCATACTCATAACTAAGTACTAAAACATCAGGGCTAGAAACTCTAATATTTCCATCTAATAAAGTACATACCAAATAGCCTATATTTTGATCAAATGTATAATCATTTAATTTTTGAAATAGTAATTTGTCCTTATTCAGCTCATTCTTATCCGCTTTAGCAAATGCATTGTTTAGGCGAATTTCAAGAATCTCCTCAATATTTGAATTAAGAGGCTCCTTTTGATTGCCTTTTACATTCGTTTTACTACTATTCTCTTCTTTTGATATTGATTCATTAATATTAACAATTTTCGAAGAATTTTTTTCATTTTTAACTTTTTTTTCCTCCTGAGAAATTATTTCCCGGGAAATAATTTTACTATTTTTATTCATAAAATCTAAAAACATGATTTCAAGATAAATTTTCGGATTTCCACTTTTCTTTAATTCGAACATTTTTTCGTTAATAATATTAGAAAGTTCAATTAATCTATTAATATCACTAAATTGACTATCTTTATCTTCAATACTTAAAACAATAATATTTTTTAAATTTAATAAAACATTTTCAGCAAGTTGAATTATATTAATACCATCACTATTCCATGTATCAATTAAGTCAATAACATCCTTCATATTGTTATTATAAATATAATTAATTAACTTCAAAACGTCATCATCAGAAACAATTTTATTTAATTTAATATAGTCACTAAGTTTAATAGTATTATCACAATATGCATATAACTTATCCAACATACCAATAGAGTCTCTCATACCACCATTAGAAGCAGTTGCAATTCTTAGTAAAACATCATCATCAACAACAATATTTTCAGCATTACATATATTTTTCAAATTTAAAACTATATCTTTCTCACTTATCCTATTAAAAGAAAAACATTGACACCTAGAAACAATCGTTTCAGGTACTTTCTGTGGATCAGTAGTTGCTAAAATAAAAATTACGTGAGAAGGAGGTTCCTCTAATGTTTTTAATAATGCATTAAAAGCTTGAAGTGTAAGCATGTGAACTTCATCAATAATGTATACTTTATATTTTAATTGACTAGGCACAAGATTAATCTTATCTCTAAGTTCTCTAATTTCATCAACGCCATTATTAGAAGCAGCATCAATTTCAATAATATCAAGGCATTCTTTACCAGAAGTAATATTGCAAATTTCACATTTTTGGCATATATCACCATCACCTTTAACGCAATTAACAGCACGAGCAAAAATTTTTGCTATAGACGTCTTACCAACACCACGAGGTCCAAAAAACATGTATGCATGACTAATTTTATTATTTTTAATAGAATTACTTAAGGTCCTAACAATAACATCTTGTCCTACAACTTCACTAAACTTAGTTGGTCTATATTTTCTATATAAAGTTTGATACATATATAACACCTCATCAATATTATATCATAATTCATTTATTTTTTTACTTGCTCGTTGCATTTGAAAAAATTTTTTCATCAATTTTTCTATTTCAAAAGAAAAATTTCCACAAGTAATTTTACATTCATTATTGTTTTTATCCTTATTTAATATACTTTCAATAATTTTAAAATTATTCTTATCTTGATTACTTAACCCATAATATATATTTTTGATTCTGCTTTGTTTAATTGCACTAGCACACATTGGGCATGGTTCCAAAGTAACATAAATATCACAATCATTTAATCGCCAATTATTTAATTTTTTAGAAGCTTTTTCAACAGCAATAATTTCAGCATGTTTTGTAACACAATTTAGTTTTTCCTTTTTGTTATAAGCTTTAGCAATAACTTTGTTATCTTTGACAATAACTGCACCAACAGGAACTTCACCCAATTTTAACGCTTTTTTTGCCTCGTTTATGGCAATAAGCATATATCTATCATTCATATAATCCTCCAAAAAAAAGATGCACATAAGTAATAAATGTTAAGGCTGCTATCTTCCGATTCTGACCTGGTTCCATAATTACCTATTGCATCAAACACAATTATATACATTAATCTTTTATTTGTAAATACAAATTAATATGTTTTATTAATTCACACAAGTTTATTATTTTTTTTAAAAACAATAGTAATTTTAATAAGCACTAAAAAAAGCAGTTTTTATATACATAAAAGTAAGATTATATCATACTATTTTTCAAGAAATAACATTAGTTAATATTACAATATTAATATCCTATGTTCAACGTGGAACTTTAATTTAATTATTTCCCGGGAAATATTATCAGTTAATATTATAATATTAATATTCTATGTTTCACGTGGAACTATAATCAAATTATTTCCCGGGAAATATTATTGGTTAATATTACAATATTAATATTTTATGTTCCACGTGAAACTTTAATTTAATTATTTCCCGGGAAATATTATTAGTTAATATTACAATATCAATATCTTATGTTCAACGTGGAACTTTAATTTAATTATTTCCCGGGAAATATTATTAGTTAATATTACAATATTAATATCTTATGTTTCACGTGGAACTTTAATTTAATTATTTCCTGGGAAATATTATTAACTAATATTACAATATTAGTATCCTACGTTCCACGTGGAACTTTAATTTAATTATTTCAAAAAATATATATTAAAACAAAAAAAGTAGATTAAACTAATCTACTTTATATTGTTATGATTGCTCACTGATATCAATAATATCATCATTTTTATCTACTATAGCTACATTTGCAACTAACTGATCATCACGTAATTTAATTAATCTAAGACCTTGAGTAGCTCTTTTTAATGTTGAAACTTGACTTAAAGGCATTCTCATAACCATACCACTGTTAGTAATAATCATTAAATCTTTTTCACTATCGTCTTTTATGCACTTAAGTGCAACCATTGAACCATTTTTCTCAGTTAAATTCAAGGCCTTAACACCCTTGCTTCCTCTATGAGTAAGTCTATATTCATCGATTGGAGTTTGTTTACCATAACCTTTATCTGTAACAATTAATACTAAATCATCAGGATTGATTACCTCTGCTCCTACAACTATATTTTCATCTAAATCAATACCCTTTACACCAGAAGCTGTTCTTCCCATAGATCTAATTTCATTCTCATTAAATCTAACTAATCTACCATTACTTGAACCAATAATGATTTCATCATCACCTGAAGCTTTTCTAACACTGATTAACTGATCATTGTCTTTTAAACTAATAGCAATTTTTCCACTACTTCTAATATTATCAAATTCACTAATTGAAGTTTTTTTCACAAGACCATCTTTAGTTACAAATATTAAATATTTTAAATTATCTTCATCACTTGAGATATTAATAATAGAACGTATGTTCTCATCTTTTTCTAGTGATAGTAAATTTATTATAGGTAATCCCTTAGATTGACGACTAAACTCAGGAATTTCATACCCTTTCATTCTATAGACTCTTCCTTTATTAGAAAAGAATAAAATATAATCATGCGTCTTAGTAGATATTAAGTGTTCTACAACATCTTCATCATTAGTAGTCATTCCCTTAATACCAACGCCACCTCTATTTTGAGATTTATAAACATCAGATTTTAAACGTTTAATATAACCTCTATTAGTTAAAGTAATAATAACATCTTCAACAGGAATTAAGGATTCATCCTCTATATAATCAATAGCAGTCATATCAATTGAAGTACGCCTTTCATCACCATATTTATTTTTAATTTCTAACAATTCATTCTTAATAATTTCTAGAACCTTATTTTCATCAGCTAAAATACCTTTCAAATCAGAAATTAATTTAAGTAAATCATTTAATTCATTTTCAATTTTTTCTCGTTCTAAGCCGGTTAAACGACGTAATCTAAGTTCTAGTATACTATCAGCTTGAATCTCTGTAAAATTAAACTTAGCAATTAATTTTTCTTTTGCCTCAACATCAGTTAAAGCATTTCTAATTATAGATATTACTTCATCTAAATTATCAAGAGCTTTTTTATAACCTTCTAATATATGAACTCTTTCTTCTGCTTTATTTAAATCAAATCTTGTTCTTCTTATAATAACTTCCTTTTGATGATCAATATATTTAGAAATAATATCTTTCAATCCTAAAGTCTTAGGCGTACCCATATCAATTACTAAAAATATTATTCCATAATTAACTTGAAAATTAGTATGTTTATATAAATTATTTAAAACAACTTGAGGATTAGCTTCTTTTTTCAAAGTAATAGTAATTTTAACACCATCTTTTAAATCAGTGTGATAATCAGAAATACCATCAATAGTTTTATTATGAACAAGTTCAGCTACCTTATTTTTTAAATCCATTGTATTAACACCATAAGGAACCTCAGTAATAATAATTTGATGATGATTACCTACTTCCTCTATTTGTGCTCTACTTCTTATAGTGATACTACCTCTACCAGTTTCATAAGCTTGCTTAATACCAGAATTTCCCAATATTATACCACCAGTTGGAAAATCAGGCCCCTTAATATAATTCATAAGACCAAGGGTGTCAATATCAGGATTATCAATATAGGCAACGCATCCATCAATAACTTCACTTAAATTATGTGGAGGAATATTTGTAGCCATACCGACAGCAATTCCCATTGACCCATTTACTAATACATTGGGTATCCTAGATGGTAAAACAGTAGGTTCAGGACTAGTTTCATCAAAGTTAGGCATCATATCGACAGTATTTTTTCTTATATCTCTTAACATTTCTAAAGAAATCTTTGATAATCTTGCTTCAGTATAACGATAAGCTGCTGCCCCATCGCCTTCTATATTACCAAAGTTACCATGACCATCAATCATCATATATCTTTGATTAAAATCCTGTGCAAGTCTTACCATTGCCTCATATATAGAACTATCACCATGTGGATGATAATGTCCCATAACATAACCTACTGTAGTAGCACTCTTTTTGTGAGGTTTATCTGGTGTATTTCCCTCCTCAAACATAGACCACAAAATTCTTCTATGAACAGGTTTTAATCCATCACGTAAATCGGGAATAGCACGAGAAGTTATAACACTCATTGAATAATCAAGAAATGAATCCCTTATTTCTTTAACAATATCATTAACATCATGAGTATCCCTTTCATGAAAAGTACCATTAAAATTATTATCCTCTTGAACTATTTTATCCCCAATATTTTCTTCCATATTACTTAATTTTTCATTATCCATCAACATTCACCTCCTAAATATCCAAATTTTTAACAAATCTTGCATTTTCCTCTATAAATTTTCTACGTGGTTCAACTTCTTCTCCCATCAATTTACTAAACATAGAATCTGCAAGCATACAATCACTAACAGTTATCTTACGCAAAGTACGCTTTTCAATATCCATAGTTGTCTCGTTTAATTCCTCTGCATCCATTTCACCAAGACCCTTCATACGAGCTATTTCCGCTCTTTGTCTAACATTTTCAGGCAAAGTAGCAAGGTATGCCTCTTTTTCTTCTTCATCAAGTACATATTTTCTAGTCTTTCCATGCATAATTCTAAACAAAGGTGGTTGAGCAGCATATACATGTCCTGCCTCTACTATTGGTTTAAAGAAACGATAAAACAAAGTTAACAATAAAACTCGAATATGAGAACCATCAACATCAGCATCTGTCATGATTATGATTTTGTCATATCTTAACTTATCCAAATTAAATTCTTCGCCTATACCAGTTCCAAAAGCCGTAATAATTGTTCTAATTTCTTCATTACCAAGAGCTCTATCAAGTCTATTCTTTTCAACATTAAGTATTTTTCCTCTTAAAGGTAAAATAGCTTGAGTCATAGAATCTCTTCCTTTTTTTGCAGATCCACCTGCTGAATCCCCCTCGACTATAAATATTTCTGATATCTTAGGATCTTTACTCTTGCAATCAGAAAGTTTTCCAAAAAAGTTAGTTACTGCTAAATCACTTTTTCTTGTAATTTCTCTCGCCTTTTTTGCAGCATTTCTAGCACGACATGCAAGCATTGCCTTCTCTACAATTGCCCTTGCTTCATCAGGATTTTCAAGCAAAAATTTTTCAAATCCCTGAGAAAAAACATTATCAGCCAATTTTCTTACTTCAGAATTTCCAAGCCTACCTTTAGTCTGACCTTCAAATTGCGGATTAGGATGCTTACAAGAAACAATCATCGTTAATCCCTCTTTAACATCATCTCCTGTTAAAGATTCATCTTTTTCCTTTAAAATATTATTCTTTCTTGCATAATTATTAATAACTCTAGTCAAAGCCCTTTTAACGCCTTCTTCATGAGTTCCACCATCATGGGTATTAATATTATTAACAAAAGAATAAATATTTTCATTATATCCAGTATTATACTGCATAGCTACTTCAAACATAACATCATTTTCAGTACCTTCTAAATGAATAATATTCTCATGAATTGGAGTTTTTCCTTGATTTATGAATCTAACATATTCAGATATACCACCTTCATAAATAAAAGTCTCACCTGTTGTGTCTTCCAAATCTCTATCATCTCTTAACGTTAATCTTAAACCTTTATTTAAAAACGCTAATTCTCTTACTCTTACCATTAAAGTATTATAATCATATATATCAGTATCAAAAATTTCAGGATCTGGTTTAAACGTAACATAAGTACCAGTCCTATTTTCTTCGCATGTATCAATCACTTTTAAAGGTTCAACTGTATGACCTCCATTTTCAAAACGAATATAATGTACTTTACCATTTTTATATACTTTAACTTCAACCCATTTTGAAAGAGCATTAACAACACTAGCACCTACTCCATGAAGACCACCAGATACTTTATATCCGCCTCCACCAAATTTACCACCTGCATGTAATACTGTATATACTGTCTCTACTGTACTTTTTCCTGTTTTAGGATGAATATCTACAGGTATACCTCTACCATCGTCTTTTACAGTTATACTATTATCTTTATTAATAATAATTTCAATATTTTTACAAAATCCTGCTAAAGCTTCATCAATAGAATTATCAACAATTTCCCAAACTAAATGATGTAAACCTTTAACATCAGTAGTACCAATATACATACCTGGTCTTTTTCTTACTGCTTCCAAACCTTCTAATACTTGAATCGCAGAAGAATCATATTCATTTTCTATTTTTTCTTCAATATCCATACTATCCCTACTTTCTTATAACATTTCCTTGATTAACTTCATATATATAAGCATTTTCCAAAAACTTCTTTTGAATATTTTTTATATCTGTAGTTGTAATAATTGTTTGTATTCCTTCTTTTACATATTTCAAAATTCTATTTCTCTTCTTTATATCTAACTCACTAAATATATCATCAAACAATAGAACTGGCTTTGTTTTAGTAATATTATAGAATATATTTATCTCAGATAGTTTATGAGATAAAACTGCTACTTTTTGTTGTCCTTGAGAACCATACATTTTTAAGTCTTTATCATCAATAATATAACTAAAATCATCTCTATGTGGTCCATACAAAGTCATACCACTGTTCAGCTCTTTTCTATAATTATCATGATATATCTTTTTTAAAGTATCCCTTATATTTTCAGAATCATAATCTTCTAATAAAATATTAGGTTGGTAAATAATAGACAACTTATTATCTGAAGTACATATTTCAGAATAAATTTTACTAATATTTTCATTAATTTGGTCAATATACTCTCTTCTCATCTGATAAATAATTATAGCTTTTTCTATCAATTTATCTGTAATAACGTCCAAATAACTCTTATCAGCCAATGAGTTAGTAAATAATATTTTTAAATATTCATTTCTTGTTTTTAATATTTTACTATATTGGTTATAAGTGTTTAAATATACTTTAGATAATTGACTTATTTGTATGTTAAGCATATTTCTTCTAACGCTAGGAGAACTTTTAATTATTTCTAAATCATCTGGAGTAAAAGAAATTATCATTAAATTAGAAATATAATCAGCTGTTCTTCTAATTACAGTTTTATTTATTTTTAATGTTTTAATACCTTTTTCAATACATATTTCTAATTCTTTTAAAGTATTATTATCTTTTACTCTACCTTTTACTATTGCTTTTTCTTTATTAAATTTTATCAAATCTGACTCACTTATTGCTCTATAAGACTTTGTAAGTGCAAGTAAATTTATTGATTCCAATATATTAGTCTTGCCTTGAGCATTATTTCCAATAAATATATTCATATTATCATTTAAAGAAATATATAATTTATCATAATTCCTAAAATTTAATAAATTCAATTTTGTTAATTTCATTAAAACCTAAATTTCAGCCCAATATAATCACCTATTCCCCTAGACGGTATTCCTATACATACGTATATATTATACCATAGAAAGGCTTAAAAAACTATTTTTTTAACAATTTCTTGCTTTTTTTTATAAAAAATAAAAGAAAGTTAAAATAATTAGCTTTCTTCTATAAAAATTATAAAAATTTTCTTTTTCTTTCATTTATTAAATAACTTAATCTCGTAGCTCTAAATATTTGGTTTTGAATTGATCTATACGAAATAGGTACAGTTATACAAATATCATTAATAAATGTAATGCATGTTGTATTAAACTCTTTTGGCTCATATTTTTTTATCTTATTTACAGCAATCCACATACAATTTGGATCTTCCGCAGCCAAAGTAGGAAAAAAAACTATATTTCTACCATCCTCTATTATTATCGGTAATTTATAATTAGCACCTATTATTTCCTTAGAACCCTGTTTTCTACCTTCATAAGAACTACCAAAATATTTACAACTATGTTCCATCACATCAAATGGTTTTTGGTTGATAACATAATCATTATTATCTTCAATAACCTTACTTTTTCCATTTTGTAAAGCCATAATTGCAAATGTCCCTTCATTTATTTCATATTCCTTCATATTATATCCCCCTTAGAAAGCTTTTTTTCGCTTTCATCAACAATTTATCACAAAAAAAGTGCGAAATTTGTCGTTTTTTGTAGAAGAATATTTTTTTTAACAAAAAATGTTGAAAAAAAATATTTTTAATAAAAAAATCCACAATTTCTGTGGTTTTTTTTTAATAAGTTCTAATTGGTAAAACTAATTGAGTTAAAGTAGTATCTTCAGAAGATTTAATTATAATAGGTTTAACTTCACCTACATAATTGATTTCAACATTTTCTGAATTAAATGATTTTAAAGCATCCATCATATATTTAGCACTAAATGAAATCCTAATATCATCATTAACATTTTTAGATATCTTCATTTTTTCTTCAACCCTACCTATTTCTAAAGAGGAAGATTTTAAAATAAGTGTATCTCCATCAGTTTCTAGTGTAACAATATTTTTATCCTTATCACTAGTTAAAATACTAGCTCTATCAATAACACTATAAAATTCATTTAAATTAGCAGTAATTATAAGATTAGCATCATTTGGCATTAAATTACTAGTATTTGGATAAGTACCATTTATTAGACGACTTTGAAATAATAAATTCATATATTTAAATAAAATCTTATTATTAAATATATGAATTTCAACTATAGAATCTTCATCATCACCAATTAATCTAGAAAATTCTACAATATTATGACTAGGAATAACAATATTATAATTTTCTTCACTAGCCCTATCTAAATTAACTACTTTTCTAGCTAATCTATAGCTATCTGTAGAATTACACTCTAAAACATTTCCAACAATATTAAAGTTAAGACCAGTCAATACAGGTTTAGTTTCCTCATTAGAAGCAGCAAAAGCTGTTTGATTAACTAAATCCCTAAAAATATTTGTTTTAACATCTATTTTTTTCTTACTTTCTTCTAAATTAACAGATGGATATTCACTTTCAGAAATACCATTTAAATTAAATTCACTATTTTCTGTGTAAATTAAAATTTTTAACTCATCTATTACTTCTATATTAATATACTTATTAGGTAATTTTCTTACTATATCTAATATATATTTACCTTGTATAATAATACTTCCTTCTTCTTCAACTATTACATCATCTTTATTAGTACAATCAATAGAGGTTTGTATAGTAATATCATTATCAGATGCTGTAAGAACTAATTTTTTCTTACTAAGTTCAAATTTTATACCAGCTAAAACTGGAATTAAGTTTTTTGTAGAAATAGCCTTTGATACTTTATTTAATGCATCAAGTAAAATTTCTTTTTTTATTGTTAATTTCATAATTATTCCTTCTTTCTTAATTTATTATTGTTATTACTGTGGAAAAAGTTAATAACTTCCTTCATCTATATATAATATACCATTTTTATAAAATTTAACATGTGGAAAAAATATTAATTATTCTAATTTATCAACACTCATTTTTGTATCTTCTCCTTTAACTTGTCAATTATCTTTGCTAAATCAGGATTAACCTTTATTTCATTTTCAATTTTCTCAACTGAATGCATTACCGTGGAATGATCTTTTCCACCAAAGTCTGTTCCTATTTTAGGGAAAGATTCAGATGTTAGTTTTCTACATAAATACATAGCAATCTGTCTAGGAAATGAGATATTAGAACTTCTTTTCTTACTTCTTATATCCTCAACAGTTATTTGAAACTCTTCAGCCACTATTTTTTGAATTTTATGGATATCGTCTTTTTCACAAATACCACTACTAATAAAATCTTTAAGAGCTTCTATAGCTAGTTCCAAATTAATTTGAGCACCACCCATAATTGCGGAATAAGCAACAAGTCTTGTTATAGCCCCTTCTAAGTGCCTTACATCATTACCCATGTTAGAAGCTATATATTGTATTACATCATCAGTTATTTCTTGTTCAATATTTCCTGACAAAACTTTCTTTTTCAATATTTCTACTTTTAAATTAAAATCAGGAGGAAATATATTAACAGTAAGTCCCCAACAAAATCTAGTTTTTAAACGATCCTCTAATAGTTTTAAGTCATCAGGGGATTTATCTGATGAAATAATAATTTGTTTTGAATCACTATATAAAGTATTAAATGTATGAAAGAACTCTTGCTGAGTAGCATTAGCTCCACCTAAATATTGTATATCATCAATAATTAAAACATCAATATCTCTATATTTTGATTTAAAAAAGTCCATATTATCAAAGTTATTATCATGTTGACTCTTTCTTTGTATCTTTATAAAATCATTAATAAAATCGTTACTAGTGACATATAATACCCGCCTATTACTATTTTCAGCTATGTAATTTCCTATAGCATGCATCAAATGTGTTTTTCCTAATCCACTATTACCGTATAAAAACAAAGGATTATACATTTTACCAGGATTTTCAGCAACAGATAAAGCAGCAGCTTGTGCAAACTTATTACTATTACCAACAATAAAGTTATCAAAAGTATATTTAGGATTTAAATTACTTTGTTCTTTACTCATATGAGGAATACCCTGCGGTAAATCCTCCACTTTTTTTTCTTTTTCCTTATTTTCTAACTCTTTGATTTCATCCTCTAATAAAAATTCAATATCAAAATTAGTTCCAGTAATATTATTCAAAATATCCTTTATTTTATCCAAATAGTTATCTTCCATATGCTTTTTATGTATTTGCATTGGAACAATAATAATAGCTTTACCATTATCTAACTTATACAATTTAGTGTCTAAAAACCAGGTATTGTAAGCTAAGGAAGACAGTTCTTCTTTGATTTGATTTAAAAAATTTTGCCATAAAACATCAACATTCATCCGACCATCTCCCCAAAGTTCAAATTACAAGATTATAATAATGCAAAAACATAAAAAAAGAAACAAAAAAATAAAAAAAATTTTAACAATTAAAAAAAATATAGTATATTTACTATTTTATCAGAAAAATAAATATAAAAAACTTAAATTTTGTCATAAAATAAGTCATAAATTAAATATAAGAACATAATTTATAAAAATTCAAATAAAAAAGAAAAAATAACAAAATTTTCCACTAATAAATAATTTGAAATTATTAAAAAATTTTTATCAACAATATTTTCACAACAAAATCCACAAATAAAAATTATATATATCAACAAAAAAATAGCTTTTCCACATTTTCCACAAAAATTAAATTAACATCTAAAAAAAAGTTATAAACAAATATGTGGATTTTGTGAATTATAAAATAATCTTTCTATTTTATTGACAAAAGTCTATTTTTCCTATTATAATAATGGGGATTTATGTCTGGAGGTGGAAAAATGAAAAGAACATATCAACCAAATAATCGTAATAAGAAAAAGAAATTAGGTTTTTTTGCACGTAAGAAAACAAATATATTAAATCGTCGTCGTCGCAAAGGTCGCAAAGCTCTTTGTAAATAATCCACTGTTTAAAATAGTGGTTTTTTTGAATTTTAGGAGTTTATATGAAAAAAAAGAATATAGTAAAAACAAAAGAAGAATTTAATAATATAATAAATACTGGATTTTGTAATAAAAATAAATATTTTGTTGTTTACAGCAAAGAAAATAAGAAAGAATATGATTGCTTTGGCATATCAGTAGGAAAAAAAATAGGAAATGCTGTAACACGTAATAAATATAAAAGAAAAATAAGAAATATTATTGATATATACAGAAAAGACTATGTAAATTCAAAAGATTATATTATAATATTAAGGAGTAATGCACTAAGCATCACTTTTGAAGAAATGAAAGAAAATTTAATTATTCTATTAAATAAAGGAGCAAAACAATGAAAAAAATGAAAAAAATAACAATATTAATAACTTTAATAATATTATTATCAACTGGTTGTACTAAAACATTAGTTGATAAAAAGAAAAATCCAGTAAAAAATAATGAAACAGGTCAGAATTTAGTTCAAAACATTTTATGTCAACCAACAGATAAAAAAATAAGAGAACAATATATAAAAAACAAAGTAGATATAGATTCTTTACCAAAATGTGATGAATTTAAAATAACCTCAGGAGAATATGAAGGTATTTGGACAAGTGTTTTTGTAAAGCCTTTAGCATTTATAATATTAAAAATAGGACATGCAACTAAAAATTATGGAATAGCATTAATATTAGTATTATTAATTATAAGATTGATAACTTATCCTTTCACAAAAAAAACAGTTAGACAATCTCAATTAATGCAAGAAATAAATCCAGAGATTCAAAGAATTCAAAAAAAATATGCTGGCAAACAAGATGAAGAATCACTATCAAAACAGAGTCAAGAAATGATGATGATATACAAAAAATATAATATAAACCCTATATCAGGATGTTTAGTATCATTCATTCAATTACCTATATTTATAGCTTTCTATGAAGCAGTACAACGTTTCCCAGCAATATTTGATGACTATTTCCTTACATTACAATTAGGAACAACTCCACTAGTTGGATTTAGACAAAGTAATTTTTATGCATATATAATTTTAATGATTTTAATTGCAGCATCAACATTCTATTCATTTAAAATGACAATGTCTAGTAATCAAATGGATCCTAATATGAAGCGTATGCCAATATTTATGAGCATAATGATTATTGTAACAGCTTTCTTCATGCCATCAGCTTTATGTATATACTGGTTCTTTAATAATATTTTTACAATAATTCAAAATAAACTAGTAAAAAAACCAGAAAACAAAAACAATTCATTGAAAGGAAGTAAACGTAATTATGGAAAAATATAAATTTACAGGAAAAACAAAAGAAGAAGCGATACAAGAAGCAAAAATTAAACTAGAAGAACAAAACGAAGATAGTTTAATAATTAATGAATTAAGTACAAAAAAAAGTTTATTCTCAAAAAAAGTAGAAATAGAAGTTATTGAAAAAAGAGAAGTAGTAAAGTTTATAAAAGAATACTTACAATCAATATTAAAAAACATGGGATTTAGTTGCCAAATAGAAATATTTAATAAAAATGACACCCCAACTTATAGAATATATTCAGATAATGACTCATTATTAATAGGAAAAAATGGTAAAAATTTGATGTCATTACAACATATAGTGTCACAAGCAATAAAAAAAGAAATAAGCAATAATTTTAAATTTGTATTAGATGTAAGTAACTATCAAGAAAAGAAAGAAAAAAATTTAATTTTTTTAGCAAAAAAAATAGCCAGAGAGGTCGCTACCACAAAAGTAGAAGTAAAATTAGATTCAATGAATTCATATCAAAGAAGAATTATACATAATGCTTTAACAAATAATAAAAAAGTATACACAGAGAGCATTGGAGAAGAACCAAACAGATGTGTAGTAATTAAACCAAAAGAAGATTAGTCTTCTTTTTTTTTAAAATAAGTGATATAATAACCACAGTTTATGGCTCAGAAAGGAAAGAATGTGAATTTATGAATGATACAATAGTGGCTATTTCAACCGCATTAGGTAAAGGGGCAATATCAATTGTAAGATTAAGTGGGGACAAAGCAATAGATATAGTGAATAATTGCTTTAAAGGAAAAGATTTAAAGAAAGTAGATACAAATACTATAAATTATGGTCATATATATGATAATGAAGAAATAATTGATGAAGTTTTAGTTTCAATCATGAAAGCACCAAAAACGTATACAACAGAAGATGTTGTAGAAATTAACTGTCATGGAGGAATAATATCAACTAATAGAATATTAGAAACTATGTTAAATAATGGTGCTAGATTAGCTGAACCAGGAGAATTTACTAAAAGAGCTTTCCTAAATGGTAGAATTGATTTAATAGAAAGTGAATCAGTTATGGATATCATAGACAGTAAAAGTGAAGAAGCAAGAAAACTAGCATTACAAGCACTAACTGGTAATACATCCAATCTAATAAATAAATTTAGAACAAAACTAAAAAATCTTCTTTCTCAAATAGAAGTAAACATTGATTATCCAGAATATAAAGATATAGAAGTAGTAACAATAGAAAAAATAAAAAAAGAATTAAATGAAATGAAAGAAGAAATTAATCTTTTAATAAAAGAGTCAGAAAACACCGCAATAATAAAAAATGGAATAAAGACAGTAATAATAGGAAAACCAAATGTAGGCAAAAGCAGTATTTTAAATAGACTTTTACAAAAGGAAAAAGCGATAGTCACGGATGTAGCAGGAACAACAAGAGACATAGTAGAAGGAGAAATATATTTGGATGGAATTCTTCTAAATATAATTGATACAGCTGGAATAAGAAAGTCAAATGATATTGTTGAACAAATTGGTGTAGAAAAATCACTATCAATGATAAATGAAGCTGATCTTATAATAGTTGTACTAAGTAATAATCAAAAATTGACAAAAGAAGATAAAGAAATATTAGAAAGAACTAAAAATTATCAAAGAATAATCACTATAAATAAAAATGATTTAGATAAGAAAATAGATATAGAGAAAAACTTTGAAAATATAGTTTATACTAATACAAAAGACTATAATGGAATTGAACCATTAAAAAATAAAATAAAAGAATTATTTAATTTAGAAAAAATAAATACAAAAGATTATAATTATCTAACTAATACTAGACAAATATCATTAGCTAAGCAAGCATATAAATCACTATTAGAAGCAGAACAATCATTATTAATGAATATGCCTATTGATATGGTAGAAATAGATTTAATGAACACATTTAATCTTTTAGGAGAAATAACAGGAGAAACTTATACAGATGAAATAATAGATAATTTATTTGAAAACTTCTGTGTTGGAAAATAAAGGTGGTAATAAAATGAAATACGAAATAATTGTAGTAGGTGGTGGTCACGCTGGTTGTGAAGCCGCCCTAGCCAGTGCTCGCAAAGGGCATAAAACACTTCTAATAACTGGAAATATAAAAAATATTGCTGACATGCCATGTAATCCATCAATTGGAGGCCCTGCTAAAGGAATAGTTGTAAGAGAAATAGATGCATTAGGTGGAGAAATGGGAAAAAATGCAGATAAAAGCACCTTACAAATGAAAATGCTAAATACAAAAAAAGGACCTGCAGTCCAGGCACTAAGGGCTCAAGGTGATAAAATAATTTACCCAAAAGAGATGCTAAAAACATTAAATACTACTAAAAACCTAGATATAAAAGAAGCAATGGTTGAACACTTAGAAATAGATAATAATAAGATTAAAGGTGTAGTTTTAGAAGATGGTATTAAAATAGAAACAGATATTGTTATTCTTACAACAGGAACATATTTAAAAGGACAAATACTAGTAGGAAGTAAAAAAACATCAGGTGGACCACATGGAGAAAAGCCAAGTAAGTTTTTAAGTGATGACTTAAGAAAATTAGGATTTACAATACTAAGATTAAAAACAGGAACACCACCAAGAATAGAAAAAAACAGCATTGATTATACTAAAGCTCAACTAGAAACAGGCGATAAAGAAGTACATACATTCTCATTTGATAATAAAATATATTACGATGTTAATAAACAAGAACCGTGCTATTTAATATATACAACAGAAAAAACACATCAAATAATAAAAGAAAACTTAAAAAAATCTAGTATGTATGGAGGATACGTTGAAGGAATAGGACCAAGATACTGTCCTTCAATAGAAGATAAAGTAGTAAGATTTAGTGATAAAGAGCGTCATCAGCTATTTTTAGAACCAGAAAGCATTTACTATGATGACATATATTTACAAGGTTTTTCAACCAGCATGCCCCATGACATTCAAGAAAAAATGGTTCATTCTCTACCTGGCCTTGAAAAAGCAAAAATATTAAAATATGCTTATGCTATAGAATATGATGCCATTGATCCAAGGCAATTAAAGCAAAGTTTAGAAACCAAAATAATAGAAAATCTTTTTACAGCAGGACAAATCAATGGAACAAGCGGATATGAAGAAGCAGCTGGGCAAGGATTAATAGCGGGAATAAATGCCTCTTTAAAATTAGAAGGAAAAGACCCACTAATATTAAAAAGAAATGAAGCATATATTGGAGTATTAATTGATGACTTAGTTACAAAAGGTATAAAAGATCCATACAGATTATTAACTTCACGTGCTGAATATCGCTTACTTCTAAGACATGATAATGCTGATTTAAGATTAAGAGATTATGGATATCAAGTAGGTTTGATAGACGAAGAAACGTATAAAAAATTTAAAAATAAAAAAAATGAAATAGAAACACTTACTAAACTACTTAAAGAGAACAAAATAACCCCCAAAAAAGAAATAAATAAGTATTTAACAAGTATTAATTCTACTCCATTAAAAGATGGAATATCTTTATATAATTTACTAAAAAGGCCAGAAATAAGCATGAAAGACATAGAAAATTTTATTACTTTTGATTATAGCAAAGAAGTAAAAGAACAAGTATCTATAAATATAAAATATGGTGGATATATATCAAAAGCAGAAAGAGAATCTCAAAAAATGCTAAGTTTAGAATCAAAAAAAATTCCGGCAGATATAGATTATTCAAAAATACCAAACATTGCAAGCGAAGCAAGAGAAAAACTAGAAAAAATAAGACCAACATCTATTAGACAAGCATCAATGATAAGTGGAGTAAATCCAGCGGACATCTCAATATTAATGGTATATTTAAAAAGAGGAGAAAAAAATGTCTAAAGAAGAATTTTTAGAAGAATTACAAAAAATAGGTATAATTCCAACTAAAGAACAATTAGAAAAATTAGATATTTATTATAAATTATTAATTGAATATAACCAACATATAAATTTAACAAGAATAACAGAAGAAAAAGAAGTATATTTAAAACATTATTATGATAGTTTAACAATTGTAAAAGTTATAGATTTAAATAAAATATCTACATTGCTTGATTTTGGTACAGGAGCTGGTTTTCCTGGAATTGTTTTAAAAATAATGTATCCAAATTTAAATATCACATTAGTAGATTCACTACAAAAAAGAGTAAAATTTCTAAATATAGTAATAGAAAAATTAAATTTAAAAAATATAGAAGCAATACATGAAAGAGTAGAAAATATTAAACTAAAACATTACGATATCATAACAACAAGAGCAGTAGCAAATCTTTCAAAACTATTAGATTATACCCATAACTTAATTGATTCAACTACCCTATTTATACCATTAAAAGGAAACGTTGAAGAAGAATTAATTGATGCCGAAAAAAAGCTAAAAAAATACAAACTTAAAATAAATAAAAAAGAGAAATTTTATCTTCCTAATGAAAATAGTGCTAGAAATATATTAGTAATTACAAAATGCTAAAAAAGTATAGAAAAACAAAACATTCTATACTTTTTATATTTAATAAAAAAATAACAAATATTAATAGATAAAGAAAAAACCATATGATATAATAAATAAAGATAGGTGTGATGGTATGAAAAAGAATAATAAAGGTTTTACTCTGATTGAAATAATTGCTGCTGTTACAATTTTAGGTATTATATCAGCAACTATAATTATGGCAGTTTCAAAATACAGAAAAAGAGCAGAACAAGCAGTGTATAATACTTATGAAAAAAATATGATTTCTGGTGCTACATCTTATTTATCACAAAATGATTCAGAAATACCTTTAGAGCAAAATTCTATTTTATTAGATAGTGATACGCTAACTATTGAAGGATTTTTAGATGGTATGGCTGATCCAAGTTATAATGGGCAACTATGCTATGGATATGTAACAGTTAAAAATAATAAAAAACTATCATCAAATTCAACCCCAGCTGAATATGAAGTAGATCCAACAGGAAAAATTATTTGGAAAGATAGTAATACAGAAAACCTTGATTTAAATTATACAGCATGTTTGATGTGCAAAAACTATACTTCAAAAGGATGTGACTACATTTCCCCAGAACTTCAAGGTGAAGTAAAAATAACATTTGATGTTAATGGAGGAGATGCGTGGACTTCAGAAACATGCACAACTCCGTCAATACTAAATGAAAAAACCTGTAGTAAAAATGTAAAAACGTATTCAAATTATGGAAAACTACCAACACCAACAAAATATGGATATACCTTTAATAATTGGTATTCAACCGGAGAATTAAATGATTTATCAATTAGCCCAAAAACCCCAAAAAGTAAAGTAATAACTACGTCTGATCAAATACTATTTGCTAATTGGCAAGGAAATGAATATAAAATTAAATATAATAAAAACTCATCCGCAGCCAAGGGAAATATGAATGAACAGACAATGAGATATGGAACTTCAAAAGCACTACTCGCAAATAAATATACACGAGCAGATTACAGCTTTGATGGATGGAATACTAAAGCAGACGGAACAGGGACAGCGTATGGGGATAAGCATGTAGTAACTAATTTAGCAACGGGAGGCACAGTCAATTTATATGCACAATGGAGAGAAGCATTAAAACCCACCTATAAAATAAAGTTTAATAAGAATAATAGCAATGCAACTGGCACTATGTCAGAGCAAACACTTGCAATTGGAGAAAAAAAGTCGTTGTTAGAAAATACATTTACTTTAAAAGGATATGATTTTATTGGTTGGAAT
Source organism: Bacilli bacterium (assembly GCA_017525855.1). The sequence goes on from JAFXSE010000002.1 coordinate 117,430, forward strand.
ACTAATTCAACAGCCACAGAAGCAGAATATGCAAATAAAGCACAAGTAGTAGATTTAGGTGAAAACAATACAACAGTAAATTTATATGCTGTATGGAAACCAAGAGTTTATACTCTAACATATGATGGACAAGGTGGAACATACCAATCTAAATCTACATGGACAGATAATAGTAATAAAGCAATATATGACCAAAACTATAAAGTTTGGGACAATACAAATTTCTTTGTAAGAAAAGGATATAATTTCAAAGGCTTCTATGCGACCACTGGTGGAAATTGGGCAGGTTGGGAAGGCAAATGGAAATATGATAATGGAGAATATGGAATAACAAATAATAAACTAACATTATATGCAAAATGGACTGCTAAACAATATACAGTAAGTTATAATTGCGATGGAGGAAGTGGAGCTCCATCAAATCAAACAATCACATATGGAAATACTTTTACCACTAGCACAAAAACATGTACAAAAAAAGGATATACTTTCAAAGGATGGTATGATTCAACAGGATCAAATTGGGCAAATTGGAGTGGCACATGGAAATATGATAATGGAGAATACGGAATATCAGGCAATGTATTAAATTTAAAGGCTAAGTGGGAAGCAAAAAAATATAGCGTGACATATAATTGTAATGGAGGAAGTGGAGCTCCATCAAATCAAACAGTAACATATGGTACAACATTTACTACTAGCACTACAAAATGTACTAGATCTGGATATACATTTAATGGTTGGTATGATTCAACAGGATCAAATTGGGCAAATTGGAGTGGCACATGGAAATATGATAATGGAGAATATGGAATAACAGGCAATTTATTAAGTTTAAAGGCAACTTGGACCGCAAACAATTCAGGATCATCTTCAGGATCATCATCGGGATCATCATCAGGATCATCAGGAACAACCACAAAAACTCCAAGTGTATCATGTAGTACTCCATCAGCATGGAGTAAATCAACAAACACAATAAAAATAACAGGAACAAATACAACAGTATTATTATATGCTAAATATAATGAATCTGTTTATTCTAGCACTACTGCAAATCCATTTAACTTTACAACAAACTACCATGCTAACTATGTTAGAGGTAGAAATAGTACTTCAGACACAGCTGATAAAACTTGTTATGCTTATATAGATAAGAAAGCACCATACACACCTTATGTAGATTGGTCAACAATGAGAATAAATGGTGAATATAAAGAAAAAGCATGGAATGTATGCTATGTTATGAGAGATGGAAAAGTTACAACAGCATCAGCCTCAGCAGAAAATGAAGAATATACTGGAGATTATGGATGTACATTAGCAAATATTGGCCAATCAGGATGGACAGCTCAGACAAAAATACGTTTTTCTTATGGAGCCAATGATCAGCTTGGTAATAATGAATCTGCATCCTCAGGTATCTACAAATATAATTTAAAAGGATGGTGTTCACCAAACTCATCATCAACAGGACAATTAGCCCAATACAATCATTGTCAATGCGATAGTTCAGGCCTAGTTTTTAGAAAATGTGAAGTAACATCGCAAGATTATGCTGGAAACATTTCTGGAAAATTAACAATATTTGCATCAGCAAATGATATGACTTGCTTTAACAACGGAAAGTGTTGGTAGTTTTAGAAAGGAGCAAAAATGAATAAAAAATACTTAATCTCAATAACACTATTATTAATTGCGATATTATTAATAGTATTTGGAATAGTTATAAAAGATAAAACACAAAAAGAAAAACCAGTTACAACTCCA
>JAFXSE010000023.1 GCA_017525855.1 Bacilli bacterium
AATAACTAACGTAAATCCAATGTTAGGTCCAATTGAAGGAGGAAATAATATAAACATCTCCGGATTTGATTTCAATCAACCTGGAGCATGTAACGTAACTGCGAGATTCGCCACATATCAAACTAAGCCATATAAAATAGATAATACATATATGATGGTAAAGGCACCTGAAGCTAATTTAACTGGAAGCACTGTAGTTCAAGTCAGTTTGAATGGGCAACAATTTGAAAAAGATATGACTATTAATTATAGAGATAAACAAAATACTTATTATTATTATAAATGCCCAATGACTGTTGAATTAAAACCTGAAAGAGGACCTGCGATAGGTGGAAATGAAATAAGTATATATGGTATAGGATATATCGAACCTTATTTTGCGTTGGAAAGTGATGGTAATGTTAATATTAATAGTTATCAAAATAATGTTGATAGAAAATTATATTATAAATTCGTTGATGCAGATGATAATGATATTCAATATGGTCAAACTCAAGTTGTGAATTTAGAAGGAACAAATACACAAAAAGTTAGTTTTAAAGCTCCAAGTATTTTTACTACTGGAAACTATGATGGAAAAAAAGATGTTAAAACTAATTTACAATTATCTTATGATGGAGAATATTTTTGTAATTATGACCAAATTTATACATTTTTTAATATGCCTAATATTACTGATATTAATCCAAAATTCGGACCATTAAAATCAAAAAATAATAAATTAAACGTAATGCTCGATAATTATGATTGTAAAAAAAGTGTAGAAGAATGTAATAATGATTTAAAATGTCGATTTAAAAGTCTCTCAACAAACAATAAAATTTTCATAGAATCTGCAGAATATGTAGAAAAAAATCATATTAAATGTAACATACCAGAAGTAAACACACCTGAAAGTTTCAATGTAGAAACATCATTTAATAAAGGTGATGATTATACAAACAATAATTTTAATTATACATTATATGACCCATATGTCATTTCAGTAGAACCTCAAATGGTATCAACAAAAGGAAACACATTATTAAAAATACATGGTTATGGATTTGCAAACACAAGCGATAGCAATGACTTAAAAGCAATGTTTGGTAGCACTATTAACGAAGATGAAGTGCTTGAATGCAATGGTAATAATTGCACAGTAGAAGCTAAATATATAGATAGTATGAATTTAGAAACATACACTTTACCTAGAAATAGATTGAGATATAAAAAAACAGGAAATAAATTAGATAATGAAAGATTCCCAGTCGAAGTTGCAGTTTACAATGACGATTTTACTCAAAATAATTTAAAAATATTTTACTATGATGAACCTATTGTAATTGGAGATTTAAATAAAGTAGATGCCCAAGAAGTTTTAAATATAACTCAAAATGAATTAAATACATTAAAAAATGTATTAGTCGGAAGTATACCATGTAATTTAGATACATATATTCCCGTTCCAATAGATAGTACAGATATTATGAATTATTTCGATGAAATTCAACCTTTTACAAATTATACATGCAAATATGAAGTAGACGACAACGATAAATTAATAGAAAAAGAAACAACTGGTGTATTAACATCTTATCCTTTAAATAATGAATATAAAAATTTATTTTTATGTCAATCTCCAAAATTCCAAAGCACAACTGGAAATGCAAAATTAAGAGTTAGTTTAAATGGTTATGATTATACTGATACTTATTATAATTTGGAACTTACTGATCCAGTTAATGTTTATAAAGTAGAACCTAAATGTGGTCCTAGAGAAGGAAATACTTTAGTTAAAATATATGGAACTGGATTTAAAGATAATAAAGATTATGTTTTTAAATGGGGACCTCAAAATTTAGTTCCAATGAATAAAAATAACTTTTTAGATACTTTAGATAAAGACACTAAAGAAATTGATATAAATACTATTTTATATAACAATAATGATAATAATAATGAAAATGAGGAAAATAAAGATTCAAATAAATTAAATTACGATTTAAAAAAAATCGAAATTAAATCACCTCCTGCGCCAAATACATTAAAAACTCGGGGGGGGTTAGATTATATATCTGTATCTAAATTAAATTTCTTACCATTATCAGATTTTCTTCAAGATTATTATGCAAATAATTATATTCATACTAACTTTGAATATTATTATTATCATCAAATCTACATTGAATCTTTTTATCCAACAGGAACAATAACAACCGGAGGAACTAAAATTATGGTAATAGGAGCTTGGTTTTTAAACAAACCTGAATATGGTGCGAAACCTTATTGTAAATTTGGCGAGAAAATAACAGAAGGTGAATATTTAAGCACAGTTCGTATAATTTGTACTGCACCTGAATATGAAACTGCTAATGTTAAAGTTCCTTTTTGTGTTTCTTTAAATGCCTATGATTTTGAATGTGCAGATCAGTTATTTACATATTATAGCGATTTCAAAAACGCAAAGTTCGATTTAGTTACACCAACGAGCGGACCGGAAAGTGGAGGAACATTAGTAAAAATATATGGTAGAAATCTTACTAATATGGTAAATGAAAATGAATTTCAATGTCAATTTGAACCTACAATTGAAGATGAAAATGATAATAGCGAAGATGAAGAAGAAATTAAACCTTTTGATCAAGTTGATTTAACCGAAGAAGAAAAAGAAAAACTTCAAAAACAAAAAGATTATATACTAACTCAACAAGCAAAAAATGTACCTGCTATGTTAAAAACAACAAATGAAGGTAAAACATATATCCAATGTAGCACACCAGGAGGATGGGTGAGTGGAACAAAAGCGAATATAAAAGTAACATTTGATGGAACAAATTATGTCGATACCGGAAAAGATTTTTACTTCTATAAAATAGATAACATAATACCTACAAGTGGTCCTAATACCGGAGAAGGAGATATCAACATAAACGGAGGAGGATTTATAAATAGCAACAAAGTAAAATTCAAAATGAATAAAAATGATTACAAACCTTTATCAGTAAGTGAATCTAAAATTATATGTGATATGCCTGCCATGCCTAATAACTTCACAGGATATGTAGATATGGGATTGACATTAAATGGAATTGATAGTCAAGATTACCCAGATGGATTTTATTATTATGTTCAACCTGAAGTTACTGGTATATATCCTCATAGCGGAGCAAGTCAAGGAAATTCGACTGTTAAAGTGTTTGGAAAAGGATTCAAAGACGATTTTAAAGGAGCTGATATAGGTTGTAAGGTAGGAGATTATTACGGAAAAGGAAAAGTTGATAACTTCAATGAAATGACATGTAATTTCGAAACACTTCCTACCATACCTGATGAATATAGTATAAAAGTAGATAAAAATGGAAATAAATTAAAAAGTAAAAATAGTCTACCATTAAAAATCGCTTTAAATAATGTAAGTTTTACCGAAGCAAATGATAATGTTAGTTTCATTCCCTATGGAGTATATGAAATTATACCAAGTAGTGGACCTATTCAAGGAGGAACTCAAATTTTAGTAAAAGGTGCAGGATTTTTTGATTCGGATAATATTCGTTGTAGATTTGGAGTTCCAGGATATTTTTCATATACTCAAGGTAAATTCATAGATTATAATAAAATTTCATGTTTATCTCCTAAAGATTATAAAATACCTAGTTCAGGTCAAATGCCATTTACTGTTCCATTTGGAATAGCTTTTAATGAAGATGAATTTAATCCTTGGACTGAAAGTTCACATACTTTTACCTTCTATTCTAATCCAGATGTTAAAAGAATATATCCTAACGAATTTACTACTAAAGAAATAGTACCTATTATGTTAACTGCAAAAGACAAAATGGATAAAACATTTACAACTCCTTCTGCTTCAATTGTAGAACAAGATTATATAGTTTTAGATAATAATAATAACAATAAAAATTTAAAAAGCAAAAAAAAAGATTTTAATTATCAACCTATTTTATGTAAATTCGGAAAATATGGAACAACTGAAGCTGAATATTTAAATAGAACTAATATAAGATGTTTAAGTCCTAATATTAAAGATGATAGTGAAATTGGTTTAGAAGATGTTGAGATGGAAGTTGCTGAAAATGGGGTTGATTTTGTTCCAGTTGGTAAAGTAAAATTAAAAGGACCTAATACAGGTACTATGTTTTGGATTTATTTGCTATTATT
>JAFXSE010000024.1 GCA_017525855.1 Bacilli bacterium
AAACATTCAAGGAGAACAAGTTCCAGTTTTTCCGCCAAATTTTGTTTATTCTTATTTAGTCGGAGATTATAATAAAGAAATGAGATTCCAAGTTGAAGGAGAACAAAGAGGTGTTTATATTATATTTGCTTTAGAAGGTTCATCAAAAGCAACATTAAGTGTTGACAATGCTTATGAATCTTATTCTTATAAATCTGCAAAAATTATTTATCGTTATATTGATGAATCTGATGATTCTGACTCAATGGCTAGTATTACTGTTAAAAATGCAGAAGTCGGAGATTATATAACTTTAACTGTTCATTTAGTCAACAATACTGAAATGTATCTAGGTGTTGCTGAAAATGGATTTTTAGAGCCAAATGGACCGGAAATTACTGGATATTTAGAACGTGATGTTATGAATGAAGAATGCTTTCCTCTAGATTTATCTCTTGAAAAATATTATAGTATGAGTAAATTATATGTAACAGCAAGAATATATACAAAATATGGTTGGTTTTTCTTGGAAGATGAAAAGAGAACTTTTTTGCCTGAATATGATATAGAAATAGTTGATGGATTTCTTACCTTCCAAATGGAAAATAATAGAAAATTGAATTATTTATGCTTTGAATTGCCAAGAGGAGAAGGACCTTTTAACGTTTATAAAATGGTTTTTTCTTTCCAATTAACAGAACCTAATAGTCTCAATTCTTTATATAATTATTATCCTCCCCAATTATCCGGAGAAATTTATAGAAGAATGATTCCAAAAGGAAGCATTGCCTTTTTTTATGCAAGTAAAACTGATCCTAGTGCTGAAAAATATGATTATAGTTTATTTAGAAGAAAAGGTCTAGTTAAATCATATATTGGTGATTGTAGAACTTACCCCGATTGTCATTATGAAAAAGATCAATTAGGTAATTTAATTGCACCAATTCCTACTAATCAAATGACAATTTGGACTGTTCGTGAAGATAAATCATCAGCCCTTGGAAAAGAAAAATATGTAATTGTTGCTTATTGTGAAGATGATGATAATGAAAGTAAAGGATATTGTGAATTTGAAACAAGTATTATTCCAAAAAAACAAGATATATATTTAGTCGAAGATGAAATTTTTTCTAAATATGTGGTTAAAGAAGAACAAGGCGTATTTAGAGCAGATATACAAAGTGGAAGACAAATTCAAAGATTAACTATTGATATAATGATTTATAGCGGAGATGTTACTTTTAATTGCTATGGAAAAGATGTGAGTGATAAAGGAAAAGAAGTAGTTATAACAAGTTATAATAAATATTATTTATCAAATAAAGTATTTTATCATATTAATTTGGGTCAATTAACATTAGAACAAGTAGTTATTGAATATAAAGCTGAACTTAATTCATTTTTCACTATTAGATATGGAATTCATAGCTTTAACTTAGTCCAATTAGAAGAAAATGTTGCTTCTGGTCAAAGCTATTTAGTCCAAATTGATCCAACTACTGCAAATAGGGATAAAACTGTATATCTTTCAAATCAATTTTATAAAAATAAAAATCCATTTGTAGCAAACTTTTTCGCATTAAATTGCGAATTTCAAGTAACAAGAGCAGGTAAAGAATTAAATTTCTATGATGGATATGCACAAGAAATTTTAGATTCATCTTCTTCTTCAGAATATAATTTTGAAAATTATAATTATCATATTAAAATTACAGAAACAGATTTATCAAATTATAATAAAAAAATGTGCATGCTATATGTGGCTGGATGCGAAATGGAATCAAAAATTGATAGAGATATAATAGTTGGAGAAAATATAAATCAACAAATTATTTTTAATAATGATAATTTCAAAAAAATAAGATTTTTATATCCTCATGCCGATGCTTCTAAAGATTTAGCAGTTCATGTAAATGTAATAGATAAAGCTTTTTATAAAATTAATATTTTAGCAAATGGTAAATCTTTAAGAGATGTAACAGTAACAAGAACTCAAACTTTTTATATAAAAGGAAATGTTATTATTAATTATTGCCAAGAAAATACTATGTGTCCAATTGTTGTCGAAGCTACTTATGACAATAAAATTATAGATACAGATCCAATGTTAGAAATAACTATTAGAGAAATTAAAAATACTCCAACATATTTACAAAAAGGTCAAGCTAAATTAGATTTTGTATGTGGGGATAGATTTTATTATTTATATACTGATATTGGTAAAAATGAAATTGGGGAAATAACTGTTAATTTCTTGAGAGAATTCGGAAGTATATGGGCAAAAGTAGTAAGAAAAGATCAAACTTATCCTGATGAAGAAGCAAATTGGAGAGGTATATATAGAATGCCTTCAGAAGATTGGGTAGATTCTTTAGCATATAATGGATATACAAAAAAAATAGTTGTTAATCCTGAAAATACTGTGGATTGTATTGAAGGATGCTATTTATTAATGTCTGTACAAATTTCACAAATTGGTGAATATGTCGAAGATTCTAAATTTTATCCATTTTCAATTTTAACTAGAATTACTCCAAGTAGTAGAGCTTATACCGATATTCAAAAAGTTGTAATTCAAGTTGATGAATTTATAATTGGAAATGTTGATGTTGCAGGTAATGAAAGAATTTATGAATTTTACGAAATTTGGCTTCCTCACGATTCTAAAATTGTTGAATTTGATTGGCAATCTTCAGTTGTTGGATTATACATAAACTTAGGAGGTTCAAGACCAACAACCAAAAATGCTCATTTCAAATTATTACCCCCAGGAAGAGAAACTGTTTTATCCTTAACAAAAGAAGAAATAATAAATAAAGCAAAAGAACTAAAAATTTCTACTCCATATACTAATTCACTTCAAGATATTAATTTAGTTATAGGTATTTGGACTGATAAAACAGATTCAATTGATACTGAGCTTTATTCTTTAAGAGTACATCAACCTCAATTTGAAGACGAAGATCCATTAGATATTATTTTAGTTAATACTGATCAAAAAATAATGTGTAATCCAAAAGAAATTTCTACAGGTCAATATAGATGCTTATTTGTTGTTACATATGATGACGATGATGTAAATATGTTTACTCCTTTATTAGCCTATGGAGAATCTTTAAATCATGGAGCTTTAACTTATATGTATGCAAATTATATTGATAGAAAAATTTATGATCAATATATTATAAATGATTTAAATAGTCGGGTACCAACACTCCAAACCGCTGAATTAAATAGTAAAATAGATGGTGTTAATTATATTTATACAAGTACTTTGAAAAAAGAAAAATATATGTTTATTAATGTAATGACTGATAGAGCAGATCCAATAATGATGGTTACTTCTATGCCTGTATACAATTATATTTCATATGATTTATTTGAATACTATCCAAATCCAACTACTGAACAATTATTATCAATCCCTGGACAACAATTAAGACTTGCATTCCCCGGAACTGATAGTATTATGGTTGATATAGTATGTTTAAATGGCCATGCTGAAGTTAGTTGGAAAAGTGACCCAGATACTGTTTTTGTTTTAAGAGGAATAGGAGATAGAATAAGTTTATCATCTGGAAAAAATGTCGATCAACTTTTTATTCGTAAAGTAAATTATAATATTATTAATGACAAAAAATTAACTGCTATGGAGGACCCAGGATTTGCATTTTATATTAAATATCGTTTAAGAAGAGCTGAAGATGAAATCACTTTTGAAGAAATAAATTATGGAAAATCTTTAGAAATGTCCTTTAAAGATACTGATTTACCCGTAGTTTTATACAGTAAAATTGGTACCGAATACCGAGATGTAAATGTTGCTGTAACATTTAAGGATAATGAACTTGCCCCAAGTGGAGAATACCCACAAAATCCATTATTAGTTTCCGCCCAATTAGTTAAAGAAAAAACTATTTATGAATCAAAAAATGATAAAGATATAAATCCTTCAATTGAAAGATCACAAAGAGGTAATTATGATACAGCTTTAAAAACCGCTCAAATATTTTTAAGTGAAGATAAAATAAAATCATATAATATAAAAGAAGCTGATAATCCTACTCTTTATATAAGAATTGATAAAGTTGGAATTTTCGAAGAAACAACATATAGTAAATTCCAAGTTGAAGCCCAAGTTTCAGGCGTAAATGATGGTGTAATTCCGGTAGAAAAAGTTTATCATTATGGAAGAGTTAGAAATTCTGCTTGGCAACAAACTTTTTATAGATTAAGAGTTGATAAGGCTAGACCTTATATGAGAGTACAAGTTGCTTTTAATAGTGAAAATCTTGATTTTGTTATTAGTGATAATGAAAATAATAGAAGAACTAATATTACTTTTGATAGTACTGAAAAAGCAAGAGGAAAAGTTTATGTAACATTTAAAGTAGCTGACAATTTAGATTTGTATTATTTATATATTTTTAAAAAAACTAGAACAACAAATGAAGAATATTTAAATAATTATGCTTTTAAATATATAAATGGAAGAACCTTAGCTGAATTAATTGATTACCCTATTTCAATTTCACCTGAATTTACATATTCTGAAGGCGACGAAGATAAAAATACTCATGTTATAACTTGTACTTTTAATAAATTAAATATTACTAATGGAAAAGCAAATGTTACTTATTTCTTTAAAGTTGTAGAAAATAAAACTCATATTTATGGAGAAGAAGTAAATACTATAGCAGTAACTGAATCACCATATTATTCCGTATTTAAAAGAAATCCAGATGATAATAATGGAAAAATTACTTTAACTGCAAAAGGTGATATATCAAATTGGGTTTATTTGAATGTAATTGCACAAGTACAACAAAATAATGTTTTAGAATATATTTCTTATAATGGAAAAAAATTGGTAAGACCAGCTCCAAAAAGTAGCGGAGATTCTGATTCTGGAAAAACTAGTACTACTTTATTTTTAATTGTTGGAGGTATTTTATTACTAATTGTTATTGCTCTTGTTGCTATTATTTTGATATTCCAACAAAGAAATAAAGCCTTATTGAACCAAGTAAAACATGTTTCTTTCCAACAAACTAATACTAATAATAATGTTGATCCTAATTTGTTGCTTCAAAAATCTCAATAAAACTGAATAAAATGATAAATAAATATAATTGATATATAATATAATAATATAAATCTTTACTAAAACTAGAGTAAATAAATCAATATTAAAATTAAATTTAAAATAAAATAAAAGTTATTTAAAAATAATTATTATTAATTTAAATTATTAATTTTTATTTTTTATTATTTATTCATTAATTAATTTTTAATTTTAAAAATTAATTAAATTTATTTTATTTATTTCTAATATGGGGATTGGGGAT
>JAFXSE010000025.1 GCA_017525855.1 Bacilli bacterium
AAAATAAAACATTTTTTTTAAAAAAATCAAATATTAAATATAAAAAAAAAAAACCAAATTAAATCAAAAAAAAAATGAACAGTAACTTAAATTATATAACCTAAATAAAAAAACAGAATATAGATTAATAAAAAAACTAGGAGAAGGAACATTCAGTGAAGTATTCAAAGCTCAAAATATAAAAACAGGAACATACGTCGCAATAAAATGTTTAATCTTTTATTTTAATTTTTAATATTGAATAAAATATCAAAAAATAAGCAAACTTTTTATTTTTATTTTTGCAATTAACAATATAATAAAAGAAAAAATAATTATAAAATTAAAAAATAAATAAATTAAATAAATATTTTTCTAAATAATTTATTTATTTATTAATAATTAACCTTATATATTTATTTTTATCAAATAATGTTTATTTTAACTATATTTAAATTAATATATATTTTTTATATTTTTCAATAACCATTATTATTTACTCCAATTATATTAAGCTTGATTTTTATGTAATAATAAACTAGGATCTGCATTATTATTAGCATTTTGTTGGAAGGAAACATGTTTTACTTGATTTAATAAGCTTTTGTTTCTTTGTTGGAAAATGAATACAACAGTAACAAGTCCAGCAATTACAACAATTAATATTACAGCTATAACAAAGAATGCAGTTGAAGCCCCACCTGATTTGCTTGGTTTTGTTCCAGGTTCTTCTGGTGGTGGTCTTATAAGTCTTACTGATTTATAAGCTAAATATTCTAAAACAGTATTTTGTTGTATTTGAGCAATAACTTGTAAACAAGCCCAATTTTCTAAATAACCTTTAGCAACTAAAGTTATTCTACCATTGACATCTTTAGGATTACGTTCATATACGGTATAATATGGAGACTCCATTACAGCAATTGTTTCACAATTTTCTCCATAGTTAAGAGTAGAGTTTTCGACTACTTTGAAGAAATATGTGATATTTGCCTGATCTTTCTCTACATCGATTTTATTAAATGTACATTCGATTACTGTCTCATTATTATCATTTGTTTCTTTATATTCTATTTCATTATTATCTTTAAGCATTTTGAAATCAATATAATCTTCTTTTTTTTCAACGTTGACATATTTAAAAGCATAATTATTTAATTCAAAATCGTTATACTCTCTGTAATTTCTTTTTAATATATTCAAAAATATATATGGAATATTAAGATTAGATTTTAAATATATTATTAGTTTTCCTCTTGCTTTCACAATTTGATCCACAAGAGAAGTATCATTATTTCTTGACATAATACTATTTATAGCAAAATTCATATAATCACTATTAAATGCAAGTTCAATAATCATAATAGGTTTACTTCTATCAGCTATTAAAGTGTAATAGTTAGTATAATATCCGGTATATTTACCATAATTATATGTATTTTCAACAGGAGTAGTTTCGTCATTAACTTTAGAAAATTGTGCTTCGAGATTAAATTTGGAATATATTTTTTGTTCATACATTTTTTCTTTTTCTAAAGATAAATATACTGTAGGATTTTCTTCTGGTTTTACATTAAATTGTTTAATTATTTCATGAGATAAGAAAACTTGAGCAGTTTTAAGAGCTAAATCATAATTACCAAAAAGTGATTTACTCAAAGTTGGTGTTAATTCTGGATTTTGTTTAGCTTTATATATAGTACTTTCTCTAACTAAAGAAGCTTTGACAATGAATGGAGAATAACGATATTCACCTTCAGTATCAATATCAGAATCTCTGAAAGTAACAGCAACATTTAAATCACTGAAATATGCTCCAACTTTACTATATAAATAAACAGGTAAATCTGTTTTTCTATATCCAATTTCAATTGATTGTCCATATTTTATTTCATCAAAATTATTTTCAGCATTTCTTATATAATAAGAAATATAAAAGACAAATCCTGGATTTTGTTTGTTAACATTTGTGATAACTAATTCATCTACTTTTTCTCCTGATGTCAAAGCTAATCTATCTCCATTTCCTCTTAATTTATAAACTATACTAGCATCATCAGCCCATCTTATATCTGCTCCTCCTCCTAAGCATTCAATATTAACAATAAGACTAGAACTTGTAAAGAATTTAAGTCTTAAACTTTCTACTGAAAGAGATAATAATTGTTCAGAACTAGGATTAGGATAAAATTCATAATTAGCTGGATCAATTACATTAAACATAGGCAAAGAAGTAATTATCATAACAGGATTTCCATAATCAGTTATAACATTAACAAATAGATAATATTTTTTATCAGTGGATTTTGAAGATAAATCTGTATAAATATAATTAATATTACTTTTTATAGTACTATATTGAGCGGTTTGTTCTGTTGGAGTATTTGATTTTAAATAATCAAAATTATATTCATCATAATATTTTCTTTCGATAAAGCTTGCTAAAGTCACAGTAGCAGCAGTTTGATTAAGTGAATTAGCATGAACAATTAAAGGTAATCCTAAGGATACATCTTCGTCATCATATGTTACCATGAATAAACAACGATATACTTCATCGTTTACAAATTGAGGAGTACAAAGGAATTTTTGATCAGCATTTATTTCAATTATATCAAGTTCAAAATTATCATTCGGTATATGGACTCTTAAAGAGAATAATTCCGTATCAAGTGAATCCATTTTATCGGTCCAAACACCTATAGTAAGACTCAAATCTTGTATTGAATTTTCATAAGGTGGTCTTACTTTTCTATTTCTTGCTTTATCTAATATATCTAATTTTGCTAAAGTAAAAATGGTATCAGTACCGGGAGGAAGTAATTTAAAATCAGCATTTTTAGTGGTAGGTCTTGTTCCTCCTACATTAATAAATAATCCAGCAACTGAAGATTGCCAATCAATTTCTATTTGTATTGAATCATGTGGTAGCCATACTTCATAAAATTGATAAATTCTTTCATTTTGTGAAAGATCAACGTTTCCGACAATGTATTCTTCAGTTTGTATAACAACTTTTGGTATATCTGTATATGCGTGATTATTAGGATTAATTCTTGTAATAATTGTAAATGGATAGAATTTATAATCGTTTACATAATCACCAATTTGTGAAACTCGAATGGATAATAATAAGTAACATCCTTCAATGCAGTCTTGTGTGTCTTCGACACCAATTTCGAATTTTTTAGTATATCCATTATATGGTAAAGAATCCTCCCATTCTTCAGATGGCATTCTATATATACCTCTCCAATTTGCCTCTTGGTCGACTGAAGTCTGATCTTTTCTTACAATTTTACCCCAAACGTTACCAAAATCTCTCAAGAAATTTACCATAACTTCTCCTACTTCATTTTTACCTACATCAGTATATAAGTAATAAACTCTATCACCACATGTGAAATCTTTTTTAGCTTGACTTTTTTGTATATAAGATGGATTATTTTGAATTTGTCTAATAGTAACTTCCACCATAGGATCTGTTTTAACCATATTTTCCAAAGGTTTATCATAAGTAACTTCTACAATTACATTACATAAAGTATTTCTTTCACAATGAGTTGTTAAGTTATTTCCTGGAATGTAATTAATTTCATCTCTTGTTAATGAATATTCTTTAAATACTTTAGTTTCACTATTGAGATAAATTTTCATGGTATAATAAGCTTGATCAACAACATTAAAATTAATAGCTAAATCTTTTTCTGGGTCAGCATGGGGGAACAAAAATCTTACAGTTTTGAAAGCATCAGTGAAAATAACTTGTTGATTTACATTTTCAGCAACAACTATTTCAGTTTCATAATCATCATCTTTTGATTCATATCCTGCTACATATAACATACACATTTTATGGTTATAATTTGACAAATCTTGTTCACTTATTATAATATGATACGCATATTTTTCATCAGTATATCCACTGGTGTCATCCTTAAGAACTTCTTGAGCATATCCATCAAAGAATTGAATTTCGGTTTCCTCTCTCCATACTTGGAAATCGCAGTTTAGAGCGAAAAAGTTCGCTAAAAATGGTTTTTTAGCTTTAGTTCTATGATTTACTAGATATACTGTTTTAATTTTTTCCATTGAGGTGGGATCAATTTCGACTAAATAACTTTCACCTGAAGGAACTATTTCTTCTGTTTGTATTAAATTCATTGAATTCATACCAAATTGAATTGTGAAAAATGAATTAGCAGATGCAACATATTCTATTTCTATTATATCTAAAGCAAGTTGAGCAAAATTGAAGTGGAAAAATACTTTGTTTGAAAGGTAATATTTATAATAATTGATATCTATGAATTCTTCACCAAGTTTACCATTTTTATTTGGGCTCTTCATTTTTGCTTCAAAACTAACATCTCCGCTAAATACCATAATATCAACAGTGGCTCTTTGTACTTTTATTCCACTTTTTAAATCGGCCAAAAAACTACCTCTTTCTCCTTTTAAAACATATTTAGAAAATTTTTCATTTTCTACTAAATTTATATCTCTTCCTGGAATAAATATAGAAGTATCAACTTCACAAAATTCTTCACCACCATTATCTCCATCTTTACAATGAACAATCATTACATTTTTTTCATTGGCAAGTGCATCTGAAACACCTGATTTATCCACGGTTGTTTCCCATATTGCTTGTTTTCCGACTCTTTTTATTTTTGTCAAACCATCGATTTTATCTTCATAATCACAATTGGGTAAAGTGCTACATTTTTCTACATATAAATCAGCAACTCCTTTTCTGACATATACATTATAATTATATCTTTTATCACCTGAATCTATTTTTCCTCCATGAAAGACAGCATAATCTCCTTTTGGAATCATTCTTCTATAAGTTTGGCCTATTGTTTGTGGAGGATAAAATTTATATAATTTATCAAGACTTGTAGGTTCTAATATAGATATTGAATAAACGACGTAATCCATGGTAACTTCTTCTAGGTAGGAAAATTCGAAACAGATTGATCTCATTTTTCCATTTGTTTTTATCAAATGTGATAGATGGCCATCCAAAATTTCTTGTTCAGTTTCTTCCATATACATATTGTTTTCATCAGCAAGCCAAAATAATCCATATTTAGAATAAATTGTCCCTGTTAAATAAAATTTATTAATATATTTATATTTTTCTGAGACAAAAAGACTAACAGGGAAGCATTCTTCTTTGAAATAACCTTCTTTTTTATCTAAAACTCCCATAACAGCTGGTCCATTTGGGTATAATAAGTTATCTACGGCTTTATTATCGTAAACAGTATGGACATTAAGTGTAATATAATCTCCCTTTGTTGGATTTTTAATACTAAAGGATTTTAAAACAGCACTATTTTCTTCAACTGGTAAAGGAACAGTCACTATTTTACCATTACCTATATCAATTATATAATCACTGCTAACATCATCTACATCTAATACAGCTTTGGAACTTCCTTCAAAACCAATAATTAAAAAGCTCCCTTCTTTAGCTTCTCCAATTACATCAAATCTCATTTCTTTTGTGTCATCTGAAGCATAAAATGAATATACTGAATTAACATCAATTTCTGCTGTTTGAGACCCCGTTACTTTTAAATTATAACCACAATTACTGTCTTGGCATTCTAC
Organism: Bacilli bacterium; assembly: GCA_017525855.1. The sequence goes on from JAFXSE010000025.1 coordinate 5,602, forward strand.
ATTAATATATAATTCTTTTCCATTAGCTTGAAATTGTTCCCTTTTAACAAAGAAGAAGGCTGGTTTTCCTTCGGTATTTTTAGCAAAAGCTTGTCGGTCTGTTTTACAATTTGCGTCTGTGGGAGAAAAACAAATAAGTGGTGTTTGGGAACCTTCGTCTGGGGTTACCACTACCTTAACATAATAAGGATATGATTGTTTAAATTCTGGAGTTATTGTTTTAATTTTGGATGATTTATCATGTTTGTATTCAGCTGATTGAGTACTATAATCATAATCAATCCACTTAGTATCCGCTAATATATATGTTATTAAGCTTAAAAACAAAAATATTAAAGCAATTTTTTTTGCCATCAATTGATTTATATATCTTTTAATAATTTATTTTAATAAATAATGAATTAATGAATTAATTGATTTTTTAATTAAAATATATGTTAAAATTAATTATTTTATTAGTTTTCATATTTTTAAATGGGGATTGGGGATTGGGGATTGG